>JAFLVC010000002.1 GCA_022508505.1 Clostridiales bacterium | reverse complement strand
ATTTGACTGCATTCGAAAGGAGGTTTATCATAACTTGGTTTAGGCGCAGTCTGTCGCCGTTTACAAGTTCGGGTATAGCGCCCTTGGTATGCATTTCAAACTTCTGCTTTTTGCTTGCAACCTGTGTACTTATAATCGTATAGATTTCTTCAAGCATATCGGGTAAGGCGAACTCTTCGATGTGGAGGGCACTCTTACCGCTCTCTATCTTGCTCATATCCAAAATGTCGTTTATAAGACTGAGCATATGATGACTTGAGAAAGAGATTTTGCGTATGTAATCTCTTACCTTGTCGGGATTTTCGGCGTCCTTTTCAAGCAGCGTAGCAAAGCCGATAATGGCGTTCATAGGCGTCCTTATGTCGTGCGACATATTGGACAGGAAGTTGCTCTTTGCCTCGTTTGCGGATTTTGCAATCGCTAAAGCAGACTCCAAATCGGCGCGCATCCGGCGCTCTTTCGTACGGTCGAAGAGCATGAGCACGTATCCGGACTTGCCCTGAGGGGGATTGATGACCAACCTGTACCATGTCTCGGAATTGTCTTGAGCGTTTTTCATGCAAAGCTCTTCAACGACTATGCCTTCGCTTAAAACCTGTGCGGAATTCTGTAACAACTCTTCGGCAGGCACCGTCGCCGCTTCCAAAATTTTATAGACGTCTTTTTTAGCTTCTTCTACGGGGATACCCAAGACGGACTCAACATTTGAACTGACGTACTCGGCTTCGCCCATATTGGCGTCGAACAGGGCGAATATATCCTTGGAGTTGAAGGTAATGTGGTCGAACAGTCCCTCACGCGATTTAATGGCAAGCTCCTTGTCCTGAATCTTGCGCTTGTTGCTCATTATTATGAACCAGGTAATGCCGCCGCCGAGCACGATGAATATCGCCGCCATAACGATGATTGTAATCGTTCTTATGTTCGTCATACTATCGTTGACTACGTCCGCAGGCACTACACCCGCCATTATCCAGTCGTTAAAAGCTACCTTGCGACAATTGAGATAATATTCCGTACCGTTATTTCCCGTGAAAGTGGTGGTATAACTGGCTATCTCTCCTTTATCGATTCTCTCCCATTCGGCCTGAAGGCTTTTGATATCCTTCTTTTCCATATCGGTTTTATCACGCAAAAACTTCAGAAAGTTTAACTGTTCGTCCTCGCCTGTCTTAAAGAACTTGTCATTACCCGACTGCAACAGGACGAGCCCCGTCGATTCCTTTTCAAGACCGTTCGGCAAAACGAGGAACGTGTTTCCCTGACCGTCGAACGCATCTACTTCGATGGAGTAGGATATATCCGCAACATCGAAAAAGAACGCTATACCGTTATATCTGAACGCCCTGTCGTCACCGGGAGCAGTGTAATAATGTAAACCGTCAAACATAACGGCAACCATAATGAACCTGTCTTTCTCACTATAGTCGTTTCTCGGCTGACCCTTAGGTGCTATAACCGAGCCGTATTTATCTTTAACTTCTATGCCTGTGCCGGGGATATAAGTGCGCATACACGCAACGGCGGCGTCCTCCCCCTCTTTGAACAAATATTGAGGCTCACGCCTTAACTCAAGCAGATACCGTCTGCCGTCTCTGTCCATCGCGTATAATTTGTCCTTCTCCTCGGGCTCTTCCGGATCAAACATATTCTTAGTGTTGATAAAAGAAAATCTTGTAACATTCAATTTCTTTTTATGTGCGTCAATAAATCTTTCAAACTCTTGTTGCTCATTCTTGTCGGGGCTCTGGGTCTTTTCCAAGATATAACTTTCCCAGCTCTTCATAACAATACGGTGGGAAGTTATTCTCTGTTGAAGGGCGGCGTTCGTCTGTCCGTAAACCTCGGAAAGATGATCTGCGCTCTCGTCAAAAATTCCGTCCTGCATAAATAATGCATATAACACTATGATGACGACGAGCGCTGCCGTCATTGCCGCAATTATTAAGCCGTTGATAATTTTTCGCTTTGATAGCATATTGACCTCTTGTGGGGTTGCACTTAGTTTGACAATTCAGTCTTTAACAATATCCAAAATCAAATTGCTTAATCATCGGGAGTTATTAAAAACCCTTGATTATCCACGTCATAGCCGGTAGTATCCGCATTTTCGTCCAAGTTGTTGACAGCCCTTAGCCAAGCCTTGAATTTTTCTTCATAATAGGCTTTATAATCATTATTGCCGTGCTCTTCGGACGAATAGTATTGAATAAGCTGCTTATACAAATTACCGATATTGAAAAACGCAGTTATCGTTTCGTTGCCGTTCTTATCATGGTCCAGCAATGTTCCGTTAGCATATCTTCCGCTGATATTGGTATCACTGTCTATAGCGTCATTCACCGTCGCCATAACAAATTTAATATCGACCGACTGCTCGTAACCCGTATAGGTACCCGAAGACAGGCCGCAAAGCGAGATGTCCACACCGAGATATGCCAAATTCTCGGCGGCAGTACCAAACGGGATCAAGCCGATACATTTGCCGATCGAGTCCTTCGCGTGGAACGCCGACAACAGATTATCATACAGCTTATCGTATCGGTAATCCTTTTCATTGACGGAAACATCGTAATGCTGAGTCCAGGTTTCGTGCTCACCCAAAACCTCGCTCGGATGCCCCTTCAATACGATATCGTAATCTTTACCGTATTTTAAATAAGTAAATTTAAGCGTAACCAGATAATCGATATAATAATTAAAACAAGCTACTCTTATAGCATCCAGCAATTCCTGTTCGGGCAACTCATCGTTTTCGTAATTGGTTGCATCTTTCAGTACATCTATAAATAACCGATAATCCTCTTCCTCGGCAAACAGGAAATCTGTCTTATACATATCCCTTAAGTCGGCATACGAATCGGGTACTTGCCTTGCATCCGTCACGTCGTCATAACCGAAATATTGTGCGATATGAGGATAGGCGTTAGCTCTTGAGCCTATAAAAACAAGCTTTTCCGCGGGCACTTCGGTTACATTGTCCGAAAGCTTTGTACGGGTCAAAGTGCTGTGAGTATCTTCGAAATATTCCCCGTACATAAGCTTAAGATAATTCTCTTTTTGGGCGGGCTGCAATCTTTCGACTCTTTCGCTGATACTTCCGAAGTCAAAATTTATTCTTATCTTCGAATTTTCTTCAAAGCCGAATACGGAGAGTAATTTCGTTTTATAATTTTCAGAGCCTGACTTTTCAAGATGATTTTTAATGCTAACCTTATCCTGAATAAGATATCTTACATTACTCAGTGTCGCTGCGGGATAAGCCAAATCATATCCTATATCGAAATTTACTTTATGCTTGTTTTTGGATAATACGGTAGCAATCTTTGATTTGACTGTGGTGATGTCGTTTAGAAACTTTTCATAAGGTTCATCGGCGGAGGAGTCAACGGTTTTGTCGGTGATATAATCGCTGTCTAATCCCTCATAAGTTTTACCGCCGTTTTCACAAAGCACAATTTGATACTGATCTTTTTTCAGTTCGGCGCTTGCAGCCAGACCAAACCCCCACAATACGGCGTAATCGCAAACATAAAAATTAAACTTTTCATTACCGTTTACGTTCAGGTCTTTAATCTTTTTAACGACGGCGTCGAAATTGGCATTGGTAAACCCTGTACTTGCATTGTTTGACTTATCAAATCCGATATTGTTAAAACCCGAAACGTTATCTATACCGTTGTACGTTTTGCCTCTCTCGATAAATGCGTAGGTCTCATTGCCGTTATTTATACAGTCCAGCGCAGCCAAGACAGGCGGAATTGTTCCGATAGTAAAAATTATATTGTATTCATTTCCGGATTCATCTCCGGGTTCATTGCTTTGCGGATCGCACCCGACAAGCGCAACCGCAGTAAATACACAGAGCAACGATAAAATTACAGAAATTAGTTTTTTCATAGAATTTTCTCCGAAGCGATTAACCGATATAACAACATATAATAATTTTATTATAACATTTAAATGCGACAAAAGCAAGCTTTTGTCTTGCGACTGTCATCGCAAGCGTTTTCATAAGGAAACCGCGCATTTATGTTGAAATACTTCGCAAATTTGCCATTGCAAGAAAGCAAATTTACTTGTATTATACCATTTTCTTATTATTTGTCAAGTTGATTTTATTTATTTAGAGGTATAGTCAATATACTAAAGCGATACGCGGCGCGTCTTTCTTCCAGAAATTGAAGCAACAAAAAATTCGGATATTAATTGCATAGGTGCGCCTTAAGGATTCGAAAGAAGCTTATGTCTGTTAAATCAAAGATATAAAGTACCTGTATAGTAACAATACCTCAAATGATTCATTTTTACAAGTTCGCTTGGATTACACTTAAGTTCACAAAACGAAGTGTCTCGAACCGAGTGCGAAGTTCATCACATTCGGCTCGGGACTTTTCTTTTTGCTCGTCAGTTGTCGAATAATCGGGCATATGGCTCGTTTTAAGCACAATCAAATACCTTTCGCCGTATTGATTACTCAATCGCAGATTTCGGCCTTGTCGATAAACTCCACTTTTACATCACCCAAAAACCTTGCAAGATACTCATGGCCGCCGTTCTTGCGTTTTTCCATATACACGCACAATTTTTTGTTACAGCCTCCGAAAAGCTCGCCGCTGAAAAGCCCGCAATCTATTTTATACACGGAGGATGGGATATACGCCTCTGCAAGGCGCTTACATTCGCTGAACGCGTTAAAGCCTAAAATCTCCACGCCGCGCTTTACGACAAGCCTCTTTATACCGCTGCAATAAAACGCCCCGCTCTCCACCTCCTTGACGCCTGCGGGGATAACTATCTCCTCCAGAGCGGAAGTGCCCTCAAAACAATCTTCGCCGATAACCTCTAACGTGCTCGGAAGGCTTAAACGGCGCAGATTGGCGCAGCATCTAAACGCAGAACTGTAAATATGCGTCACCCCCTCGGGGATATCCAGTTCCGTCACATTGCGATTGCCGTTAAACACCCAACAGTCGATTTTCTTCAAGCTGCCGTCGACGGGCAGCTTAAAATCCCCCACCGCGGCAAGGAGTATTCCGCTTGATTTACGTATTATACAATTATCCTTGGACATAAGGTGTGGATTTTCCGGATCCACTTCGACTTTTTTCAGGTTGCGGCTGTTCAAATACGAGCAGCGCCGCATATCACTTACGTTTTTGGGAAGGTACAGCTCCTCTATCCCGCTTTCTGAAAAGGCGTAAAGGTCGACGGAGGTCAGCGACTGCGGGAGGGTTATGTTTTTAAGCGCAGTACAGCCTTTAAACGCACCGCTGTAAATGCATTTTAAACCGTTCCCGAGCTTCACGGCCGAAAGGGACGTGCAATTGCAGAAAGCGTATTCGCCCACGCGCTCTACGCCGTCCGATATAGCTACCTGCGTCAGCGCGGCGCAACCTTCAAACGCCCCGTTGCGGATTACCGTAACGCCGCTTGGAATTTCGATTTCCTTCAGCGCGGTGCAGCCGCAAAAGGCAAACTCCGAAATCTCCGTAACGCCCTTGCCGAATTTTACCTTCTCCAAAGCGGTGCAATTCTTAAACGCGTTGTCCCCGATTATTTTCACGCTATCGGGAATAGTTACGCTCTTGACCTTTTCATTACCCTCGAACAGACTGCTGCCAAGCTGCGTCGCCGCGTCGGGTATGACTATATTCTCGTCGGTTCCGAAATACTTGAAAGCGGCAAACTCCTGACCGGGCAATAAATCGCCGAACACCAAATCATGGTAATCCTCGGCAGAGTAAATGGTTTCGCCCTCCTGCCAATATTCAAAATCGTCGTGCTCGTCACTAAATCTGTCAAACTCTTCCTGCTTTAAGTCGTACACGTCGATTATTTCAAAATCGCCCACGCGCTTTCCCGTCATAAAAACCTCGCAAAGTGTTTTGTTCCCTGTTATACCATAAGCGCAAAAGCGTGTCAATAGTTTTTAATCTATTCCCCTTCGGATTGACGCTTATCTATGCCGCAAGACCGTGTGTTGTCATGCGCCGCTTTTTTTCGGGCGGCAACAGAATATATCTTATTCAAATGGGTTGAATTCCGAAATAAATATGTTATAATGACGGTATGAAACTGAGTACCGTTCTTGTCGGCGGCGGAGTCATCGCCACGCACTATCAAAAGGGCTTGGAAAAGTCCGAGACGTTGCGGCTCGACGCGCTCGTCGATATCAACCCGAACTGTCCTGCGCGCGACTGCTTTTCCGTTCCGTTCTTTACCGATCTTCAAAGCGCGCTTTCCCTGCGCCCGCGCGTTGCGCTGCTCGCGCTGCCCGTAGCGGCACACGACGAAATCGCGCACGAGCTGCTCGCGAACGGCGTCGACGTCATCACGGAAAAGCCGATGTTCGAAAGCGCCGAGGACATCGAATCGTTTTTCGATTATGCGGAAAAATGCGGCGTTTCGCTTTCCTGCATGTTCCATTGGAAGGCCGCCGATGAAGTTCGCTTTTTAAGGGAAAACCTCGCACGGTTCGGAAAAGTGCGCGCTGTTTCGACGACCGTCTGCGACGATTACGCCGCGACGCCGGACGGAACTATTCGGGCGGACAGATTGGGGCTCATGGGCGCCTGGATAGACAGCGGCATAAACGTTTTGAGCTTCTACGACGAAATCATCGACCTTACAAACACGATACTTCGGCAGGAAGAGCTATTGCCCGATTCCAAGAGCGGGCTTTTGAAATACGTGCGAAAGGTTTTCGACGCCGACGGCGTGCAGGCGGAGATTGTAGTGGACTGGCGGTCGCCGTCGCGCCAAAAGACCTCGCGCATAGAATGCGAACACGGCACGCTCTTTGTGGACCACACGGCGCAGACGGTGCGGTTAGGCGACGAAGTAATCTTTTCGCGCCCCGTCGAAGACCGTCTGTCCTCGCATTACGAAAACCTGTTTTCACGCCTTTCGCCCGAAGCGCTGAAGGACACGCAGGTCGGCACTCTCCTACTGCACAAAATTCTGTATACGGGTAACGCGCGATGAAAAAAACCTGGAAATTTTTGTGGATAAAAATTATCATTCTGATTATCGGAAGCGGGCTGTTGTTCTACTTCTTTTTCGAGGACCTGCGCTTCGAAATCCTCGGAAGCGCGATAGGTATGATGCTCACAGTCGTCGGCGCCGATTTCGTGACGAGCCTTCTTATTTTGCGCGAGGAAAAAATAAAACTCATCAGCAGTAAATTCACTTACGACGAAGTGTTCTACCGCAAGAAGTTCAAAATCAACGGAAAGGAAACCGACATTTGGTACGACGCTATCGAATACGAAGGCGACCCCGTCTACACCGTAGAGGACGATCCGACCAAGCAATTTACCCTCGATTCAATCATTCAAAATAACTTCGGCGAGATCATGCAGGCGCACCTTGCGAGCTTTATCGCCAACCCCATGATGATTCGCCTCGACGACTGCAAGCGCGAGGCCGACGGCACGGTAAAGCTGTTCACTTCGCGCACGGCGTTTTACAACGACCTCGTGACAAACCGCGCCATGGACTACAAATTCGGCGGCGACATGTCGGTCAGAGAAATCTACGAAAACGGTCGGTATCTTTCCCCGCTCGGCTCGAGCAAAATGTCCAACCACATCGGATTCGGCGCGTTTATATTCTACGGAAACAGCATGATCGTCGCCCACCGCGGCGGAAACGCGACGCTTTCCAAAAATCAATTTACGGCGGCGCTTGCGTTCGGGTTCTCGGAAGACGATTTGCGAAAAGTCCACGACCCCCTCGGTTCGGAGCAAAAGGCCGCCGAAAGGTTCCCCGTCCTCACGGCGGACGATTTGTTAGTAGGCATTCTGCTCGTCCGAATGGGCGACGCATTGAACATGCCAATCCCGCGCGTGCGCGAGCTGTACGAGCAAAAGAAAATCACAATCCACACGCTCGGCTTCGGCCAACTCATTTACACGGGCGGAAAACCGCAATTCTATTTTGCAATCGTGATTGACAAATCGGTGGACCTCTGCCCCCAAAAGGACAAACAGCAAATCCGCGAGCAAAAGAAGAAAATCGACTTCAACAAAAACATGGTCTTTGCAGACGGCATAGAGCTTGTAAAAGAGGGCGGTCACGTGCTGCGGCTCAAAAAGAGCGGCACGGACAAGACCGTCAAGGGCGAAGCGGAAAAATCCTTTTTCGTCAACTATTGGCATCTGCTCGCCCGCCCGCGCATCGAAGGCGTTCCCGATTGGGTATACGAAAACAGCGACATACAGGCAAGGAGCGAATGATGATAAAAGATCCGGTAGAAGACACTTTGGAATACAAACAAATAGAAGATGAGCTTGAAAAACTTCTCGACGAGCAGCTGGGCAAGCGCAGTCACTATCTGGGCTTTTGCCACGCATATTGGCACACGAAAAAACGCATACTCAAAGAAAAGTATAACATAGATTGGCGAAGCCCCGCCGAACTCAATCCCCACATCAGGTTTGACTGATGTGCCGAGCGGCGACGCCCTCGAAAACCAAACTGTTAAAACAACCGAAAAGGCGCGCTGTCGCGCGCCTTTTCGGTTTCATTATTTCTTGGATACAAATTCGGGTGTAACGCGTCTGTCGGCTGTTTCAATCTTTGCCTTTCAGATAATGATATGCCCTCATTTTTACTTTTGCCTGCGCGCACAGCACTTCCGAACGTTTTAAATAGCCGTTCTCAAGGTATCCCATTCCCGGACAGTAATTACAAAATGCGCAATAATCTTGCTTATAGCATTCCGTGCAATCCGAAATGCGAACTCGCTGCCATTGATAGAGCCTGCTGTCCGCCTGAGCGTTCACGGCGTCCTGCCATATATCTTTCAGCGTGGACGTATTGAGATCGCCCACCGAATAAGGCATCGACACGCAGATCACGACTTTCCCGTCGGGGTTGACGCACAGCACGTTAAACCCGCCCAAGCAAGGCGCTTCGTCCTTGACTTTGTCGTAGTCAAGCGGAATGAAATCGGTACCGATGTACAGCGGCGATTCGGGATTTGTGTAGAGCTCGAACAGCTCGCCTTCGTCGAGCACATACCGCATTGTTTTTTTGTCCCCTTCAATCGTGGGAATCAACGATATATCCGCAACCGACGTCGCGCATATATCCCGCGCCATATTTTTGACCTTGATACAATCCATACAGTTGAAATTGAGCAAGAAGTTTTTGATTTGTACGTTCACATTATCTTTTCGTAGCCGATGTATGAGAGAATATGTATTTTCAAACGACCCGCCGACGTCGGTCACTCTCTCGTGCATTTCCTTGTCCGTGCTGTAAAGGCTGACGCATATGCGGTAAGGATACAGCTTCAACAAATCGCCGTACAGCTTGCCGTTTTTGGCGAGCGTCTGACCGTTAGTAAATATTTCGACGGACATGCGCTTGTTTCTCGCATATCCCACAAGCTCCGAAAACCGCGTGTGCAGCGTTGCCTCTCCGCCCGAAAAGGTAATGCGGAAACAGCCCAAATCGTATGCGTCGTCTATGGCCTTTTTGCAAAGGTCGAAATCAATTTCGAGAGCAGCCGTATTCTTAGGATTATAGCAGTGAACGCATTTAAGATTGCAATTATATGTCAGCTCGAAAAACGTCGAAAACAGGAACTTTTTTTCGAAAAGCCACGCCTGCATTTCCTCTATGAATTTCTTTTCCTCGTCGGAATGCTCGTCGCTCGAGAACGGCTCGTAAGCCGCTTTGGCGACGTCGTTCGCCTGCCCGCGACATATAAGCCCCTGCTTTTCAAGGTCGGCAAGAAAATCCTCAACCTGGTCGCTAACACCGCAGTTCTCCGCCCAGCTCGTCAGCTCGTCGCGGGAAGTATTATCGAGCAACAGCTTCCACATATCGCTTGCCAAGCCTTCCAACAAAACATAGGTGTGCATTTTTTCATTGGCGATATATGTTCTGCTTTCCTCTTGCCCGAACAGATATGTGCGACAAGAAATCCAGGGCGGAACAAAAACCTTTTCGGGCGATTGCGTCATAAAATAATTTCCTCTTTGTTCAGTATTTTTCGTATATTCGTATTCGCGTCTAAAAAGTCGGCGTTGACCTTGCGGTACGCGCTTGTAAACGCTTGATAAATGTCGAAAAGATTATATTCCTCATGCAGCATTGCTTTAAGCTGCAAGCAAACTTCCGCGCCGTACAGGATTTCTTTTTCTTTTCTTTCGTCTGTTATTTGAAGCCCGTAAGTCCCGTCAAAAAGTTTTATTCCGGGCGCCGTCACCCATTCGTAATCGATGACTTCCGCCAGCATTGTCACGTTCCCGTAGTCGAGAGTATCGTTTATAAACCCGTGCTTATGAAGCAACGCGACATGAGTCGCAAGCTGTTCCGTGAATGTTTTTGTGTATTCGTCCGCAGGAATACCCCAATAGCCGCAGCAATACTCCACTGCGTCGGCTTTTTCGCTCTCGGTAAAATACGTGAGATCGGCGACGCGGAACGGACTTTTCACCTGCGTATACAAAAGGCAGGGATGAACAAGCACGCCGTTTTTGAATTTCGCCTCGGAAATGCGGGCATATTTTTCGGGCAAAGCTGCGTCGCAAAGCTTTTTGTAGTACAGCACTTTGGGAAGCCGATCGGTAAACTTTTCGATTTCGCGGCTTACGGCGAGCTCTCTTGCGGCGGAGTCTGACGGGTACAAGCCCAATATCAGTTCTTCGTCTTTATTCGAAATATAAACCTGCGGACCGCCGTAGTTCCAGCCTCCGCCCTTTACCGAAATCCATTGATAATCCGCAACCGCGACGGCGACCGCCCTGCCGTGCAACGGGGAAACGTGAACGGCTCGACTTTTGTCATACGATAATCCGTCCGGCAAAAAAATGCGTCCCAGCTCTTCGCTGTCGAATACTTTGAATTTATCTCTTTTCATTTTCAGGACGTTCGTTGCTTTGCTTAGAATAAAAACCGCCAGAACAATCTTGTTGTCTGACGGTTTTTTGCTATACTATTGCTTCTTAACCGTGCTTTACGCTGATGCCACACGAAAAGTCGGTGCTCTTTCCGCAGCCGGACATGTTGGCAACCTGTTGAGAAACAACTTTGGTTATCTTAAGCATTTCCCCGTCCTCCTTATTAATTTTATAGCCACATTATACACTAACTAATGGTTAGTTGTCAACCCTTTTTCAAATAATAGTTATAAACTATTTTTATGGACAACAGCACTATAAAAAAGAGGTTGGCGGAAGAGATTGAAAACAGCGGTTTAAGACCCGTTGAAATTGCCAAGCGTATCGGTGTCTCTCCCGAAATGGTCACGCAATACAAAACGACGAAAAAGCTGCCAAAGCTTGATACCTTTGCAAAACTGTGCAAAGCGCTTGATATCGACGCTAATTATATTTTAGGCGTTGAATCGGATAAAGACGAATAGCGAAGGACGAATCACCTTCTCTGCACCGCCCGCTTATGAAAAATGGAAAACTCAATTCTTGAGTGCGACATCCCCGTCCGTGCAGTAGACGGGGATGTCGCATTATACTAAGCTCCAATCATCCGTTATTCTATAGGCTCGACCTAATTACGATAACAGTGCGTCGGCGCAATGGATTTTGTAGTCGCCGAGATCCTCAAAAGAATCGTATCCGTCCTCATAATTTTCAACGTCCCAATAGTGGATGTCGGCGTCCCATCCGCTCTCTTTTGCAACGGCTTTCCACTGTGCGACGGTGCCGCTAAAAACAATGTCGTAAAGCTTACAACAGCCTGTAAATGCGCCTTCTCCAATCGACTTAACGCTGTTCGGTATTGTTATGCCTTTAAGCGAGCTGCAGCCGTAGAACGCGCCACCGGAAATCGACTTGACACCGTCGGGGATAATCACGCTTTCGAGCGACTTACAGCCGCGGAATAAGCAGTACCCAATCGACTTGACGCCGCTCGGAACAGTCATGCTTTTCAGCGAGCAAGCGCGAAACGCTTCATCCCCTATTTCCGTAACGCTATCGGGGATAGCTATGCTTTTAAGCGAGCTACAGCCGTAGAACGCGGAATCTGAAATCGACTTGACGCCGTCGGGGATAATCACGCTTTCGAGCGATTTGCAATCGTAGAACATATATTCCGCAATCGCAGTAACGCCGCTCGGGATAGCGATGCTTTCAAGGGCGACGCATTGGGTGAATGCAAACCCGCCGATAGTTGTAACACTATTCGGTATAGTTATGCTTTTAAGCGATTTGCGGGCGCGGAAAGCTTGTTCACCAATCGCCGTAATGCCGTCGGGAATGACGACGTTCGCGCTGTCGCCGTTATACTTTACAATCACGGTGCCGTCGATTTCAAAGTCCTTCAGGCTGTCGTTACCGCTTCCGATATTTGCCATAAAGTTCTCCTTGCATGTATTTTAAGTTTAAACAAGATATTGTTTCGTGTCGAACCATTCTTTCAGTTTCTTGATGTCCGACTCGTACCACATGTTGCATATTTTGTACTGCTTGCCGTTTATGCTCTTTAGCGTAGCGTAATATCTTATCTGCTCGTTAGCCGAAATAGCCGTAAATTCCTTCATAAACGGAAAAGTTTTGAGCCCGAAGGTTTTATTCGAGTACGCCGCGTCGCACAAATTGTCAACGA
Organism: Clostridiales bacterium; assembly: GCA_022508505.1. Lineage (GTDB taxonomy): Bacteria > Bacillota > Clostridia > Christensenellales > Pumilibacteraceae > Anaerocaecibacter. The sequence continues at coordinate 148,924 of JAFLVC010000002.1, read as the reverse complement.
GCTTGGCGGTAAAGAGCCCGCCTTTGATCAGCTCGTCGACTACATCCATAACGACGTCTTTATTTTTATGCGTCGGCTTTGCTTTGGGCAGCGTGGTGTTGAGCAATTTTATCGCACGAATGAACAAATCGTTGTCGTCGTTGATGTCGTCGACAAGCCCGACGAGCTCGTTTATGATTTCCGTGCAATTGGAATCGAGGAACAAATCAAGCTGAACGCCGCTGTCGTATGTTTCCAAAACGCCTTTAAGCGCGGGGATTTCCTTATCGATTCCGTCTTGCACCTTCGGCTTGCAAACGGGCGTGATGAACCCGACGTGCACGGTAAAGCCCAGCCCCTTAAAATACAGCTCGCCGATAATAAACGCCCTTATGAGCTTTTTAAGCACATTCGCCACATTGTCACGGTAGTTTAATCCGTTTTCATGAAAAGCGGAGTCGTACAGATAGATGTCGTTGCCGTCCGCGCCGAACTTCATGCCCACGACGTCGATTTCGCACTGCTTGATAAACTGAAGGGGCTTGCTGCCCTTAAACACGCATTTGCCGATACTCGGCGTAATAACGCTGTCGATGTCGGCTATAATATCTTTTAATGTCTTTAACTGCGCGGCGTCGAGCGAATCCAGCATAACCTTGGACACCGTCCAATTCGTCGTCGTAATTTGGCAGCCTTCGTAGTTTTTAAGGTATGATGCGAATGCCTGTTCCAATATTTCAATCTTCATATATCCCTCCGTAATTTATTCTAGTTCTTACACCGCGCCGCGACTCGACGCAAACATATCTTCGTGTATTCTATCATTTAAGCTGAGGCAAGTCAATACCGATTCAGTCGTAATTCATCATATAGTACCCATACGACTCGATACGGCCGTCATCGGAAGACACGTATTCCTCGTAGTCCTCGATAAACTCTTTTTGAAGCGTCTCGTCGGCAAACCTGATAGAGCCTCTTGCCACGGCGTTGTCGTGATAGCCGGTGCCCGTTCGGTACGCCCAATGCCCGTCGTCGGCGGCTATTTTTATGTCGTAGCTTGTAATCTCGTCAATGCGCGCGTTTTTGTGCCCTTCGCAAATCACTTCCTTGCCGAGGTATTTTTTATCAAGATCTTTAGAGCCGATCACGATAATCCCCTCCTTATCTGTTGTAGCTGTAAATGAGCGACGCCACGCAGTTGCCGGTGGCTATTGTGCGGTGGAGCTCGTCCTCGGTGCGGTTGAGATCGGCCTTGTAGTAGCCCAAAAGCCGACGCGTATTGTAGTCCCTCGCGATCTGGTCGCCGTTTTCGTACGTCTCGATAATGCCCAAAATCTTTCCGCTCGGGTATTCCCTGATGTAGTCCTGTGTCATAATATATCCTCCAAATAATTTATTAACTGCGTCGAAAATCGGTCGTCTATTTCCAATCCCCGCGAAAAGAACTGCGCGGTTATATCGTCTTTTCTCGCGCCTCGTTCTATGATGAGCTGCCTTGCGGCGCCTATTAGTTCGTCAGTCAAAAGCCCGTAGGTCGACTCGTCCTGTCCTTCCGAAATCCCCTGCCGCCTTATCCAATCGGTGTTTACGGGTCGGCGCAAGCGGCGCAGCGCGGTGTGAAGAATACGGTCGATCTCGTCGGCCGTAACGCCGAACTCGTTTGCGATTTTGTCGATCGTCTTTCCGTCCCTGTAATAACTAAGCACGCACATCTCCTCGCGCGGAAGGAGCCGCTCGAACGCCTTGGTGAGCACGCCCTCCGCCCTCTCGTTAAGCCGCGGCGCGCAATCGTAGCAGCCGAAAATGTCGCCGTACAGCTTTTGCGTCCAGCTCGGCTCTTTGGCGTCGTCAACGAGATCGTCGGCGAAAAACTCTTCTATAAGCTCGTCGATAATCATTTTGTCATAATCGGCGAGCTCGCAATTGAGCTCGTGCACACCACTTTCCAAAACGTTTACATTCCCTTCCATATCTTTTCCTCCTCATCTTATATCCTGCTTACAGCCGTCGTCGGCTCGAACGCAAAGGCAGCTTGCGCGTTTTCAAGACGTTTTGGTCGCCGCTCGCCTAACGCAAAATCATTATATCATACCACCCCCCTATTTTTGCCCATCAAGTCCCATACGGCTGAAACAATCGCGCAAAAAAAGCGATTTCGGAATTTCGCGCAAAGTCGTCCACGCTGTAAGCGAAGCAGAAGGGACTAAGCGTTAGCAGCACTTACTTTTAGGCACATAAACATACGGCGTTTGCAATCACCATCGCAAACGCCGCATATATCGAAAGCCTAATCATCGGGATTGACTGCGTGGTACCGCCCGTCCTCGTCCACAGCGACCAACACGTAGTGTGACCCAATGCCGTTAATGAGATAGTTTTCAATAGCGGAGAGATATCTGAAAAAGGTCGTACGGCTTATGTTGTGCTTGGCGCAAAACTCTTTCCTGTCCGCGCCGTTTTCCGTCAGTTCGTCAAAGAGCGCGAGTATCGTCAAATATCTTGCCGTCGACCGCCCGAGCTCTACGGTGTTGCCACTCCCGTCGTCGACAGATAAATACTTATTCACGACGGCGAGAAGTCTGCGGTAGTTTGACATACTGATTTCCGCGCTCTCGCAAAAAATATCCGCATCCGGTTCCTCACCCCAATATCTCATCTTTTCGAAAAGTGCGAGGATATTGTTTGTCTTCTTGGCAGTGACGGTATTCCTGTGCGCGCCCTCGGACGAAGGGAAGTTTCTTCCGAAATAAACCCCGTCAAGATGTAATATAAAATGATTTTTGGGAAGCTTATAATTTTTCTTTTTGCTCATAACAAACCGCCCCAAACGACTATAAAAAGTATATCACACCGCGCACAATAAAGCAATAGAAAGCCGCCCCGCAGCTTTTACAGTCGGGGCGGCTTTTGCTTTTCAACAAATAGGCAAAACTCGATTTACTTGATTATGCCGTTTTTACGCGTTTTCAATCTTGAGCGTAGGCATACTCCACGCAGTTTCAATCTTATATTTCTTGCCGTTTAAAGTAACGGTCTGTCCGTTGGTATATACAAGCTTAGGTCCTCTGATATCACCGCTGGCATTGCTGTCATTGACGTATTTTTCCCCATTAATTTTTACGTGAGGATACGTTTGCCCTATCTGCCAATCGGTAACGTCGATGTAGAACGTAGTGTACAGGGGGCCTTTATCGGTTTTTGCTACATTAAAAGTCTTATCGCCGTCAAAGAACTCGAATACGCTGTCATCATGCCCGACACAGAGGAATGTGAAGTAGTAATAAACTCTGTTGTCCTCAATCTTGACGCCGGCGCCGACGGGATAGAAGTCCACATACTCTTCAAACTTGAAGTCCATCGAGAAGGTCGCTTCCTTGTTGGTCTTGTGAGTTACGGTGACGGTGTACTCGCCGAAGCCGAAATAACCCTTGGTAACGTCGCCCTTAGGAATAGTGACGTCGTACTCGGACGCGTCGAGCAACACGCGGCTGCCGTCTGCCATAATGCCGTAAACAATGATATTTTCCTGCGCATCCGCAAAGTAATCGCCGTACTGCGGCTCGGTGGAGAACTTGCTAAGTTCGATGGACTGAACAGTAGAGGCGGTATATTCTGCGCCGTATGCCGACACTTCGACATAGTCGATGTTCATTGTCGAAGGCGTCTCGCCCCAAGAATTCTTTTGTCCGAGGGTGCTTTCCTTGAACTGAATAGCTATCTCGTTGACGCCTGCGCCCAAGGTAATTCCCTCGATCGTGAATGTGTAGTAGATGTTGTAAACGGGCGGATAATTCGCGGAGTAAGGAGTGCCGCGGAGAACGACGGAGTCGGGAATGTCAATCTTGGCGCCGTTTACGTAAACGTCCGCAACAGAGTTGATTTGGAGCGCTTCCATGTAGTAGCCGTTGTCGTCCTTTCTGAGGTAGCTGTTCGCCGCACGGAACGTAAGGTCGGCAGTCGTGACCGATGTGGACGTGAAGTGCCAAGCCGCAAAAGCTCTGCCGTTCATCTTGCCGCCGGAAACAAATCCGCCTACATAAGGAACAACTCTATCGGTTTGAACAATCGTTCCTTCCTCGTCGACGATATATTCCTTCTCGTTGGTGTTCTTTTTGCCGCCGTCAAGAAGGACGCACTGGTTGCCGTCATACTTCATCAAAACCTTGACGGGAAGCTCGACCTTCTTGCTGCCGTCGTCGTTGAGGGTTGCGGTTATCTTGTACACATTGCCGAGCACCGCATTGCCCTGCGGCACGGTGATGGTGTACGCCGTGCTTTCGAGAAGGTTGGCTCTGCCGTTTTCGTGTACGGAGTAGACCGCCAACTCGACGTCGTCAGCCGAGAATGCTTCGCCCGCGTAAATGGTGTAAACCGCATTGTCGGCGAACTTGATGGAAACGACGTCACCGTCGTCGTTACTGATGGTGTAGGTTATTTCGACGCTGTGCGTCACTTCGCCTATCGTGTAAGAGACGGTTACCGTAACAGGGCCTTCCGTGTCGTAAGTTTTGCCCTCCTCTTCGCAGGTCCAGCCTTTGGTTATTTCGTCGGACGTGCCGTCGTTGTATTTTGCGGCGAGAACGAGTCCTGCGAGGCTGATTGCTTCGTCCGTACGGTAAACGAGGTTAGAGGGCGGCGTTATGATTTCGAGCTTTTCGTAAACGACTTCTACGAGCGTGTACTCCTGTTCCCACGAAAGGTTATTGACCGCCTTGGGTTTGATTGTGATGAGACCGCCGTTTGTGGTGAAGCCCTGCGCCGCCGTAACGGTGTACTCGTCTTCGTTGAGCGTTCTCGTGCTGTCGTTGTTGAACGTGGCAACGACGGTGAAGTCGCTCGGCTTAGGCACGGCAAGGCCGTTGTTGTAGTATTCGACGCCCGGCTTGCGCGTGACGTTGATGGCTGTCATGACGAGCTCGCTTACGGTGATGTTGAATGACGTCTCGTATTCCTCGCCGTCGTCCTCGTAGGTGACCTTGACGCTCGTCACGTCCGTGGTGAGCTCGACTTCCTCAACCACCGCTTTGGCGGTTACGTCTATCGAGTAGCCGCACTCGTCAAAGCACTCGAGCGCCACCTTGAGCCCCGTCGTGTCGAGCTGTTCGCCCGTATAGTACGTCGTTTTTGAGGGGGCTTGGATTACGTACAGATCGATGTCGGTGTGCGGCTCCTTTTCGGTGATGTCGTCGCACCACTCGCACTGTTGCCAATGCAAATCTCCCTCGTAATCCCATACGGTGTGGCTGTGGGCTTTCTTGGCTATCGTCTTGGGCGTGTCTATTTCGGTTTCACCCTTCGCGTCGCTGAAATACTTGTCGCATACGCTGCACTGCCAATACGCCTCGGTGCCTGCTTTCTGACAGGTCGCATCTACCTGTTCGTGCGCAACAAGCGTGTGCGGCGGATGCGTCCCCGCGGGCGGTTTTTTGTTATCGCCCGCGTCGTCGGAACATCCTGCAAGCGCGACGAGCGACATTCCGACTGCCGCAACGGCGGCCGTAACGATCGCAAATTTAGTCCCTTTTTTCATCATTATATCCTCCTGATAAAGTTTTTTATTTTGTCCGTCGCCTTTTTTCGGCGATAGCGGTTATTGTTTATGCCGCGACGAGCTTAATCCAGTCGATTCGCGGAACGCTTATTTCTTTCCACTTGTTCTTGACCGTGCTCGACCGATTGCCCTCGATTACTATGGTGTTGGCACCGTCATTGAGGTGGACTTTTGCAAGCGGGAGCTCGAAGAATACGTACCAAGTGCTGTCGCTTGCCATGGCGATTGCGGGAACGACCGCTTCGGCGTCGAGCGATACCTTTGTGCCGTTTACGTAGACGTTGATGACGTCTGCGAGGTTGCAGTCAAGCGTGTAGAACGCGCCCGTCGCGGGATCGCCGTCGGTAAAGTAGTAGGCGTTGTCGCAGCGGATTTTGAGGGCGTATTCGCCTTCTATCGCGCTGAACGTAAAGGTAAGCGAGCATTCGCTCTTGTTGGTCGCAGTCCAATCCATTCCCTTGACGACGGTAACCATATCTCCGGGCACCCATTCCGTAGAGCCGTCATCACCTTCTACCAAGGTGTATTCGTTTGCAGTTTCGGCAACTATCTTGCCGTCGCTCGGCTGACCGAATTTCGCATCCTCCGCCTCGAGCTTGATTTCATCCTCGATCGTATACGTTTTGGTGTCTTTTATGCTCGCGTCGCTTTTAAGCGCGACGGTTATGTCGTACGACTTGCCTAGCATAGCCCGTCCTGCGGGCTTAGTGACGGTGTACAGATCGCTGCCCAGCAAGAATCTCGCGCCGCTCTCGAGCGTGCCGATAACGGGAACAACGAGGCTGTCGAAGTCTGTGCCGAACTCGACCTTAAACGTGTCTACAATTTCCACAGCGGTCACGACGGGATTTTCGGGAATTTCGGTGCCCACGGCGTCGACGTTGATCCAATCTATGTTCATCGTCGAGGGCGATTCGTTCCAGCATGTCGTCGCGCCTTCGGTGCTCGACTTGAACTCGAACTTGATGTCGTTCTTGCCTATCGACAGCTTGACCGCTTTAAATGTAAAGCTGTAATAAACACCGTACAGCGGCGCGTAAACGCTCGACGAGGAACCGGTGGTTTCCGACGGTCCGCACCCCTTCAAAACTACGTCGTTGGAAATTTCGACGGGCTCGCCGTTTATTGTCAGGTCGAGAACGGTATTGATTTTGAGCGGCTGCATCCAATAGTAGCCGTCGTCGTCGCGCACAATATAGCTGTTGCCGCAGTACATGGTTATATCGGCGTAGCAGTCGGTGACCGAATCGACGGTTATGGTGAGCGACGCCTCGTTGCCGCCCTTGACGGCGTTTGCGAAGTTGCCGGCAAAGGTAGGCGTTTCGCCCGTCGGAATGAACTTGCCCTTTTCAAAGGTGTAGGACGCCTCCGAGCTCGTTTTGCCGCCGACAATCTTTGCCGTCTCCGCCTCGATATGCGCGCGTACGGCTACGGGAATGGTCGCACGCACCCGCTTGTTGGCGGAGTACTGAACGCTTATGCTGTAGGTTTTCCCTATCTGAACCGTCTCGTCGGCGGCGGTAACCGTGTAGTCGTTGTCGCCTATGACGAGGCTGTTTCCGCTCTCGTACGTTATCAAGAGCGTGGGCTTGACGTCGGCGAGCTTGCTCCCCGCCGCGGCGTAGCAGTCCTCCACCGCGCCGATGGTCTTGACCGCGCCGTTATTGACGGTGTCGGAAACGCTTATGGGAATCTCTATCTCCTTAGTTACGCCGTCCTCGGTGTAGGTAAGCTTGTGTCCCGTCGCGCCCTTAGCGAGCGGCGTCGTTATGTCAACGAGGTAGTCGGCGGCGGTAATCTGCTTTTCGGAGCCGTCGTTATACTGCGCGTAGACTATCATGCCGTTGGTCGAGAAGGTGCTGCCCGTAGCGTAGGCTATGGTAAACGGCGCGCGCGCAATCCTCATGCCGACGAGAGCGACGGGCGTCAAAACGATGTCGACTGTCGCTTCCTTGGATTTGTACTTAACCGTAACCGTGCCGCCGTTGACCGCAAAGTCGGCGGGAACGGACACCGAATACTTTTCGGGCTCCAAAACCTCGTCAAAATTATTCTTGCCCTGCGTGTAGTGCGCCGTTACGACGAGGTGCTCGTTTTTGACGTCGGCAAGGTAGTTGTCGAAGTACTCTATGCCATTGGCAAGCTGTGCGTCTATCGAATCCAAGACCTGCTTTTCGGCGCGCTCGGGTTTCTTCGTGCTCGCCTTGTAGTACGCTTGATAGTCGTTGTACGAGCCGAACATGACGGACAGCGACACCGCGACGACGACTATTGCGACCGCGCACAGGATTAACAGCTCGACAAGCTTTTTCTTATTGACTCTCATTTCTTGCTGCCTCCCTTCGCGGTGCTCCCTTTCGTGGCGCCGCCTTTAGTACTGCCGCCTTTCGTGGTGCCGCTCTTCGCAGTGCTTCCTTTCGCGCCGCCGCTCTTCGCAGTGCCGCTCTTCGCGGTGCTCCCTTTCGCGCCGCCGCTCTTCGCAGTGCCGCTCTTCGCGGTGCTACGATTGGTCGACTTCGCCTTAGGCGGCTGCGCTTTTTCACCCTCGTCGGCGGACTCTGCCGCGGCGCCGATTTCGGGCTCGGGCGCGGTTACAGCCGTTTCTTCGGCTGCCGCAGGCTCGGCTTCCTCGGGCTTTTCGGGCTCGGGTTCTTCGGCTGTCGCAGGCTCGGCTTCCTCGGGCTTTTCGGGCTCGGGTTCTTCGGCTGCCGCAGGCTCGGATTCCTCGAGAGCACTTCCCATCGGCGCGTCATTCGCTTGCGCGGCTTCCGTCGGGCTTTGTGCCTCGGCGTCCGGCGGGGTGTCCGGCGGGGTGTCCGGAGGATCGGAGTTTCCGCCTCCGCCGTCGTCTATTTTAGCTCCGCAATTTTCGCAGAAACGGGCGTCCTGAACGAGCTCTGCGCCGCAATGCACGCAGAACAAGATCGGTGCCGCAACCGTTCCGTCAAGGAACTTTTTGGGACGTAGCAAGAAGTAAACCCAATACGCGCAACCTGTCCACACTACGATGTTGAGGACTGCGAGCGCGGGCTTCCACCACACCCAGGACTGAATGGACGAAGAGCTGAGTATCTGTTCCACGTCGGCGTCCTCGTTGTATTGGGATTTGGCGTACTGCGCGCTGAGGTACGCGTACGTCACGTGGTGAACTATTTCTTTCATCTGGTACGCGAGGCGTGGATTGGACTTTACGGCGGACTCATTTATCGTGCCGTAGTAGAACCTCGCCGCCATGGAAAGGTCGCCGCCCGCGCGGACGGATTGGTCGCCGCTCATGTACGCCGGATGGTCGGAGTAGTCGGTTACTATCACGCCGTTGAAGCCCCACTCGCCTCTGACAATGCCCGAAATAAGCGACTCGCTTCCGCCCGTCCAAATGGAGCCTATGCGGTTGTACGAGGTCATGATGCCCACACAGCCGCCCTTTTGAATGGATACATGGAAGGGCTTGAGGTATATTTCGCGAAGCGCCTGTTCGGTGAGCCAGGTGTACATGGCCTCGCGGTCGTGCTCGCACTCGCCGAGAACGAGGTGCTTGAGGTAGGTATACTTGCCGGTGTTCTTGAGCCCCTTAACCTCCTGCGTGAGTAGCGCCGCCGTGAGGAAGCCGTCCTCCGAAAGGTATTCGTAGTTTCTGCCGGCGAACGGATTGCGGTGGATGTTGCAGCCGAAGGCATAAGCGCCGTCGACTTCCAGCATATCCATTTCCTTGCCGTAGTTGAGCCCGAAGGAGTAGACGAGGCTTGTGCTCCAGGTTTGGCTCATGGTCGCAGAGCAAGGGAAACCGGTGCCCTTGGTGTTGCCGGCGTTGAAGGAACGCACCTGCGCGGGTCCGTCGTAGTCCTTGAGCGCGGGCTTGCCGATAGAGCTTACCGCCCTGTTGCCGAAGCCGCCGTTTTCCGCCAAGCCTAACGCTTCGGATATCGAAACCTGAGCCAAAACGCCGTCCCATATAGGCGAATCGTAGTCCTTGCCGAGCTCCATGCCGAGCTCGGTCACCTTGCCGTTCTCGTAAATCTTGTACTTGCCGACCGTGCCCCAAAACACTTCGGGAATGTCGAGCTCGTTGCCCCAAAGGTCGGTTTCGGCGTTGTTCCACTCGTTGGCGAGCGCGGCGCTGTAGAGGTTGTAAATCTTTTCCGCCTCGGTGATCGCCCTGTCCGCAGGCTTTTTAAAGGTGTACGGATCGGGGAACGCCGCGCGCGTTATGTACTGAACGGGCGTCGACGCCTCGCTGCCGTCGATGGGAACGTCCTCTTTGGCGTCCTCGCCTGTAAACTTATTGAAAACGTCGTTGCCCGTGACGGGGTCCTTGTCGATTTTGATTGTGCTGTCGACGTTGAGCTCGAAAACGCCCGAGCCGCCGACGAGCTGTTTTACTCTGTGCGCGTCGGTCATCAGCTTGATTTCGTACTTGCCCGCCTCGAGCTCGTAGCCCTTGAAGTCGTTATTGTTTTTGTCGTAGCAGTCGTACGACGCAAAGTCGAACGGGTCGAGCGCGATTGTAATGTCCTGCGAGCCGCCGGGGGCGATTGACGCCGTCTTTGCAAAGCCGACGAGCGATACGTACGACTTTTCGATGCCGCCGTCGGTGTACGGCGCGGTGAGATAAACCTCGACGACGTCCTTGCCGGCGTACTTGCCGGTGTTTGTCACCTTGACGGAAAGCTCAAGCGCCGACTTGTCGGTAAACTTAGCGCCCGACTTGACCTCCTTGCCGTCTATCTTAAATGAAATGAGCTCCCAGTCGAACGTCGTGTACGACAGCCCGTAGCCGAACGGATACTGAACGACGGCGTCGTAGCCTGTAACCGTTTTCTTAGCTCCGTTCGCGCCGAGAATTTCGCGCGATTTGCTTTTCCACACGCCCATCTTGTCCGCCGTTTCGAACCACTTATAGCCGACATATATTCCCTCTATGTAGTCGACGTAGGTCGCAGTCGTGTACTGCTCGCCCGCGTTTCTACTGACGTTTACGGGGTACAGTTCGTCCGCTCCGGTATAGTGCCCGACGCCCGCGTCGCCCGAAAAATTGAAGTTGATGTTCGATTCGAAGTCGTAAGCGTACGTGTCCGAAAACCTGCCCGACGGAGAGATTGCCGTTTCGACCTCCTCGCCGTCCTCGTCGGTCACGTAGTCGACGCCGTACAGAACGGACGGAATGCCGAGCGCGCCGTTGGTGCCCGTCGCGCCGACGACAAGGCATGCGTCAAGCCCGGGAATGGTGTCCATAAAGCCGAGCTCCATGACGTTGGTGGAGTTGATTATGACAATGACCTTGTCGTATTTGGAGCCGACGTAAGTCAAAAGCTCCTCTTCCTCGGTTGAAATTTCGAGGTAGGTGCGCGAGTTATCGGTCGCCTTTTTGATCTTGTACTGAACGCGCGTCGGGTCCTCGGTCTCGCCCGCGCGGCGGCTTATCGTCACGAGCGCCGTCTTGGAAAAGCTCTCTGCTTCGCTTAAAACCGCCTTGTCGTAGTCTGCCGAAATCGACGGCTCGCACAGCCTGTAGAATGCGCTTTGAAATGTACTTATCGAGCCGACGTCGCCTATTCGCGCCTGATACTTTTTGTAGAATGCGGTAAGATTTTTGTTGTACTCTATGCCGTACTCGTCGAGAGCGTCCAAAATGGTGGAAGTGTTTGCCACGCCGTCCGACTCGGTAAAGACCTGACCGGAGCCCGAGCCGCCGTACACCCAATCGGTGGACGACCAGCCGAAAACGTTGACCTTAGCGTCGTCGTCTACGTCGAGCGGCAAGACGTTGCCGTCGTTTTTGACGAGAACGCTTCCCTCCTGCACTATCTGCTTGGAAAGCTCCTCGCCGCCTGCGCGCGCCGCTTGGAGCGCTTCTTTATTAAACACGGGCGGCGACAAATACGCCGTCAGCTCGTCGCTGAAAGCGTAAGCGAGGCTTGTGATGACTATTATTGTCGCAACGATAATCGCGATTATCGGGAAGCAAATGCTCCACGCGATAACCTTCTTTCTCGGCAATTTGGTCAGTTTCATTCTTATCCCCCTTAAAATTGCGTTAGCAACTGACTTATACATTTATCCGCAGCGCGGTAAAATATAAAATTCGTGTGACTGATTAAATGTTTTTATTGTACGTATAAAATACGTACAATAAGGAGCGCGCTCCTTAAAAATTTCGGTCGGAAAAAAATCTCACCTATTCTCTACGGCGCCCTTCGCCCTATTCGATTTCGTTACGACTTGTATATTTTATCACACGTTTTTGTCGAAATCAATAGGTTTTGAAAAAATGTTACAAAAAATATTATTTGTGTCATGTCGCGGTGAAGCCGTTCGGGGCGAGGCAAAAGCTCGGCGTCGGCGAATTATTGACACAACAGTTGACATATTTGTTTCTTTTTGATATAATCGGCACGATAACAACAGCTTTAAAGCAAGGAGGAAAACATGACAAAGGCGAAAAGGCTTGCGGCATTTACGGCTCTCATAGCGGCGTGCATACTGTTCGTCGCGATAGCGTTTTTGTTTATCGGCTGCGAGGAAGAAAAGACGTCTTGGGATATTTCCATCGACTCCGCCTCGAAGGTAAGCGCAAAGCTCGTCAAAAACGGCGGCGGCTACACGCTTAAGATTTCGGGCAAGGGCTATTCGGACAGTTGGGATTCCGCCAAAGCCGTGCCGTGGCACGACAGCGTATCCAAGATTAAAAAGGTTGAAATACAGTCGGGCGTCGAATCGGTGGGCGCTTATGCGTTTTACGGCATTCGCGTCGACTCGATAGTACTCCCCGACACCGTTGCCGACATCGGCAAAAACGCCGTTTCGGAAAACGTTCTCTTTTTCGCGTATTCGGAAGATCTTTGCCTCGCATATGCGGACATATACCCTATGTATCTGTACAGCGAGGTGCCGCCCGAAAGCTACGACAGGTTTTGGCAGCAGGACATGAGCAAGGGCGACATTTTCGACAGCGCGGAAGATCTCGTCAAGGACGAGGGCTGCTATTGGCACTACGAGAACGGCAAAGCCGTCGTTTTGGAAAAGACCAAAATCCTTTTCATCGGCAACAGCTTTACGTACAGGAACGGCGTGGTCGAGCACAGCAGCGGCGTTCCCGGCATTTTCGACAATATCGCGGAAGACCTCGGCTATTGGGTGGAAACGTATTCGGTAACCGGCCCCGGCTGGTATCTCAAAAACCACGCAAAGTCGACCGACGCTTGCGGCAAGCAGGTGGATAAGATTTTGAACGCGCGCGACGACTTCGATTACGTCGTGCTGCAAGAGCAGAGCCTCAATCCCTTCGAGAACTATCAAGACTTCCTCGGCGGCGTGAAGGCTTTGATCGACAAAATCGAAAAGACGCAAGACCACGCGCAGATCATTCTTTACGAAACCTGGGGCTCCCCATATTCCGCAAACGAAAAAAAGACGACCATTCCCGAAATGGAAAGCTGGCTGCGCAAGGCCTATACCGACGCCGCCGAAGAGTGCGGCGGGCTTACGGTGTCGTACGTCGGAAAAGCATTTACCGACGTTTACAGGCACGAGCCGTCAATCTATCTCTGGGCGACCGACAACCGCCATCAGGGCTACACCGGCGCGTACCTCAGCGCTTGCGTCCACGTCGGCACGATTTTGGGCGGCGACGTGCGCAACACGACGTTCAAGGGCGAAGCGCAGTACAATGCGCCCGACCTTGCCGACAGCGTTTACGAAGCGCTTCGCAATTCGGCATACAACGTCGTATTCGGCGAGATTGACGAGGGCGAGCAGCCCGCTCCCTCGAGCGAATACAGCCTTGAGGTCGCAGTTTGGGGACGCTGGATGACGGAAGAGCAGTTTACGGCATTGTTCGACGGGTTTAAGGCGTACGCCGCTCAAAACAAGCTCGACACGAAAAGAATTCACTACACCTATTACGCGGGCGCGACGTCGTCCGACTCGTACTACTACATCGCAAACTTCACCAACACCGTCGTCGCGCGCGGCGGTGCCGACATCATATTCCCCTGCGCCGCCAACCTGACGACTCAGGAAGGCACTCGAATAGAAAAAGCGGAAATCGAACAGCTCCGCATAACGCTCAACGGCAAGACGGATAGGTGCGTCGCAAAGCTGACGAACACCGAGCTGTCCAATGCATTCTTCGACTACTGCCTGTCCGACGAAGGAAAATCCATTCTCGACCCCACCTACACCCCGTCTGTGTAAGCGGACGTCGAAACGAAAAGTACACAGTATTTAAAGACCTCGGCGATTGCGGCCGAGGTTTTTTGTCGCTCGTTTCGACTATAGTTTTATTTTGCCCGTCGGTTTACTACGTCTTGCACATTTGCGGAATATAAGTAGCTCTGCGGCGGCGGGTTTTCGGCGCGTTCCAAAAACCGCCTTGACGGTTTTTTGTTATTGTGGTACAATTTATTCTGATTGGTATGTTATATTGCCATCAGCCGAAAAAAGTCGAGAGATAAAGGCGCGAAGCGCCGCACTTTTTAATAATCTCACTTTGAGCATACATAACGGAGAATTGCCGAAAACGATGAAATTACGAAAGATAATCACAGCGATTTTTGCGGCGACAGTTGCGGCTTGCCTTTCGGGGTGCGCGCCGACGCCCATTAAGGCTGCGCCCGACGATTCGCCGCCCCAAGCGGACACGCGCGTCGTGGGGTATTTACCCGACTGGTCGTATTACTTTTACGGCAATCTCGATTTTTACGCGCTCACCCACCTCAACATAGCGTTCTGCAATCCCGACGTGCGCGGCAACCTCTCATGCGGAATCCCCGCCGCGCAGATGAAGGAAATCGTCGGCCGTGCGCACGCGGCGGGCGTCAAGGTCATGGCGGCGCTCGGCGGAGGCGGCGGGTGCGACGGCTTTCTCGCCCTTCTCGACACACCCGCGGAAATGGAAGACTTCAACGGCAAAATCATGGAGTATTGCGAGCAAAACGAGCTCGACGGCATAGACCTCGACATAGAGCTCGACTCCTCACACAAGATATGGAACTACTACGGCGACTGGGTCGTATCGCTCCGCGAGCTGTGCGACGAGCGCGGCTACGAGCTGTCGACGGCTACGGCGCAGTGGGTGTCGGGCAAGGTTACCGCCGATACATACGCCCTTTTCGACTTCGTCAACGTCATGGCGTACGACGATGACAGCGACAAAAACTCGCACTCGTCCTACGAATGCGCCGTAAAATCGCTCGAATACTTCAACATCAACCGCGCCGTCGAGGCGGCAAAGCTCGTTCTCGGCGTGCCCTTCTACGGTCGCGGCTACAAAAACGGCGCGCTCGACTGGGGTTCTTACGAGTCGTTCGCCTCGCTCGTCGCCGCCGACCCCGACAACTACTGCTCCGACACCTATAACGGCATAGCCTACAACGGCGCGGAGACGATAAAGGACAAGTGCGAGCTCGCAAAAGGTTACGGCGGCATCATGATTTGGGAGGTCTCCCTCGACGCGGTCGGCGAATACTCGCTGCTTGACGTGATAAAAACAGAAATGCTCGGGAAGTAGCCGCAAAGCCGTCACCGCGCCAATAAACCGACACGACGTCGCTTTTTTGATTTTCGGTATTGACTTTTTACTTTTTATAAAGTATAATCTTGAAAAACAAGTATAGGAGAAAATGATGAAACGAATCTCTCGCATTTGCGTTGCCTCGCTGTCGGCAGCAATCTGCACGGCAGGCGTACTTATCGCTTGCGCCGAAAACACGCCCGGTCCCGCCCCCGAGGACGGTCCCAAGGCGCCGCCCGCAATCGAGTACACCATCGACGAAAGCGTGCTCGAAAGCGGCAAGGACGCCAACCATCAAGACTTCTACGTCGAAAACGTTCAGCGTGTTGAAAACAGTCCGCTCGCCGACAAGACCATCTACTGGCTGGGCTCGTCGGTCACATACGGCGCAAATTCGGGCGGCTACGCCATGGCGGAATACCTCGCGGCAAAGACGGGCGCGACCTGCAAAAAGGACGCCGTGTCGGGCACGACCATTTTCTGCGACAACAAGACGGAAAACACGGGCGCAAAGTCTTACACAACCCGCCTGACAAACAGCACTGTGTTCGACAAGAACGACAAAGTGGACGCGTTCGTCTGCCAAATTTCGACCAACGACGCTATTAAAAACCGCTTAGGAAACCGCGGCAAAATCACAGGCGACGACTTTAACAAATCGCAGTACTTCGACCTCAAAACCACAATCGGCGGCGTCGAGTACATAATCGCCTACGTAATCGAAACCTGGGACTGCCCCGTGTACTTCTATTCGGGCAGCTACTTCGGCGACAACGGCTCGGGCGAAACGCGCACCAACAACGACCCTTCGGGCACCAACTATTCCAAGCTAATCGACGACGTAAAAGAGGTCGTCGCGAAGTGGCGGGATCTCGGCTACGAGGTGGACGTAATCGACATGTACAACGACGAGGACTTCAACAGCAAGGTTTCCGACGCGTACTACAAGTGGTGCACGAACGATCCCATTCACCCCAAGCGCGCGGGCTACCTCAATTGGTGGATGCCCTACTTCGAGCAGTTCCTGACGGTCAAGCTCGACCCGAAATACGCAAACTGATTTAACGGTCGAAACAAAAAGGCTATGAGAATCCGAGTCTAAAACCTACACCCCGACCTACGCGCAAAGAGAGCTGACTCCGCATAATCGACTAAATCACAAAGGAAGTAATATATGCAAGCAAAACGTATTCGTGTTCTTTTGGCGACTTTACTGATCGGGGCTGTCTTCACCGGCTGCGCATCGCAAGTTACGCCGAACGAGCCCGTCGAAGATCCGCCGTTGCCGCCTGCTTGGATGGATGACGGCGTACTGAAAATCCTGACAATCGGCAACAGCTTTTCCGACGACGCGATGGAATATGTTTGGCAGATCGCAGACGATTTGGGCGTAGAGGTAAGCCTCGGCAATCTCTATATCGGCGGTTGCACGCTCGCCACACATGCGGCCAACGCAAAGGCGAATAAGGGCGCTTACGACTACCGCACCAACACGAGCGGAACTTGGAGCACAATCGCCAACTACAAAATCAGCGACGCAATCACGTCGCAGGATTGGGATTTTATCTCGTTGCAGCAGGCGAGCGGCAGCAGCGGCATGGCCGATACCTACAACTCCGACCTCAACTTTCTAATCGATTATGTAAACGCGCTCAAACCCGAAAATGCGGAAATCGTTTGGCACATGACCTGGGCGTATCAACAGAGCAGCACGCACAACGAATTTCCCAAGTACAACCGCGACCAAATGACGATGTACGACGCAATCGTCTCGGCTGTCGAAACAAAGGTGCTCGACACGGAAATTTACACCGTCATTCCCAACGGCACGGCTATTCAAAACGCGAGGTCGTCATATTTGGGCGACACCCTCAACCGCGACGGCTATCACCTCGATTATTATATAGGAAGATACGTCGCCGGAATCACCCTGTTTTCCAAGCTGTCGGAAGTCGACGTATCGGGCCTTGCTTGGAAGCCCGCCAACGTGGACGACAATATGAAAAAGGTTGCGATTGAGTCTGCCAAGAACGCAATCAAAACGCCGTTTAAAGTAACGCCGTCAAAATACGACGCCGAGCCCGCACTCGATATCGACCTTTCAAAGTACGTCAAACTCGATCTCGAAATCATACCGTTTGCGTTCTACGATTCGACCGTGTCGGGCGAATATTGTCTCCCCCGCCGCGGCGTTTCGGGATTAAGTCAAAACTACTTTACTACGCGAATTTTTGCAAAAGACGAGCTGCCCGTCGGAACAATCATTACCGTCGAATCGGGCTGGCAGTACCGCCCCGACGCGTGGGTGAGCCTTGCAAGGCAGACGGGAACACGCCCCGGCAATATTTCGACGCGCTACGTGGAAATCACCGACGACTGGTGGAGCAATTACAACTACCGCGCCTTTAACGTCTCCAAGATCGGTACGCCCTCCCTCGTCGGCAGCGAGGACGATGCCGAAAAGGCGCTTACAATTTACGTACCGAAGTCGGCGGCAAACGAGTTCGACGCGACAGACTATACTCTCCTCGATTTGGAACTGCAAAAGTTTGCGTTTTACAATTCCACCGAGAGCACAGCGCCAAACTCGTCGGCAAACAACAGCAACCAATTCTATTGCAGCAAGCGTTTTACAAAAGCCGAGCTCCCCGTCGGAAGCGTTATAATTTTGGAATACGGCTGGCAGTACCGACCCGAAGCGTGGAGGACTGAGGGCGTCGAGGCATCCCGCCCCGACAATGTCAAAGAGCACCGCGTCGACGTAACCGAGCAGTGGTGGGGCGACTGCATATACCGCGCGTTCAACCTGTCGTCTGTCGGCGGTTGCACACTCCGCGACGTGGACAACGTAATGCAAAACGTTCTCAAAATTTACGTACCGAAAAGCGGCAAATAAGCTTTATTTACGTAATAACCGAAAACCCACCCCGACGACGAGGTGGGTTTTTTGCGCTTTATTTTCAAGCGTTTTTAATTATGTCCTTGTAGAGCGACGAGCCTTTAATTTCGGATTCTTTCAGCGCCGTCGCGCCCTTGCCTTCCACCCGCGTGAATTTATCCTCGGACTCCGCGACCGCGCCGAACGACGACAGTCCGTTATCGAGGTAATAGTTTCCGGCGAAGTTGGGATACAGCACGCCGCCCGACAAGTACGAATTTCTGTTGTAAACGACCGCGCCGCACACGCCTACGATGTTGCCCGCATAGTCGAAATTGCCGCCTATCTCGCCCATAAAGATACAGCTCGTGACGCCGCCGCCGTAATACGATACGCCTATCGTCGCTTCCTGCACGAGCCCCGCGACGCCGCCCACGCACGACGCTTCTTCGCCGAGCGTCGCGGATATTTTCACCGTGCTTATGCAGTAGTCTGCAGCGCCGAAATAAACGTAAAACCCGTCCGTCGCGACCTGACTTATGCCGTAAATTCCACCGACATAAGCATTCTTCGCCTTGACCTCTATATTCCCGCTCGCAACGCAATAATAGCTTTGACCGTACGTGCGCGCCGCAATACCGCCGCAAATGGCAAGCCCCTGCCCGACCAACGAAATATCGCCGCTGTTTTTGCAACGCTCGACGGTCGCCCAATTCTCGACGACTATGCCGCCGACTATGGGGCTCCAATCCTCGTCGTCCGACGTTTGGGAGAGGCTCGCGCTGCTCGCTATGCCCGTCAAAGTGTAATTGTTGATATAGCACGCACCCGCCAAATCGAACGTGTCGGCAACGATATCGCCCGATATCTTGCATTTTTCCACAATGCCGCTGTTTACGCCGACAATGCCGCCGAAGGTGGCGTTTGCCGCCGTCTCGCCGCTCAGCGAAAAGCCTTTGAAGTTGACGGAGCTGTTTTTGATTCTGCCGTAAACGATGCGCGACGAATCGTCGTACGCGTACGAATTTGCGCCCACCATTCCGCCGAAAACGAGTTCGTCGTCGTTCCCTTCGCCTACGACGGCGGACACTTTTCCGCTCACGTTGACTTTAACCCTATTGAAAGTGCCGTAATTGACGAGCGCGACAAACGCCGAGCTCTCATTTGTCTCGACGTCGGCCTTGACGTTGACCGTTACGTCGGTTAGCGTCGCGCTCTCCGTACACGCCTTGAATATCGGGCTGCCCGAGGTCTGAAATTTCACGTCACGCATCGTCCCGCTCAGCTCGCCGAGCGACGCGTTTTTGCCTAAAACGAGCTTATAGCCGTCGCCTATAATCGTGCAGTTGACCTCTTCGACCGAAAAGTCCTCGGGAATAGTTATGTCGCGCGTCAAGGTGTACGTCGTTTTTTCGGCAAAGTCAATCTGAGCCAAGCTCGACACGTCGCCAGCATGTGCTTTGACGTACGCGACAATGGAAACGGGCGTCCCCACGACGATTGCCGCGGCGAGCACTCCGCCCACCGCAACGGCGGCTATCCTTTTCTTTTCGCGACGGCGAAGCGGCCGACGGTCGAGAATTATGCCGTCGCCCTCAAACCTCACCGAAAGCGCGTACTTGACGTAGTAGATTGTTTTAAGCCGCGCCTTGACCGCCTCGGACGGGCGCGCCGACGGGTACAGCTCTTTCACCTTTGCTGTCTTATCGAGAATGAGCAGCATTTCGAGCGGCGATACGACGGTGTCGAAGTACAATCTCAGACACTTGCCCGCCTTTCGGACAAACCTTTCGACAATGCCTACAGGCTCGCCCAGCTTCTCCCACGCCGAGATTTTGATAAGCTCCTTTTCGTACGCCTTAATAATAGCGCGCGAGTTAAATAGATACAAAAGCGAAAGCACGGGAAACCTGCCCAAGCGGTACTTGCCGCACGGGGTCTTTGCCGTCAAAGCGTCGAACGCGTTGAGGTCGTCGCTCTCTATTGCCTTAAAAAGCTTTTGCTCCAAACTCTCGGTCATGCCTGAAATCGCTCTGTTTTCAATCCTTTTTAACTTTAATTTTCCTATCCGCCGCCCACTTGTCGAGAATGTCGAACAGGTACTGCTCGTTGACTGTGCTGCCCTCGACAACCTTTTTGAGCAGTCCCGTCGTCTCGGTAAACATGGCGGTAAGCGTCGCAATGTCCTTGCCCTGCTGCGAGACGAGCTTGCCGAGCTCCTCGTTTTCGCGGCGAATGGACTCGATCTTTTCGGCGTTGTCCTTGAGGACGGAAGCTATGTCGCGGTTTATGAAGTCGCTTATCTTTTCGACGTTGGTGTTGTAGCCGTCGAGCGATTTTTGAAGGCTCTTCAAATCATAAGTAGACCTCTTGTCCTCTATCAAAGCGTCGAGCTTTTCAATCTGACTTCGCGCCGTGTTTTCGATTTCGGCAAGAGCGTCTATCCGATCGACGACGCCCGAAAAGCGCGCTGCCATGTCGCTGACCGCTTTTGCGTACCGCGCGCCCGACTGCGAGTACTCGTCAATCCTCTTGGAAAGCTCCTGTCCGCTCTTTGCCTGCGCGTTTAGCGTGGAGTGCACCTTCTCGAGCTGCGACGCGGCAGAGCCCGAAAAGTTTTTTGAAAGCGCGTCCAAATCCTCGCGGATTTCGGCGTACGTCTTGCTGACCGTATGCAGGCTCTCCTGAAGCGGCGCAATGAGATTGCGGTAAGAAATAAAGCTTTCTATAAGCTCTTTAACGGAATCGTCGTTCATTGTTACGACCTCCTCTTTGTCTTCATAATCGAGTTTGCGGATTTAAAAGCCGCGGAAATTTCTTTGCAGTCGCTGTTTAGCGTATCGAGAATTATGCTCTTTGCCAAATCGTTGTCGTCGACAAGCGTGTAAAACCTGACGATTTCGGGATCGAGTGCGCTCCCGCCCTCTCGGCATGCGTCCATGAGCGGGAACAGCTTTTCGTCGCCAGAGCGCGTAAACATCTCGCGCGCCTCGGTGTCGTAGCCGTGCCGCCAATACTCGACGCCGGCGTCACGGTACTTGCCGTACCGCAAAAACCTTTCGTGTACGGAAATATACACCAGCATTTTTTCGCGGAGCTCGTCCGAAGAAAGCCTGTCGGCGGCAAACCTCGCGTTTTCGTACTGCTCGAGCGAGCAGAACTTTTCTATGCGCTCTGCGAACTCGTCGTCGTCGATTTCGATTGCGCCCGCGATTTCTCGCAAAAAGCTAAGCGCGTTGTCCTTGTTGCGCCGCTGAAAGCACTCGTCGAAAAGACTGTCGAAAAACTTGGGATAGTCGGACTCGGCTACGAAAAGATACTGCCGCGCGCGCGATATACCGACGTAGAAAAGATTGAAGTAATATCTGAACACAGAGTTTTCGTCGGCGGTCTTTCTGTTTAGCGACATCTCGTGAAGGTACCGCCATTTGTCGGCGTTGTCGGACAGGACGTCGACTAGGACGACGGTGTTGCGCTCCAACCCCTTTGCCTCCGCGACCGTCAGTATTTCGGTCTTTGAAAGCGTCTTTTTGAGCTTTTCCTTCTTTTTTTGCGAGCCGACGACGACCGTTAAATTTTCAAACCTCTTGTCGCCGAGCGAATAGATAAAGCTCTTATCCTTTACGAACACCGCCTCGCTCTTGAGCGGCGACGGCACGCTCGCACCCTTTAAAACGAAGCTGTGCGTGCCGAACCGCTGCGTGTTCATCTCGCCGAGCTTTTGGGCTATGCGCTCGATTTTTTGCGTGCTGCGGTAGTTGTGCTTTAGCTCGCTTACGCCCGTGACGTCGCCGTACATCAGCCGCTTTAGGTACGCAAAACCGAAGTACGACGGGTTTATCATCTGCAACGCGTCACCCACGCAGAACAGCTTGCGGCACAGCGTTTTCATCAGGCAGAGGTTGACCTGCGTAAAGTCCTGCACCTCGTCGATAACGCCTAGCGAATACTTGGGCGACGAACTTATATTGATTAGCTCTCGGCTCATCTTGTTGTTGTCGGTGTAGCCTTGCTTTTCCAAAAACTCGGCGTAGTTTTCCGCCACCGCGTAGATTGTTTCGCACTCGCGGCGGGTAAAGCTGTCTGCGCGCGCCGCGATATACTCCTCTTTGCCCATCATCTCCTTCGGACAATCGAGCTCGTATTTTCCGAAAATCATGCCGTAGATTTCTTTGTAAATTATCTCGGGCGATATGTTCTTTATCTTGTCGATTGCGCCCGAAATGCGCGACGGCGCGCTCATGTATTCGTTCAAAAACACGCTCTCGCCCGCGACGGGACGGCTTTCGAATTGCTCGGCGTAGATGTCCTCGATTAGGCGGTAGTCAACCTTTTCCGTGAGGTACGCGGCGATACGGCGAAGCGCAGAAATTATCTCGCCGTCCTCATCGACCGAAAACATAATGCCGAGCTTGTTTTCCACCGCCTTTTTGTGGTCGCTGTCGAGGAAAACGACGTTGCCGCTTTCGTACGCCAAAATAAAGCCCCGAATGTTCTTTAAAAACAGCTCCACCCTGCTCCGCGTCTCCGAAAGCAGTCCGCGGGAAAATGTGGTGTACAGCACGCCGCCGCGGTAATTGCGACAGGCGCAGTAGACGATTTTTTCGACGCATACGTTTGTCTTGCCGCTGCCCGCAACGCCCTGAACGAGCATATTGGAGTCCTCGGTCTCGACAATCTTGCGCTGCGTGTCGTTGAGGAACGGAAAGTTGATCATTCCGTCCGAGCCGGACACGAGATACAGCCTCTGTAAGTCCTCTTGCGGCGCCGTATCCGAAGTGTCTTGCATGACGAAAGAAATACTTTCGCGCGAGCCGATATAATCCTTCAGCCGCCTGTCCAGCCCGCCCTCGTCCTTTTGGGCGCTCTCGAACTTGTAGAACACGAGGTCGCTTTGGGAAAGCCCGCCGCGACGGAACAGATACAGGGTGTAAAGCCCGTCGTCTGTCGACACGGCGCGACAGCCGTCGAAAAAGACGTTCGCGCCGATAATCCCCTCGGCGACGCGCGAAAGAAAGGCGTCGATCGCAACGATCTTGCGCGTCTTGGCTATAAACCCCTCCGTCTTGTAAACCGTGCATTGAGACGACAGAGCGATTTTATCGGTATCTACGGTGAACCTTTCTGTCATAATACCGTCAACCCGTCGACGTACGACGAAAAATCGGAGAGCGGAAAGGGAACGTCCGTAAACGCATTGAGCCGCGCGTCCGTCATTGTGGACTTGGTGCAATCAAACGATATAGGCGTATTCTTCTTGCGGAACTGCGAATACACGTCTTTGTCGACGCGCTCCTTTTCCGCTTTTTCTTCACTGTCACGGAGCTTCTTTTTTAGGTTCTCGACGGCGCGCTTCTTGTTGGAAAGCTGACTGCGCTCGTCCTGACATGTGACTGTAAGCCCCGTCGGGATATGCGTCACGCGCACCGCCGTCTCCACCTTGTTTATGTGCTGGCCTCCCGCTCCGCTCGAGCGGAAGATGTCTATTCGCAGGTCGCTTTCGGCTATTTCGGCGGGCGCGCCGAGCGGCGTCACGGCAAAGCACAGCTCCTCGCTCTTGCCGCCCGCAATATTAACCTTGTGCGCGCCCGTGAGCGGCGACAGGCGCGTCGTGATGTCCTCGCCCTCCGCGACGAACGATATTTCGCTCAAATGCCCCTTGCTCGTCTCGCTCTTTTCGTCATCTATTTTTGCACCGCGAAAAATCAAATAATCCGTTATGAGCGAGCTGAACTGCGCGCCGATTTTAGCGGCCGCCGCGGAAAACTTAAACCGCAAATACGCGCGCTCGACTGCGTGCTTACAGCCGAGCAAATCGGATATGGCGGCGGCAAAAATCGAAGCGTCGCGTTTAAAAGAAAAAATCTCGGCGTAAAGCGCGTCGCGCTCTTCGGCGGTCGCGGCTTCACTTAAGAGCGAATATGCGTCCCGCTCCTCTTTGAGCGCGGACTTTAACGCGGCGAGCTTGTCCTTCAAAACTTTCAGCCCGTTGTACTTCGACAAAACGGACAAGTAGTACGCCTTGTCCGCCTGAACCTCGGGATATTCCAAAAGCTCCTCTGTCTCGAAAAACTCAGCCGTCGCCTTTTCCGCCGCGCTTATGATGTCGCCGTAAATTCCGTACATGGAAAAATTATACCACAACGCGCCCGAACTGTCAAACACGACATGCGGTACGAAAACTACTTGACATATAAGTCGAACCGCCCAATAAGATTTTCGGAACAAACACGACCTGCATGGCGGCGGCAGGCGCGTGCGGGTGCAGCCCTGTCGTTTTGAATATCGAACAGTTGAAAGAACGGCTCGAAAAACGCCCGCGCAAAATACGGACTTGATTTTGCTTGCGCGTTATGCTACACTGTTTTCGATATGGAATACGCCCAAATTAAAAACGTAAATAAGCCGGTCGCTCGGCTCGTGTTCGGCACGTCCAACCCCGCCTTTAGGCGCGGCGACGACGTCGGCGAATTTTTGGACGAGCTTATCGGGCTCGGCTTTACGGCATTCGACACGGCGCGCGTTTACGCAAAAGCGGAACGGACGCTCGGAAATTATATGGCGTCGCGCGGCAACCGCGACAAGCTCGTCATCTTAACAAAGGGCGGACACCCCGCGCTCATCATTCCGCGCCTTAACGAACGCGCGATAAAAAAGGACTTTTCTATCTCCTGCCGCGAGCTCAAGACCGACTATATCGACATCTACCTTCTGCACCGCGACAACCCGCGCATACAGGCGGGCACTTTCGTAGAAATTCTCAACTCGCTCATTGCAGACGGCAAGGTGGGCGCGATCGGCGGCTCAAATTGGACGCACCGCCGCATAGAAGAGGCTAACGAGTACGCCTACAAGCACAACCTCGTGCCGTTCACCGTTTCGAGCCCGTACTTCGGGCTCGCCGACATGAAGGGCGATCCCTTCGGCAACGGCGCGGTGAGCGTCGCGGGCGCGAAGCACGAAGAAGCCCGCGAGTGGTACAAAACCGGCGACGTCGCCGTCATGCCCTATTCGACGCTCGGGTGCGGGTTCTTTTCGGGACGGGTGCACAAAAAGAGCGACATGCACGGCTGGCCGCGCCGCGCATTCACGGCAAAAGAAAACTTCGAAAGATTGACACGCGCAAGAGAGATAGCCGAAAAGAAGGGCTGCACCGTAGCTCAGCTCGCGCTCGCATGGACGCTAAAGCATAACATAAAACCTTTTGCAATCATGACCTCGACGTCGATTTCGCGCATGAAGCAAAACCTCGATGCGTTCGACGTAGAACTCACCGAGGAAGAAGCCGCCTACATCGACTTGCATTAAAAATAAGAACCGATTTGTATTGCAAAATCGGCTCTTCTTCTTTATTTTCTTATTTGTACTTTTCGACGCCTTTTTCGAGGTTTTGTCTTATTTGCTCGCGCAGCGACGGCGGCGAAATAATCTCCACCGAATTGAGATATTGCATCGCCCAATATACCATTGCGCTCGGGCTGACGTTGACAGTCACCTTGAGTCTGCCTTCGGACTTTCTTATTCCGATATGGTCGCCGAACCAATCAATTACCTGATCTATCATGTCCTCGTCGACAAAGAACTCGACGCGCTCTATCTTGTCGGCAAACATGTACGGGAATGCGGAAGCGAGCTCGCGGTAGTTGATTCCGCTCTCGTATCCCTCGACCGAGCGGATAGGCGTCGCCGCCTCCTCGCAAATCTCCATGCCGGTTATTTTGTCCATGCGGTAGTAGCTTATTTTTTGACGCGAGTCCGAAAGCGCCATGAGATAGTAGCGCTGATTGTGCAAAATCATCTGATATGGGCTCACCGTGTGGGTTGCTGTCTTGTGCAGTTTTTTGTCGGCGCCGTACTTGTTGTAGTCGAACGAGATTTTCTTTCCGCCCTCTATTGCCTCGTCGACTATGGAGATATTGAGAAAAAACTGATTGTTTTCGGACTTACTCCACTGATCGACCGAATACACGTTTTTCACGTGCGAGCGAAAGTGTACGCTCGTAAGGTTGCACAGCTTGTCGATGAGCGCCTGCGAGTACTTGGCGGTTATGTGCTTGCTCGCGAGCACACCGTCGACTAGAAGTCGAAGCTCGGAATCGTCGAACTCGCGGTAAGCGAGATAGCTGCCGCGCTTTGACGGCTCTATTTCCACTCCCGCCTCTTTGAGTGCGGTGATATTGCGCCCCACCGCCTTTCTTTCGAGCTCTATGCCGTAGTCGCGCGAAAGGTAGCGCAAAATATCGTCGTGCGTCAGCGGGTGGTCGCAGTCGCTGTACTTTTGAAAAATCTGCCAAATGCGCAAAAGCGCGTTCCTCTTCGGTTCAAAACTATCCATTTTCCTCTCCGTATATTTATCCGATAGCAGTATTATACCCGCAATTTCTACCGCTGTCAACTGTGAATATTTAAAAAATCATTTCGCAAAACGACCGAACAAATGCAAAACCCGCGCTCGGAATGTCGTTTTTGCACGGCGCAAAAACACATAGCGCGAGGGCGAAAAATGTTGAATAATGTCGGAAAAGATTATACAATACGGGCATGGAAAACAACGCAGACAGCTCAAGCTTATACTCGCCCTCGCGCCGCCTCGAAGCGGAAATGCTGGTACTTCGCCTCGGCGTTCGCGCCGATCTCAAGGGCTTTGACTATCTCGTCGACGCCGTACTGCTGAGCGACGGCGGCCGCAATAGGATATGCGACATCTACGACCGCATAGCGGCTGAGAGACGCGCAAAGCCGAAGTCCGTCATGCGCGACATATCTTACGCCGCATACAACGCGCCCAATCTTCACCGCGCTCTTAGCGACATGGTAGGAACAAACATCGCCGCCTCCGACGTCCACAACGCCCTCGTCATCGCCTATCTCGGAAAAATCCTGAACTTTAAATCGCGCGAAAGCGAATAAGCGCGGGCATCTCTATTCCGCGCTTCCTCTCTATACGGTCGCGCCCTGTCGGGTTCAAGCCCCGCCATTTATTAAATTAAAAAAAGGAGCTCAAGGCTCCTTTTTTGATTTGGTAGCGGGGGCGGGACTTGAACCTCGCGACCTTCGGGTTATGAGCCCGACGAGCTACCTAACTGCTCCACCCCGCATCATTTCCCGCATTATATCACGCATTTTGCCGTTTGTCAACCGTTTTGTCGCCTTCGCCGCCGCGCTTTTCCCCGATAAACCCCGATTTTTGCCGCATATTATGTACAATTATACAAATATATACCGATAGTTATACATTTATCCCGCATGTTTGACTGCAAAAACGCCCGAAAACGAAAAACCGCTATATATAGTATATGCGAAAAAGAAATTTGTGTATATATTGACAACTTTATCGTTATGATTTTATCCCGCGATTTTCACATTTCCTTATGATAAAAAAACCGCGCGGTTATATTGTGATAAAAACATCACTTTTAACCCCTTTTTGAGCCCAAAATCGGCTGTTTTTAAACAAAATTGTGTTAAAATGTTGGAAAATTATTGACAAAATGTGATTAAAATGTTAGAATGTCGGCATAGGGTAAAGTAAACGGTAAATCGGCGAACGCCGAACGCTACCGCCCGAATCAAAAAGTAATCAACCGTTAACAGGTTAAATAAATGCGAAACAAACTGATAGGCAGCAGATCGACGTTCACAAAGCGTCGGCTGGCAATAATATTTACGTTATGTACGGTCATCGCAGTATCGCTTATGACCGGATTTTCGGGGCTCAACTCGGACAACACCAAGCATTCCGCAGTCGGTCAGCGCATCTGCATGTATGCGGACGTTCCGACGGACGGCTCGACGCCCGAGGACCACGACCTCATATCCAACGTAAAGTACACGGCCGAAAAGCTTTACACATCGCGCTACTTCAGAGGATACACAAACGGCACCGTTTCGGCAGAGCTCGGCATGGGCATGAGCTACAACCAGAGCGTGTACAACACCCGCGTCGTCAAGGGCGACAAGATTTTCACCGAATCGATTTCAAGCTCGTGGGCAAAGAGCGTCGCCGAACAAAAATACATAAACGGCACGCGCGTTCTGTACCGTCCCTCGACGAGCGTCAGCGGCAAGACCGCCAAGTACGCCAACAGCGTAAAAGACATATCGGCAAAATTCGGCGAGCTGTACGGGCTTGTTCCCAACGAGCTGACAAAGCAGGTTCTATCCGTCACCGAAGATCCCGAAAAGGACTACGGCATAACGATAAAATCGGTGCGCGACGACAACGCCTCCTCCAAGCAGGCTGTCAACGCACAGCAGAGCGAAGCGGACGACGGAGACGCCGAAGACTACGGCTTCTACAATCCCGAGTCGCTGACGCCCGATAAGGACGGCAACTTCCAATATACCCTCACCCTCGATCCTGTGAGCGCGACGATGTACTCGCGCAACGAGACTCGCACCATGGCGGGCTCGTCCAAAAATCCAGACTACAGCAAGGAAAGCGACGGCTCTGTCGTCGTCACGATCAAGATTGACAAAAATTGGTATCCCATATCGGTAACGGTGCGCGAGACGTACGGCATCGACATACCGGGGATAGGCGCGCTTATCTGCAACTCGTCGCTCACCGAGACGTTCAGCGAGATAGGCAACAAGGACATAGTCCTGCCCGAGCAAGCCTTCTTCGAGTCGCACATGGGCGACGTCGGCGGCGGCGACGATATCCCGCCTGCCGAGCTCGAGACCGCCGACTATCTGATGTACGCGTTCGGCAAGTACATAAGCGGCGCCGAAAACCTCGACCTTTCGGCAAACCTCTCTATCGGCTCTGTCGATCTCAAAAACCTCAAGCTGTCGGTCAATATCGGAACGCTCAACATCAGGGCGCGTTACGACGACCTGTACATAGAATACGGCAAGGGCGCGGCTGTAGGCCGGCCTGACGACGACCTCGTATACATAACGCTAAACGACATAAAAGGGTATCTCCCCGTCGACAAAGCCACGGCGCTTATAAGCGATCCCGCGGTAAAATCTCTTATGGACATGTTCGCGTCGGGCGTTACCCTGCCCGACTTAGGCTCGCTGTTCGGCGAGGACCTCATGGCGGGCATGACCTGTGAAAAGAACGACGACAACGTATTCATTCACATTCCGCTCAAGCTCGAGGGGCTTGCGACGGTCGAAGCGACGATTACTCTCAAAAACAACGAGAGCTACGACCTCGAAAGCGTTTCGGCAACTGTCGAAGCGTTCGGAATCAAGATCGCACTGTCCGCCAAGCCCGCCAAAAACCTCATATTCGAAACGCCCGACAAGAGCTACGTCGACCTCTCGCCACTCGTCGACTTCGTGCCCGCCGCAATCTCTACGGTGCTCGACCACGAAGCGTACGGAATCAAGGGCGACATAACCGTCGACGGCACTACGGTTTCGCTCGACGCGTACGTTGCGCGCGACGGCTTTGACGGCGTTACGGTCGACGGCACGGTAACAATCCTCGGTCAAGAGCTTTCCGTTCAGTACGTAAATAACGCGCTGTACGCCTCTATCGGCAACATCGGCGTGACGGCAAGGGCTGACGACGTCCCCGCACTCGTCGATGAGATAAGCAAGTACGTAAGCCTCGACACGAGCACGTTCGACAGGCTGAAGGACTTTTTGCCCGAGACGGTCGGCGATTGGATAAACACCCTCCAAAGCCTTTCGGCGGACGAACACACCATAAGAATCGGCCTGCGCATTCTCGGCGCACCGATAACAATTACGCTCACGCGCGACGGCAGCGCCCTGACGGGGCTCGCGCTTTCGGCAAACGTCAACGTGCTCGACATCAAGCTCGACGCGGCGGTGGCGCTCGAAATAACGCTCCCCGAAAAGCGCGAGGTGGAAGTTCGCGCCGTCAACTACATCGACGCGAACGAAATCCCGGGACTCATCCCCTATATTCTCGACTACGCAAGTGCGGAAGCGCTGACGGCAACCGTTGACGGCTATGTGAGCTTTGACGGCGCTACAATAACGCTAAGCGCCGACTTCGAGATAGATATTGCAAACGTCGCGGTCGCCGCAGTCGGCAAGATAGGCGCGCTCGACCAAACGCTCGACGTCGCATACGTCGGCGACACGGCGTATATCGGGCTGGGCAACGTCAAGTTCAAGCTCAACGTATCCGATATCGACCTATTCGTGCCGCATATCGAAAAGCTGCTCCAAGCGTTCGGCATAGACCTCGCCACTCCTTATATGGAAATGCCCGAGGTCGACGTCGATATAGCGGCGCTCGTTCCGACGATTCTCGACGCGGTCAAATACGTATCCGTCAAAGACAGCGAGCTCGTCCTCAAAGCGGAAATAGCCGGCGCTTCGGTCACGCTTACAATCAACGTGGAAACGGGCGACGTATCTATCGGCGGCGAGTACGCGGGCGTGACGTTCGGACTCGACTGCAACATAGTCCCCTGCTCGGTCGACGATCTCGGCTTAACGGTGGACAGCCCCGACTCGTACAGCGACGTAAAAGAATTCATCCCGACGATCGACGCGATTGCCGAGCTTATAGGAGCGCGAGCGGCGACGGCAGAGTTCTACGCGAGCTACGGCGACGTCGCGCTCGGCGGCACACTCGCAATCGACCTTAACGGCGGGCTCGACAACCTCAAACTAAAGCTCGACGTGACGAGCATTTCGGGCATAGACTACATGCCCGCCGTCACGGCAACCGTAACATTAATCGGCAAAACGGTCTATATCGAGATAAGCGGCACCGTCAACGCGGCGCTCACCGCCTCGCTCGACGACGTGCGACCCATGCTCGAAAGCCTCGCCGCGGTCATTCCCGCAGAGCTTATGCCGACGATAGAAAATGCGCTCGATATGGTCGCCGACCTCGAAACCACTCTAAAAGACGCAATCAAGGGCGCGCTCGAAAACGCGAAGGCCCCGACGGTAGAGCAAATCCGCGATCTTCTCGACAGCGTGCTGAATGCGATATCGCTTTCTGTAGCGGACGGCAATCTCGACGCTTGCGTGTCGCTCGCGCCGTTTACGGGCAAAGACATAACGCTCGTACTTAACGCTTTGACAGACCTTTCGCAAGTCCGCGTCGACACGGCTTTGGACGGCAAGACTGTCACCGCAAAGCTTTACAATATAGCGAGCGGCGCGAACATAACCGTCCCCGACGCAGACTTCATATCGGTTATCGAGTTTAAGCCCGTAATAGACGCGGTCATGCCGCTTGTGCTTGCCGAAGGCTTTGAGTTCGACGTAGACGTCACGCTGTTCGGCATAAATGTTTCGGGCAAGATAACGCTCGCCCTCCCCACCGAGGAAAGCGACCTTGCGGTAAAAGCGATTGTCATGATAGGCGACATTCCGCTCTCCGTCATCTACAAGGACGACGTGCTGTATCTCGACCTCAACAACGGCGAGATTATGCTCAAGTGCGGCACGACAGAAGCCGACCTCAACGCCCTGCTCGAAAGCGTTACGACGGCTATCCCGCAGGTCAAGGACATTCTCGACGAGCTTTTGCAAAAAGTAAGTTCCGACGCGTTCTCTATAGAAAAGCTTCTCGCCGCCGAGATTTCGCTCTATCACACAGATTACGGCTTTGCGGTGCTCGCCGACCTTAACCCCGTCGGTATCGACGCAATAATAACGCTCGGCATCTCATTCACCGACGGCGCGCTTTCAGGCATGACGGTCGACGCGGCGGTGAACACCTCCGATGACGATGATAAAAACGACATCCGGCTCGACATCGACCTCACCGTCGAGCTCGACGAAGTCGGCGCAATTTCCAAGATAAAAACAGTCGACGGCGCCAAGTACGCGGTCGGCATAGAAATTTTGAGCCGCGAAGCGCAGACCGTCGGCATCGGCAACACGGACGGATATATCGATCTCGCCGACCTCACCGACTTCCTCGCGCCTGTGGTCAGGCTCGTAGAGGACGCCATGACGGCGAAGTCTTTGACGATCAACCTCGGTGCGCTCGTAAGAACCGCCGACATGAAGCAGCTGACGATCGACGGCAAAGCCGAGATTGACTTCGACACTATGGCGGTTCGCGTAAGCCTCACGCTGTTCGACGAAAAGATAGAAATCACATACTTAAACGGCGTGCTGTATATCAAGCTCGGGCAGATGAAGCTTAAGTTCACCGTTTCGGGCGAACCGAACGACCTTGCGCGCATACACGCCATTCTCGACGAATACCTGCCCCGCTACCTCAGCGACGAGCTCGCGGTGCTTCTCGGAATTTCGGACAGCGACGAAATAAGCGCGTTCAACGACATCGGGCTCATTATAGACCGCTTCAAGTCGCTTGGCAATGCGAAGAGCATAGACGAAGCGGCGGCACTCCTATTCGGCAAGCTCCACGACTACGAGGGCGCTCCGAGCGCGATAAAGACGCTCGCCGACATGTTCAACCTCTATATGCGCAGCAATACTCCGACAATCGGCTTTGCGCTCGCGGGCTTTGTGATTGACATCTCGCCCGTGCTCACACTTGATAAGTCTGCGCTCTCCGAAATAACGATTGATACGAGCATTGCGGGAATGAGCGTACACGCCGCAATCGGCGCGCCGAACTTAAGCGAAAAGACGCTCGGCATAGCGCTTCCCGAAAACAGCGACGCGTACGTTTCGATAATCGACTACATCGAGCTTGTCAACAACCTCGTTCACACCTTCACCACGCACGACGCGGACGGCAACATAACGTTCAGCATCGACACATTCGCCTTCTCGTACAAGGAAAACGACAAGACGGTCCAAAACGACGACGGCACCGAGAGCGTGGTCGCGGGCAAGACGGTTACGGTCGGCGGCGTCACCGAAGGCGGCGCGGCACTCCCCGTTCTCAAGGGCAAGCTCGTCAAGACCGAAAAGGGCGGCTACGACATCAACCTCGAAGCGCACCTCAAGCTCGACGGCGTGTCCGAAAACGGCGGCTCGCTCACCCTCGCCTTCTATATTCTCTCGGGCTACTACTACGGCGACACGCTGTACGACAAGGTCGCTTTCCTCAGCTACAAGGAATCCAAGACGGGCTACGGCGAAAACATATCGATCGACTACGGCTCGGTCATGCAGATACTCGCGTCGGTGTTCAAGATTCTCGGCGTAAATGACGAAACGCTCAATCTGATAATCCCCGCCGAGTACCGCGTCGACATAGACTCCGGCGTGTTCGACTCGCTCGACATTGTCGGCATGGACGGCATACGCGACACGATAGAAAATATCGTAGCGCTTCTCATCAACCTCGGCGACGCACTCGACGACGTCAAGAGCGCATGGGATCTCGTGCTCGCTCCCGACGGCATGACGGGCACGCGCGAGGAAAAGATAAACGCTCTGCTCGGCTCGACCGACCAAATCAAAGAGCATATCGCAAACGCCATAGGCAGGTTCAAATCGGACGAGGAAGCGACGCCGGAAGCGCCCGAACTTCCCGACGAGTACACCGAAATAGAAGTTCCCGAGTTCTCCGACATAGTAAACGGCATTTCGCTGACGGCAGACGGCGGCGAGCTTGGCGCGACGGTAAGCAACAGCCTGACGACCAAGGGCAAAGGCACGGCGGAGCTCAAGGTGTCGCAGGGCGTAAACGAGAGCGGCAAGGGCGTCGTAAACGGCGTGGCTATTAAAAACCTCGACGTCAACACCGCTGTAATCGAATACATAGACGTCGACTTCACCTCGGGCGGAGAGGTAGTGATTGCGCCAGATATGAACGCGCTCATCAACGTCACCGACGAAAAGAACAAGACCTCCTACTCCGACCTTTCAAATATCAAGCATTTGTTGTTTGACCTTCTCAATACGGCAAACCTTATGGAGTTTAGAATCGGCGGCGTCGACACGAGCGACACTATTACGCTCAATATATCCGTAATCGGGCTCGACTTGGTAACCGTCGACATACACTACGACGTCAAGGTCAAGCTGTACAGCAAGCAAGAGCGAATCGCAATGGGCTTGCTTACCGCGGAACAGGCGCAAGATCCCGACGAGCCCGAATACAAGACGGCGGCGTATGTCGAGCTCAATTTCAAAGACTGCACGGCGCTCAGCGCAACTGTCGTCGGCGATCTCTCGACAAGGCTGTATTTCTACGACAACATGCTGTACGTAGACGGCGTAAAGAGCTGGAACGAGGAAGAAATCAAGTACGGCAGCTGGCTCTTCCCCACAAAGAAGAAGTTCTTCAACTGCAATCGCGTGTACGCACAATACACGGTCGACGAATTCCTGTACATGATTTCAAACGACATAGAAAAGTTCTTGAACGAATGCTTGTTCTATCTCGTACCGCTGAGCACAAAATTCACCGTATTCGGCATCAACCTGCAATCGGCAA
Organism: Clostridiales bacterium; assembly: GCA_022508505.1. Taxonomy (GTDB): domain Bacteria; phylum Bacillota; class Clostridia; order Christensenellales; family Pumilibacteraceae; genus Anaerocaecibacter. Next base: position 114,690 of record JAFLVC010000002.1, on the reverse strand, counting down.
TATCGAGCGCAATAACGGCTGAAAGCAAAGCGGTGGCTACGCCTACGATTGCGACAGTATTCAAGGGCTACACCTACGATAACGGCAAGCACAGCATAACGATAGGCTTAAAAGAGCTGACGGGCAATAACAGTCTCAATGACTTGAACGTCTCGCTCACCGGCGCAAACGACGGCGACGACAATCTGCTAGACAACTACATATCCGGCGCTTCGATAGATACCAAGTTTGCGAGTGTCGTCGTACTGTCGCTCAATGCGACGCTCAGAAATGCCGACACGAGCGACCCGTACAACATGGTTTCGAGCGGGCTCGGCAACGCGACGATTTACAACGACCACTGGTACGTGTCGAACAACTCGTTCGTGTTCGACGGCAAGGACGTCACGTACACATCGCTCGAAGACCTTCTCAAAGGCGAACTTCCCATAACGGGCGGCAACGAAAATCCTTGGACGAGGATTTGGAAGGACGCCTACGACGCCGCGCAAGCCGCATAAAACAACTACGGCAAAAAGGACTTGACTTTATGCAAGTCCTTTTTCTTTATGCTTGAAATTATTGCGGCTTTGTGTTATAATATACGCAGTAACGATTGCGTTGCAATCGTGGCGCTGACGCGCCTCGCGTAATTCACGCGACTGCGATATTGAATCACGGCGCAAAAATGCTATTGCAAGCAAGCATATTTTGCTTGTGATATAATGTACGGAAAGGTGCGACTTAAAGCAATTCCAATACAAAAAGGAGCTTGACCCATGGCAAACCTAATCGTGTACTACTCGAGAAAAGGACAGAACTACGTCAACGGTAGCATCAAAAATCTTGCTAAGGGTAATACGGAAATTGTCGCCGAGTTCATTCAAAATGCGGTCGGCGGCGACCTGTTCGAGGTGGAGACGGCAGAACCCTACCCCGAGGACTATAACGAATGTATCGACGTGGCGCAAAAGGAGCTTAACGCAAACGCCCGCCCCGCAGTCAAGGCGTATCCCGAAAGCTTGGACGGCTATGACGTCATATTCGTCGGCTACCCCAATTGGTGGGGAACGATGCCTATGGCAATGTTCACGCTATTGGAAAAGCTAAACCTCGTCGGCAAGAGAATCGCGCCGTTTTGCACCAACGAAGGTAGCGGGCTTTCCCTGAGCGAGCGCGACCTGAAAATGATATGCCCGGGCGCCGCACTGCTTCGCGGCCTTTCCATTCACGGCGCGAAAGCGGCGCAGTCCGAAAAGAAAGTCGCCGAGTGGGCAAAGAAAAGCGTTGAAGCTTAAAGCAATCCAAGGAGAGTATTATGTTTGAAAACGTACATAAAAAATTAGGCTTCGGCTGCATGAGACTACCCATGAATGGGAACAAAATCGACTACGCCGAGTTCAACAGAATGATAGACGCATTTATGGAAAACGGCTTCAACTATTTCGACACGGCGCACGGCTACCACGACGGGCTGAGCGAAACGGCGCTTGCAGACTGTCTCGTAGCTCGCTATCCGCGCGACAAATACATACTGACGAACAAGCTGACCGCGCCGTATTTCAACACGCAGTCCGACATTCGCCCGTTCTTCGAAAAACAGCTCAAAATCTTAGGCGTCGACTATTTCGACTTCTATTTGATGCACGCGCAGAGCAAGGAAGTATTCGAGCACTTCAAAAAGTGCCGCGCCTACGAGACGGCGTTAGAGCTAAAGGCGGAAGGCAAAATCAAGCACTTCGGCTTATCCTTCCACGACACGGCGGACGTACTCGACCGAATCCTCACCGAGTATCCGCAGGTCGAAGTCGTTCAAATACAGTTCAACTACGTGGACTACGACGATCCGGCGGTACAGTCCAAAAAGTGCTACGACGTATGCCGCAAGCATAATAAGCCGATTATCGTCATGGAGCCGGTCAGGGGCGGCAGGCTCGTAAACCTTCCCGACGACGCAAAAAAGTTTTTCGACGCGCTCGGGGATAACAGCGCCGCGAGCTACGCCATTCGCTTTGCGGCGGGCTTTGAGGGAATGTTCATGGTGCTCTCCGGCATGAGCAACATGGCGCAGATGACGGACAACATTTCGTACATGAAGGACTTTACGCCGCTTTCGGAAAGAGAAATGATAGCCGTTCAAAATGTGTGCGCGGTGTTCAAGGGCATGAACCTCATCCCCTGCACCGCCTGCCGCTACTGCACGGAAGGCTGTCCGAAGCAGATAAAGATTCCCGACCTTTTCGCCTGCATGAACACAAAAAACATCCACCACGATTGGAACGCCGACTACTACTACACCGATATACACACCAAAACGGGCGGAAAAGCGTCCGACTGCATAAAGTGCGGCAAGTGCGAAAAGTCGTGCCCGCAGCACCTGCCCATAAGACAGCTCTTGGAAGACGTCGCAAAGGAATTCGAAAAGTAACGGTATCGTCGGACAAAAAAACCGCATAACCCGATAATTATTTTAAAGGAGAATAAACATGCTTGAAAACGTTTTAATCAAAAAGAATTGCTCGTTAAAAGTCAAGCTCACCGTAAAAAGTCTCGTCTCGCTCGGGCTGGTCGCCTTGGCGGTCGCTTTGCCGCAGATTGTACACGCGGCGCTCGGCGCACCGGGCGGCGTGCAGTGGCTTCCCATGTACCTTCCCGTGCTTCTCGGCGGATGCCTTCTCGGCTCGCTGTGGGGGATTTCGATAGGCGTCGCTTCGCCCGTCGTAAGCTTTCTCATCACCCTTGCCGCAGGCAACCCCATGCCGATGGCGGCGCGGCTTCCGTTCATGGCGGCGGAGCTTGCCGTGTTCGGCGCGGTGTCCGGACTTTTTGCAAACAAGATAGCTCAAAACGGCTGGCTCGCCTTCCCCGCGGTGCTGCTCGCGCAAATAGCGGGAAGAACTGCGTTCATGCTTCTCGTACTCATATTTCAAGCGGTGACGCCTTTCACCCCCGCAGTCATCTGGGCGCAGATTCAGACGGGACTGTTGGGAATGGTATTGCAAGCGGCTCTCGTTCCTTTTATCGTAATGGGACTGAAACTGCTTTTGGACAGGGACAAAAACCAAAATGACTGATATTGAAAAAGCAAAGCAAAACCTCGACGGACACACGATCTGCCTGTGCCGCGACGGCGAATGTCTTTACAGCGATAAGCACGGCATAGCTCCGATGATGGGGTTTATCTTGGACGGCGTCGACCTAAAATGCTACTCGGTTGCCGATATAGTTGTCGGAAAGGCTGCCGCGCTGCTTTTCGTCAAATGCGGCATAAAGGCGGTGTACGCAAAGACGCTCTCCCGCCTCGCAGAAGAAGTGCTAATCCGCCACGGCATAGCTTACGAGTGCGAAACGCTCGTTGACCGCATCATAAACCGCGACGGAACCGACATCTGCCCCATGGAAAAGACGGTCATAAATATCGACGATCCCGACGAGGCGTACGCCGCATTAAAAGCCAAGCTCGTAGCCATGCGCGCATAATACAAAAGCCTCGCAAATATTCGCGCTTCCAATATAGAAGCATGCACTACATGAGTGATACCTTCGCTATGACAAAAAGCTCTCGAACAACCGAGAGTTTTTTACTGCATACAAAAAGTCACAGTTCATAATTCAAAGCAAATTCAAAAGTAACAGCCGTAACGGGTAAAGTAACGGCGTGCGGTATTTACTTTTTTCATGCGGATGTGATACAATATACGCAACCGAAAAAGGAGGCCGTTATGCAGTTTAACGAAAAGCTGAAAAAGCTACGCGGCGAAAAAGGCGTGTCGCAGTCCGAGCTTGCCGAAAGCATTTACGTAAGCCGCAGCGCCGTCGCCAAATGGGAAAACGGTTTGGGATTACCGAGCAACGAATCGCTACGACTGCTTTGCGAGTACTTCGACGTGAGCAAGGAAGACTTGTATTCTGACGCGCCCACCGAAAAGGTTATAGTACAAAAGAACAAAATAATATCGCGCTCGCGCAAGCTGCTTATAACAATCTCCACCGTGTGCGCAGTCGCGTTTACGGCAGTCATAGTTTTGGCGGTGGTTTTGGGACTTAAATCGGCCGCGAAAGATGAATTGAAATATCCGTTGATAGACGGCGTCAGGGGTTCGTTGTATAGCGGCGCAAATTATGACCGCGACGAGGACTGCTGGACTACTTCGCCCGACAAGTGGAATTATATTTCGAGCACACGGGACGTAGTAATATCTGCGAACGAACTGCATTGGGAAACGTATACGCTTACCGTGGGAGAATATGCTTTGCGTGTTGTGCCAAGCCCGCACGGTTATAACGGCAGACAATTCGCAATACACGCAGACTGCGTAGGGATAAAGTACAACAGTGACGTCTTTGATATTGTTCGTACAGTCAAATTTATCGAATACGATCCGGTATACTTGATTATAGCCAAAAAGCCGTGTAAAAACGAAGAGATTTTGTTGTACAAAGTAGAACTCGGCGCAGGAATAACCGAAAATTCCAAGCCGTCGGAGAAGCTTATCATAACCGTCTTGCCGAGCGAGGAAGCCGCATGACTTTTTAAGTAAAAGGCGCATAATGCTTGCCGCCGCCCTTGCGCTTGCCGTTGTTTCCGTAAAAAAGCTTTCTTCGTCAACACATGTAAAGCACGGAAAAGGCGCGGCTTTTGCCACGCCAGAACTTTAATAAAGCTATTTTTAATGTCATGCGTCGCTTGATTTTATTGCTTGACAGAATTTTCTTGTGTATATTTCAAGAGCGTCTCGGCACTCGCCTCTACGCCGATTGAGCTATCGATACTTTGCTTTTACAAGCTCAATGGACTCTTTTCCCGTCATATGGGCAATGTCTATTTTTATGATACACATAGCAGAGTATTCTTTTTTGATAGCTATATCACGATTCCGCTTGCTATCGGTCGGATGATATTTTATTGCTAACTTCCCTATTGCGGAAAGCACTTCTTCATCGTTGTTTAATATGCTCGCCCGTCCAAAAAGAACTACACTGCGAAAGTGCGTAGTATATTTCTGCGGGACGACTTCGTCTTGGTCTATCACGCAAAAAGATACTTTGTCGCAGGACTTGATAGCGTCAAGTTTATGACCGCTTTTCGCGCAGTGAAAATACAGAGCTTCCCCATCGTAAACGTAACTCATCGGTACGGCATATGGATAGCCCTCATCGCCCAGAACGGCTAGCACTCCGGCAGTATTCCTATGCAGAATTTCAACGCATTCCGTTTCGGTAAGCCGTTGATTTTTTCTTCTCATTTCTCTGAACATTGCGCTTCCTCCCGATTGTGTTGTCGCTTCCGCATTTTCAGCCAATTTATAAAGCTATAGATATCATTAACCAAAAAGACAGCGAAACAGATTGTTACCGACAAATAGGAAATATCCGTCAATGTAGCCAATATCCATAACACGATGAGAACAATATCGTTTGCGGCATAGACAATCGCAAAATACGGACTTCGTCTGAACGTGAGATATGCGGCGATAAAACTTGTCGTAACAGAGAGCGTACTCGGCAAAAGGTTTGCAGTATTAAAATACCATAAAATGAAATAGAACGCAATCGTTACGGCGACGGTCAATACCGCCATGAGAATAATCTCTTTCCACATTAATCGGTTGACTTTCACTTCCGCTTTGTTGCCGTTATACGGATTTTTGAGCCAAGCTATGAGCGCAACGATTGCCATAGGCGCTGTCATACCGAGATAGGTTATCATCTCGCCGTAGTAGGCAAACGTGTAAGATACAATGCCATATAAAATGCCGAATATGATAATTAAAACTTGTCCGATTGGATTGCCCTTTGCATTAAATATAAGCGACGTTGCCCCGATAAGCGAAGCGGCAAGAATTATATAGTTTCTTCTGTCGAATACAGAAAATGAAATTATGATCAGCGATACCGAAATAACCCATAGAGCAATTTCAACCTTTGAAAAATAGCCTTTTATGGATTTAAATTTCATAATCTTCTCCAAAAAAACAAGCACTCAATACGCATCTTCAAAGACCTAACGATACGTAATGAATGCTCAAGCATTTCTCTACCCGGTGGCAGTTATGTATGTATTTTACCACAACAAACAATTTAAGGCAAGTGTTCTCCGCCAAATTACTGTTTATCGCACAAATATTATAGCATATCAAAAGAGGAAATGCAACCTAAGCTATAAATACTAAAGTTTATCTTCACAAGATAGCACGGAAAAGGCGCGGCTTTTGCCACGCCCGATTATTAGTTTCGTTTCACCCGAATTCCATTTGTGAACTGCGATAAAGCGAAGGTTTTTAAAATACGGTTTAATACTTATCGGGATCGACGATTTCGCCGCAGGCGTTTTTGAGGACGAACGACGGCAAATCCTTTACGGTATTTTTAATCGCTATAAGTAGCTTTATGTAAAGGGCGGTCTGCGTTATGCCGTGGCACTGAATGATGTTAGGCACAAAATCGGGGCCGTCGTACTTTCTGCGCCCCGCCGTCATGAACATGGGGATATTGGGATACTTGCTCGCAAAAGCGTTAAAGTCGTCATAGTTGACCGTGCCCGAGTGGTATCCGCTCTGAACGATCGCCGCGTAACCGTCGATGTTGAACACCGAGTAGTCGAGACCTATGTACGGGTTTATGAGCAGAACTTTGCCGCCGCAGAGGTCAAAGTCCATGCCGTGCATGAGCCCCGTGTCGTTAAACGACCAATCGCCGAGCGAGTGATAAAAGTGCTCGTGCAGGTGCGCCGGCAACAGCCTTGCGCCGTGGTGAACCTGCGGCGCGTAGCCCGGGTTTTTGTACACTGCAAACACGCCCGCCTTTCTGTTTTGCAAAAACACCTTGGCGGAATGAAGTATATCGAAGCCGTTGCTGTCGCGCTCGGTGAGCGGCAGATCGGACGAGCATATCACGATGGGGATACGCGTGTCGCAAAACGCATACGCGAGATACGCCGACGAAAACGCGAGTGTGTCGGTGCCGTGCGTGACGATAATCCCGTCCGGGTGTGTGGCGAGCGCGTCCTGCATTATCCTGCGGAAGGTATTGAGGTCCTTCAGCTTCATGCGCTCGCTGTGCGTAGACAGTGAATCGAACACAGAATCTGCGCCCACGATAGACGCTATCTGATCGGTCGCGGCGCGCGAAAGCTTTATAATTCCGTCAGTGTCCTTGCGGCTTCCTATAGTGCCGCCCGTTGCTACAAGTGCAATTTTCATCTTATGCCTCGCTTTGCCGCTTCATACAGATAGCAGACGATTTTGGCGTGGTCAAACGCCATTTTGCCTCGTTTCGTGACGACGGTGTTGTTTAAATCGATATTGCCGAAAGCGTCGCGCACGATTTTGAGTTCCTCGCAAAAGCTCTCCTTTTCGGACGAGAACGCAAGCTTCACAAAGTCGCCGCTCGCCTCTACAGAAAAGTCAAACCATTCGGCGTTATCCGCATCGTCGCCTGCAGCGGCCTCGACGTCGCCGTCAAGAAGCGCATAGTACACGACGGTGATGTTGCGCCAGCGCGGATCGCGACCGGGCGTAGAAACCGTCACGAGCTGACGGAGCGCAAGATTTTTGATCCCCGTCTCTTCCTCGAGCTCGCGGGAGGCGGTGACCTCGCAGGGCTCATCCTTTTCGACAAACCCGCCGGGGAACGCCCAGCACCCAAGGTAAGGATGTCCGCCGCGCTTGATTAGAAGCACCCTGCCCCCGCCGCTCGATATGCGGCAGAGCACGGCGTCGGTCGTCACGGACGGACGAAAATAACGGGTAACGTCGTACTCGCGCAAAAACTGCGCCTCCGTCATTCCGTTTTTGTCGATAGCCGAACCCATGATGCAAGCTCCCCATAGCAGATGTTTTTATCATTATACTACGGGGGAGAAAAAATATCAAGCGTTTGATTGTACATTCTCCCAACCCCAATAAAACACACACGATAGCGTGCTGTTTTGGGCTCTTGCTGCGTTAAGCTCGCTCATAGTAGAAAAATTGCTACTTCAGCTTTTCGATGAGCGACAGAAAGCTTCCGACCTTCGACGAATCGAGGGACGCGATGTACTCGGTGAGCCGCACGAAGTTGTCGTTTTTATCGGCGCGAGAATAGGGGTTGACGTACGAAACGCCGCGCTCTGAAAGCTCGTTCATGACGGCCTCGACCTCGTCGCGGTGCGAGCGCAGCACCGAACGGTACTTGTTCTGAAGCCTAAGCGCCACCTTTGCGTCGCCGTTTGCCATTTCGAAAATGGTGGCGCGGATTGACTTGCCGTTCGCCTTTCCGACGAGCACCTTTTCGATGAGCTCGCGTATCTCGCCCGCCTCGAACGGCACGAATGCGTCGCGCTTTATCTTTGTGCTCTTTATGCCCAGCTTCGCCGCAATCTCGGGCACGAGCTCGAATGTCTTTGCCTGACCGTAGTAATAGTTTCGCACCGAATTGACGGAGCGGTCGGTCAACCTTGCCATTTCGGAAAACGCCGAGGATAAACTCGTCCCCTGCTTTTTCGCCTTGTCGCAAAGCGCGAAAAGCTTTTTGGTCTGTTCGATTGTCCAGCTCGAATTGTTCATATACAGTCTCCTTATATCGGCGGTCTAATCGCCTCACACGATAATTGACGTAAAGAGAAACAAATATACATAGAACGCAAAATTTAAACATATATTTTCGGTATGGAACTGCATATAAAAAGCGAATTCGAATGTGTATACATGATAAACGGCTGCTTTCACGAGCGCGCCGACCGCCTGACGATGTCGGAGTTCGACGTCGTGTACATAACGGCGCTGCCGCTAAAGCACACGCTGCTCCCATACACGGTAAAGCTGACCGGCGCCGAAAACTTCAACGGCGAGCTCGCGACGGGCGTGCGGTTAGGGCCCGACCACTTTCTGCTCACCCTCGCGCCGCGCTACATAATAGTGTACGGCAACGCCCAACCGCTGCCGCCGCCGTCCTCGCCGATAGCGCGGCTGTTTTCGCTCGTAAAAAACGGCGACATGACCTCGGCGTACGCCATGCTATCGGATCAGCTTAAAAGCGGCATAACAAAAGCCGACCTGTCCGCATTTTTCGACGGCTACGACCGCATAGCCGACTGCACGTGGGAGGACGGCAATAAGTTCTACATGATAGACAAAAACGGCATGGCGCATCTGCATTCCTATACCGTTAAAGACGAATTTATAGACGATATTATAGAACCCGATTGATACTTGGTGACTACCCGCAACGCTACGGCAAAAGCTTGGGCGCTTCGGAAAGCTTTGTAACTATGTAGTCGGCGCAATCGCCGCAGCTGTGTATTCCCTCGTTCAGAATACCAACGGTCGTCATGCCCGCCGCCCGCGCCGAAAGGAGCGCACGCTCCACGTCGTCGAACGCCACGCAGGAAGCAGGCGGCACTCCCGCGATTGTTGCGGCGTGCAGGTAAATCTCCGGCGAGGTCTTACTCAGGTTGGTCTCGTCCGCCGTTATCACATCGTCGAACAGGTGCAGTATGCCGTTGCTTTTGAGCCCGGGGATTGCTAGCTCTTTTGCAAGGCTGGTAACCGCAATCAGCACTATTCCCTTTCCCTTAACTTCGAGCAGATATTCCTTGACGCCGTCGAACAGTTTGATGCTGTTTTCGTATGCGAACAGCGCCATGCCCGCCCACTCGCGCATGAGCTCTTCGGGCGTATCCTTCAGTTTATAGTAATCGACCGTAAAATGCGCGCCCTCGCGGTTGCCGAGCGCGCCGAGAGCGCGACGGTACTCGTCGGTCGGAACGAGCCCCCGCTTTTTCAAAAAGTCGACGTCGATCTGCTCCCACAAATGCGTGCTGTCAAACAGCGTGCCGTCGAGATCGAATATTGCGGCCTTTACGCCGCTTATTGAGCTACCTTTTTTCACTTTTTCCCTTCATGTCGGATATGAGACTCAGCCCGACGGTCATGCCGTCGTTTACCGCGCGGGCAATCTGCTTTATACCCGCCGTGCAGTCGCCCGCCGCATACAGCCCGTCTACGTTTGTCATGCCCGACTCATTGACGGCAATCGCGCCGCTTTCGTCTGTCATTACGCCCATGCTCTTAGCAATCGCCGCGCTTCCCATCACGCCGAGCGCGACGAACAGCGCGTCGAGTTCTAATATTTCCCCGCCGACAAATTCCACGGCGCAAACTCTGCCGTCGCTTCCCACGACGCGCGAAAGTTTGCCGTCCACTACGTTCATGCCGCTCGCGTCGAATGATACCGCCTCGCCGTTTGTAAGTAGTCGCACTTCCTTAGCGACCTTAAGAAGCTCGTCGTATTCGTGCTTAGCGTACTCGCCCGCGCCTATGACGGCGACGCGCTTGTTGCGGCAAAAGAAGGCGTCGCACACGGCGCAGTAGCTCACGCCCTTGCCGTCGTATTCCTTTATGCCTTCAATGTCGAGGCTCTGCCGCTTCGCGCCCGTCGCTATGACAAGCCTTTTACAATTGTACTTGCCCGCTGTCGTCATGACCTCGAAACCGTCCGTCTCGCCGCGCGAAGCAAAAGTCACCTGCGCCTCAATCACTTCCGCGCCGACGGAAGATGCCTGCTTGAGCCCCGTTTTATAGAGCTCCGCGCCCGAAACATCGCCCGCGCCGTAGTAGTTTTGAATGGTCGCTTTTTCGAGCGCGGACGCGCTGTTATGGATTATGCACACCGAAAGCCCGCCGCGCGCGGCATAGAGCGCCGCGGACGCACCGGCAGGACCTCCGCCTATGATTATGACGTCGTATTCTTTCATCCGTCCTCGTTTTTCTACTGTTGTTTTTTGCCTATCTCGTAGTATTTGGCAAGCCCGCCGACCGACGTTTCACGGTAGCAGCTCTTGATATCCATGCCTGTATTGAGCATGGTTTTTACGATGATATCAAAGCTTATTTTGCGCGAACCCGCCAAAAAGTTTGCAAGCGACAGCGCGTTTATCGCGCGCATGGCGGCGACCGCGTTTCGCTCTATACACGGAATCTGAACAAGCCCCGCAATAGGATCGCAGGTCAGCCCCAAGTGGTGCTCCATGGCGACCTCGGCGGCATACTCTATCTGGTCGAGCCCCATCTCGAAAAGCTCGGCAAGCGCCGCCGCCGCCATCGAGCACGCCGAGCCGATCTCCGCCTGACAGCCGCACTCCGCGCCGCTTATCGACGCGTTGCGCTTTATGAGGTTGCCTATGAGCCCGCCCGTAGCGAGCGCGCGAACGATATGCTCGTCCGAAAAGCCGCGCGTTTCCTGCATGTACTTTAGAACGGACGGCACCACGCCGCACGCGCCGCACGTAGGAGCGGTTACGATAATCCCGCCCGACGCGTTCTGCTCGCCCACCGCAAAGGCGTACGAGCAAACGAGCCTGTTTTCTTTGGTCTGCGCCGACTCGTCGATGTGGCGTTGGTTAAACAGCTGCTGCGCGCGCCGCTGCGTGCCGAGAACGCCGGGCAAAACGCCCGACACGATAAGCCCCTCGTGTATGGTCTGCTTCATGCGCTCCCACACCGCGGAAAGGTATTCGAAGATCTGCCGCCCCTCGCACTGACCGACGTACTCGTACAGCCTGAGGTTGTTCGCCTTGCAGTACTCGGCTATCTCGTTGAAGGTGCGGTGCGGATAGACGGTGTTCGGTTTTTCGCTCTTTTCCCCGTCGATCTCGATCGCGCCGCCGCCCACGCTGTAAAAGCGGTGCTTGCCGAGACTTTTGCCGCCCGAGAACGCCTCTATGTCCATCGTGTTGGGATGAACGTCGCACTCCGTCTCTGTGTCGAACACGACCTCGCAAACGGTAGGCGCGAGCACCTGCTCGATAACGGCGTCCGTGCCGTGCCCCTTGCCCGTCATTGCAAGCGAGCCGTAAAGCGTCGCGACAAACTTATCCGCTTTCGGGAAACGTTCTTTCATGATATACGACGCGCGCTCCGGCCCCATGGTGTGCGAGCTCGACGGTCCCCTGCCTATTCTGTACAATTCGCGTAATGATTGCATGGTAGTTTCTCCATGTATATTCTTTCACAAGCAAAAATGCTTGCCGGGAAAAAGCATTTTTGCGCCGTGATTCAATATCGCAGTCGCGCTTTAAGCGCGAGGCGCGAACAGCGCCACGATTGCAAAGCAATCGTACTGCGTATATTATAACATCTTTTTCTTCGGTTGTCTATACTATATTCTACTCGGAAACAAAAAAACAGCCGAGCGTCGTCTCGGCTGTCATACAATTTACGGTCGCAATTTAATTTGAGGCTTTCACCGCGCCGTTATCGCACTTGTTGCCCCAAGAATCGATTAGCTCGTCCTCTTTATACACGCAGATAATTTCACAGTGATTGGCGCACTTGCCGCACTCGAAGCCGCGCGTTTTAAACTCTATATCGGCGGTTTCAAACGAGAACGGTTTTTCCTTGCCGCTCCGCTTTGCGAGCACGGCGACGCCGAACGCGCCCATAAGGTGCCCGTTCTCGTCGACGATAACTTCGCTGCCGACCGCGTCCTCGAAAGCCTTTTTCACGCCGATATTCTTGCTTACGCCGCCCTGAAAAACTATTGGCGCGCGTATCTTTTTGCCCTTGCCGATGTTGTTGAGATAGTTGGTAACGACCGCCTTGCAAAGCCCCGCTATGATGTCCTCTTTTTTATGCCCGATCTGAGCCTTGTGCACGAGGTCGCTCTCCGCAAAAACGGTGCAGCGCGCGGCGATGTTGGTTGGCTTTTTGGAAGCCAGCGCGATCTCGCCGAAGTCCTCGACCGAAACTCCCAGCCTGTGCGCCTGGCTCGACAGAAAAGAGCCCGTGCCGGCGGCACACAGCGTGTTCATCGCATAATCGACAACGAACCCGTTTTCGATAATGATGATTTTGGAATCCTGCCCGCCTATTTCGAAAATCGTGTTGACGTCGGGATGGACGGTAGTTGTTCCAATTGCGTGCGCGGTTATCTCGTTTTTGACGACGCAAGCGTTTGTCATGACGCCTATAAGCTTTCGCGCGCTTCCCGTCGTGCCCACGGCGACAATCCTGACGTCTTCGGCGAGCTGTTTTTCCAAAACCTTCAACAGCCTTTTGACCGCGCCCATAGGGTCGCCTTCCGTCCAGAGATATTCCTTTGCGAGAATATTGTTTTCGCCGTCGATTACCACGCCCTTTGTGGAAATCGAGCCTATATCAATACCCAGATAGCCTTTCATAATTATTTTCCGCTCCTTGCCTCGACCATGTCGTAAAATGCCTCAAGCCTTGTCTTTACACCCGTTTCGCTCGTTTGCGAATCGAAGCTGAAATACAGAATGGGAATGTTTAAATCGCGGCTCACGTTTTGCAATATCGGCATCGCGTCCGTTTCGGGCGTGCACCCGAACGACTTGACCTGTATTATGCCGCTGCAGCCTGCCCGCGCAAACGTGATTGCCTCCGCCACCGTCGAGTTGGACGTCGCGCCGATGTCGTACTTGGTGTACTTTTTGGCAATCCTTATGCTCTCCTTGCCGCGCCTGTGAATTATGGAGTTGGTGAACGTCATGGTGCGGTAAATTTCCATACCGTACTTGGCGAGCTCCTTTTCCATGAAGTAGTTTGCAAACGGCTCTTGCACGGTGTAGTAATCGCCTATCATGCCAACCTTGATTGTCTTAGTCGGCTTGTTCAGCTTGATTGAATTAAGCTTTTGCCAATACTCTTTTTTGAGCGCTTTCAGCTGTTTGCCGCTCTCTATGTCCGCGAGCTTTTGTAAAAACTCCTTGTAGGTGCGGTCGAACTCGCCGTTTTCTGCCTCGAACCCGATGTTGTGCCGCACATAGTTCTCAAACTTATCGAGCATTTTTATGATTGCGAGCGAAGTCGGAAGCGCGCTCAAAAGCCGAACAATCGATAGATCGGGATTGATAATCTTAAAATTTTCGATTATGGATTTTCGCGAGTGCCAATTTATCGCCGCCATGTTGAAGTATTGAAATTCATACCCCATATCGCGAAGAATGCGCTCGCTGAGCTCGCCGTAGTAGTTGAGCCGACAGGGGCCCAAAATCTGCGCAAGGCAGTTTGTGCCGAGTTCGAGCGCCTCGATATGACAGCCGAGGCAATACTTAAACGGCGAACAGACGTAGTCGGGGCTGTTCTCGCTGCCGAGCTCCATTGTCCGCTTCGTTATGGGCGGAGGAAGAAGGTATTTAACTCCGAAGCCCTTTTCAAAGAGATATTTAAAGGCGTATGCGTAGTTGGCAAACTGCGGAAAGCACGCCACAATTTCGTTGTTCATTTGTTCTCCTGCCTCAGCGTCAAGATATCGACAAAGCTCTCTAACCGCGTCTCCATTCCGGCAGTGCCGTCCTGAGTGTCGACTGTAAGCGTTATGATCGGCACGCTTTTGTATGTGCGAACGATGAGGTCGTTCACCATGCTGTCGGTGCCGCACGGGAAGGTCGTCAAAAGCACTATGCCGTCCACCTCGTCCTTGTGTAGTTCGATTGCTCCGACGAGATGTCTGTTGTATGCCCACGGCATAGTTGCCGTCACGCTCTGCGACGCGCGAATGCACTCGCTCTCGTCAAAGTATTCGGCAATAATCGGCTCGCAGCCGAGCGCCTTGACCGCCTTAATTATGGGCTTGCCTATGTATTTATCGGCTATGTTGTAGGCATGCGCGACGAGAAGAATTTTAAGCTTTTTGCTCTCGGAAAGCCTCGCCTCCTCTTTTTGCCTTCGAAACAGCTCGAAAAACATCTGCGCCTGTTTTGCCATTATGTACGCGTACTTTATCTGCGAACGCTTGATTTTGAGGAACTTGCCCATTTTGTAAACGGCTTTGCGCTCGCGATACGCCTTCTTGTCGTCGATATTGTAAAACAGCAGCTTCGGTTTTTTGCCGCGGAATGTGTTTGCGACGAGATCGGTCTGTGCCTGAAACTTGGTGCACGTCTCGTAGCCGAAGCGGTATCCGACGCGCGGCACGAAGATGTAATCGCACTTATCTATCAGCCAGTCGACGTGCCCGAGAAAAATCTTGGTCGGCAAACACGTCTCGTCGATTGCGAGGTTAGCCCCGCACTCGATTATCTTGCGGTCGGTCTCCGGACTTATTATGTAATCTACGCCTATCTCGTCGAAGAACGTCGGCCAAAACTTCTCGTTCTTGTAGTATAAAAGCGCTCTGGGTATTCCTATCTTCATGTTATTTTGCAAAGAATGCGACCGCAACGACGTTGGGTCCTACGTGCGTGCCGATAGTGCTCCCGACGAGGTACGAAGGAAGACTGTCGGTTTTACCCTTCCAAAGGTGTTCACTGTCTTTGAGATATTTTTGCAGGTATTCGTCCGAAAGCCCCGAATACCCGAGCGCGTACGGCATGTCGAAGTCTATGCCGCCGCACTGTTCTATCAGTTGATTGAGACGATTGTTGCCGCGCTTGGAGCCGATTGCTTTTCCAAGCACTTTTATCTCGCCCTTGACAACGGCAATAACGGGCTTAATGGACATCATTTCTCCGGCAAATGCGGCAACCGAAGAAATCCGTCCGCCCTTTCTGAGATATTTAAGCGTGTCCATGACGGCAATGAGCTGAATCTTTGTCTTTTTGTCGTCGAGCTCTTTGACAATTTCTTTGGCGGTCAGCTTGTTTTCCTTGACAAGCTTTATCGCGTACTGCAACAGAATGCGTTCGCCTATGCACGCATTGACGCTGTCAACGACGTAAACCTTGCCGCCGAACTTCTTTGCCGCACTCGCGGCGCAAACGTACGTTCCCGAAAGCTTTGACGAAAGCGTAATCGCTATCACCTCGCTGCCGTCTCTCGTAAGCTCGCCGAATTTTTCTTCCCAGCCGAACTCGTTAATCTGACTTGTCTGCGGATATATTCCGCTCTCTATGAGCTTTTCGAAAAACTCCCTGTGCGACAAATCGAATCCGTCCGAATACTCCTCGTCGCCGAAACACACCTTTATCGGAATCAACTCTATACCGAGCTCGTCCGCTTCGTCCTTTTCGACGTCGGACGCCGAATCCACCAGAAGCTTAATCATAAGTTACCGATATTCCTCAACTGCCATTTTGTTGATAAATCAACTTGCTCTAATATATCTTAATCATCACAATTTGTCAAACATTTTGGTTGATTTTTCAACGATTTGCAAGTTTAGACGATAAAAAGAGCTCGAACTGTTCCGCTCGAGCTCTTTTTGTGTATGTTTTTTTGATTAGAAAATCCCTACTTTTCCGATTGGTCGGGGGCGTTCACTCCGCAGCAGCAACAACAATCTGGTTTTTCGTTTTGGCCGTCGTGTGCGCCGCAGCCTTTGCAACCGTTGCACGCGCCGCAATCGCTGCCGCAATCGCAACAGCCCTTGTGCTTGACCTTTCTGTATATCGCGTAGCCGAGCGCCGCCAAAAACAACACCGAGACTATGACAATAATTGCTATGTCAATCGGTTTCATTTTTCGGTTTCTCCTTTACGCTTTCTTTTAAAGATTTTGGTGATGTCGAACTTTCCCGTGTTGCGAAGAACGATGAGCGCCGTGACCGCGGCGATTGCGGCAATCCACACGGCGAGCGGCCACACGAACGCGCCTATTGTGTACACCATGGCGGAAATTATGTAGCTCGACGATAGCCAGAACAGAACCGTCCACTTGAACTTGCCCTTTTGAAGCTCGCCCTTCGCCGTCGCGCACGCCGCAAAGCACGGAATGGTCGTCATGTTAAACGCGATAAACGATATGAGCGCGGCGGTAAACGCCTGTGTGGATATTCCCGTCGTGCCCTGTATGGCGGTGATAAGGCTTGCCGTTTCCGCTATGCCCTCCTCGGTGCCCGCGCCGAAATACGCGCCTATACATATCGCGAGCGTGGTAAACGTCGCAATGACGTTCTCCTTTGCAATTAGCCCCGTTATCGCCGCGACGGCGAACACCCAGCCGAAAGCCCCGAGCTGCGAGCCGAAGCCGAGCGGCGTAAACATCGGCTGAATAAACATTCCTATCGACGCGATAATGGAGTCTTGCATTTGCTCGTCGGGAAGGTAGTGCCACCGCCAATTGAGGTGCGAGAACAGCCAAATAATCACAGTCGACGCGAATATGACGGTAAACGCCTTTTTGATAAAGTGCTTGGCCTTATCCCAAAGGTGTATCATGAGGTTGCGGAATCGCGGCGCGTGGTAAGCGGGAAGCTCCATGATAAACGGCGGAATCTCGCCTTTGAGCGTCGTGTTCCGCATGAGAAGAAGCGAAACGACGGCGGCGCAAATTCCAAGCAGGTACATCAAGAATGTTATCGCGTCGGCGTTGCCGACCCCGAACGCCGCGACTATACTTCCCGCGACCGCCGTAAGTATTGGTAGCTTAGCGCCGCACGAGAAGAACGGTATCACGCGAATGGTCGCCGTTCGCTCCTTTTCGTCTGCGAGCGTCCGCGTGTTTATCGCCGCGGGCACCGAGCAGCCGAAGCCCATGATCATTGGCATGAACGCCCTGCCCGACACGCCGAAGCGGCGGAAAATTCTGTCGAGCACGAACGCGATACGCGCCATGTACCCCGAGTCCTCGAGTATGGAGAAGAACAGGAACAGCACGAGTATTTGCGGCAGGAAGCCGAGCACCGCGAATATGCCGCCGAGCACGCCGTCGCCGACAAGCCCGACCGCCCACGCCGCCGCGCCGCCCTGCTCCATGAGCGTCACTATGCCGCTCGAAATGTGGTCGAGAAAGAGGTTCAAAAAGTTAGTCAGTATCACGCCAGGCGAGAACAACGCACCGTCGTAAATGACGGCGAGCAGCTCTACGCCGAAGTTGTTATACACCACCGTGCCGTCTATTTCTTTGGCGAGCCCGCACTCGACGAGCGTCGGCATCCACGCCTGTCCCTCTGTAAAACCGTTCAGATAGAACAGGTTTTCGGAGAACGTCAGGTGGAATATGAAAAACATTATGACGATAAAGATGGGAATCGCCCACACGCGGTGGGTCAGCACCTTATCTATTTTGTCCGACTTGGTAAGCGTTCCGCTCGGCGCGCCTTTTATTTTCGCAGGCGACAGCTTTTCGGTGATGTACTTGTACCGCGCGTCGGCAATGTACGCCTCGTAATCGATAGGCTCTGCAGTCGCCGCGACCTCTTCGTCCTCGGCGCTCTTTTCCAAAGCCGCATTTAGGGCATCCTCCGCGCCGCGGTGCTTAATCTCTATCTCGTCGCGCTCCAACAGCTTGATCGCGTGGAACATGGGCGACGGCACCTCTTTGCCGTAAAAGAACTCGGTGAGAAAGTCTATCTCTTTTGACAAGGATTTCAGCACCGTCTCGCCCTTTCGCTCGGTGGGAAGCGCTATGGCGCGCGCCATGAGCTCCTTTATGCCCTTGCCTGTCAGCGCCGACACCGCGACGACGGGCACGCCGAGCGCGCTTTCAAGCGCCTTGACGTCTATCTTGTCGCCCGACCGTTCCACCTCGTCTATCATGTTTAGCGCAACGATGACGGGAACGTCCATTTCGAGAATCTGCGTCGTGAGATACAGATTGCGCTCGAGGTTAGTCGCGTCGACGATATTGATTATGCCGTGCGGCTTGGAGTCGAGTATGTAGTTTCGCGAAATGACCTCTTCGGGTGTGTACGGCGAAAGCGAGTATATTCCGGGAAGATCGACGATATCGACGGGCTCGCTTCCCTTTTTGTAAACGCCCTCGCGCTTGTCGACCGTAACGCCCGGCCAGTTGCCGACGTGCGCCGAAGCGCCGGTAAGCGCGTTAAACAGCGTAGTCTTTCCGCTGTTGGGATTGCCCGCCAAAGCAAATGTTTTCATTGCGTCACCTCTACCGTCACGAGCTCGGCCTCGCTTCTTCTAAGCGTCAGCTCGTAGCCGCGCAGGTTGACCTCCATAGGATCGCCGAGCGGCGCCACCTTGCGGAGAGTAATCGCCGCGCCCGGCGTAATGCCCATATCGAACAGCCTTCTTCTCAGCCTGCCCTCGCCCGCGACCTTGGCGACCACGCCGCTCTCGCCGATATTAAGTTCGGATAGTAATTTGTCCATATTGTACACCAATCATTTATTTTACTGTGATTAACCCCTTTCGCCCCTATGGGGCACTTTCCCCTTTGAATGCTGTCGCATTAAAAGGGGACAGCGAGACGTTGCTATAATCATCGTGTGCCGCTCTGTTGATTTGCTCAGGCTCCCCTTAATAAGGGGAGCTGGCGGCGACGAAGGAGCCGACTGAGGGGATGTGAAATTCCCTTTAGAAGTGCAACCTGCCGCCTTTAGGCGACCGAGAACATTGTCGTCGCCCCGTCCCGAGTTAGCAAATGCGAACCGCGCCTCAAAAAAAATTGCTTTGTCAATCTATTCGCCGACAGTTCGCAATGCGCAACTTTGGTTCGCAATGTGCAACCGACTACTTCATTATAGCGGTGTATTTGTTTTATGTCAAGCGTTTTTACCCCGATTTTTCAAAAAAGTTAGCAATTGCTAACTCCTATTGACAAAACGCGAATGCCGTTATATAATATACACGAGGTGAAATTATGAATCTTTACAAAAACACATACATAAATCAATCGGACGACAAGCTGCTAAAATGCGCGCACATAGTTTCGCATGCCCTATTCGGCTTGGAGTGCGCATTCTTCTTGGTGTTCGGAATAGCCGGCTGCGTCAACGTCAGTATGGCGTTTTTGATTATGGTCATTCTGGGGCCTGTTTACAGCTTTTTGCAATGGCTGCTCGAGCGCATGCTGATTGCGCTTTACTGCGATGTAAAGATGATGAAGCGCGACAGGTCGAGCTACGCGGCAAGCCCTGCCGCCACGCCTGCCGCTACGGACACAACTCCGCCTGTCGAGAACAAAAAGGCGGACGACAAAGAAACCTCATTCTGCCCTGCCTGCGGAGCGCAGAGTATCGGCGGCGAAAAGTTCTGCCGCAAGTGCGGAGAGCGGTTGCTGTAAAGTAGAAAACCTTTTATATGAAATAGCGCCGTCGTTTGGGGGTCTTTCATAGGGATTTATCCGTGAACGAAAAAGCACACTACACTTTGGAAACAAAGTATAGTGTGCTATGTTTTGAAAGGATAAATCCAGTTTGACGAATGAAATTGTTTGCAAGCAAACAATGAAATATTTAGCCCTTTGGCTAAATATGAAATGTTGCTAATGCAACATGAAATAAAATTCGCCTTTCAATATGCGTAGCATATTTCATATCCCGTCAGGGATATTTCATAACGCAGTTATTTCACTCGCCGTTAGGCGAATTTCATTGGGTGTTTGTGATTTGAGGAGTAAATTCGCTTGCTTGCAAGAGCGAATTTACGGCGAAAACAAAATCGGTATTATACCGCCACGGTATAATACCGATTATATTCCCTATCACAAACACCCATTAACGGCGCTATTTATTTTGATTATTTTAAAAACTTTTTCACTAATCCGCTTTTGATCTTGGTATAAGGACGGTAGCGGAAAGGCAGGTCGGCAAAAGTTTTCTTATCGACAATGCTCTTTACGTGGCTGAACGTGTCGAAGCCTTTCTTGCCGTGGTACGAGCCGATTCCGCTCGCGCCGAAGCCGCCGAAGCCCATATTGCTGGTCGCAAGGTGAATTACGACGTCGTTCACGCAACCGCCGCCGAAGCGCGCGACGCGCATCACGCGGTTTATCGCCTTCTTGTTTGACGAGAAGAAGTACAGTGCGAGCGGCGACGGCATTTCGTTCACCTTTTTAATCACCTCGTCAAGACTGTCGAACGTCATGACGGGAAGAATGGGGCCGAATATCTCCTCGCCCATAACGGCGTCGGCAAACGTGACGTTATCCATAATCGTCGGCTGTATCTTGCGAGTCTCTGCATTGCTCGCGCCGCCGTACACGACCTTTTCCTTATCTATAAGCCCTGTAACTCGCTCGAAGTGCCGCTCGGTTATGATTTTGCCGTAAGTATCGTCGTTAAGAGCATCGGGGTATTGTTTTTCGATTTCCTTGATAATCGCTTGGACAAGCTTGTCCTTTATCGAGCGGTCGCACCACAGATAGTCGGGCGCGACGCAAGTCTGTCCGGCGTTAATCAGCTTGCCCCACACTATACGACGTGCGGCGAGCTTGATGTTAGCCGTCTTATCGACTATAAGCGGGCTCTTTCCGCCGAGCTCCAATGTGACGGGCGTCATGTTCTTTGCCGCCTTTTCGTAGACAATTTTGCCGACGGTCTTGCCGCCCGTAAAGAATATATAATCGAAAACACTGTCGGTCAGGATGTCATTGACCTCGCGCCCGCCCGAAATCGCCGCGACGTGCCGCTCGTCGAACACCTCGCCCACAATCTTTGCTATAATGTCGGCGGTTGCGGGACTGTACCTGCTCGTCTTTAATATTACGGTATTGCCAGCCGCGACCGCTTCTGCGAGCGGATCCATGGAGAGCAGGAACGGGTAGTTCCACGGGCTCATTACGAGTACGTTGCCGCGCGGGCTCGGCAATTCGTAGCTCTTTGAAAAGTAGTGCGCGATAGGCGTTCTTTTGCGCTTGGGCTTTGCGTATTTTTTAATCTTCTTAATTAGGTGCGTGATTTCGGAAAGTACGAGTCCGCTCTCGCACATATAGCTCTCGTCCGCGCCCTTGCCGAGATCCTTATAAAGCGCGTCGGCAATGTCCTTTTCGTGCGCGTGGACGCTCGCGTGAAGCGCTTTCAAAAGCTTTTTGCGCGTCTTTATATCGAGCGTCGCGCCGCTCGCAAAATACTCGCGCTGCCCTTCGACTATTTGTTGTATCTGTTCTTGCGTCATTTTAATCTCCTTTAATTATTGCGCTTTCGCGCCGAGCATGACCTTTTCGTAAATCGCGGCGAGCTTTTTCTCGTCCCACAGAACGGGCACGGGGTACAGCGGATTGGCTTCCTTTGCGGCGTGCGCGGCAAGCTCTTTTATATCCTCGCGCCGTATGCAGTCGAAGCCGTGCGGAATGTCGAGCTTTGTCTCGAGCTCAATCAGCTTGACGAGAAACGCCTTTGCGGCAGTCGACTTCTCCGCGTCTTTATCCGCAAGTCCGCAGAACTTGGCCGCCTTTGCGAGCTTTTTATACACCTTTTTGCCGTACGCGCCGAGAACGACGGGCAGCAGCACCGCGTTGGCAAAACCGTGCGGCACGTCGTACTTTCCGCCGAGCGCGTGCGCAAGGGCGTGAACGTATCCGACGTACGACTTGGAAAACGCTCTGCCCGCAAGGTGTGCCGCGTCCAGCATTTTCGCCCGCGCGTCCATATCCCCGTCGACGGCGGCGACGAGGTTTTCAAAAACAAGCTTCATCGCACCGAGCGCGTCTTTACGCGTCGACCTTGTCGTGCTTCTTCCTATAAACGCCTCTACGGCGTGCGTCAGTGCGTCGAGCCCCGTATATGCGACAAGCCTGTCGGGCAAGCCCTTCAATACGCTCGGATCGAGCACCGCCACCTTGGGGATGAGCGGAAAATCGTTGATTGCGTACTTGTGCCGAGTCTCGGCGTCGACGATGACCGCCGCGAGCGTCGTCTCGCTTCCCGTTCCGCAGGTGGTCGGCACGGCGATAAGAAACGGTATTTTCTTTCTGACCTTGAGAATGCCCTTCATCTTGCCGAGCGACTTTTTGGGCCGCGCGACGCGCGCTCCGACCGCCTTAGCCGTGTCCATCGGCGAGCCTCCGCCGAACGCGATTATGCAGTCGCAGCCGTCCGCTTTGTAAATCTCAAGAGCGGCGGCGACGTTTGCCGTCGTCGGGTTTGCGACAACGTCCTTGTATATCGAGTACTTAACTCCGCTCTCATCTAACGCCGAAAGCAACGGATCGACCGCGCCGCACGAAAAGAGCGACGCGTCGGTCACAACGAGCGGGTGCGAAAGACCTTTATCCTTCAGCGCGCTCGGAATGTCTGTTATGCTCCGCTTTATCTGCGGATCCTTGTACGGCAAGAGCGGCAGGGCGATTTTGAACACGCCTTGAAAAATGCGGCAGTACGCCCGAAAAAATATATTCATCGTCAAAGCTCCTCAACGGTGTATTTTTCGAGGTTGTCGGAAACCGTTTCGAGACAACGGTACAGCACCTCCCTGTCCTCGTCGGTAAGCCCCGCGCTTCCGGCGGCGACCGCCCTGTCGACGGCGGTGCGCGTTCTGAGCGCTACTTCTCTTCCGTACTCGGTGAGCATAATGGTAGACTTGTACTTTTTTGTGTCGCCGCCCTTGAGCTCAATCATGCCGAGCTTGGTTAGCTCAGCGACGGCGCGGCTTATGTACGCCTTGTCCTCGCGGCACACGCGCGTGAGCTCCGCTTGCGACATTCCGCGCTCGCTCGTCACGAGATAGTACAAACAGTTGACGTGAACGCCCGTAAGTCCGTGCGGCGCCATCTCCTCGCTCTTTATCCTCTGCACCGACCTATTTATTCTGAGAATAAGCGAAGTAAACTTTTCAAACCTTATGCTCTGCCCGATATTCTCGCCGACTTTTTCCTTTTTAGTGTCGTCCATTACCGTTCTCCTTTTGTTGATTTTTCAACGATATTATAGACTGCCTTTGATAATTTGTCAACAAGATTAAGCCTAAATTATAAATATTCCAAGCAAAGCGAAAAACCGGTTTCGTCACATACTTCGTCGAATATAACGCAAACAGAAAAGCCGCACTGTCGCGCGGCTTTTCCTGACTTTTATGTTCTTAATTATATTACTTTTTCTTTGACTTCGCCTTCTTCTTTTCGGGAATTACGGTATCGGCGGTGAGCTTTACGACGGCGACAGACTTGTCGGCGACGACGCCCGAAAACGGCTTATAAGTCAAGAGCTCGGTGTACTCGCCCTGCGGAAGAACGGGCTCGTACTCGCTTCCAGAATTGTTGACGACGACATAAACCGTGCCGTTTTCGGTCTTGCGCTTAAAGAACATGACGCCGTGCTGCGCGTCGATGCCGCAGTATCTGCCGTGGGCGAAAATCTCGCGCTCGTTTGTCCTAAGCGCTCCCAACTTTTTGTACCAGCGCAGCAGCTCCTTGTTGCCGCCGCCCCAAGGGTAGCACTTGCGGTTGAACGGATCCTCAAATCCCTCCATGCCGACCTCGTCGCCGTAGTACACGCACGGAATGCCGGGCAGAGTGTATTGGAGTGCGGTCGCCATTTTGACGAGCTTTACCGTGTCGTCAACGTTCATGACCTTTGCATCCGCCTTGTCCTCGCGGCACTCCACCTTGCTGTTCTCGCCGAGAACGGTCATGAGGCGCGCGGTGTCGTGGTTGTCGAGAATATTCATGAGGGAGTCCACCGCGCGCTTGGGGTAGTTGTTGATTACAAACCCGACGGTGTTATTCAGCCTCTCGCCGTCGCCGCAGCGCACGAAGTTGAGAATGTCCTCCTTGAACGGATAGTTGGTCACCGAATCGAGCTTTTTGTCGGTGATAAACCGCCTGCGCTCGCCGTTTACCACCATGTTGGACGCGTCGAGGAATACCTCGCCGTACACGACGGCGTCCGCGTTTTCGGACTTTGCGGCGCGAACGCAGCGCGCTATAAACTCGTCGGGGAGTAGCTCGGCTACGTCAAGCCGCCAGCCGCCTAAGCCCAGCCGCGTCCACTTGCGTATTACGCCCTCGGGCCCCGCCACGAACTCGTCGAACATCGCGTTGTTGCAATCTGTATCCGGCATGATGTCGATATTGTATCTGCACTCGTAGCCGTCAGGCCAATTGTTGAACTTGTACCAAGGATAGTACGGCGACTTGACCGACGCGTAAGCGCCCGTGCTGTCGTAAGTGCCGTACTTGTTGAAATAAATGCTGTCGTCGCCGGTGTGCGAGAACACGCCGTCGAGAATAATCGAAATGCCGCGCTTTTTCGCCTTTTTGATGAGGTCCTTGAGGTCGTCCTCGGTGCCGAAGTCGGGATCGATTTTCATGTAATTGCCGGGGTCGTACTTGTGGTTGCTGTGCGCCTCGAATATGGGCGTAAGGTAAATACAGGTTACGCCGAGATTTTTGAGGTAAGTCAATTTTTTGGTTATACCCTTGAGGTTGCCGCCGAAAAAGTCGACGTTCTTGACCTTGCCGCCCTCGTCGGCGCGGTATTCGGGAACGCCGCCCCAATCGTCGCGGTACACGGCGTACGGCTTTGTCGAAAGCCGCTCGCCGCCGATAAAGAACCTGTCGGGCATGATCTCGTACATGACGCCGCCGTCGAGCGCGGTGGGCGCGTACGCGTCCTCGGTGACGGTCAGCTGCCAATCGCCGCCCTTGCCGAGGAGGGCGTGAAGGTCTGCGCCGCTTCCCACGCGGAAGAGCTGCTCTTCGTTCTGAATGTCGAAGTGGTAAAAATACAACCCCGACGAGGTAACCTTGATCGTTATCGAATAGGTGTATTCGTCATCCTCGTCGCTGACGAGGTTCATCGGGTAGCGCACTGCGTCCTCGCCGTCCTTGGTGAGGACGAGAAAGACCTCGGACGGGTTTTGCGGCCGCGTAAACTTGAACGTAAAGCTTATCGGTTCATTCACCGTCGCGGCGCCCGTCGGCGTTTTGCACTTTTTGCAGTTGGGGAAAAATGACACTTGCTTTTTCATATATAACTCCTTACTTCGAGTTTAATAGCAAAGTCCCCGACTGTTCGGGGACTGCTTTTGTCTATGCTTTTTTGACGCGTTTAAGCTTCCAGATATTTTTGGCGTAGTCGTGTATCGAACGGTCGGACGAGAATATGCCGGACTGCGCGATATTGACGAGCGCCATCTTGTTCCACCTGTCCTTGTTCTTGTACGCCTCGTCCATACGCGCCGCGGCGTTCTTGTAATCGTCGAAGTCGAGAAGGCACATGTACGGGTCTGCGACGTTGTAGTTGCCCTGAATGAGGTACTCTGCGACGTCGGCAAAGCTCTCGCCGTCAAAGCCTATCCTCAGCCTGTCGACAACGCTCTTGATCTCGTCGTTGTGCGTGTAAATGGTGGACGACCGATAGCCTGCGCGCCAAGCACGCTCTACCTCTTCCGTGCGTATGCCGAAGATGAAGATGTTGTCGTCGCCCACGTTTTCGCCTATCTCGACGTTTGCACCGTCCCAGGTGCCGAGGGTTACCGCGCCGTTTATCATGAACTTCATGTTACTCGTGCCCGACGCTTCCTTGCCGGCGAGCGAAATCTGCTCGCTGACCTCGGACGCGGGGATGAGGTGCTCGGCCTGCGTTACGTTGTAGTTTTCGACGAACATGACGTCCAGCTTTTTCTTGATTTTGGGGTTCTTCTGGATCTCGGCGCTCAGGCAGTTGATGAGCTGAATTATGCGCTTTGCGTGCATGTATCCGCCCGCCGCCTTTGCGCCGAAAATAAAGGTCTGCGGCGTCACGTTCTTGTTGGGATTGTCCAAAAGGTCGAGGTAGTAATGTACGATCTTGAGGACGTTAAGGAGCTGACGCTTGTACTCGTGCAGGCGCTTGATCTGCGTGTCGAACCGCGATTCGGGGTTGAGCACGAAGCCCGTCGTCTTTTTGATGTAGTCGGCGTATGCCTTTTTGTTCTGCTGTTTGATATCGCCTATGCGGTCGAGCACCGCCTTGTCGGCCGTGAACTTGTTTAGACCGCTGAGCGTTTCGGGCTTGGTGTAGAAATCGGGACCGATGAGCTCTTCGATGAGCGACGACAAAAGCGGGTTGGACTGAATGAGCCAGCGGCGATGCGTTATGCCGTTCGTGACGTTTGTGAACCTGTCGGGATACACGCCGTTAAAGTCGCTGAATATCGTGTCCTTGATTATGTCGCTGTGAAGCGCCGACACGCCGTTTACCTTTTGCGAGCCGATGACGCACAGGTTTGCCATTTTGACCTGGTTGTTGTTTATGACCTGCATGTTGGCAATCTTGCCGCCGTCAACCTGTCTGTCGGTCATTGCGACGATAAATCTGCGGTTGATCTCGCACGTAATCGCATAAATGCGCGGAAGCACCGTTCTGAACATATTCTCGTCCCACTTTTCGAGCGCTTCCGCCATGACGGTGTGGTTGGTGTAATTGACCGTGCGGCACGTAATATCCCACGCCTCGTCCCACGAAAAGTCGTGAACGTCCATAAGTAGTCTCATGAGCTCTGGTATTGCGAGCGCGGGGTGCGTGTCGTTCGCGTGGATAGCCGCCTTTTCGGGCAGGTTTTTCAAGCTCTTATACAGGCGCAAATGATCCTTGATTATGCTCTGCAGCGACGCCGAAACGAGGAAGTATTCCTGCTGCAGTCTCAGCTGCTTGCCCTGGCTGTGGTCGTCGGAGGGATAGAGCACCTTGCTTATGAGCTCCGCTTCGTTCTCGCGCTGCATCGCCTTTTCGTAGTCGCCCTGCGAGAAAGAGCGCATGTCGAACTGCGTCGTCGACGTCGCCGACCACAGCCTAAGCACGCTGATTCCCGACGTGTCGCCGTAACCGCTTATCATGACGTCGTACGCGAGCGCGTCTATCTGTTGGCAGTCGACGTAGCGAACGCGCATTCTGCCGCCGTCCATAAACTCTTCGACGCGGCCGCCGAAGTTGACGGTAAAGCGCTTGTCGGAGCGCGGCATCATCCACACCTCGCCGCTCGGCAGCCACATGTCGGGTAGCTCGACCTGCTGGTTGTCGACTATGCGCTGTCTGAACAAACCGTACTCATACCTAATGGTAAAGCCCATCGCCGGATAGTTGAGCGTCGCAAGGCTGTCCATAAAGCAGCTCGCGAGCCTGCCGAGGCCGCCGTTGCCGAGGCCTGCGTCCGATTCCTTTTCAAAAATCGATTCGAGCGAGAAGCCCATCTTTTTCAAGCACTTGTCAAACTGCTCGGTCAGTCCGAGGTTGAACAGGTTGTTCTTTAACGAGCGGCCGATCAAAAACTCCATGCACAGATAGTACACGCGTTTGTATTTGCCTTCCGCTATGCGCGCGTTGTTCTCCTGCTTTTTCTGAAGCAGAATGTCGCGCACGACCAATGACGCGGCCTTGTAAATCTGCTCTTCGGTCGCCTGCCCGGGCGTTATCGCAAAGTATCGCGCGAGCTTGTCAAGTATCAGTTCCTGCACTTCATTGGTTGTCTTATTCATGCTATCTCCTTTTTTCAGTGTCGTATATTGACTGCCGTTAGTGGTTGTTTGTTGCGCTCGAGGAGTTTTGTGTCGTTAGAAATATCTCGACGCCACTCTGAACGTTTTTTTAGTGTCGTATATAAACTGCCGTTAGTGGTTGTTTGTTGCGCTCGAATAATGTCGTGTCGATAAAAATATCTCGACGCCATTCTGAACGTTGTTATCGTTGGTTGTTGATTTTTTGCGCACTTTTAAAGCGCGACGGCGTGTGCGGCGTTCGCTTAATACTTTTTCGTATTTCTTTCGTTATGCTATCAAGGATTTGTACAGCTCGACGTGTCTTTCTGCGGCGCGGCCCCACGAGAAGTCGCAAGCCATGCCGCGCTTTTGTATCTCGCGCCATTCGTCCTTGTGGTAGTAGAACAGCGAAACCGCTCTCGTAATCGTCTTGTCCATGACGTCGGAATCGTACTCCTCGAACATAAAGCCGTTGCCGTTGGGCGTTTTCTCGCAGTCCTTGATGGAGTCGAGGAGCCCGCCCGTTGCGCGGACGATAGGCACCGTGCCGAATCTGCACGCGTACATCTGCGTAAGGCCGCACGGCTCGGTGCGCGACGGCATGATGCAGATGTCCGCCGCCGCCAAAACCTTTATCATGAGGTCGGTGTTGTAGGTGATGAGTGCGCGCACTCTGCGGTCGTACATCTTTTGCACGTGCGCAAAGTACCCTTCGATGTCGGCGTCGCCCTGCCCCATGACAATGAGCTGGATGTTGGTGTCGAGAATGTTGCCCTCGGGGCTGACCTTGTTTATCGACTTTCTCAAGAGGTCGTAGCCCTTGTACGCGACCATGCGCCCTATCATGCAGACGAGCGGCACGTCGGGATCCTCGGGAAGCGAGAGCATGCGCTGCAGCTCGACCTTGTTCTTCTTTTTGAACTCGAGCGAGTCGGCGTCGTAGTTTTTGAACAGCGACGGCGACGTCTTGGGATCGAACTTTTCGACGTCGATGCCGTTGAGAATGCCGTACGCCTTTGCACGGTGCTCGATGAGAAGCCCGTCAAGCCCGCCCGAAAACTCGGGAAGCCTAATCTCTTTCGCGTACTGCGGCGACATGGTCGTGATCTTGTCGCAGGTGACGATCGCGCCTTTTACGAGGTTGATGTTGCCGTTAAACTCTACGACGTTGAGGTTTTCCTCCGATATGCCGAAAACGTCGCCCGCAATGACCGACGGGTACACGCCTTGATAGTTTATGTCGTGAATGGTAAAGACGTTCTTTATCCCGCCGTAGCCCGGCCTGTCGCGGTACTCGAGCGAGTAGTACACGGGCACGAGCGCCGTCAAATGGTCGTTGCTGTTGAGAATGTCGGGCTTAAAATCCATGTGCGGCAAAAGCTCGAGAACGGCTTTGCAGAAGAACGCAAACCGCTCGGCGTCGTCGTAATAGCCGTACAGCTTGGGGCGCTTGAAGTAGTACTCGTTGTCGACGAAGTAGAACTTGACTCCCTCGTGGTCCATCTCGAAAAGTCCGCAGTACTGATTGCGCCAGCTAAGCGTGACCGTGATGTTGCACACAAAGGTCATCTTGTGCTTGTAGTTGAACGCCACGTCGTCGTACAGCGGCATGATAACCCGCGCGTCCGCCTTTTTCGTGTTGTTGAGCGCGAGCGGGAGCGCACCGCACACCTCGCCCATGTTGCCGGTAGCGGCGAACGGCGCCGCCTCTGTCGTCACGTACAAAACTTTTACCGGTTTTGTTTTTGTTGCCATTTGATTCCTCCAAACATTGAAGCGCAGTGCGCTTTCCTACGCAATATTTTGCGCGTTATTTACTCGTTTTTTTCGCCGTCGGCTTTTTAGTCGCCGTTTTCTTTTCGGCAGGCTTTTTCTCCGTCGGTTTTGCCGCGGGCTTCTTTTCCGCCGCTTTCTTTTCAGTCGGCTTCGCAGCTTTTTCGGCACCGGCCGCCGGCTTCTTTGCCGCAGACTTCTTCGTTGCCGTTTTCTTCTCGGCGGGTTTTTCTTCCTTCTTCTCCGCCTTCTTTTCGACCTTTTCGGTCGCCTTCTTTTCCTCTTTCTTTTCTACAGGCTTCTCTTCCTTTTTGGCGGGCTTTTCGTTTTTCTCAGCCGACGGGCAGTACAGCAGAATGCCTGCCATGGGCGGCACGTCGATCTCGAGCGAACATTCCTTGCTGTGCGCCTCTATTTTGTCGGTCTTGTACTTTCTGCCCGACTGAGTCCACTTGAAGATCTCGGTGCGGAGAAGCTCGGTGTACTCGCCCTCGTGCGCGCCGAAGCGGTAGTGCTCGTGCGCTACGGGCGAGAAGTTGATGATTGCGACCATGCGGTTATCCTCGCTGTCGCGGCGCTCGTACACCAAGATATTTTGGAGATAGTCGTCTGCGACAAGCCATTCGAAGCCGCGCCAATCGTAGTCGATCTGGTGCATTGCGGGATAGTTTTTGTAAATGCCGTTGACCGTCGCAACAAACTTTTTGAGGTCGGCGTGCGCGGGATAGTCGAGAATGCTCCAATCGAGCTCTTTTGAGAAGTTCCACTCGTTGAACTGACCGAGCTCCGCGCCCATAAACAACAGCTTTTTGCCGGGGTGCGAGAACATGTAGACGAGGAAGTTTCGTATGCCGGCAAACTTCATGTCGTAGTCGCCGGGCATCTTGTTGATAAGCGAGCCCTTGCCGTACACGACCTCGTCGTGCGAAATGGGCAGAATGAAGTTCTCGGTGAACGCGTATATCATCGAGAATGTAATCGTGTTGTGGTGGTACTTGCGGAAAACGGGATCTGTCTTTATGTATTTGAGCGTATCGTTCATCCAGCCCATGTTCCACTTGAAGTTAAACCCGAGACCGCCCATGTCGACGGGGCGCGAAACGCCGCCCCATGCCGTCGATTCCTCGGCTATCATGAGCGCCTTGGGGTACTTTGCAAACACCGCGGTATTGAGACGGCGCAAAAAGTCGACCGCCTCCAAGTTCTCGTTTCCGCCGTAGATGTTGGGACGCCACTCGTACCTGCCGTAATCGAGATACAGCATGCTCGCGACCGCGTCCACTCTCAAGCCGTCGATGTGGTACTTGTCGAGCCAATAGAACGCGTTGCTGATGAGGAAGTTCCGCACTTCGTTCCTGCCGTAATCGAAGCAGCGCGTCCCCCACTCCTTATGCTCCATGCGGAGCGGATCGCTGTGCTCGTACAGCGGCCCGCCGTCAAACTCGTACAGGCCGTCGCCGTTCTTGGGGAAGTGCCCGGGCACCCAGTCGAGTATGACGCCTATGCCGAGCGAGTGCATCTTGTTTACGAGGTACATAAAGTCCTCGGGCGTGCCGAAACGGCTTGTCGGCGCGTAGTAGCCGGTAACCTGATAGCCCCACGAACCGTCGAACGGATATTCGGCAATTCCCATGAGCTCTAAGTGGGTGTAGCCGAGCTCTTTGAGATAGTCGCCCATCTCGTCGGCGAACTTGCGGTAGTCGAAGGTATTGCCGTCGGCGTACCTGCGCCAGGACGCTATGTGCGCCTCGTAAATGCTCATCGGCGCGCTGTACGGCTCGCTCTTTTTCTCGAGGTACTCGCCGTCCGTCCACTTAAAGCTGTCGATGTCGACAACCTTTGCGTTGGTGCCCTCAAAGGTCTCGCGGTGGAAAGCGAACGGATCGCACTTGTAGATTGGGTGCGAGAACCCGTTTTCTATGTAGAACTTGTAGTTGTCGTAAAGCTTGACGCCGGGGATAGTAACCTCCCAAATGCCCGCTTCGGTTATCTTGGTCATGCGGTGGGCGTTTATATCCCAGCCGTTGAAGTCGCCGATAACGGCAATAGCCGTCGCGCGCGTAGACCACACGCGGAAGGTCGCCTCGCCCTTCTTCTTATCGAAATGACACCCCAAATATTTGTAGGCATCGAACATATCGCCATGGTGATACGCGTCAAGCAACATAGTGTCCATAAGCTGTCTCCCTGCTTGTTTTTCGGTGAAAATTACCTCATTGAAATTATACATCATCAAAAGGAAAATATCAAGCCATTACATGAAAATTTCAAAAGATTTTAGCCGCATGAAAAGCGTTTTTGTGACGAAAAGCAAAACCATAAAACTCCGCACGAAAACCCAAGAACCGCGGATAAACCGCGGTTTTTAAAATAAACAGCGGCGGCAAATCCCCCATTTATCTTTTTACGCTTGACATATATAATAAGTATTTGTTAAAATACTGAATAGCGATGAAAAAGATGATTATAGTCTCTTCTCCGCCCGCGTGCGGAAAGACATATATTTCCAAGCAGCTTGCAAAAAACCTTAAGCACGTTGTGTACTTGGACAAGGACACGCTCATTCCGCTGTCCAAGCAGATTTTTCGCGTCGCAAAAAAACCGTACGACAGAAGCTCCGACTTTTTCGAGGAGAACATCCGCGACTACGAATACGACGTAATACTCGACCTTGCGTTCGAGGCGCTCGTGTACGACGACATCGTGCTCATCAACGCGCCGTTCACCCGCGAGATACGCGACGCCGAGTACATCGCAAAGCTCAAAGCAAAGCTTGCCACATACGGCGCAAAGCTTGTCATAATTTGGGTAGTAACCTCGCCCGAGGTGTGCCGCGAACGCATGATTCGCCGCAATTCCGACCGCGACGTCTACAAGATAACCCACTGGGAGCAGTACGTAAAGACGGTGGACTTTTCGATACCCAAGGAACTCGACGACCCCGACGTAAACGACGACCTGCTTTTGTTCTACAACTCGTCGGAGGCCGAATACTTAAAATCGATGCACGACATCATTCCCATTCTCGAAGGCGACTAAATGGCGGCAACAAAAGACCAAGACCGTTTTGTCGAAAGCGGCGGCGGAACGGGCGAACACAAATATCCCGACTTTAAGTCGGCGTACAAAAGCGTCGCAAAAGAGGACAAGCGCCGCGCTTTTATCATGCTCGGCGCGGCGGGCGTGACGGTAGCCTTTATGCTGATGACGCGGCTATTATGGCTGTTCGAGCCGGTCTGGGACTACATCTATTACGGCACGCTGTCCGAAATCGTCTACTACATCGTCCTCGGTCTGCTTTGCACCGGCTTTATAATAGCACTCAACATCTTCATCAAGCATTACTGCGAGGTCAGGCTGTTTAAGCGCAAAGAACACGGCGTCTCAATCGCCCGCGCGCTCGGCGCGATAGCCGTCGCGGCGGCGGCGGTGCTCATCGTCAACTCGACGTTCGGATTTACGTTCAAGGTCCAAAAGGAAATGGGCGTGGGCGTGACGATGGCGACGGCGCTCACCAATATAGCGGTATACTTCTATTACGCCTTCCACATGTGGCTGGGCTTTGCGGCGGCGGCGCTCGTGCAAAACGCAATGAGCACGCTAATTCCGGCAAAGTACACTATACCGTGGGGCGCGATATTCCTCGTGACGGTGTACGGGCTTTTCGAACTTCTTTTCGAGTACGCGACGACAAATCATCTCTATCCGCTGCATTACTACTTCATGACGTACGCGTATGCGGCGATATACATGCTGACGGGGCGCGGCTTCCACGTAAGCTATTGGGCGTCCGTAATAGTGATGGTGCTTTGATGGATAAAGCGGCAGTAAAAAGCAAGCTCGACGCGATAGGCAAAGCTATCCTCGCGTTTGCAAAAAGGAACTACCTTATGCTCGGATATATCGTCGCGGCGATACTAATCGAGCTTACGGGAGTCGCCGTAACGAGCGGCAGGTTTTACATGACCGAGCCGTGGCTTTACTTTACATTTATAGCAATCCCCTGCATAATTTCGATATACCTCAAAAACGGCAAGGTGCGTTACGCGCTGTTCGTAACGGCGCTCGCCGCCAACTTCGTTCTCGACTTCATATTCATCGTCATATTCGACAGCACGGGCGGTACCGTTTTCGACTATGCGATGTTCGGGCTTCGAAACGACGCAATGATGATAGTCGAAAGCCTTCCGATAAGCTTTACCTTCGTGTTCGTGTCGGGTATAATCATTTCCGTCTACTGCACTCTCGGCGTCATGCTCAAAAAGTACATGCCGGAGCCGAATAGTACAAAATCGGCAATGATAATCACCTCCGCCGTCCTCGCCTTCTGCATCGGTGCGGACGCCATGCTTTTGTACTTCGACAACTATCAAAACAACGCGAACGACCTCAGCTTCCGCCTGTACCGCAACGAGACGGGCACGTATTCCAACAAGGGCATAATAGGCAACTTCACCAACGAGCTCGCGCGCGGCTGGTGGTTTTCGGATATCGACATGGGCGACACGGGCGAGCTCGGCGACTTTATCTATGCGGTGTCGACCGAGCCGACCGAAATGTTCGGCGTAGCAAAGGATTACAACGTAGTGACGATACTGTGCGAAAGCTTCGAATGGTTTACTTTCCTCATGGACGAGGAAAATTATCCCTACGGCTTTGCCAAGCAGATAGTCGGACTGACCGAAGAAGAACGCGCCGCGTCCAAAGCCGAAATTCAGGCAAACCTGCGCAAGCTCTTCCCCAATCTGTACCGCCTGTACGACAGCGAATCGACGGTCGTATTCAACAACGCGCACTCGCTCGACAAAACCGACATTTCGGAGAACAAAGCTATAATCGGCAACTACCCGCTTTACGAATATATCAACAACACGTATCCGACGAACACCCTGCCGTTCAGCCTACCCAACACGCTCAAAAGCCTGTACGGCATAGAGAGCAATTCCTTCCACGACGGCACGAGGACGTTCTACAACCGCAACGTCCACCACGTCAACGCGCTCGGCTTCGAGAGCTTTACGCCGGTCGAGGACATGGGCTTCGAAGTCGACGAGACGGGACTCGGCGAGCGCAACCTCGACTCGCTGATGATGGAATATTGCAAGACGAGAATGTTCCCCGCGGGCAGACCGTTCAACACCTTCATAACGACGATAACACAGCACGGCCAATACGCCTACCGCGAAAATCTCAAAGACAACTACGCGAGAATGGACGAGCTCGGCATTCTTCCCTTCGACGAGGACGACGAGGACGGCAACTCGCTGCGCTACTACGTAGCGGCGGGCATGGACCTCGACAAGGCGGTCGGCATCATGCTCGACTATCTCGATAATACCGACTATCTCGACAGTGACGGCAACCCCGTGACGGGCGCGGACGGCAAACGCTTAAAGCTCGCCGACCGCACGATTGTAACAATGTACGGCGACCACAACTGCTACTATCAGGGCGTAAGCAACTACGTCAAGGACATCTACTCGTTCGACGCAATAAACTACACCGAGCTGTACCGCGTTCCCGTCATGATGAAGATAGGCACTAAGAACTTGGGCGGCAACAATCACGGCGGCGTCGACGGCACGAGCAATGCCTACTTTATCGAAAAGTTCACCTGCGTTGTCGACATAATGCCGACAATTTTAGACGTTCTCGGCATACGCGGGTTCAAAAACCTCATGCACGGCGTCAGCGCATTCTCGGACGAAGAGTCGGTGCTGTATTCAAGGGCTTACGACAAATTCATGACCGATAAAATATACTTCAACTCGCTCGACCATATCATATATCAGGCGGAAGACGCCGACATAGAAGAGATCGAGCAAAAGTGCTTGGAGCTTTTGGAAAAGATTTCGCATATCAACAGAATATTCGCAGGCGACTTCTTCAAGGGCGAGCGCGGAAAGGTGTACTACGAAAAGCTCAAAGCCCTTCAAGCAGCCTCGGAGGAATTGTGAGCGCGGCGCTTTTGTGCGCAGAAGCGAGCGGCGTAACTATTGCGCTCGTCGTGTTCGTAATGCTTACCGCCCTGCTTTTGGCGTTTATCATAATGCTGTTTACTTGGAAGCGCTTCCGCGACTTTTTCTTCATTAAGGACGAAAAACAGCAAGAGGCACCCGACGCGTCCGAGAAAAATAAAGCGAAAAGCAAGCCTCGCAAAACAGATGTAGGCGCGAGCGACGACGGCATTCCCACAGTGCCGCTCGACGGTGCGAACGAGGTCGCGCCGGCAAAGGCTCCCAAAAAGCAGAAAAAAGCGGACACCGCGCTCGACAGAGTGCCGACGGTCGTCATCGGCAACGCGCCCGAAAAAGCGAACGACGCACCCCAAAAGACGACAAAAAAGAACAAGAAAAAGTCGACGGGCAAGAACAGTAAAAAATGAGCACGTTCAAGAGAAACTTCGGGAGATCTCTGCTCTCTCCCATCATATTCGGTCTGATAACCGGAATAATCTGCGGCGCGTTTTTGACGCTGTTTTTGATATGCTCGAAAGTCGTGTTGGAGTTTGCGTTCGGCATGTACGAGGCGCGTGACGGCGCGCTCGCCGTCGTGTGCATACTTATTCTCGTTATTTTGTGCTGCCTGCTTATGGCGGTCATACAGACGCTTTGCCCGAGCGCCAAAGGCAGCGGAATCCCGCTCGCCGAAGGAAGCGCGCGCGGAATGCTGCGCGTCAAGTGGCTTTCGACGGCGGCGTCGCTTATTGCGGGAAGCTTGCTGTCATTTGCCTGCGGAATGCCGCTCGGTAGCGAGGGCCCGTCTATCGGCGTGGGTGCGCTGATCGGCGACGGCGTTGGAAAAACCGCTAAACGCCCCACCGAGCTCAAACGGTATCTTATAACGGGCGGCGCGAGCGCAGGGCTCGCCGTGGCGTTCAACGCGCCGCTGACGGGAATATGCTTCGCGTTTGAGGAAACGCACAGGCGGTTTTCGCCCGGCATAATCGCCTCGGCGCTGTCCGCGGTGATCGCGGCGGTAATAACCTCTCAGCTCGCGTTTTGGGGGTTCGGGCAGATACCGTACCTGCATGAACTCGGAGTGAGCGCGGGGTTTTGCCTGCTGCCGGGACTAAAGCAAACGCCGTTCAAGTCGATAACCGACACGCTCGCGGTGTGCGGCGCGGCGATAATCTGCGGCGGCGTGTGCGCGGCCGTCGGCGCGGGCTTCAACCGCATAATCGGCGTCTTGTCCAAGCTGTTCGGAAAGATAAAAAGCAATACTCTGCGGCTCCTACCCGCTTTTCTCCTTGCCGCGGTGTGCGGCCTGTCGCTGTACAAGCTCGCGGGAAGCGGCGAAGCGACGTTCGCGTCGGTGGGGACTAATACCGCCGTATGGCTGCTCGTCGTCATTCTCGTCGTGCGGTTTATCATGACGGCGGTCGCGAGCGGCTCGGGTGCGACGGGTGGGCTGTTCCTGCCAATGATAGCAATCGGCGGAATAATCGGAACGATTGCGGCAAAGGCCTGTGTCGCGTGCGGCATGAGCGAAGCGTACAGCGCGAATATCATAATGCTGTGCGTGTGCGCCTACTTCGCGTCGTCGGTGCGCGCGCCGATAACGGCGATTGCGCTGTCTATCGAGCTGACCGCAAGCTTTGCAAACCTCTTGCCGTGCGTGATTGCGGTGGGCGCGGCGACGGTGATTGCCGAGCTTACAAAGACAGAACCGCTGTACGAGCACATGCTTGAAAAAATGGTCGCAAGAGCGCCGCTGCCGCCGTCGGCGCAAAACTCGATTGCCGTCGGCGTGCTCCGTGACGACTCGCCCATAGCGTTCAAGCGCATAAGAAATATACTGTGGCCGTACAACTCGCTCGTGACCGATTTGGTGCGCGACGGCGCGTCGCTCGTGCCCGACGGCGAGACCGTGCTCCGCCCGGGCGACAAACTTACAATCCGCGCCGAAAACGTCGATCCCGAAGCCTTCAACTCCGAAGTCCGCGAGATATTGGAAGTGCAACAAGAATAACCGCACAAAAACGACCGATGCATTTTCCACGGCGAGAATCTTCATGTCGAATAATACAATGATTGACATACCCGAATGAGTTATGCTACAATAATTTCGAAATTATTATATTAATTTATCACGGTGTAAATCACCGAGAAAAAGAGAAACCGCCAATAACATATATTCGAGGGAAAACATGGATGAAGCAAAAGAAATTATAAACAGACTGTACACGTTGAGAGCCGGACTGTCGGTTATGGCGCATTTGACCGATAAGATATTCGACAGACAGTTGGAGTTTTTGGAGAAGCTAAAGGATTTATCCGAGGTTTTAAGCAACGGCGGCGAATTTTGGACTAATGGTATTGCCATATTCGACACTCCGCAATATGACCGTTTCAGTCATTATTGGCATATGAACAATTGTCACGGCGAGGGCATAGCTTATGAGCATAATTTCAATATTAACGACATTAACAGTTATGTTTTTAAGCCCGGATACGAAGTTTTTGGCGAATTATTTAAAAAAATAAGATTCTTCCCTGCTTTCAGACAATATGTGGAAGCTACACGCGGTGTTTCCGGAGACGATGTCACCAGAGAAGTATTCAATATAACAGCCAAGCATAATTATATCCCTGCGGCGGACATTCGGGAAATGATTATGACGTGGGTTTGTACTGACGAAGCCGCGGAACATATTGACAGACATATGCAAATGCTTATGTCGTATAAAAAAGGACTGTTCCGTCGTCCGCGGTTTAAAAAGGAGATAATCAATCTACAAAAAATTATAGACGGCTTGCCCGCATATAAAGAGCGCGCAAAAGATTTGATTGCCCAAAGGGACAGGGATATAAAAGCGTTGCGGACGGAATGCGATATTATTCATAAGGCATTGCAACAGGAATTCGATTCTTTGCTCGACGAGCGCGATTGGAAATACATTGATTATATTATTTTTGCGCTCGAAACACGCAGGGTGGATAATATGAAAGAAGCCCTGCATTATGTAGATGAAGAG
The DNA here is from genome assembly GCA_022508505.1 of Clostridiales bacterium. Classification (GTDB taxonomy): domain Bacteria; phylum Bacillota; class Clostridia; order Christensenellales; family Pumilibacteraceae; genus Anaerocaecibacter. Next base: position 75,945 of record JAFLVC010000002.1, on the reverse strand, counting down.
GTGCGCACAAATCGAATTGTCAACGCCATGCAGCAGGCCGCGACGCAGATTTGTAAAACTATTATTGAGCAAACAAGTAGATTGATTGCCGCCATGCAAATTTGTACGGCGCAACTTTGCGCAACCGTTGAGGCTGTCGGTGCACGGTTATCTTCTAAAATCTCACATTTGACATCGGCGGTTGAACTGAATAACGCACTGATAGAAAAGTCCTCTGCGCCAAGCGAACAACTTATAAATGTTTTTGAAGCGGCGCGCTTGTTTACATGAGTTTAATGCGAATTTTAATCAAAAATAAAGCACCGTGTGGCGTTTGTGATATGAAAATCACAGACGCCATAATTATATTGTTTAGCAGTAAGTGCTGCACTTACGCGCCGTGATTTCTCCGCTTCTCTTCGCTCCGGTCGAAATGATAGAAATAGTGCGCAGCTGCCACAATACTATGAAACACACAATCGTCGCGGCAACGTCCTTTCCCCATCATCCCGAGCGAAGCCGAGGGATCTATGCGTTAGCCGTAAAAAGCGCGGTCATTCAATCCCGCGCTTCCTTTTTATTCGGCTCCCCTGTGTAAGTGGAGCTGTCGGCGACGAAGGAGCCGACTGAGGGACTGTTTTTCACTATTCACTATTACCTCAATCAGGCTCCCCTTAATAAGGGGAGCTGTCGCCTTTAGGCGACTGAGGGGATGTGAATTCCCCTTGAATTTATGTGAGTTGTCACCCCCAAAACTTGCCCTTATAGAAATTTTCATTGCCGAGCTTTTTTGCCGTCATACGAAACAGCACGCAGCCGTCGGGACAAACGACGTCCTTTGTGTACTTGCCGTCGCCGCCGATATTTTCCAGATCGCCGCCGCTTCGCACCGCTTCCATAATCGGAAACATAATCATCATGACCTTGGAGCAAATCCCCTGACCTTGCGAATTTACGGGACAGCCGTACGTACACGTATATTTGTCGCCGATTTCCTCGCCGTTTCGGCAATACCCTTCCGTTTTGTTGCCGCGTAAGAAACCTTTAACCTCGATTTCCCACTCGTATTCCTCGTCGTACCATTTTTTCATAATTGACCTCCTAAATTGAAGTTATCCGACAGTATTCGGCGCGTCAGCTTTTCCACGGCCGACTTTTACCGAGCCAACCGTTATTGTCCCAATATTCGTTGTCGAGCCCCGCAGCGCCGCTTTTGCGCACTTTCTTTTGTATTAAGCGGCAAAACATAAACTTGATTTTAGTCATGAGCTTTACATGGGCGGGCTTTGCATAATTGATTTTAGCATATCGGCGCGCAAGACCGTTTATTTTATCGGTCAGTTTTTTACGCTTTTTTTCGGAAAGCTTATCCCATACGATGTCGCTCATAAGCGAACTGCAAAATACGCCTATTTTTGAAATTCCCCACCAAGACAAGCTGTGCTTTATATCTTTTGCGGTTGACTTTGCGCCTGCGCCGAGACATTGCGTAATTATTACCGCGCGCTTGCCGAACATTTCGGGCGCAGGTCTGTGCGGCATCCACCGATAAGCAAAATGGTCTAACAATGCTTTCATTGCGCCCGTCGCGTGCATGACGTATGCGGGCGAAGTCATGACGATTAAATCGGATTCAATAAGCGACTTTTCAATCGCGCTTATGTATTCGAAGTCTTTACAGCTGTTCTCGCCTTTCAAAAAGCAATTCGTGCAGCCCACGCAAAAAGACGGGCAGTCCTTGGGAAGATAGAACTCGGTAACGTCGGCGCCCCGAAAATTCCGCAAAAAAATCTCCTTCAGCTGATATGTAACACCTCGTTTCTCCGTTCCGTTTATTACTGTTATTTTCATGTACGTTTTCCTAAAAATTGAAATTCAGTCTATATTTTTGCCAATTAAATTCTCGTCAATATTTGGGTTTATATATCTGTATTTTTTCTTCTTTTTAAGATACACAATAGCTTTTTGAGGACACCTATGATAACAGCCCAAACAAGCTACACAGTCGTCTGCAAAGACAATTTTGTTATCAACCAAAGCGATATTATTTACAGGACAGACTCTTATACATTTACCGCATTGAACGCAGTTTTCGTTGACTGAAAACCGATTGCCGATAATATGCCAATTAGCTTTATTTTTAAGGTACTTGGCTTCTTTTGTCCGTTTCTTCCCGGGAATAGATGTTTCACCGTTTACAATACTTGCGATAACTTTCTCAATGCGTTTATCCGCGTTCTTCAAAACACTTTTCAAATAAAATTTAGGCACTGTAAAAGTCAGAGTAAAGTTTTCGGGCATTTTGATTGTATATACGCTTTTAATATTCAGCCCGTTTTGCAGAGCATAGTTATACACATAATAATCAGCTCCGCCGACCATACCCCCGTAATTTTGAACGATTGTAAGCTCCTTAGTGCTATCGAGGCGCGGCAATAAATCAAAGACATGGCGCGGCATACCGTATGAATAAATCGGCGTTACGATAATTATTTTTTCAAACTCATTTCCGTTTCCGCTGTAATTAGGAATATAGATGATTTGACCGCCGATTGTTTCTTTTATCTTTTCCGCAATATATAGGCTATTACCTGTCGAGCTGAAATATAAAATGCCTATCATTTTTTCTCCGTTAAATTACAGTTTATCGCTGACTATTATAGCACATCGAAACCGAAAAAGCAACCCCGGCTTGCCCCGGCGAAGCGCGGAGTCAAAAAAACCGTTATGTCATGCTCTTCGTCGGGCGTAACCTCATATCGCCGTCGCAGTCAACACACGAGAAGAAACAGGCTGTGCCTGCACGACAAAATTCAATCTGTGATTGCTCGCGCTTAATTCAATAATGCAACTCGTCGGGCGCAATCTTGTTCTGTCAACGGCAGTAAACACACGACAAAATTCAATCTGTGATTGAAAAATCCCCGAGATTTTCTCGGGGATTTTCTTGACAATTTGTATTGACTGTTCGAAATTACTTGAGTTCGACGGTTGCGCCGACTTCTTTGAACTTGTTGGCGATCTCTTCGGCTTCGTTCTTGGAGACGTTCTCCTTGATGGTCGAAGGCGCGCCGTCGACGAGGGCTTTCGCTTCGCCGAGGCCGAGCGAGGTAAGCTCGCGAACGACCTTGATAACGGGGATCTTGTTGGGGCCGACTTCCTTGAGAACGACCGTGAACTCGGTCTGCTCTTCCGCCGCCGGAGCCGCCGCGGCGCCTGCCGCAGGTGCTGCGACCGCCATTGCCGCCGCCGATACGCCGAACTTCTCCTCGATCTTCTTTACGAGGTCGTTAAGCTCGAGAACTGTCATTTTTTCGATCTCTTCGATCATCTTGTCCAAATCTGCCATGATTTTTTTACTCCTTATAGGTTTTTTGTTTTGTGGGATTTAAAGCTCACCCTGTTGCTCTTGGCGTTAGCCGCCACGCGACCGATTTAATCGGTGTTATTCAGTTGTAAGACGTTGTTACATTCCAAAGCATAGCCGTAATGCTATTAGGCTTTCTTTTTCGCGACCTCGCTGACCGCAATAGCGAGCGAGCGCATGGGGCTTGTGAGGAGCCCGAGGAGCATGGCGAGCAGTGTCTTTTTGTCGGGGATGTTCGCGAGCGCTTTTACGCCGTTCGCGTCGAACTTCTTGCCTTCCACGACTGCGCATTTGATAGAGAGCGGAGTCTTGCCTGCGTACTCGTTGAGAACCCTGCACGGTGCGATCGGGTCGTCGCCGCCGAACGCCGCCGCCGTCGGACCGACAAACGCGTCGTCATAGCCGGTGTTGCCCGTCGCTTCGAACGCGCGAGACAATGCGCTGTTCTTGATTACGCGGTACTCAACGCCCGCTTCGCGGAGCGCTTTGCGCATTGCCGTGTCCTGCTCGACGTTTATTCCGCGGTAGTCGACAAGCACGACCGACGACGATTTGTTTATCTTTTCGGTTACTTCCGCAACGTATGCCTTTCTCTGCTCTATGTTGTTCTTCGACATTTTAACCTCCTTGAAGATTTTTCCATTTTAAAGCGGCGCCCTCGTCGAGCGCCGCAAAAATCCGCACCTATATAGGTACCTTCTTTCCGCGCCTCGACAAGTGGGCTTTCGCCCTTTAAGTTTCCGCTTGTGTCTTAGGCTATTTTTAATTGTCGTGTGTGGACTTTGCCGATGGAAAGTCTTGTTACACCCGACGAGTTTTGTGTCGTAAGGAATATCTCTACGCCACTTTGTCGTTGGTTACTGCCGTATCGGCAGTCGTTCGGTTGCGAGCGCATTCCGCACACAACCGCTGTTGTAGTATTTTAGCCTCTTACGTTGACCTTGATGCCGGGGCCCATAGCGGGAGCTACGTAAACGCTTCTTAAATACGTTCCCTTTGCCGCGGCGGGCTTGGCCTTGATGATCGCGTCGATAAGCGTTTCGAAGTTTTCCTTGAGCTTATCCGCGCCGAAGCTCTTTTTGCCGATGATGCAGTGTACGATCGAGGTCTTGTCAACCCTGTACTCGACCTTACCGGCCTTGGTATCGGCGATCGCCTTTGCGATGTCCTGCGTGATCGTGCCTGATTTGGGACTGGGCATCAAGCCGCGGGGACCGAGGATACGCGCGACGCGGCCGAGCTGGCCCATCATGTCGGGAGTGGTGATGACCACGTCGAAGTCGAGGTAGTTCTCGTTCTGAATCTTGGCGATGATGTCCTCCGCGCCGACGATGTCAGCGCCCGACTTTTGCGCTATATCCGCTTTTTCGCCCTTGGCGATTACGAGCACTCGGACGTCCTTACCCGTTCCGTTGGGAAGAACGACGGTGCCGCGGACCTGCTGGTCGGCCTGACGGGGGTCGACGCCGAGCTTGACGTGAGCCTCAATGGTCTCGTCGAACTTAGCGGTTGCGATTTCTTCAATCTTGCCGAACGCCTCGCCTACGTCGTAGGCCTTGCCCGTCTCGATAGCTGCGAGGGCGGCTGTATATCTCTTTCCGTGTTTCATATCAGTCCTCCACCAAAACGCCCATCGAACGAGCGGTGCCTGCAACCATCGACATAGCGGTTTCGAGCGAGCCGGCGTTGAGGTCTGCCATTTTGATCTTGGCGATTTCCTCGATCTGCGCCTTGGTTATCTTGCCGACCTTGTCGCGGTTGGGTTTTGCGGAAGCCGATTCAAGCCCGAGCGCCTTCTTGATGAGGACGGCTGCGGGCGGGCTCTTGAGTACGAACGTGAACGAACGGTCGGAATAAATGCTCATGACCACGGGGATGATGAGCCCTTCCTTGTCGCGGGTGCGCTCGTTGAACTCTTTAACGAAGCCCGGAATGTTGATGCCGTGCGGGCCGAGACTGGAGCCTACGGGAGGTCCCGGGGTGGCTTTGCCGGCAGGGAGCTGCAGTTTTACAACTGCGTTCAGTTTCTTTGCCATGTTGTTCTCCTTGTAAATTTATTTACAATCGCGGTACATTCGAGGTTGTCCTCTCCCGTTTAGTAACTTTGTTGTTTGCCGCGTTTCGTCGGTCGGCAAAAGGCTTTATAAATCGATCTTTTCGATTTGGTAAGTATCCAGCTCCGCGGGCGTCATGCGGCCGAACATGTTGATCTCAACCGAGCACTTGCCTGTCGTCGTGTTGATGCTCTTTATCTCGCCGGTCATGTCGGTGAGCGGGCCGTTTACGACGCGGATGCTGTCGCCTACCGCAAAGTCTGTCTTGATCGTGACCTTTTCGAGCTGCATGCGGCGAATCTCTTCGTCGGTGAGCGGCGTCGGTTTACCCTGCGGACCGACAAAGCCGGTGACGCCGCGGGTGCCCGTAATGAGGTGCCACATGTCGCGCGTATATATCATTTTGACAAGCACGTACGAGGGAAACATTCTGCGGTGCACGATCTTGCGCTTGCCGTTCTTTTCCTCGACGACGTCCTCCATGGGGATGCGAACGTCGATAAGCCTGTCCTCTATGTTATTTTTTTGGAATGCCGTTTCGAGATTGACCTTTACAAGGTTCTCGTAGCCGGAATAGGTGTGAAGGATGTACCACTTAGCTTCGGGGAGTTCGTTTTCGGTCATAGCAACCCTCCTCCGCCAAAAGTCTTAAGCGCCGCGACCGCATAGTTGGTCGGGATATTGCCTATCAGATAGCCGTGGAATTCGCCGAGCGCGAAGTCGAACAGCATGAGGACAAGCAAAAAGATGACCGTAATCAGAAGCACGATTCCGGTATTTTTGACCACCTTGGAAAAAGTCGGCCAAGTAACCTTTTTGAGCTCGGAGAAAAAGTCCTTAAACCAGCGCCGAACTTTGCCGGGCTCCTTTTTCTTTTTCTCTTTCTTTTCCTTCGCGTCCGCCATGTTATTTGGCTTCCTTATGAACGGTGCGTTTCTTGCAGAAACGGCAGTACTTCTTGAGCTCGATCCTGTCGGGGTCGTTCTTCTTGTTCTTGGTCGTGTCGTAATTGCGCTGCTTGCACTCTGTGCACTCGAGCGTTATTCTTACGTTTTTAGGTTCCATCATGCCCTCCGAAAGCGCACTAAATAAAACACCGTCTATTGCGGTGCTTTATAAGATTATCATATAAAGAATAGGTTGTCAAGCGTTTCGCCTCATTTTTCGAAAGAAAAATGGGGCTTAGATAATAGATAATAATGAATAGATAATAGATAATAATTGCGGTCGCGGCTTCGCCGCACTATTTAATACTTCGCGCTCCGCGCGAGACCTTAATTATTCATTCTTATCTCTTATTTCTTATCTATTATCTAATATTCTACCCTATACAAGTACAGCCCCTTAGCCGGCGCGGTCTCCTTTGCGGCGGTGCGGTCGCGCTTTTCCATAAGCGCTTTTATATCTACCTCTTCGCCGCCGCCGATCTTTACGAGCTGCGCCGTTATAATCCTGACCATGTTGTACAAAAACCCGTCCGCCGTTATGAAAAAGAGATACAGCCTTCCTTTTCTTTCCACGTGCGCGTCGAACACGGTGCGCACCGAAGTTTTTGCGCTGCTCCCCGCCGCCTTGAACGTAGCAAAATCGTGCGTTCCGACCAGCTCTGCGCAAGCCCTGTTCATGGCGACCTCGTCGAGCTCGTCAACTTTGAGTGCGCGCGTTTCGAGTAGCGGCGTCACGGTGCCGTCATACATAATATACATATACGTCTTTTTCTTGACGCTCTTTCGCGCGTCGAACGTACCGTCGACGCATTCCGCTTCCGTCACGCGCACGGCGTCGGGAAGATACGCATTGAGCCCGCCGACGACGTTTTTGAGCGGCAGCACCTTTTCGCTGTCGAAATGCGCGACCTGAGCGAGCGCGTGCACGCCTGCGTCCGTCCGTCCCGAGCCGACGACGGCGGCTTTACACCCGAACAGCTTTTGCACGGCGGCCTCGACGGCGTCCTGAACGCTTCCTCCGCTCGGCTGACTCTGCCAACCGCAAAACGACGCGCCGTCGTATGACAATGTAATTTTGTACCGCACGGCTACACCCCCAAGAGGGTGATGAACTCCCACCCGAACCAGTTGTAGTTGAGGAAGAGTATGCACACGAATATCGCACACCAGGCAAGCAGAGCCAAAATGTCGCCGATATGACAACGGAGCTTGTTCATGCGCGTCCTGCCCTTTGCGCCGCGGTAGCACCGACTGTCCATCGCGTCGGCGAGGTCGTCTGCGCGGCGGAAGCTGGACACAAAAAGCGGAATGAGCACGGGAAGCATCGCCTTTATCTTTTTGAACGGGTTCTTTGACTCGAACTGTGCGCCGCGCGCCTTTTGCGCGTTCATAATCTTATCCGTTTCTTCGATCAGCGTGGGGACGAGCCTAAGCGCAATGCTCATGATGAGCGCGAGCTCGTGTACAGGGAAGTGAAGCTTTTTGAGCGGCGACAGCAGGCTCTCAAGCCCGTCGCAAAGCTCGGTCGGCGTCGAGGTCAACGTCAAAAGCGTCGGCATGAGTATCAACAAAAGCAGCCGCCACGCGAGCTTAATCGAAGCGTAAATGCCGCCCAGATAGATGTGGAATATTCCCCACTCGGCGAGCGGCTCCGATCCGTCGTCGACGTAGAATATCATCATCAAAACAGTCGTTATCAAAACGATGATAATAATAAACCGCAAACCGCGCAACACCTTCAAAGGCGGCACGCGCGACATGATTATCGTCACTATCAAAAAGAAGGTCAAAAATCCGAACGAGAAAAAGCTGTCGCAAAAGAACACCATGACGAGGTACAACAGCATGATGATTAGCTTAAACCGAGGGTCGGCGCGGTGAACGAGCGAGCCCGACGGATAGTACTGACCTATCGTCACGTCACGCATTTTCCACCGCCTTTACGATTGCTTCTAAAAGCTCGTCCTCCGTAAGTACGTCGTGCGGAATGTCGGCGACCTCGCAAAGCCGCGACGCAATCTCGGTGACGAGCGGCAGCCGCACGTTGCCTTCTTCCAACTTTTCGCGGCTTCCGAACAGCTCGCGCGGCGTGAACACGCCGACGACTCTGCCGCGGCTCATGACGGCTATCTTGTTGCAGTACCGCGCAATCTCGTCCATGTTGTGCGAGATCATGACGACCGTCGGACACACCGACTTGATACGGACAATGAGTTCCATAATGTCGCGCTTGCCGACGGGATCGAGCCCCGCCGTCGGCTCGTCGAGAATGAGCACCTCCGGCTTCATGGCTATAACGCCCGCGAGCGCAACCCGCCTTTTCTGCCCGCCGGAAAGCTCGAATGGCGAGCGGTCCTTTATCCCGTCGTAATCCAATCCGACGAGCTCAATCGCCTGTTTGGCGAGCGCGTACTGTTCTTCCGTGCTCGCGCCGAGGTTTTTGGGTCCGAACCTGACGTCCTTTTCGACGGTGTCGTCAAAAAGCTGATGCTCGGGATACTGAAAAACCATGCCGACCTTGGAGCGAAGCTTTTTGAAATCGAGCTTTTTCGCCGAAAGATCGATGTCGTCGACGAGCACCGTGCCGCTCTTTTTCTGCACCCTTGTCAACGCGTTGAAATGACTGACGAGCGTCGACTTGCCCGCGCCGGTGCTTCCGATAATGCCGAAGAAATCGCCGTCCGATATTTCGAGATTGACGTCGAAAAGCGCCTGCGTCGTAAACGGCGTTTTGGGACTGTACACGTAGGAAAGACGTTCGACCTTAATCATCTCGCCCCTCCTCGCCGTCGGCGTTTTCGGCACCTTCCGCGTTCTCTTCTTCTACCGCGTTTTCGGTATCGAGCGCATTATCTTTTTGTCCGCCGACTTCTTCCGCGCCGCCGTCTTTTTCATTGTTGTCTATTATCTGCTGCGGGATTGCTTCGCCCTTGATCCTTGCCGCCGCCGCCGCGACGAACTCGTCTATATTTATGGGGTTGCCGACGTCTATGCCGCGCGCGCGAAGCGCCGACGAAAGGCGCACGGGAAGCGGCAGATCGAGCCCTGCGGTCGTAAAGACCTCGGGCGTTTTGAAAAGCTCCCTGCCGCCGTCGGCGACCACCTTGCCGCCGTTTAGAATGATTATTCTGTCGGCCTCCGCCGCCTCTTCCATGAAGTGGGTTATCATGATGACGGCGCGGCCCTCCTCGCGGTTGAGCCGCTTTACGACCTCCATCACTTCGCGCCGCCCGTCGGGATCGAGCATGCCCGTCGCCTCGTCGAGTATCATGAGCTCGGGCTTGATTGCGAGCACCCCCGCAATTGCTATGCGTTGCTTCTGCCCGCCCGAAAGCCTAAACGGCCCGCTCTTTGCGTGCTCGCTCATGCCTACGCACCGAAGAGCCCAATCGACGCGCTCGCGGATTTCAGCGGGCGGAAGCCCGAGGTTTTCGGGTCCGAACGCAATATCGTCCTCGACGATTGTCGTCACCATTTGGTTGTCTGGGTTTTGGAAAACGACGCCTATCTTTTTGCGAATTTCGTAGAGGTTGGCCTTGTCGACGGTCGTCATGCCGTCGACGAGGACGTCGCCGCGGTCGGGCAAAAGCAGACCGTTGGCAAGCCGTGCAAGCGTCGACTTGCCCGAGCCGTTGCAGCCGACAAGCGCGACAAACTCGCCGCGCTCGACGGAAAGGCTTGCCGCGCACAGCGCCTGAATAAAGTCGCTGTCGCCCGAAGGATATGCGTAGTCTACGTTTTTGAATTCGAGTAAAGGCATTTTTCGAAAATATTGTACATTAAAGCAAAAGCGTTGTCAACAATATTGCAAAACGAAAAGCGGGCACATAAAGCTTACGCCCTACATGCCCGCTTGTTTTCGGATATTATCGATTCACCTGCTTGAACGAATACTTGTAATTGACCTTCATCTCGCCCCTCGCCTGGAACCCGACCACTACCGCTAATTCGTCGTAGCTGTAGGAGTTTGTAAAGTACAGCTCCGCATAGCCGGTTCCGACGCCGTCCTCCGTGTTTATGGTAAGATAGATTTTCTCGAGATTGCCGATTATCTCGCTCGCATCGAGACCTTTGACTTTTTCGTAAGGCACGAGCACAAGGCACCCGACGAGCGCGTATTCCCCGACGTCGGTAGTATCTATTCTGAACACATAGTTGCCGCCGTACGTCATGTCTTCCAGCTTGAACACCGTCGCGCCGACGTTTGCTCCGCCGTAGGTGTCGTCACAGACAAGTCCGGCCTTGCCGCTGTCGCCCACGCTCACCGAAATCTCTTTGGCGTAGTTGTAGCCCATCATGCCGATGACGGGCGCGACAGCCGCGACGCAGATAGCGACGGCGCACACGATGTCGGTTATAAAAATCTTCAAGACGTTGCCCGTCTTTTTGGCTTTCTTTTCGCGCGGCGGGAAGGCTCTGTTGCTGTACGCGTAAGCGGTCACCGCGCAGCCCGTGCCGAGAATCGACATGACGAACACGCCGACAAATCCGAGGTACGTCGAGAGCGAAATGTTAATGCCGTATTCTATGATGAGCGAGCCCAACGCCGCGACTTGAGTGTCGTACCAATCGCTGACCTGCCCCCTCGCTATGCACCCGACTATGAGAAGACCGAGGCTCGCAATCAGCATTGCGACGTTTGACTGCACGACGTTGTACGGCCGCTCGCCCTTGCGGTAACGCGAAACGTTGAGCGAAATGCAGACGATGTGGTCGATGATAGCGATGATAAACCCGAACGTGAGCCACCCCGCCCAGCGCAAAAGGTCGGCGTTGACGCCCGCTTCGACAAGGTCGCTCGACCCGCCGAACATGACGCCGATAAGCGTCAGACCGTTTTGCGAAACCGACGTCCTCGTCGAGCCGACCGAGGGCATCACAGTATAGGACGTCTCGATGGTGACCGTCATAAACGGCGTGCACAAAAAGATGAGGCCGAGAATTGCGCTAAGACACGCGCCGACGAGATACAGTATCGCGGCAATATTGCGCTTTTTTGCGGTAACGCTGTCGACCGCCGCACCGCCCGCACCGCCCTGAACGGGCGCGCTGCCGAAAACATCGGGCCCGATAGCGCCTGCGGGCGTACCGCACTTTCTGCAAAACTTAGCGCCGTCGTTAAGCGGCTCTCCGCAGCCGCTACAGTACTTTGCCTGCTCCGGCTCGGAAGGGAGTACAGCCGCGCCGCAACTCTTGCAGAACTTAGCGGAATCATTGAGCTCCGTGCCGCACGTGCCGCAAAGCTTTTTCCGCTCGCTCGGCACGGGCGCCGCCGCGCCGCAGCGCATACAGAACTTTGCGTCCTCGTCGAGCGGCTCTCCGCACGTCTCGCACAGCCGCACGCCGCTATTTGTCACGTTGTCGTTGTCTGGCATTTTTTCCTCGCTATGTGCAACAAATATTGTTTGTATGTATAGATTTTATCACTATGCTATAGCCCTGTCAAGTACTTCGAAAAAATTCAGCTTTTCTTTCGCGCCCCGCCTGCTGCACTTCCAATCAAAAAAAGAAAATCGGCAATCACGATAGATTACCGATTTTGGGAGCTACCGGGCGGACTCGAACCGCCGATCTGCTGCTACGTAGCACGAGCGAAGCGAGTATTACGAATCAGCTGCTCTTCGAGCTAAATAAACTCAATAAAGAGTGAATAAGTAAAAACAGGTAATCGTAAATACAATTACCTGTTTTTGGAGCTACTGGGCGGACTCGAACCGCCGACCTGCTGATTACGAATCAGCTGCTCTACCAACTGAGCCACAGTAGCAAGCCTTTTCTTGACTGAGATTTAGTATATCATACATTTTAAGACTTTGCAATTATTTACGCAGCATTTTTCGATTTTTTTATTGCCGACAAACAGATTCTTCGACTCCGCTGACGCTCCGCTCAGAATGACACAGGCATAGCCCGTTTCCCGTCGTGTATGTACTGCCGTTATTCATTTTTTGTTACGCCCGACGAGTCGCACCATTACTATATCCTACGAAGCAAACGAAGGTTATTCTGCGCGGCAGCGAAGAATCTGAAAAGCGCGGCATTTGACCGCGCTTCCGCTTTATTAGGCTCCCCTGTGTAAGACCCGGCTGCCGCTTGCGGCAGACTGAGGGACTATCCCTCATTATTCATTCTTACTTCTTATCTCTTATCTTAGCCGCACCGCATGATATGATTTGAGTTTCGTCTTTCAGGATATTTACAAAAGATACCGATTATGATATAATAGATTCGAACAAAATGATAGTTTTTAAGGAGCAGTTCGATGGAGAATAAAATAAAATTAGTACAAGGCGATATAACAACCTTTACTGCGGATGCAATTGTCAACGCTGCTAATAAGAGTTTACTCGGCGGCGGCGGTGTAGACGGAGCAATTCATAGGGCGGCCGGACCTGCTCTCTTAGAAGAGTGCAGAACACTCGGCGGTTGTCAAACAGGCGAAGCAAAAATTACGAGTGGTTATAAACTGCCTGCCAAATATGTCATTCACACGGTCGGACCGATTTGGTATGGCGGTGAAAATGGCGAAAAGGAACTGCTTGCAAGCTGTTATAAACATTCTATGGACATTGCTATAGAACACGGCATAAAAAGCATTGCATTCCCTCTCATCTCAGCCGGAGTATACGGCTATCCCAAAAAAGAGGCGCTTGAAGTGGCGATTTCGACGCTCAAAGAATATTTGTCAAGTGGCATCGAGATATCGCTTATTTTGTATGACTACGATACCTATATGCTTTCTATAACGGTTAATCAATCTCTTGAGAAATAAGTTCATTATAGGCGCATTTTAAAACACTCTCTCGATGTTTTTCGAGAGAGTGTTTTTTGTTTTCATTCTAAAGCAGTGTTCTTCTTCCGAGTGCTTGCGACAGCGTCACCGCGTCGGCGTATTCGAGCTCGCTACCCATTGATATACCCTGCGCTATGCGCGTAACCTTTATACCCATAGGCTTGATGAGCCGCGCGAGGTACACCGCCGTCGCCTCGCCCTCAACGTCGGGGTTGGTCGCGACGATCACTTCGTCTACGCCGTCCAGCCGCGCCATGAGCGATTTGATATTGAGGTCGTCGGGCGTTCTTCCCGACATCGGCGAGAGCGTGCCGTGCAGTACGTGGTACGCGCCGTCGAACGCGCCCGATTTTTCAATTGCGGCGACGTCCTTGGGATACGCGACGACGCAGATTTTATCGGACTTTCTCGTCCTGCAAAGGTCGCACACCTCGGCGTCGGTAAAGTTGCCGCACACCGAGCAGAACCGCACGCTGTCCTTGACGTCGTTTAGCGCAACGCAAAAGCCGTCGACCTGTTCTTCGGACATATCGACGACCGCATACGCATAACGGAGCGCCGTTTTGCGCCCCACGCCCGGCAGCTGCGAAAAGCACGCCGCAAGCGCCGAAATACTCTTGATTTCTTTCATTAAAACGCGCCGCCGAGCTTGCTGAGCGGGCTGTTCTTGACGAGCTCGTCGGCCTCGGCATACGCCTCGTTAGCCGCGGCGGTGATGAGGTCCTCGAGCATTTCCACGTCGTCGGGGTCGACAACCTCGGGCTTTATCGATATCGAAATGAACCGCTTGCTGCCCGACAGCGTGACGGTCACGGCGCCGCCGCCCGACGTGCCGGTGACGCGCGCTTCCTCGAGCTCTTCCTTGGCCTGCGCCATTTGTTCCTGAAGCTTTTGCGCCTGCTTCATCATCTGCTGCATGTTCATGCCGCCGCCGTTAAATCCGCCGAACCTTGCCATTATTCTCTCCTCTATTTATCTATCTATATATGTATTCCGCCGTAGCGGATGTTCGTCATTTCGGGAGTTTGTTTAGCTTTTCCAAAGATCGGAATATCTGTCCTCGTAACGCACCGACTGCTTTTTGTAGTTGGTGGTGAGCACCGTTCTCTCCCACGCAGAGTATCTGACCTGCGCCTTGGTGGAATGAATGCTGTCCTCGATGATGTCGTAGTACGTCTCCAGCTTGCCCGGCGTCGTGTAGTCGTTCAAACCGACCTCGCCCGTCTTGGTCGTCGACGCGAAGTACATGATGTGTACGCCGTAGTCGGTGATGACAGGCTCGTAATAAACCTGACCGACTTCGAGCTCCTTGCGCATATACAGCGCGCCGTCGGTAAACTCTTGCATGTAGTTGTTGCCGCTCTCCGAGTTCTTGACAACGTAGCCCTTGTTGTTGCCGAACGCGCCGGGATCGGTGTTGTACTTGTAAATAAGGTCGTCGAACGCCGCGTCGGCGAGCATGACGTTGCTCTCGAGCGGGAGCATGGTCGCTTTTATCTCGTTAAGGACCTCGTTCACCGTCATGGGGTGCAGCTTGTCGTCCTCGCCCGCGACGTGAGGATAGCAAACGATGTTGTCCACCATGCGCGCGCGGTATGCCTCGATCTGTTCGTCGGTCGCGTTCTCTTTATACTGATCGAACGCCGCCTTCTGCTCGTCCGAGAACGGAAGGAGTATGTGTTTGACGTAGAAGTAGTCGGGATTGGGATAGTACAGTATCGTGGTGCTGCCGCCCGACATCGCCGATTCAAACAGCGAAACGTCTGCGTCGTACGTGCTCTTTTGACCGTTGAGAAGCTTTTGGTATCTGTCGACGACTTCGTTTTCCTCAACCTCGATCGCGTCGGTGAGGTAAGTCTGCATTTCGTTTATCTTGACCGAGCGCTCGATGTTCTTACCGCTGATGTAGTACATGTAGTGCGTGTCGCCTATCATGCCGTACACGTACGAAATGCCCTGCGTGTCGATGATTTCGTCGATCTTTTTGTCGTCCTCTTTGAACTTCGCCTTGTCTTCTTTAGTGAGACGGAAGTCATCCTTGACTCGGTTCTTTAACAGCGAGATGAACTCGCGCATTGCCTGACGACCGAGCGAGCGCTCGTCGCTGTCGCCGAAAAGACCGGGATAGCTCGAAAGGTCGGGCTTCCACGGCTCGGGCTCCACTTCGTCATCGTCGTCGTCAACTTTTTCCGCGGGCTTGACGGGATACGTCGTCTCCTCGTTCAAAGCGTCGAGATCGGTGTCGATAGTCGGTTTGTTGCGGCTCTCCAAAAGCTCGTTCTGGATGCTGATGATAGAGCCGTCGATAACGCCGTAAATGCGCTGTTTGACAGTGTTTTCTTGGGCCTGTCCCCATTCGATAAGTCCCGCGTCGATAAGGGCGTCGACCTCGTTAATTACGAGCTCGGTGTCGATGAGCATTTCTATCGCGTGATTGACGAGACTTTTTGCGGTGTTGTACTGCTGAGAGAGCGAGGTTTGATTGCTGTTGATGTACTCTACAAGGTCGCGCTTGTATATGGTGCGCTTGGCGGTCTTGTACGTGCTCGTTATGTTGTTGCCGTCTTCGTCCACGCCGACGAGGTTTTCTATCTCGTACGACTTGACCACGGCGACTACCTGACGGTAATCCCTGTCGTAATTGTGGTCGAAAAACGTGCAGCCCGTGAGCACGGCCGCCGCCATAACTATCGAAAGTATTCCTATGATGAAGCGTTTAAACATCTGCTGACACCTATACCGATTAAATCTGTCCTATCATTATACTAAACATACCGCAAAAAATCAAACGTTTTCGCTATGTTTTTCCTTACTTCTTTTGTAAAAGAAATAAGCAACCAAGCACAGCTTGGATATTTGTCGTGTGTTTGCCGCAACGGTGATACGAGATTACACCCGAGTAATAGCGTGTCGTTGATTATTTCTCAACGCCACTCGCTCATACGTTTACGCGGATTTTAATACCTCGTGTGTTTGCCGCAACGGTGATACGAGATTACACCCGAGTAATAGCGTGTCGTTGATTATTTCTCAACGCCACTCGCTCAGACGTTTACGCGAATTTTAATACCTCGTGTGTTTGCCTCCTCCCCCATCAGGCTCCACTTGAATCCAGGGGAGCTGTCTACGAGCTTGCTCGCAGACTGAGGGATGTGAAATCTAAAACCCCGACCTTATTTCTTATCTTTTATCTTAGCGCGCAGCGAGCTAAGCTGCGCCTTCCTCTCGTCCGTCAGCCTAAACGACTCCCGCGCCTTCTGTATCGCCTTGTTGTGAACGAAGGGCGGCAATACGCTCTTTTCTATCGTAGGCAGCGCGCCCTCGTAGTTTTTGACGAGCGCCTCGGCGACGCACCAGGCCGCCGCCATGTCAACATAATATTGCCCGTATTTCACTTTATTTATAAGCGTGTCGAGCGCAAAATCCAAATCGCTCTCGATACACCGCGTCATCAAATAAATTATGTACGTCCGCACCTCGTACTGTCCCTCGCAGTCCAAAAGGTACGAAAAATCGGTGCGGAAGGCCGCCTCGTCCGTCCATCTCAAGCACGGGACTATCGTATCGGGATGCGCCCATGACGAGAACATCGGGATCAACCGCTTCATGTACTCGCGCGTTTTTCGGTAGTCGCCCTTTCGCGCCGCCAACACTCCCGCAAACAGCACCGTTTCGAACACGGTGTCGCCGCTCCCGAAAAACCCCGAAAGGACGGCGTCGCGACACGCAATGGGCACCGCTTTTGCAAGCCGCTTTATGACAGGCACGCGAACGCCGAGCGTTCCGCTGTCGCTGTTTATTATGGCGTTATGCCGCTCCGCGTTGCCGCCGCCCACCTTCTCTTCTTCCGTCGCGCCGAATATCCTCGCGCGACACTCGTCGTAAGTTTCGTACATGATTCAAGAATAACATTTCCGCTTGTAAAAAATCAAGCGTTTTCACACACCGCCGCACTGTCGCATAGACTGAAATTAAGACACCGCCTTTTTCACAGCAAACTTTACATAAACAATCGGAGGTGTTTTATGTTTTTTAATAACTGCAACAACTGCAACAGGTCGTGCTGCGTGAGATGTACCGTCATGCGCGAGTGCGACAATCAGAACGGCAACAACGACAACAGCTCTAACTGCAACTGCAACAGCGGCAGTAGCTGCAACAGCGGGTGCAATTGCTGTCGGAAGTGCCGCAGCTGCGAGTGCAACCGTGCGCAGAGCCCCTGCCAATGCCTGCTCAAGAACATATGGGGAAGCATGTGCGGAAGTAGCGGCGGCTGCAACAACAACGGCGGTTACAATAACGGCGGCTGCAACAACAACGGCTGAGTGAACTTTCTCTCCCGCTAAAACAAAGAAAGAGAACGACTGCTTATCGGCAGTCGTTCTCTTTTTGTTTAAGTCGTTATTTCGACTTTGCCTCGATGTGGTTTTTGATGAGGTCGAACACCTCGTCGTCAATCACGTGCTCTATCCTGCAAGCGTTGGTTTCGGCGAGCTCCTTGCTCGCGCCGAGCTCGATGAGCATTTCGGTAAGGACGTTGTGCCGCTCGTAGATTGTGTTCGCCTTTTGCGCACCGGCATCGGTAAAGTCTATAAACCCGTCCTCGCGAATGACGATATATCCGCGGTCTTGAAGAAGATTGACGCCGCGCGAAACGCTCGATTTGGCATAGCCCAACCGTTCCGCTACGTCGATAGAGCGCACGGCAACCTTCTCGCCCTTCAATACGAGTATCGTCTCGAGGTACATCTCTTCGGATTCGTGGTCGCGCAACATATTCTCTCCTTGTAAGTATAATTTTTACTATTCTATCATTTTTGAGGGTGGGTTGTAAAGTATTTTACTTTGCCAATTATATTGACTTTTTTTGTCGAGTGTGGTACAATATTACAAACACATGCGAGGTGAAATATTTATGAAAATCGAATGCAACGGCAACGATCTTTGCGAAGCGGTAGGACGCGTCATCAAGGCGGTATCCGCGCGCTCGACAAACCCCGTTCTCGAGGGAATCAGAATGACCGCCGAGGACGGCACGCTCACCCTTTCGGCGACCGATCTCGAGCTTTCCATAGAGCACATGATACGCGCCGACGTCATCGAGTCGGGCGAAACGGTTGTGCCGGGCAAGCTGTTCGGCGACTTCGTCAAAAAGCTGACCTCTCAAAACATAGTGCTTTCCGCCAACGGCTCCCGCCTCAAAATAGACTACGAAAGGAGCGAGGGCGAGTTCGGCTGCTATTCCGCCGACCAGTTCCCCGAGATAAACCGCGTCGAGGACACGCAGCACTTCGAGATGAAAAACTCGGAGTTCCGCGACCTCGTCAACAAGGTAGCGTTTTCCGTATGCACCGACGACTCGCACCCCACCCTTAAGGGCGTGCTGTTCGAGATAAACGAATCGGACGTCGTGGCAGTCGCGCTCGACGGATATCGGCTCGCAAAGTGCGTAAAGCCGCTGATTGCGACCACCGCCGAAACGAGTATCGTCGTGCCTGTACGCGCCATCATGGAAATATCCAAGCTCGTACCCGACAACGACGACGTAGTAATGTTCTATATGCACAAGAACTACCTCATGGTGCGGCTTGACGCGACGACCATTACGACGCGGCTTATCGACGGCGACTTCGTCAACTACCGCCAGATCGTGCCTCAGCACTTCGACACGCACGTATATATCCCCAAAGCGTTGTTCGAGGACGCAATCGACCGCGCGGTGCTCATGGCGCGTACCGAAAAGAACAACTACCTCGTCCGCTTCGACATAACCGAAACCAACATGACGGTAAAGTCGAGAAGCGACGTAGGCAACGTCGAGGAAAACCTGCCCGTAAAAACGGACGGTGCGGACATTTCCATATCGTTCAACGCGCGGTACTTTACCGAGTTCCTGCACTGCATGAACTGCGACACGATTGTTCTCAACCTGACGAACGCGACTTCCGCTTGCGTCGTATCCCCCGCCGGCAGCGTGGACGAATACATCTACCTCGTCCTTCCCGTAAGAAGCGTGTAATTTCGCACAAAACCTAATAGTACGACAACGGCGCGGCTTAAAGTCGCGCCTGTTTGCTTTTTTGATTGCGATTTGCTATAATAATTATACAATAAACAGTAATCTAATGGAGTTTGTATGTTTGATAGATATATCGAATACGGTTTACACGACACATTTATAAATGATATTATCATTAATAAAAATGGTTTAACATTTTCATTTTGTAATGGTGTCTATATTTTAGACGATACAGGAAAAGAGAGCTACCTATCCAAGCCTTGCAAAATGAACATTTATGTTGACGATTTTGACATTAATAGACTTTTTGAGCATTGTTCATTTTATAAATGCCACAAAAATCGTTGGGCAGAAGTTGATTTGGCAGATATAAAAGACTTGTTGCTAAAAAATCACTTTGCAGTTAACTTGGATTTTTATTCGCCATTTGCACAAGCAATCTCTTTGCAAGGTAATATCGGTAAATACTTAATTGAAATAAGAATAACCGAAATCAAAAATATTGAGTTTGAGATATAAATTTCATTTAAAGGCAAAGCTATTAACCGCGCCTATGTAATGAGTTTTCGCTTGTCGACCGACGCTATCAGGCTCCCTTTATTAAGTGGAGCTTGATATAGGAAATTGCCGGCACTGTTGACATTAGCACAACTCGATTGATGCGCTCACTCATACATAATTAAAAGCTCTCAAATAATCGAGAGCTTTTCTGTTTTTGTTACAATGATTATTGGGTTTTCTTTTTGCCCGTCGGCTTTTTCTTTGCAGGAGCTTTCTTCTCGGGCTTGTCCTGTTCCGAAAGCGTAGCGTCGGCTGTGCTGTCCGTTTCTTCTTTCTTTTCTTCCGCTATCGGCTCATTAGCCTCTTGATCATTCTCAGCGATTTCAGTTTTTTCCTCGGGCTTCGTCAGCGTATCGACCGTTTCGGTTTCCGCCGCTTCCGCGTTCGCCTCGCCTTCCGCGTAGCTCTCCGATTTTTCGACGTCTTTTTCGTCGTCGCCTTCCACGGGCGGGACGTAGGGCGGGATTGTCTTTTCCTTGCCTTTCTTGTAATAATACACAAGGAATGCGATATCGCCGATAAAGAACACGAGGAGAATGAACAGGTTCCACAGCACGTACTCGCGCTTTGTTATATCGAGGTACGCGAGCTTGAGCAGGCAGAACAGCGCAAAAGCGTACTGCAACGCGACTATTACTATGAGTATGACTACTACATACGGTTCCAATGCACTCAAAAACATAACGATATTATACAGCGCGCGGCGCGGGCTGTCAAGCTATTTGCCGAAAATGCGCGATATTAAACGTACAGCAAGAGGTCGCCGTACGACGGGAACGGCCACAAATCCTTTGCGACGAGCGTTTCCAGCCTGTCGCAGTAGGTGCGGAGTTCCTGCATTGCCGAGAACACCGTGTCGTGGCAGAAGTTCGCCGCGCTTTGACTGTCTGTCTCGTTCTTGATTGCGAGCTGAGCGTCCGAAAGCCGCTGCTCAGCCTCGTACGCGTCGCCTATGAGCGCCGCGGATATGTCGAGCACTTCGCGTTGCGCCCTTGCATCCACGCCGAGCGCGGTCAGCTTTGCGATGTTGTCGGCGAGCTCGGTGGTAAACCTCGCGGCGGCGGGCAGTATCTGCTTGACAGCTATCTCGCACATCGTAAGCGCTTCGATGTTGATTATCTTGCAGTAGTTTTCGAGGAGAATGTCCTTTCTCGCCTTGACCTCTTCCGCCGTGTAGATCTTGAGCTTTTCAAACAGCTCGACGTTTTCCTTGGTGTCGTAGTACGAAAGCGCTTCGGGCGTTCCCTTGAGGTTGAGGAGGCCGCGACGCGCCGCTTCCGCCTTCCAAGCGTCGGCGTAGTTATCGCCGTTGAACACGATGCGCTTGTGCGCGATATATTCCTTTTTTATGAGGTCGAGCGCCGCTTTCTTGAAGTCCTTAGCCTTTTCGAGCTTGTCGGCGTACGCATTGAGCGCGTCGGCGACGGCGGCGTTTATCATGATGTTGGGGCACGCGATATTGAGCGACGAGCCGAGCGAACGGAACTCGAACTTGTTGCCCGTAAACGCGAACGGCGACGTGCGGTTTCTGTCCGTCGTGTCCTCGTAAATGACGGGCACCGACTCCACACCCGTCGACAGCTTCGCGCCGACGCGGTTTTTGTATTCCTTGCCCGACGATATGGTCTCGAAAAGGTCGGTAATCTCGTCGCCGAGGAACATGGAAATAATGGCGGGCGGAGCCTCGTTCGCGCCGAGACGGTGGTCGTTGCCCGCCGTCGCGACGGAGAGGCGCAAAAGGTCCTGGTGCTCGTCAACCGCCTTTATGACGGCTGTCAAAAACAGCATGAACTGAAGGTTGTTTTTGAGGTCCTTGCCGGGATCCAGGAGGTTTTCACCGTCCGAGGTGGTCAGCGACCAATTGTTGTGCTTGCCCGAGCCGTTGACGCCTGCAAACGGTTTTTCGTGCAACAGGCACACGAGCCCGTGCTTTACGGCAAGCTCGCGCATGACCGCCATGGTAAGCTGGTTGTGGTCTGTTGCGATATTGACCGTCGAATAGATGGGCGCAAGCTCGTGTTGAGCGGGCGCGACCTCGTTGTGCCGCGTCTTTGCGTGAATGCCGAGCTTCCACAGCTCCGCGTCGAGGTCCTCCATGTATTCGAGCACCTTGCTCTTGATTTTTCCGAAATAGTGGTCGTCGAGCTCCTGTCCCTTGGGCGGTTTCGCGCCGAACAGCGTGCGGCCTGTGATGATGAGGTCGGGACGCTTTTTATAAAGCTCGATGGGAATCAAAAAGTATTCCTGTTCGGGACCGACGGACGGCAGTACGCTCGTCGGGTTTTTGCCGAACAGCTTAAGCACGCGAACCGCCGCTTTGCTCACGCTGTCCATGGAGCGGAGTAGCGGCGTTTTCTTGTCGAGCACCTGCCCCGAATACGATATGAACGCCGTCGGTATGTAAAGCACGGTGCCTTTTACAAAGGCATAGCTCGTCGGATCCCACGCCGTGTAGCCGCGCGCCTCGAAGGTG
Organism: Clostridiales bacterium; assembly: GCA_022508505.1. Lineage (GTDB taxonomy): Bacteria > Bacillota > Clostridia > Christensenellales > Pumilibacteraceae > Anaerocaecibacter. The sequence goes on along the minus strand of JAFLVC010000002.1, from coordinate 53,752 downwards.
GAGCGAAGTCCGCCCGACGGAAAGCTCGACGCGTCGGGCTCGCCCTTGATGAGCTCCTTGCCCGAAAACTTCATTATTACCGAGCCGCCGTCGTCGGGGGTTATGAAGCTGTCGTGCTTTTCGGCGGTTATGCCGGTCATGGGCTGGAACCAATGCGTGTAGTGCGTCGCGCCCTTTTCGATTGCCCAGTCCTTCATCGCGCTCGCCACGACGTCCGCGACGTCGGACGGAAGATACGACCCCGTCTTGATGGTGCACTGAAGCGCCTTAAACACCTCTTTAGGCAAGCGCTCACGCATGACCTGCTCGTTGAACACCATCGAGCCGAACAACTCCGTAACCTTAACCATAGTTCACTCCTTAAAAATAGAACGCCGTAATTACTTACGGCGCCCTTGCAACATCTTTATTATTGTAGTAAACGCCCCGCTTTTTGTCAACCGTTTTAAATGCGTACACGGACGATTTTTAATTATTTTACTTGCGGTTGAACTTGCTCGCAAGCGCCGCGAGCTTTTGCTCCATCGTCATATTTTCGGTGGAAACGTACTCGCGGTCGCGTTCGCGGTAATCACCTCTCTCGCGGCGGTCGTTCCTGTCCTTTCCGTGACGGTCGTCGCGCTTATCGAAGGCGGGCCTTTCTCTGCGCTCGCCCTCGCCACGCTCTTGACGCTCCTTGCGCTCTTGCTGACGCTTTTCCCATTCGGCGTGGCGCTTTTCCCATTCCGCTTTTTTGGCGGCGCGCTCGGCCTTCTGCTTTTCCCATTCCGCCTTTTTCTCGGCACGCTCCGCCTTCTGCTTTTCGTACTCCGCCTTCTTGCTCTCGCGGAGCGCGGGATCTATCATGGTGAGCGCTATGCGGTGCTTGTCTTTGTCGACGGAGAGCACCCACACTTCAACCTTGTCGCCCACCTTGAGAACGTCCGACGGATGGCGAACAAAGCTGTTCGACATCTCCGATATATGCAGCAGTCCGTCTTGGTGTACCGAAATATCCACGAACGCGCCGAAGTCGGTAACGTTTCTGACGACGCCCGAAACCTTCATTCCGTCCTTGAGGTCGTTCATGTCCATGAGGTCGGAGCGAAGCACGGGCGGCGGCAGCTCGTCGCGTATATCTCTGCCCGGCTTTACGAGCTCGCTTACAATGTCGTTGAGGGTGGGAACGCCGACGCCTATCTCGGCGGCGATTTTTTCCTCGCCCGCTTCCGCTACTTTTGCCTTGATGTCGGAAAGCTTGCCCTCCCTGACGTCGGCGTCGGTGTAACCGAACTTTTTGATGAGCTTTTCGGCAGCCTCGTACGACTCGGGGTGAACGGCGGTGTTGTCGAGAACGTTCTCGCCGTCCGTTATGCGCAAAAATCCGGCGCACTGTTCAAACGCCTTTGCTCCGAGCTTGGGAACCTTGAGTAGCTCCTTTCTCGAGCCGAACCGCTTGTTTGACCTGTACTCGACTATGCTCTTTGCCGTGCCGATATTGAGCCCTGACACGTACGAGAGCAGCGAGTACGACGCGGTGTTGAGGTCGACGCCCACGCTGTTGACGCAGTCCTCGACTGCGGCGGTGAGCGACGACACCAGCCGCTTTTGCGGCATGTCGTGCTGATACTGACCGACGCCAAGCGAGCGCACGTCCACCTTGATAAGCTCTGCGAGCGGATCGAGAAGGCGGCGCGCTATAGAAATGGCGCTCCTTATCGTGAGGTCGAGCTCGGGGAACTCCTCCGCGCCAAGCTTGCTGCCCGAGTATACCGACGCGCCGGACTCCGAAACTATCGCGTACTGAACGGGACGGTCAATCTCTTTCAAAAGCTCGGACACAAATATCTCGGACTCCTTGGATGCGGTGCCGTTGCCGATTGCTATGCAGTCGACGGAGTACTTTGCAATGAGCTCTTTCATGGTAACCTTCGCCTGCTCGATTTTCTTTTGCGGCGGCGTGGGATATATGACGGAGCTCGCGAGGAAGTTTCCGCTCGCGTCGATGACGGCGAGCTTGCAGCCTGTGCGGTAGGCGGGATCGAGCCCGAGTATGACCTTGCCCTTTAATGGCGGCTGCAAGAGCAGCGGCTTGAGGTTGGATTCAAAGGTCTTGATCGCCTGCTCGGACGCGCGGTCCAATAGCTCTGCGCGCACCTCGCGCTCTATGCTCGGCGCAATAAGGCGCTTATAGCTGTCCTCTATCGTCTTGTCAATCAACGCATCGAACGCCGAGCTCTTCTTTTTGGCGGCGGAAATCGTCGAAATCGCCTTCGCTTCGTCGACCGTAATATTCACCTTGAGACAGCTCTCCTTCTCGCCGCGGTTGACTGCGAGAATGCGGTGGCTGGGCACAGTCGACACCGGCTCGTCAAACTTGAAGTACGTCTCGTAAATCTTTTTCTTTTCGTCGTCCTTGCACGACTCGTCGGCGGCGGCGACCAAATGCCCCTCCGACAGCGCGCTTTCGCGAAGCGCCTTGCGAATAGCCGCGTCGTCCGATATGCGTTCGGCTATTATGTCGCATGCGCCGCTTATCGCAGCTGCGGCGTCGGGCACTTCCTTTTCGGCGTCGATATACGGCGCGGTGAGCTCCTGTTCGTCGTAAGATGCAAGCTCCTGCGCCTCGATGATGTCGGCAAGCGGCTCCAAGCCACGCGCAATCGCGACCGACGCACGCGTCTTTTTCTTCTGTTTGTACGGGCGGTAAATATCCTCCGCTTCGGTCAACGTCTTTGCGGCGTCGAGCTGAGCGGCGAGCTCGTCCGTCCACTTGCCTTGCTCCTCGATGGAGTTTTTAATCTCTTCCTTGCGCTTGGCGAGGTTTTTGAGATAGTCGTAGCGCTCGGAAAGCGCACGAATGACCTGATCGTCGGTGCCGCCGTGCATCTCCTTGCGGTAGCGCGCGATAAACGGAACGGTGTTGTCCTGATCGAGCAGGTCGACGATGTTTGAGCAGTGCTCTTCTTTGAGGGAAAACTCCTCGGCAAGCTGTTTTTTGATGTCCATAAAAATCCTCTTTTCGATGCCTTAGGTTATGGCAATCGCGCTCCGCAACGAGCCTACCGCCTCTAACCTGCAACACTATAATTTTACAACACACGCCGCCGAAAAGCAATCGTTTTGACCGAAAATTTTTTTGACATGTAGCTTTCGGGTTATTTTGCGTCTGCGGGAAAAAGCGGCGCGACCGCGAGAAATAAACATATTAGGCGGAAGCGCCGCATACTTTATTTACATGAAAGAAAACAACGCGGAAGTATTTAAGACCAAGTTCACATCGCACTCTATCGCCGTGACCGACCGCAAAAAAGCGACGCTCACGGGCGTAGTACGAGTGGAAAGCTCCAACGCGACGGAGATAATCCTCGTGTCGTGCTTGGGACGGCTCGTCATATCCGGCAGCGAGCTCAAGATCGAGCGCTTCGACGAAGCGAGCGGCGACCTCGCTTTAAGCGGCAACATCGACGGCATAAAGTACACGGCGGCTAAGCAGTCGCTCTTAAAGCGCATTTTCAAATGACCGAGCTGTACGCCTTTTTGTTTTCGCTCGGGCTTGGCGTCGCCACGCGCGTGCTGTATATGGCAGCGAGCGCGCTCGCAAAAAGAACCGATCTAAAACCGGTTACAATCGTTTTGGACTCACTCGTAGCGCTTACCGTCGGCGGCGCACTCGTCGCATACATAATACTTACGGGCACGGTTATCGCGCCGTACATCTTCGCCTGCCTATTCGGCGGATATCTCATCGCATACTGGGCGACTCGGAATGTCGTCAAGCGGCACCCCGAGTCTAAGACAATAGATAAGAAATAATAGATAATAGATAATAATTAAGGTCGGATTTTAGAATAAAAGCGCGGGCATATAAATCCCGCGCTTCCTTAATTATTCATTATTATTTCTTATCTCTTATCTCTTATCTTAGCCGCAACGCGGCGCTCAGCCGCTTGCGGCGCTATCTGCTAATCATTCTTTGTCGCCAATTCAAACCAGAACGTAGTCCCCTTGCCGAGCTCGGACGTAACGCCGTACTCGGCTTTGTGCGCTTCGAGAATGCTCTTGCAAATACTGAGACCGAGTCCCGAACCGACGGCGCTTCTCTTGGTGTGCGCCGAACGGTAGTACCTGTCCCAAACGTTGTCTAGCTCGTCCGGCTCGATGCCCTTGCCGTGATCGGCGACCTCGACGCGCACGGCGTTTTCTTTATTCTTGACGCGGACGATGACCGTCTTGTCGTCGCCGCTGTAATTGATCGCGTTGATGATGAGATTGTAAAATACCTGAAATATGCGCGAGCTGTCGCACACCGCAAGAGCGTTGTCGTCTATGTCCGTTTCGAACTTGACGCCGTCGCGCGTACGGAAGATTTCGAACTCCACGAGCGTGGCGTAAGCGAGCTCGCCTATGTAGAGCGGCTCGTACTTGAACTCGACGACGCCCGCCTGCAATTTTGACAGGTTCAAGATGTCTGCGGTAAGAGCGTCCAGCCTGTCGCTTTCCGCTATGATGATTTCGGCTGTCCTTTCGCGCTTTTCGGGATCGAGCGGCATGTCGCGCAGCATTTCGGCATACGCGCGTATCATGGTGAGCGGCGTGCGTATGTCGTGCGAAACGTTTGCAATCATGTCGCGCTGCAGCGCTTCCGTTTTTTTGATACTGTCCTTTGCGGCGTTGAGCGCACTCGCGAGGTTGTCGTATTCCTCGTAGCCGCCACCCGAGAACTCGGCGTCGAAGTCGCCCTCGGCAAGCCTTTTGGCGTTCCGCGAAAACCCGCGGAGTAGCCGTATCTGATAGTCCGACATGAATATCGAGCTTATGATAGCGCCCACAAGCACGACCGCCGTAATCACGACGAGCGCATAGATAAGTATCATGGTCTGCGAGTTGAACAGGTCGTCGGGCTCGGCGACGAGAATGTAGAGCTCGGTGTGCTCGCCGTTCAAACTGACGTTTCGCTTTGCGCCGTAGCACATGTAGTCGCCCATTTCGGTACTGACTCGGCCGACGCCGCCGCGCTTGACGAACACGTCGTCGAAGTCGATGTCCGCAATGATGGCGTCAAACGACTCCGGCTTTTCGGTGTCTATGCTGTTGCCGAACGTGTCGATATTGATTATCGGGGCGTTGGGAATGCCGTCCTCTCCGACGGTGAAAACGGTTATGGAAACGGAGTCGCGCTGTGCGTGGTCGCTGAGCGTCGCTTGAAGGGAGTCCACGTCCTCGATAGCGGACGGCACTCGCGCCGCGACGGCGTCGCCCACCGCCGCCAAATCGTTTTCGAGCATTCGCCCGTAGACTCCGAAAATGAATATCAAAAATATCGCCCACAGTATGACGAGGATCGCCGCCGCAAACGCAATAAAGGTAAAGCTCGTCTTTATCTTGAGCGAGCCGAACCAATTGCGGCGTTTTTTGACGGCGGGCTTGTCGTCCGTCTTTTTGTCTGCCGCGATGTCGAGCGGCGGAGTTCTTTCTTCCATACCCGTATTATACAATAAAACGCGATAATAGTCAATGCAAAAACAAAAACGCCCGATTGTATGTCGGACGCTTTTTGACGATTGTGTGAGCAAATTATTGATCGTTGCGGCGGTTGTTGCGCGCGGCGGCACGCTTAGCCTTGTTTATCTTGCGGCATTCGGGGCAGCGCGTCGGCTCGTGCTCGAAACCCTTTTCCGCGTAGAACTCCTGTTCCCCCGCGGTAAAAGTAAACTCCTTTCCGCAATCCCTGCAAGTAAGCACCTTGTCAGTCATGGAAGCCTTTCTCCTTGTAGTATTCAACTTTTAAAACCGCAGACCGATAAGAGTACCTATAGTGTGAGCCGTATTAAAACTTGTAAAAGTATTTTATAGCATTTAATCGACTTTGTCAATACCTTCCGAAATTTTTAAAAGCGCCGATAACAAAAAAAATCGGCAACGTCTTTCGACGTCACCGATAAATGGTAGAGCATAACAAACCTAAAACGAATAATGAAGACGGTGCCTACGGCACCTAATGAAAAATGAAGCGAAGCGCCACCTTAATTAGCGAGCACAAGCGAGCGACTTCATTAGTGAACGAAGTGAACGTCTTCATTTTTCATGCCGCCGTAGGCGGCGCTTCATTTGAAAGACCCAAAACGAAAAGATTCGTTTTGGGTCTTTCATGGTAGCGGCAATCGGATTCGAACCAATGACCTGCCGGGTATGAACCGGACGCTCTAGCCAGCTGAGCTATGCCGCCACACATATTGCTCGACTATTATAACAAACGAATAAAAAAAACGCAACTGTTTTGACGCCGTATGTTAAACCGAAAATATACGTAGGCCAAAAAACATAAAAGCGCGAGCTTTGACTCGCGCTTCCTTAATTATTCATTCTTATCTATTATCTCTTATCTTAGCCTTGAAGTGGCGCTTAGTACGGTCTTTCGATGTCGGACTCGAACGAAACGCCGACGGCGCCGCAGCCTGTGTGCGCACCGATAACCGGTCCTATCCAACCGATTACGACGTCGCAGTCGGGGCGGGCGTCCTTTACCTTTTGGCGCATTTCTTCGGCGAAATCGCTGTCCGCCGAAGCTATATATACCCTGTGGGGCGTAGCAGTCGCATATTCTTTAAAGCGTTCTAACATATACGTCATACCGTTAGAGGCGCCGCGCAGCTTTTTAATTACGGGGAGCTTGCCCAACCGATCTATAAACAGCACGGGCTTGATGTTGAGCATAGTGCCGAAGGTCGCCGCCGCACGCGACACCCTGCCGCCGCGGCAAAGGTGCTTGAGGTCGGTCGGCATGAACCAGGTCTGGATGTGCTTGACGTAATCGACAAGCACGGCCGCGGCCTCTTTCGCGCTCAATCCGTCGTTTCTGAGCTGCTCCGCTTTGTCGACAACCTTGCGCTGAGAAATTGTCGCGCCGAGCGAATCGACGACATATATTTTACGTCCCGTTTTTTCCAAAAGATTTTTCGCGGCGAGCACTGCGCTCTCGTACGAGCCCGAAAGACCGGACGACAGCGTGACGTAGAGTATGTCGTCCTCGTACTTTTGCAAAAGCGACTCGAAAAACTCCTCGTGCTCCAGCGTGTTTATCTGCGAGGTCGTGGGGAGCTTGCCGGCGCGTATCTCGTCGTAGAACGCCTTATACTCCGAGTCGAGCGAGAAGTTGTCGGGATACTCGACGCCGTCGATTGTGTAAACGAGCGACTTGTACTCGATGTTTCGCGCCGTCATTTCGGTCCGGGGGATATCGCCGGAAGTATCCGCCGCAAGAATAAAACCCATGAGAGCCTCCTCTGATTGTAGAACGCGTGCGTTTGCCGCCCACGTTTTATACGAGTGTATTGTTATTATACAACATATTATTCGTTTTGGATAGTATTTTGCGTAAATTGCCCGCGAAGTCGCCATGAAACGCGATTTTACGGCACATTTAATGGTTTTTGTGTACTTTTTTACTCGCCCAAAATAGGACGAAAACGTACGCAGCGCGAAAGCAAACGTGTATTTTCGGCAAAAACAGACCTTCTATGACAAAAGCACCCCTTTTTCACACGCATGCGAGGCTTGTCTGTATAGCTCGAAAATGATAAAATAGTAGTAGATTTAACGGAACGAAAAGGAGATACAAACAATGAAAATTCGGGTAATGATGTGCGACGACAACGCGGAGTTCGTCACCGAGGCTAAGCGGCATTTTGCGACGTCGGACAAGATCGAGCTTGTGGAAACGGCGGTCAACGGCAAGGACGCGCTCGACAAAATCGACGCGGTGCATCCCGACGCGCTGCTCCTCGACCTCGTAATGCCCACGCTTGACGGATTTTCCGTTTTGGAACGCGTCAACAAGGGCAACATGAAAATAATCGTCGTGTCCGCGCTGTCGCAGGAAGCGTTTATAAGTAAGGCGATGAATCTCGGCGCCGACTTCTACATGATGAAGCCGATATCCTTCCCCGTCCTCGACGAGCGCATAGTCGAAGCGGTCAACACCAAGCGCCCCACCGCCAAAAACCGTTCTATGGACGAGAAGATAAGCAACATCTTCATCACCGTGGGAATTCCCGCGCACATCAAGGGCTATCAGTATCTGCGCGAAGCTATCAAAATGACGATCGACAGCCCCGAAATAATCAACTCGATCACCAAAAAGCTGTATCCCGAGGTCGCCGAGCACTTCAACACCAGCCCGAGCAAGGTCGAGCGCGCCATTCGCCACGCGATAGAGGTCGCTTGGAACCGCGGCAAGATAGAAAACATCAACACCCTGTTCGGCGTTCGCGTCTACAACCACAACGAAAAACCGACCAACGGCGAGTTCATAGCGCTCGTCGCCGACAAAATGCTGCTCGAAAGCGTGTAGTGTATTTAACGGCAAAAGCTTGACAAGAGTTTCCGTCGGTGGTATAATACCGCCATGACAGAAGCAAACAAGAAAACGATAATAAAAGTTGTAGTCGCGTCGCTCGCCACGCTTTTGGTGCTACTCATCGTCGCGCTCATCATCAACCTCGTGCGGCTTTCGGCAGTAAACGACAGGCTTGACGATTACAAGGCGCAATCCGCCTATCTCGAAAAGGCGCTCGCCGAAAACGAAAGCATGCTCACCTACTGCAAGACGTCGTCTTTTATCATCAACTACGCGCGCGAATATCTCAACATGATCTACCGCGGCGAGTTGCCCTCGGGAACGAAATAATCACAACGCGGGACGTGCTTATAGCCGTCCCGTTTTTGATGAGACAGAACATCGTACGCGACATTAAGCGTCTTATGCGTACTCTCGGAGAAATTATGCGCGCAGCAATAGACATAGGATCGAACTCGGTAAGGCTCGCCCGCTCGGACGGCAAAGTCTTTTCGGAAATAACAAAACTCGCCGACGGCATAGAATCGACGGGCACGCTTTCTCCCGTCGGCGTCCGCGCTACGCTCGCCGCAATATCACGCTACGTAAGCATGTGCGCCGACTTCGACAGGATAGACGTTTTCGCGACCGAGGCGGTGCGCCGTGCAAAAGACGGCGACGCGTTCTGTGCCGAGGTTCTTCGCGAGACAAATCTTTCCGTCCGCGTGTTATCGGGCGAAGACGAGGCGCGGCTCGCCCTTTTCGGCGCGGTAAAGCCGAATGGCAAGGTATGCGTGTGCGATCTCGGCGGCGGAAGCATGGAACTCATTTCGTCGCGCGACGGAAAAAATCCGAACTACATAAAGAGCCTGCCGCTCGGCGTGGTAGTGCTGAAAAACCGCTATAAAGGCGATTTCCGCAGGGCGATCGACGAGGCGCCCGACCTCGTAAAAGAATACGGAAAAGTCCCCGCGCACCCTCTCGTCATCATCGGCGGGAGCGTTTGCTCGATTGCCGCGGGTTTTCTCAACATGACGGTCTACGATAAGAACAGAATAAACGGCGCATGCATGACTGCCGCCGAGCTCGACGGCATGCTGCCCATGCTGATGAGCAAGGACTTGTCCGTATTCCGCCCGATTTGCGCAAAGCGCGCCGACACGCTTCCGTACGGCGCGATCATTCTCGGTGCGCTCCTCAACTATCTCGGGCTCGACCGCTTCACCGTCTCCGATTCGGGCAACCTCGACGCCGCACTTAACGGCGCACTCGATTAACAGGCACAGCCTGTTTTTTCTCGTGTATTTACTGCCGTTATTCGTCTTTTGTACACCCGACGAGTGCGGTACATATAAAAAACCCCCACCGGCACTCGCTTCGCTTGTGCCTCCTCCCCCTTTGGCCGGCGCAAAAGTGGGAGGCAAGACGCGAAGTAACAATGCGGCACACTTCGATTACCGCACCGTCTCGCTGTCCGCTTTTAGCGCGAAGCGATCAAAGGGGAAAGTGGCGCGGAGCGTCGAAAGGGGTTCAAAAAAGCGCGGGCATATCAATCCCGCGCTTCCTCATTTCTTATCTTTTATCTCTTATTTTAGGCGCTTGCGCCGCTTTGTTTCTATTCAAACGCAAAGTCATATATCTCCGCAAGCTCCGCGACGGACACACTCTCGTCGTCGATCAAGCTCAAAAAAGCGTTCCCCACGCAGTAGACCTCGCCCCGCAAAATGCGAGACTTTTCGCCGTCTGCCACGTCGATTCGAGCTCGCCGCCCGATATTCGCGGCAAAAAGCTTTCGAAGCGATTTAATATCCGCGCTCTTGTTGTTCGATTCGCCGCTCATATTCAATCCTCCGCTTATTTTATATGCGCCGTCCGCTTTATGCGTTCGACATTATTCACAAAGCTACGGCATATATTTTAAGCATGGCAATCATATGGCTGTTAATGCTCGCTTCCGCGCTTGGACTTATGATATTCACAGACCCCTCCGCGGCGGTAAACTCCATGATAACAGGCGCGCACAGCGCGGTGGAGCTGTCGCTCAATCTCATGGCGCTTTACGCGTTTTGGCTGGGCTTTTTCGCGCTCATCGAAAAGCTCGGGCTGTCGCGAGGCTTGGAGCGCCTTCTCCGCCCCGTAATATCGCGCATGTTCCCCTCGTGCGACGCCGAGACCAGAAAATATATAACGATGAACGTTTCGGCAAACCTGTTGGGGCTCGGCAACGCCGCAACACCCATGGCGATAAACGCCATAAAGCGCATGGACGACGGGAGCGGTCGGGCGTCCACCGACATGATAATGCTGACCGTAATATCCGCTACAAGCCTTCAAATCCTGCCGACGACGGTCATCGGCATGCGCGCGACGGCAGGCTCGGCAAACCCCGCCGACTTCCTTTTCCCCTCGCTTATTGCGACCGTCCTGTCCACTGTAATCGGAATAATCGGAGTCAAGCTGTGTTCTAAAATTTTCGACCGAAAAAAACGGGAGCGGACAAGCGCACCGCGCGCAAAACAAAAACGCAAAAGCAAAATCAGACATGAAAAGCGTGGGAAAGCGGCGATGCGCGGAGGGAACAAACTGTGAGCGCGTACATAATTCCAATACTGTTCCTCGTCGTTCTCGCCGCGTCGTTCATAAGACGGCGCGAGCCGTACAGCGGGTTCATAGGCGGCGCGCGGCAGGCGGTCGATCTGACGATAAACGTGTTTCCCTACCTTCTCGCAATCATGGTCGCCGTCGAGGCGTTCCGCGTGTCGGGCGCGTCGGCATACCTCGCGCACGCCGTCGAGCCCGTACTCGCTAAAGTGGGCTTACCCAAAGAAGTGGCGGAGCTCATGTTTCTTCGTCCCGTGTCGGGCGCAGGCTCGCTCGCCATTCTCGACGGCATATACAAAAACTACGGCACGGACAGCTATATCGGGCGGTGCGCGTCCGTCATATACGGCTCGAGCGAAACGGTATTCTACGTAGCGACGATATACTTTTCGCAGTCGAGCGTGCGCCGCCTGCGCTACGCAATCCCCGTCGCGCTCGTCGCAACCTACACCGGCTGTATTGTAGGCTGCGCGCTGTTAAAGTTCTTTTAGGAGTAAAAAACGGCGATAAATTTTTCGGTTTTGCACAAACTAACGGCGGAGGAATAACAACTGATGAATAAAGAACAAAGCGTCCGGCTCGAACGCGAAATCGAGTTTTTGAAACAGCTTCACCAAGCGGCGCAGATGGGGCGCGACACTCTCGAGCACGTCAATAACAACATAGGCCCGGGCGAGCTACGCAAAGCGGTCGAAAAGGACATATTCGACTATTCGGACGTCTGCGCACAGGTGCAACGCAAGCTCGAAGAGCGCGGCGACGACGCCAAGCCCGTCGGGAAAATAGTTCGCGCCATGGCGGGCATGATGATAGACGTCAAGATAAGCGACGACACCGCCGACAGCGAGGTCGCTAAAATGATAATCGACGGCACGACAAAGGGCGTAACCGAATGCACGAGCAAGATAAGCGACTTTTCGGACATCGACAACGACCTAAAAAACATCGGCTACAAGCTACTTTGGGTTCAGCAAAAGAACATCGACGAGATGAAGCATTTCTTGCACAATTGACGGGCATGCCGGCGGATGAAAACTCATACGCATAAAAAACTCAAATTTCGACAAAATAATGTCGAGGAGGAAAAGTCATGGAAAACAAGCTGACATCAGGCAAGATTGCACCCAAGACGGGCGAATACAACATCGTTTCGTCCAAGGGTAAGGTCGTCGGCACGGTACGCGTTAAAAAGGGCGACAGAATGCCCCCTACCCGCCATTCCGGCAGCCACTTCGAGATAGACTGATAGACAAAAGATTTTTTCTCGACGAAAAAAGACCGCAACGAACGCGGCCTTTTTTTGTTTTTTAAACCCTTGCTCTGCGCTTTTCGATTACTCTACGCTCTTTAGCGCTTCAACCATTGATATCTTTTTCATCTTTCTGTTTAGGAACATGGTCGCTATAAAGCTGAACACGAATGTAAGCCCGATGCAGCCGAGCGCGGTGTACCAGGACATAAAGCTAGCTATTATGACGCTGAACGACTCGGTCAAGCCGCCCAGCCAATACAGCAGCCAATACCCGAACGGCAGGCCGAGTAGGCAGCCTATGCCCGTTATGACCATGTTCTCGACGAGCAGCATGTTCGCCGTCTCGCGCTTTTTGTAGCCGAGCACCATGAGCGTCGCTATCTCGCGCGTGCGCTCTTTCAGGTTTGTGGCGGTTATGTTGTAAATGACGGCGACGGCAAGCGCGCCCGCTCCGACGACGAACAGCAGCACCGCATAGTCGAGCAGCGACATTCTGTCCGCGAGCACCTCAAAACCCGCTCTGAAAGTCTGCACCGCGCGAACGCCGTCTACGTCCTCGAGCGTTTTTACGACGTCGCTCATTGCCGCGCCCTTCACCGAAATATACGCCGTGTCGGCATACATCGCTATTCCCGCATTTTCGAAAAATCCGTACGAGCAATACGCCTTTTGCTCGAAGTATTCCGCGACCACAGCCGTTATCTTTGCGGTAAACTCCTTGGTCTCGCCTGTCAGCGTCCTGCCGCTGACCGTGACGGTGTCGCCCTTTTCCGCGCCGAGGTCTTTCGCGAGCGATTCGGGTATTACGAACGTGCCGTCACCGAACTTAATCCGATTCTTTTGCGACATGTCGTAATACAGCTTAACGCAGTCGGGGTCGACCCGCCGATACTTTTCTTTGTCGGAAGCAGTGGGAAGCGCCATAAGCGTTTGGTCGGAGCTGTTGCCATTAAATGTGAAGTGCGCCGAAAACGCCGGAACAAAGGTCAGCTTTTGCACGCCGTCGACGGAGAGGCTTTCGTAGCTTTCCGCGGCGGTTATGTCGACGGGCGCCGCCGAATATGCGGCTATGTCGTAGCCCGACTGCTTTTCGTAATGGTCAAAGGAAAACGCCATGTTGTCCTTTAAGCCGACGAGCCCTATTAAAAGCGCCAGACAGCCTATTATGCCGACGGACGAGAGAAGCATTCTCATCTTGTGCAAGAACATGTTTCGCAAGTTCATCTTTGCGCCGAAGCCCAGCCGATTCCAAAGACCCGTCCACCGTTCTGCGAGAATGCGCTTGGTCTTTTTGGGGGGCTTGGGGCGCATGGCCTGCGCGGGCGCCGCTTTGAGCGTTCTGTGGCAGGAAAGGAACGCGGCAAGGCATGCGAGCGCCGCCGATATTATCACGCCGAGGAACATGTACAGCACTCCGGCATGTAGGGGCGTCGGCGGCATTGCAAACTGTCTTTTATATATCAGCTCGAGAAGAGGCGGCACGGCGATCGTTCCGACGATTCCGCCCGAAAATCCGCCGACTAAGCACGCGAACAGTGCATAGAATATGTACGAAAAATACACGCTCCCCTTACTTATGCCGAGCGCCTGAATGACGCCGATTTGCATGCGCTGGTTGTCGACCGTCTTTGAAAGCGAGATGACGGTTATCGCCGCCGCCACTGCAAAGAATATCAAAGGCAACACCGCGGCAAGCGCCTTTATGGTGTCGTTTATGCCGGTATAGCCGACGATCGAAGGGTATTCGTCCTTTTCGAGCGCGTACAAAAACATTCCCGCCGCCTGCTGCGGATTGGCAAGCATCGCCGCCATGTTATCCGCCGTGACGGTGTATTTTTCGAACAGCTTTTGCCCGTCCTTCGGCTCGCCCAAAATCTTTACGCCGTTGTATATCTTTACGCCCGCGTCATCGGCACGTTTGAATACATTATCCTGCATTACACCCATGTCGACCGTCGCATATTCGGAATACGACTTTATCTCGCCGTAATTGACGTACGCCATGATAAACGCGTCGACGGGGTCCGCCGTATTCATCATGTTCACCTTGCGAATGACGTCGGGAGAATGGAAGATTCCGCTCACCGTGAACGTGTATTCCTTGGGCGTATAGCTCGCGTTGTAGCCGTCAGTAGTCAGCGTTATGCGGTCGAGCTCGTCTATATCGAATGTCAATACGTCGCCCACCCTTACGGTGTGAGATTCGACGTACTTGCTGTCGACTATGATTTCGCCCGCTTTGGGGAGCTTGCCGCGAATCATGGTCGGCTCGTCTATGCCGTCCGTAAGCGTCGTTATCGTGACGTCCACGCGCGTGCCTTTGAGCTTAGTATAGAACGTGTCGTAGCCCGCCGCCTTTTTAACGCCCTTGCTCGCCGCAATCTCATCCACCGCCGCCGAGTTGACATACATATAAGTCGCACGCGCCGAAGCGATGTGCTGCGCCGCGCAGTAGTCATCTATCTTGTTGGAGACCGCCGTCGACGCTTCGGCTATTCCGGCAAAGAAAAAGCACCCGATAAAAATGACTACAAGTATCGAGATAAAACTGCCTATGGTTTCGCGTATATCGCGAAGCGTTTTTAGCATTATATATTTCATTTTTTCAATGTCGTATATGGACTGCCGTCGGGGGTTGTTTGTTACGCTCGAAGAGTTTTATAACGTTAGGAATAGCTCAACGCCACTCTGAGCGATATTGCCGTTAAAAATAGCTTGACGCCACTCTGAGCGATATTGCCGTTGGAAATAGCTCGACGCCGCTCTAACGATATTTTTACCACTCTATGGTGTCGACGGACACGCGCTCGGTATTTACGCGCACTTCTTCGATTTTGCCGCTTTTGACGTGAATGACCTTGTCCGCCATGGGCGCGATTGCACTGTTGTGCGTTATAAGCATGACCGTCTTTTTGTACTCGGCATTGACCGTTTCCAAAAGCTTCAACACCATTTTGCCCGTCTTGTAATCGAGTGCGCCCGTCGGCTCGTCGCAAAGCAAAAGGAGCGGGTTTTTGGCGACGGCGCGGGCGATTGCGACGCGCTGCTGTTCGCCGCCCGAGAGCTGGGAGGGAAAGTTTTTGGCACGGTCTTCGAGCCCGACGTCTTTTAGAGTCTTTGCGGGGTCGAGGTGATTTTGAGTGACGGAAGCCGCGAACTCGACGTTTTCAAGTGCGTTGAGGTTTGTTATGAGGTTGTAGAATTGAAACACAAACCCCACCTTTTCGCGGCGGTACATCGTCAGTTGCTTTTGATTATACTTAGTTATGTCGTCTCCGTCGACTATGACCTCGCCGCCGGACGCGCTGTCCATGCCGCCGAGAATGTTGAGAATGGTCGATTTGCCCGCTCCCGACGCGCCGAGAACGACGACGAACTCGCCCTCCTCGACCGAAAAATCGACGCCGTCGAGCGCGGGGATTTCGACTTCGCCCATCCTGTAAATCTTGCTGACGTTTTTAAATTCGATAAGACTCATAGCACCTCCGAAAGCGCCTTTGCCATGCGCTTGGTCTTTATCTTGCCGTAGAAGGTGTACCACATACCGAGAAGATCCTCTTCGTCGGTCAGCACCGTCATGCTGTTGAATATGTCTTTTACGAGCGCGCGGAGTTCGGTGTTGCCCGTGGTCTCATCGTCCTCGTACGCACGCGTCGTAACGTAGTCGAAGTACACGCTGTCATCCTCGGCGAACTCTTTTAAAACGTTTCCTATTTCATGTAGCTTTTCGTTGATGTCGAAATCGCTTTTAAGTACGAGCGCCACCTCGCGCTTTAATAATTTGAGCCGCTCGATTGCGAGCGCGCAGACGAGCTCGTCCTTGCTCCTAAAGTAGACGTACACCGTCGCTTTGGAGTAGTTGGCCTCCTTGGCGAGCATGTTCATATTCATTCCGGCATAGCCGTACTCGACGAGCAGCCGATCCGCCGCCGTCATGAGCGCTTTTCTGTGGTATTTGGTCGCCGCCGCCTTTTTCTCTCCCGTCATAATACCCTCTTAAAATGTGCCGATATTATATCATTTATTGCGCCCGTTGTCAAACAGCGAAAGTGCGAGATTCAGACTTGCGACTTTTCACATTCCCCTAAGTCGCCCGACGACATCTCACTTCAAAACAGTGGTACCTAATATTGTCGTTCAAACTTGTCGTACAATTACATAGCGACACACGGCGGCGTAGGCACGGCGCAGGCTTTTTTCTCCCGCGCTTCCTTACCTATTCACTATTCACTCTTCACTATTACCTCAATCAGGCTCCCCTTAATAAGGGGAGCTGGCTGCCGCTTGCGGCAGACTGAGGGGATGTGAATTCCCCATATTTAAGGCTAAGCCTAAAAATCCATATTGCGCCATTGAACACGTACGTTAATAACGTACGTGCGCGAGAGCCTTGGCTACATGGCGCAAAACGAGACTTCGACATACGCCGCCTAACGCAAAGCGCGAGGAAATCTTCCTCGCGCTTTGCCGATATATTCACGACCTATAGGCAAGCCGCCGTCGACTGCGGCATTACCTAAGGTTAGGTCGACAAGGAGCCTGCCGCCGTAAAGACGCAAGAGCTCGTGCCGCACCGCAGAAGCTACGCTACGGATCCCGAATTAAGCTTTTTAACGGTCAGATAGCCGTTGACATTGTTGAGCGGCGTAAGCGTGGTCGTTGCGCTTCCTTCGACGGTTACGGTAACGACATCATTCGCATTGAGGCTGATTATGGTGGTGCCGTTCATTGAACGCGCCGTACCTGCAATGAAGTCCTGCGTAATTTCTCCCGACGTTTCGGGCGTGCCGTTGACGTTGACTCTCAGCGTAATTGTCGAAGCGGGATTGACGCTGCCGAGTAAGCCGTAGTTTATTTCGTAGTCGCCTTCCTCGTCGACCGTGATGCTGTTTGCACCGTACGTTTCATTGAGCGCAGGCATTTGCGAGCCGAGCGTCAGCGTAACAGGGGTTCCTGCCGTTAATGCTACCGTGCCGGTATCCGTAGAGTAAAGTCCGCCGTATGCCGCTAAACCGTTTGTTGCGGCGCCCTGAGGACCTTCGGGACCTGCGGGACCGACGGGGCCTTGTGCGCCCGTATCGCCCTTCTCTCCCTGAGGGCCTTGTGCGCCTACTGCGCCTGCGGGACCTGCGGGGCCTGCGGGACCTTGTGCGCCCGTATCGCCCTTCTCACCCTGAGGGCCTTGCGCGCCTACTGCGCCTGCGGGACCGACGGGGCCTTGTGCGCCCGTATCACCCTTCTCGCCCTGAGGGCCTTGCGCGCCTACTGCGCCTGCGGGACCGACGGGACCCTGCGCGCCCGTATCGCCCTTCTCGCCCTGAGGACCTTGAGGGCCTGTTGCGCCCACTGCACCCACGAGACCTTGTATGCCCTGTATGCCTTGAGGGCCCGTCGCGCCCGTTGCACCGGTGGCACCCGTTGCACCCGTGGCGCCCGTAGCACCCGTGGCGCCCGTCACACCGGTTGCGCCCATCGCGCCGACTCCGTCAGCGCCCGCGGGGCCTGTCGCGCCTGTCGCACCCGTAACGCCTGTTGCGCCCGTCGCACCTGTTGCGCCTGTTGCGCCCGTAGCGCCCGTTACACCTGTCGCGCCCTGAACGCCCTGAAGTCCCTGCACACCCTGCGGGCCTGTTGCACCCGTCGGGCCCTGCGGACCGGGAACGCCCTGCAAGCCCTGAACGCCCTGCGCACCGGTTGCGCCGGTAGCGCCTGTCGCACCGTTCAAGCCGGGGCAGCCGCGCGGGCCGATGGGACCGGGCGCACCCGTTGGCCCCGTCGGGCCGACCTGACAGCAAGGCACGGACGGCGCGGGCGGCGTAGGGCGGGAACAGCCGCAGGAATTATTCATGCCGCAGTCGTTCTCGTCACTGTTGTCGCAGCCCGGCCTGTTGAATAAATTAAAAAACATGTTTGCCTCCTTTCGTTTGTTGCCGCTCTCCATTCGACTGCACACGCGCACGGCGGAAAATGCGCGGAAACGGCTGTCGAATATGACGGCACTTCTAACATCATGGTATGCCGAAAAAACCCTGCACGTGCAATTAGGAGGGCAAGAAAAAACGAGCAAAAGCGCTCGTTCTTTCAGTTGGGATTATAAGATTTTATTACGCCTTTTTCCACTCGCAGGGATAGTCGCGGAAGAGGTTTGCGTTAGCGGCGGCGTCGGCTGTCACTCCAACCGATCTCAACGCGCCGCCGCGGTTCTTTGCCATCCACTTAGAGGCGGAGCTGACAAACGACACGCCTTTAAGCGCCTGCACGTTGAACGCGTCCGCGCCAATCCATACTACGCCTGCTCCTATCGTTATGTTTTCTATATTGTGTGCCGCGAACGCGCCTGCCGACACCGTGCGGATATTGTCGGCAATTACATACTCGGTAGCCGAAAAGTCGGCGTTTGTCGCTATGATATGGTTGCCGAGAATGAGAACGCCGTCTGTCCAGTTTTCGCCGTCGTTGTAGAATCCCGTACCCTTGAATGCGTCTTTCCCTACGTAAGAAACGTTATCGTTTTCGAACACGATCTGCGTGAGGTTTATGCAGCCCATAAACGCCTCGTCGCCGATTGACGCAAGCTTTGCGGGAATGGTGATTTTTCGAAGCGACGTGTTGCCCTTAAACGTGCCCGCGGGGATTGCCGTGATGTTGTCGGGCAGGGTAAGTTCTTCGCTCACCTCGCCGGTAATCGTCATGTGCGTAGCGTAATACATAGGACTCGACAGCGTGCTCACAAATGTTATAGCGAACCAGTCCGAAACGCCTCCGCCGTACACCACCTCGACGAGGTTTACGCAGCCGCGGAAAGCGTCGCTTCCGACAGTCGTGACCGAAACGGGAATGGTTATCTTTCTCAGTCCTGTGCAATTTTGAAACGCATACGCGCTTATCGTAATCGTTTTGTCATTGACTGTAAATTCGTCATTCTCGTCCGTAAAGAATGAATTATCCACACTTATAAGATGCAAGCCCGCATACAACGCGCCGCCTTTCCAGTTATCGGCGTCTGCGAAGAAGCCGGTATTTGCGAACGCGCTCAATCCGATCTCTTTGACAGAATGAGGCACGTCTATATCGACAAGACCGGAGCAGCCCTGGAATGCGCTCGGTCCGATGTACACAAGATTGTCGCCGAGCTCGATGCTCGATAATCTCGAGCAAGCCTGAAACGCAATCATTTCTATACGAGTGAGCTGCGATTCGCCGCCGTAGAACGAAACGGTCGTGAGCTCCGAACACATAGCGAACGCGCCTCTGTCAATTAATGTTATCGTCGCCGGAAGCCTTACCGTAACTATATTTTTGTTTACCGAAAACGCAAGCTGGCCTATCGCGAGAACGGGGACTTCGCTGCCGCCGTCGGGCAAAGGTCTGAATGCCGGAACGACTATCTCCGAAGCCGTGCCCAAACCGTTGTCGTTAAGGACGATATAATAATCGCCGTTTTCGGAAAGCTTGTAAGTGAGACCGTCCGTACCGTCGTACTGACAGATGTTTGACTTATTGTAGTCGTGCGACTCCGTAACTGTGTGCTCGTTATTGCGCGAGCAGACGAGCGAGTGCGTGCTCGCGTCGCTTTCCGTGCAAGTCCATTCATGACCGAGCGCCGTATCGGGAGTTGCCGTCTTTTTGACATAGCCGCACACCGAGCAGGTGTTCACCGTCATTTCGTCGTTTTCGCAGTCGGCAGGAGTAGTGGTCGTCTCCAAAGTATGATTGCCGTACTCACGCGTTTTGCACACCGAACAGACGTGCGTGTGCTGCAATCCGCCGCTCAGACTTACCCAATCGCCCCACTTGTGCCCGAGCGCAGGGCTTTCGTCCCTGTCGACGTGGAAGCAATCCTCGCAAACGTCTATATCTATTTCGGGCTTGGTGCACGTCGCCGCCTGGCTCGAAGTCGTCATGCGGCAATCCTTGGTCTCGCTCTTCTCGCAGCCTGTTCGCAGGCAGTAGTGAGTATGGGTATGGTGCTCGTCGTTATCGCCGCTGTATTCCCACTCGCCGAAGCTGTGCCCGAGCGCAGTGCCGCCGTGCGTTTCTATTTTGTGATATTCGCAGGTCGGGAGCGAACACGTGTAATCTGTAAACGCGTCGGCTTCGCACGTTTCGTCAGTCCTTACGGCTATAACGGCGCCGACCGTACCGACTTCAACGCCGCTCTCCTTCACATCGCAATCTTCGCGGTCGCAATGACGGGAATGCGTGTGCGCATACGGATCGACGCTATCGTTTTCGAGCTCGTACTCAGTCCATTTGTGACCGAGCGCTTCCTCAAAATCGGAGTTGAACGTGTTGCCGCAATCGTCGCAGGTATAGACGGTATAGCCTATCGTCTCGCACTTAGGCAAAACGGTTTCGCCCGATTTGAGCGAGCAGTCCTCCTCGACGTACTCTGCGCAGCGGTAGCAGGTTTTTCTGTGCTTATATACGCCGTCGACCGCGCCGTAAAACGACGGGCTCTCGGTAAAGAGGTGTCCGAGCGCCGCTTCGGTCTCGTGCTCGTGCGTGTCGCCGCAAGCGTTGCACGTATGTATGAGCTTGCCGCTCTTTGTGCAATCTGGAGCAATCACCACCTCGTCGAACGTGCAATCCTCGACGTTCGCATAGTCGCAGTTTTCGCAAGAGACGGCGTGCGTATCGTTGCTTCGCTTCTCGTAGTGCAGTTTATGGCCTGTCGCGGGGATTTCTTCGGGTGCGACTACTACCTTGCCGCACCGCGAGCATTCCCTGCCTTCCGTGTATCCATTCTTCTCGCACGTGGCGGCAACGGCGGGGATCAGCCCGACGGTGTCATGACCGAGCGCGTCGATACCGCGCTCGTCGAGCTCGTGGCAGTTGCCGCACTCGTAAACCTCCACGCCGTCATCCGTGCAGGTCGCCGCTTTTTTGGACTTCAGTTGCCAATCGTGACCTGTCGCGGGAACGACTACCGTAAACGTCTCGCCGCACACATTACAAACGCCTGTGAGCTCGCCGTCCTCGGTGCACGTCGCGTCGCCGGTTACAATGTAGCTGTCGGCAGTATGGGTGTGGGCGGGGACCTTCTCCTTTCCCCCCGATGAATCGTCGCCGCAAGCGGCAACAACCGTGCCGCAAACCGCGACGACGAGCACCGCTATTATCGTAAACCACTTTTTCATAAGCTCTCCTTGAAACGAAAAATCGCTTCTATACACATTATATCACAAGCAAAATATGCTTGCTTGCAATAGCATTTTTGCGCCGTGATTCAATACCGCAGTCGCGTGGGACACGCGAGGCGCGTCAGCGCCGCGATTGCAACGCAATCGTTACTGCGTGTATTATAGCATATACATAGATTAAACGCAAATTTTAAAAGGACACAGGAGAAAAAAACCGTTACGCACGCCTCGCGTTACAGCCTTCTCCTTCTGCGAACGACAAAATACGCCGCTCCGCCGATTGCGCCGACTCCTGCAACACCCGCTCCGACGCCGACGGCCACGGCGACCGCGCCGACGCCGTCGTCATCGGGCTCGACGACATCCGAATTATTGTCGTCGGGTTTTTCTTCGTCGCTGTCCGTATCGTCGTCGGGATCCGGCTCCGGCTCCGGCTTCGGCTCGGGATCGGGGTCGGGATCGGGTTTCTCTTCTTTTCCGTCGTCGGGATTTTCGGGCTGTTCCGTGCCGCCTATAACCGTTATGCTAACGACAATTTCGAC
This sequence comes from Clostridiales bacterium, assembly GCA_022508505.1. Lineage (GTDB taxonomy): Bacteria > Bacillota > Clostridia > Christensenellales > Pumilibacteraceae > Anaerocaecibacter. The sequence goes on along the minus strand of JAFLVC010000002.1, from coordinate 31,897 downwards.
GCTCTTATAACTGTCCCTATCTTCCCCGACATATACGGCGACAGCCGTCATGCCGTCAATAACAGCCGTGTCGCCGTTTTTCCATTCCCAATTATGCGGAAGCTGTATATCGGACAGCGTTGCTACGTCGTCGGCATTGACTTCCAAATCCGTCCGAAAATCAAAGCGAGGCTTTTCCGCTTTTTCAATGGTAAACGGAAGGACTATCTCTTTCGCGTTGTAGTTATATGTCTGCGGAAATACGATCTTTATCTCGTACTCTCCCACGTCGACGGGCACGGCTTTGGTGTACTCGCCGCCCTTCTTTCTGTACCAAACTTCTTTATCGCGCTCGGCTTCGTCCCACACGATTTCGGGCTCGTTGGGCAATTCTCCGTATGCCCAACCTTTTATAGTGGCCGTCACTTTTCTTTCCGCCTTAGCTATGACGAAATACCTTGTGATAACTCCGCTGTAATTGCCTTGACCCTGTATCGTCACCGACGCGCCGCCAGCGTTAATATTGTTGCCGTACGTTACCGAATAGTCCACGCCCTGCACGAGAAGCTTGCCGTCCGACACGACTGACTGCAACGGCTTTTGCTCCCGACCGTCATACACCGAATTGTCCGAAAGCGTCACTGTCGCCGAAGTTATATCCGCGGCGGCGATTGTGAAATACGCGTAATATGTTCCTCTGTAATCGCCCTTGCCTGTAATGACGACCGCACCCCGACCGGCGTTCACGTTATCTCGGTAAGAGAAAGTATAGTCTTGTTCCGCAACAAGTGTGTAATCGCCCGATTTTACGGTCGGCGTAGGCATGTGCGCGCCGCCGCTATATGTAAATGTGTTTTCACTTAAAGTGAACTCACAGTCTGCGATATTCTGCTTGGTATCGTCCTCAACGACGGTAAATCCCTTGATCGCCGCTACCGATGAATAATAATGTCTGAAATTCATCCACGATGTTGTGCCGGATTTGTAAAACGTCAAGTCGTTGGTCGAATTGACTGCGGCATCTCGCTCGTATATCATCTCGGCGCCGCTGCTTAGCTTGACGTGAATAAGATAGCATGAGCCCGCCTCTATTTCCACTTGTTCAGGCAGTTCGACCGTGTAAAAGCCGCCGTACTTGAATGTTTCGGTAGTCGTTACCGCAGGAGTAACCGAGCTCGGATCGAATGAGCCGAGATTGTTTTGGTCCACATCGGTGTAAATTTTTATATCTGCCGTGATGTTATTGCCTTTTACGCCTACGTTAACTCCCTTTAAAGATTCCACCTTGCCGTCGCCGCCCTTCCGACCGACGTACGCCGCCATAAATTCATTGTTGTAATATGACGGCAAGCTCGCATATTGCGTCAAGTACACGCTCGGAATATTGCCGGCATAGTTGTAATTATAGTCGTAGACGTCCGAGTCCATCATATCGAATGCCGTGATTTGGGATATGTACGATTCGTAAGAAAGATAATAAAACCCGCTGTCATGCTTGTTTTTGCCCCAAGAATTCTTTACAATCCACGCACCCGGGCGAGACACCGTAAAGCCGTCCTGCTTGAACGATTCAACCGAAATGCCGTCATCCCAACCGACAATCGCGCTCACGTGATTTGGCGCACTCTGGTTTGTATAATAATACATCGTATTGTTGCCGAGACCGGCTGCGGAATACGCAAACGACACACTGCCGTATGCCGCAATAAGCTCTTTTATTTCGGACTCCTTGTTGTTGCATATGACTGCGCTTTCCAGCCTAATCGGCGAATACTGCGCTACCGCCACTCCGTTCCCATCTTGCGCGTTGTCGAAATCTGTGTAGTTACAGGTTCCGAACCACCGCGTCGCAACAAGCGTAGCCGTGGGGACATTGGCGCCGTGGTCGTAGATGCTCCTGTCGATGGGCTTTCCGTAATTGGCATTGTCTTCATCGTATAAATCGAGCGGGTCGTCATACCAGCCCATCGCCGCTTTGGCGAGAGCGAAGTGCGACAATATCAAACTTGCGTTATTCGGCGGATAATCAATACCCTCGCGCAAAATAGCTATTTCCATCGAGGCAAGCGGACCGTATGCCCAACACAATCCGTAATTGCCCTGATCTCTGGCGCCGGTAACGATTCCGAATTCGCGGCTGTCGTAGCTGTCCCATTGCGCTATTTGATCGGCGGGCGCCTGCCTGAGCATTTCAAGCGACGTACCGACTTCTTCCTTTGTCCAAACATGTTGCTCGATTTCGGCGACAGCGCTTGCCTCGTACGCCTCTGCAAACGTAAAGGAGAATTTAAAGCCGCAAAACAATGCGACAAACGCCGATATTAACGCTGCCGCAATACAGCTGTATATTTTCAACGCTTTGACCATATAAGTCTCTCCTTAAAAGTCGAGCAAGTCGAACTTTCTCGACGGAAGAACAGCTTCGCAATAAGCAGTCATGCTTGCCGTTTCGGCAGTCGGGTGCAGTTTATTGTAACGGTTTATAATGTATGTCTCCAACGCCGAAGTAAACGACGCTTCGGTCATAGTGCCTGTGTGTGCGAAAACCACTTGACCGTTGCAGTCTATCAAAATCGTCGTCGGGAATCCGCCGATAAGGTTGGTAAAATAATTGTACAAAAACAGACTTCTTGCGCGGTTGACAAACCACAGCTTGGAATTTTTCGCATAAGTGCTTTGGAAATACAATATATCGCTGTCCTGATTGCCGTGAGCGGTATCGTTTACCATCAGGAATTGAATATCGTCGCCGTACTTGTTGCCGACCGAAACAATTTCGGGCATTTCGTTGACGCACGGGACGCAACCTTTAAAATAGAAGTTAAGGAAAATTCCCTTCTTGCCTTTTAAAATCTCGCTTAACAACGTCGATTTCAAATTCCCGTCGGGATCGTCGTAATAACTGAGCGAATAGTCGTATATTATCGAGCCGATATTGTATTTCGTTCCGCCTGCCGTTCCGTCTATCACGGCCGCATTCAGGAGAACTGTGAGCTGCGGATTGTTTGCCGATATGGCGTATTGCTCTTTATCGGTAAAATATCCTTTTGTAAGATCGGTAAACTTGACAGTGTAATTATTCGCACCCAGCGAAACGGTTGTGACTGTGCTATTCGACATCGGAACCTCTTCGACCAATCGGTCGTCGAGATAAAATCCGATCGTCGCGGCGCCGTAATACTGCTCTCCGCACGGATCCTTTATCGTTACCGTGTAGTCGATTTTCGTATTGGCGTCGAGCTTGGGAATAGTCTGAATATCGTCGCGCGCATTACAGCCGCTGCGCACGCAATGCTTCGACTTAGAGCCGTCCTCCTCGAGCGTAGGCGCTTTATCAACGGTATAGTCGGAGCTGAAACTGTGTCCGAGCTTTGCAACGTCGCGCGTTTCGCTCTTGTCGCAACCGATTCTTGTGCAGTCGCGCTTTTCGGAGCCCTTCTCGGTGCAAGTCGCCTCCGCTTGGGTTTTCCAAATCCCCCACTGATGCCCGAGCGCATCTAATTTATCGACCTTTTGCGTTCCGCACTCAAACGTGCACGTATATGTAACCGACCCCTCGCTCTCGCATTTTGCCGCCACCGTAACGCCGCCGTCCCATTTATGGTCAACAGGCTCCGTCGTAACCGTATCCGTTTTTCCGCAGCCTACTCTCTTGCAGGTATGCAAATACTCTCCGCCGTGCCGACAGGTTTCGGTCCGAACCGTATCTATTTTCCAATCGTGTCCGAGCGCGGGGATTACTTGCTCATCCTCTCTGGCGTCGCATCGGCTGCAAGCTGCCGACCTCAACCCGTCATCTTCGCACGTAGCGGGCTTTATTTCGGACTCCTCCTGCCAATCGTGCCCGAGCGGTTTGATATCCTCCGGCTTCGTCTTTCCGCAATCCGCTCTGGTGCATGTATATGTCATTATGCCGCTGTTCTCGCAAGTGGCTTTTTCGGTAACTTCGCCGTCGTTCCACAAATGCCCGAGCGGGTCGATTGTCTCGATATCAGCTTTACCGCATTCGGTGCACACACGCGTTCTTTTACCTGCCGTTTCGCAGGTAGCCGCGGTCTCGGACCACTCGCCGTACGTGTGATTATGCTCGCTTTGCGCGCACGCCGTAAGCATCAAAAACACAGATGCCACCAAACAGGCGGCAACTGCGATAATAATGCAAATTCGCAATTTCTTTATCATGCGCGGCTCTCCTTCACTTACAAAGCGACGACGCAAAAACGCCTATCCAAAGTCACGGTGCAGTTCTCATGATACAGCTCTTCCAAACCGTCGTCCGTATATATGCCTACCTTTACCACGTAATCTCCGACGTTGAGTGAAACATCCGCAACGTTGCCGTCCGTAAATAACGCAAATCGGCACACACTGTCATCGCATACTTGAACGTCCAATTCGCCGACGTCTCTATCGCCGGGAAACATGATGATCGTAAACGCAAAGCTGTATTCTTCGGAAAACCTGTCGTATTTCGAAGTTTCGAGAGTTACCTTCGCCTTTCTGCCGTTTTTCGTCAGCAGCACCGAAGAATAGCTGACCTCTTGCGGCAAGCCGCCGAGCGTTGCGACATAACTGCCGTCGTCGAGCTCGAACTGCGCTTTTCCTTGCGACAGTTTTTTCTTTGCGAGTTCGGTCATTCCGTCCGAAGAATAAATGTAAACGCTTATGTCGCTCGCGTCGACCGACACCTTACTCGCGTCGACGGAAATTTCATAAATACTATCGGTAACCGACGTCGGTTTTTTGTCTCCGTTCGGGGTCGAAGCACACGCAGTCATGCATAGAGCGCCCATGGCCGCAAACGCCACTATCAAGAATAACCGCTTGATTTTTTTCATGACCGTAGTCTCCTCCGATAATATTGTAGCATATTACACGTGTTTGTTCAAGTGTATTTCCGATAATCGCGGCATAAACGGCGTTTTTGGGTATTTTGACACATTTTATCGGAATTAGTGCTATGTTAAATGTGTTACGCAGTAAGAAGCAACCGTTCGCTTCGTGACCTAAAATGAAAAAATGCCCGACGGAATCGCTCGTCGGGCATTATCGTTTAAAAACCGCTACCTTATCGGCGCGGTAGCAAAACCGTTTAGGTCTGATTACAGATAACCCAAGCTTTGAAAATATCTGTCGTTTGCGATGACGGACGGGTGATCGGGGCGAAGCTTTCGCGCGCGGCAGTGGTAGCGGTAGGCGGTACGCGTTTTGCCGAGCTTGTCGTAGCACACAGACAGCCACACGAGCGGGAAAAACGCGTAATACTCGGTGTCGACGAACGCGCCGCTCTTGACGTCGGGCTTAGCCGTCGCCGCGCGCTCAAACCAATACGCGGCGAGCGCGTACTTTTCGTCGGCAAAGTACATGAGCGCTATTTCGCACGCCACTTCGCCCGTCGGCAGTCCGAAAAGAAAGCTGTCGAAGAGCGCGAGGTACGCCGCCTGTCTGTCGCCGTTTTTGCGGTAGCACCGCGAAAGTATGAGGCAAGCGTCTATCTTATTGACGTAAAACCCGTCGGGCTCGACAATGAACCGCTCGAGCTCGCGCGCCGCCGCAACCGTCTCGTCGTTAAAGTACAGCTCGCGGGCGTAGTAGTATCTGTCGCGCGGAGAAAACGCCGCGTTTTCCGCGAGCATCCTTTTGTAGATATCGAGGTTGCGCGTAGAGTCGCTCTTCCGCGACGGCTTTCTGTGGTAGACGGGAACGGACTTATAGACGACGTTGCCGCTAAGCGCTATCGCCTCGTGTACTCTGCCGACGAACAGGTAATCGGGGCGGTTACGAACAATGCGCTCGCGGTAGTACGAATACGAACGCGGTCCGTCCTCGGAAATGACGTACGGGAGCATTACGACGTCTGCGTCGCCGATATGCTTCATGAGCCGCGCTATTGCCCGCGCCGAGGTTATGGGCACGACGTCGTCCGCGTCAAGCCACATGCAGTAGTCGCCCGTCGCCTTAGAAAACGCGAAGTTGCGCGCGGCGGCAAAATCGTCCCGCCACTCGAAGTCGTAAATCTTGTCGGTAAACTCGCGCGCCACATCCTTGGTGCCGTCCGTCGAGCCCGTGTCGACGATTATAATTTCGTCGGCATAGACGCTCGCGTCGGAGAGCGCCCTGCCGAGTACGTCCGCCTCGTTCTTGACAATCATGCAAAGACTTAAACTCATATACGCCTCACCGCAGTACTACATTCATATTATGCGGTGTCTCGCCTGTCCCGTTACCCAAAGCGCCGCGTTGCGGCTAAGATAAGAGATAAGAATGAATAATGAAAAATTAAGGTCGGGATTTTAGAGAGTGCGGCGCGGAGCGCAAACCCCTTTCGCCCCTTCGGGGCACTTTACCCTTTGGCTAACGCAAAAGGGGACAGCGAGGCATTACGGTTAGCGAAGTGCGACGCTCGACTACTATCAGGCTCCCCTTGAATTTAGGGGGCTGTCGAGCGTAGCGAGACTTAGGGTATGTGAACGAAAAAGCGCGGGCATTTCCTATCCCGCGCTTTTAAATTGAACCAAACCTATCCTACGTGGCCGCTGACGCGACGCCGCTCGTCGTAGACTCGCTCGATACTTCACTGCAAGCAGTCGCAGGCTTTTCGTGGGAGCCCGTATGCTCGAGGTGATGGCGGCAAGTCATATCGCCTCTCAATCGGTGCAGGTACGTTAATAACATACCTGCACGCTACTATCCTATAAACGTATTGAGCGTTGCGTTTATTCCGTTAAATACTGTTGACCCACGAAAGAGCGCGGGCATTTCCTATCCCGCGCTTCCGCTTTATTCGGCTCCCCTGTGTAATGTGATCCGACTGCAAGTCTGCCCGCCGACTGAAGGACTCAATAAAACGACTCGTTTAATCTGTCCCGCCGCAACAAAAAAGCGCAAGAGAAAACTCTCACGCTTCCGGCGACGAATCACCCCATTGGGGCGCATTATGCGATGTCTACGGTGCTACGTACTACATCATGTTTTTCAGTTGGTTGGTCATATCGATAATCTTTTCGCGCTTGACATCGATCTCCGCAGTGTACTGACGGAAGAACTGCATCTCGGTCGCGTCGGGTTCGACCTTGCTTATGACTGACTCCATGAGCGCGGCGATAGAGCGCGAGCGCTTGCTTTCAAGCTCCTGCATCTCTTTCTCGAGTATCGTGATTTCCCTTGCCAAATCCTTTTTGAGCGACATATTTTTATCTCCTTTCTTGATTTTTGTATTTATTATTGCACCGATTATTCTCCCGTCGGAGAGTCCGATGTTTCGGTTGCGGCATGTTTAAAAGACATTTTCCGATAAACATATTCATTCGACAAGTGCACGCGCTCTTTGTTGTAGCATTATGTTTTATACGCGCGAGGCAAATACTTGCCGAATTAAATAGCCGACGGCACGAGTGATACGCAATCACAAGTGCCGCCGATAATTTATTATTTATCGTTAGTCTACCATCTTTTTCAGATGCTTATTAAGCCTGATGAGCTTTTCGCGAGTTTCCTCGATTTCGGTATTATATTGACGGAAGTACTGCATCTCGGCGGGATCGGGGTCGCGCTTGCTTATTACCGCTTCCATGAGCGCCGCTATAGAGCGGGCACGCTTGCTTTCAAGCTCCTGCATCTCTTTTTCAAGAACTTCGATTTCCTTGATGATTTCCTTTCTTAACGACATGATATTTTGTCTCCTTTAATATTTTTTGTTATCATGCTGCCGCGGATTATTCTTCCGTCGGGGTTTCGGGTGTCTCGGTAGCGGCCGCTTCCTTTTCGGGTGCTTCCGTCGTCGGCGCTTCATTCGTAGGAGCTTCGGCGGTCTGCGCTTCCTCTTTTACGTCCTCGGCTTTGGGTTCGTCTTCCTTCTTGGGCGTATTCTCGCGCATCTTTGCCGCTTTTGCCTTGTTCTTTTCGCTCTGTGCGCGAAGCTTTTCCGCGCGCGCTTCGGCAGCCTCGGCCTTAGCTTCAAGCTCCGCCGCGCGTTCCTCGGGCGACATTTTACGCTTCTCCTCCGCCTTTTTGCGCATCTTTTCGAGGCGCTCGCGGCGCTTTGCGGCCTCAATCGATTCTCTGCCCTCTTCCGCCATCTTTTGAGCGCGTGCCGCGGCAATCGTCGCCTCCACGCTGGCCTTGGTGCGGATAGCGACGGCTACCTTTTCGGTGAGGATTTGGAACACGTCTTTCTTCCACAGAATGAAGATCACGAGCGCGACGACGAGCACGATACTGAGCGCTATCACGAGCGACACCCACCAAGGTATACCCGGCTTTTCAAAGACCTGAAGCGTGAAGGTGCGCTCGTCAAGCTTCGTGTAGTTTTCAGTTCCGTCAACCCACGCTTTAAGGAGGTACTTGCCCGCCGCGCAGTCGTTGAGCTTGTTCTTGCCGGTGACGGAGTTGTAGTACTCCTTGCCGTTGATGTCGGTAATTTTGATGTTGACTTCGCCGTACTTGGCATGAACGACGAACCTGTGAAGTCCCTCGTTGAACTGACCTTCCGTCCAGCTCGGAAGAACAAGGTCGCCGTCTTTACCGCCCCACTCGTTTTGAGCCTGGGCTACCACGAACTCGGCCTGTTCTGTGAGCGAGCTGAAGTTTTTCAGTTCGGGAATGTAGGCGTACAAAATGTATCTTCCGGCGGTGAGCCCGTTGAGAAGCTCCGCTATTTCGTCCGACACGATGCCGTTCGCGACGTCGACCGTAAAGTTGTCGAGGCCGGGCACGACGTTCACGTCGCCCATCTTCGTGATGCGGAAGCGAATATTCTCGTTGTTGTACAATGCCGCCACGCGAATGCTGTACACCTCTTTATCGTAGAAGCCGTAGTCCCAGCCGGCAATGTAGGGACGGGAGATGAATCTGTTTTCAGCCTGAGCGATGTGGTAAAACACTTCGATTTCGCCCGTTTTGTCGTCCTCGTAACCCGCCCAACGGTAGTAGAGCGGCTTGGCGAGAGTGACGATAACGGAATGCTCACCGGCGTCGACGCGGTCGATTGCGGCGCCCCAGTCCGCCGTGTAAAGCCCTTCGACGTCAAGCTCGTCGGTGGTGAGCTCGGGATAGAGAACGCTGCCCGTGTACACCAAGCCTTCCTCAACCGACGGGATTTGAAGCACGCGGTATCTCAATACTTCAAACGACTTGCCTGCAAAATCGGCGGTCGCGTCGGCGTAGTTTTTGGCGACGACCTTGTAGCGCACCGTGTAGGTATTTTCTGCCGCCGCAAGCGCAACTGCGAGCAAGTCGACAGTCATATATCCGACCTCTTCGTCGTCACCGTCAAGGTCGTAAAGCATCTCGCACGTTCCGAGGAAGCGGTCGCTGTAATCGAGAACGTCGCCCCAAATCGTTCCGTTCCTGAGACCGTTGAGATTGTCGATATACGCGCTTATAACCTCGTCCGGATCGTCGTAAATAACGTGGCTGTACCCCGCGGACTCGAACATCTTGCCGTCGAGCACGTCATTCAACTCGTCGAGCGAAGGAAGCGTCCCCTCGCTGACTTCGAACGTGAGCGTATCGGAGAACGCGTCGTAGGTATCGCCCTCGGCTTCGTCCTCGCCCTCTGTCGTAACCGCGCCGACTTCAACCTCCAAGCGGTAAGAGCCGACCGGCATTGCGCTGTTTATGTAATAATCGAAGCTGTCGACGCCGAAGCCTTCCTCAGCGCCGATCTGCTCCTCGTTGTAGTAGAGCTTAAACGTCATCTCGCCGCCGTCGCCGCCGTGCAAAAGCTCGGGAGCCGTAACTGCCGTCTCCCCGCCGTAAGCGTGGTTGGGCACCGAATAATCGCCGCCCTCCGAATCGACGAGCTTGTTTCCCGCGGCGTACGGCGCAATGCCGCCTGCCGCATCGTTATAAAGGTCGGCGTGATCTTCCGCCGACGCCCTGACTGCGAACCGCCCGAATACGGCAATCATGCTCCCGAAAAACGCCAAAACGGCGACGAGCAAGATCGCTACGAGCGAGCTCTTTCGCATTTTTCTTTCCATGGATCTCCTCCTTAATGCAAAGCCGATTGGTTTGCGCGCAAGACGGCATGTCAAAAAACGTCTTACGAACAATAAGCCATGTATAATTTTACCACACTTTTAACAAACGGTCAACCCATTTCCGCATTTTTTCTGCTTTACATTTTATCTCAAAAGGGCTTTAAAGCCTTGCGCTATGCCGTCGCCTGTCGATATACGCCTTGCAAAAACCGAAAACAGTGCAAATAGCGCCGAGACCGTTTGAAAGTCTCGGCGCGGTTTTGGTTGTATGCGTAACGCAGCTTTATTGCGCTTCGCCCTTTTTCTTGTTCTTTTTCTTGAGCACGATGACGAGCGCGACCGCGCCGCCAGCGACGACAACGCCGCCGACTACGCAAAGCGCCACGATCAACCCGACGTTTCCGCCGTCATCATCGGACACGGGCGCATAATAGTTGACCGCGCGGGAGTATGCCGTCTTCTCCTCGCCCTTGACCTCGACGGTGTACGACACGAAGCACTGCCAGCCCCACGGCGTTTTTTCCACGGCGTAAATCTCGGCGGGGACGATACTCTCCTCGCCGTTGTAGCAGACGAGGGTTATCAGAACTGTGTCGCCGACTGCGGGCACGTCCTTTTGGGAAACGTCTTTGACGTCGTCGCCGTATGCGTAGCGAACCATGCCGCTGTAAATGTCCGCCTCGTCGGACGTCACGCCGAGAAGCCCGAGCTTTACCGCGTCGAAGGTGGTATTGGTCGAAGAGCCCACCTCGTCAAACGTCCAAGCCCAGGGCGTAAATCCGCGGTCGGTCATCATTTTGATAAACTGCGGAGTAATGTTGCCCTTGCTCGGATCGACGCCGGCGTGCGCCGCATTGAGCGCGCCGAGCTGCGCGGCGAAATTGCCGACGTTTGCGTCGTTGAGCCCGCTCGCAGGCACCCACGGCATGTTGTCGCGAAGGGGCGCGAGCTGATGCTCGCTGCTGTCGAAGGTGATAAATACTATGCTTTCGTAGAACTCCTTTTCGTCGAGGATTTCCTTTATGCGCGGCACGAGGTCGGTATCGTCCGCCTTGATTTCGAGAATTAGCACGACGTCGGTGCCGAGCTCGTCGTTCAAGCTCTTCATCGTGTCGATAATCTCCTCGAGCGTGGGGATTCTTTCCTTCGCGGCGGAATCCTTGTCTTTGAGAACATACTTGCGCAAATCCGCCAAAGTCATGTTGGCGACCGCACCCGAGCCGTTCGTCGTGCGCGAAATGTTGTCGTCGTGCATGATGACGACCTCTTTGTCCTTTGTCAGCATGGCGTCGAGCTCGACGTGCGTGGCGCCCGCGCGCATGGACGCTTCAAGCCCAATAAGTCCGTTCTCGTTGTACACCTTGCGAAGCCCGCGGTGCGCGACGTTAAATATGTTGCGCGTAAAGCCGGACAGGTTTTCCATGACGTCGTACGCCGCCGAATAGTCGGCAATCACGCCGAACGCGCCGCCGAACAGCGAGTCCGAAATATCGCCGAGAGAGCTGCTGTTCGCCCTCACCCACACCGTCTTGAACCGTGCCTGAAGGTACGCAACCGACTTGGAGTCTGCGCTGCTTTGCGGCAGAACGACAGTCATTGCGCCCGCGTCCGTGCTTTCGCGAACGACGGAGTAAAGCGACTTCACTCTGTCGTATTCGACGATGCCGCGAATGCCGATGAGATTTGAGCGCACGCTCTTCACGAGCGCCGCGTCCTTGGACATGACGGCTATGTCGAGTATGTAAAGCTTTTTGTGCATAAACTCGACAAACGCGTCCGCCGCCTTCTTGCTATTGACGTAAACGACGGGAATAATCTTGTTGCCGAGGCTCTTATATACGTCGTAGAACGCGCCTATCGACTTGCCCTTAGCGTCTACGACGTTCATCTTTTCGTCGACATGCAGTATGACGCTCGACGGAGCGCGGCCCTTTTCGTCGGTCAGGTTTTTGAGAACGTCCTCGCTCGTTACGTCTGTGACCACGGTCGCGGGGCTGACGAGCCCGGTGGTAGGATTGTACGTGCCGGCAAGGCTGTTGTCGGTCTCGCGCTCGACGGGCGTCGGCGCCTTGACCTCGTTCGATATATTAACGCTCTTAACCGTGAGCGTGCTGCGGTTTACGATAAGCGCAAAGCCTCCGCTCTCGAGCGACTTGCCGATATTCCCGTCCTTTGTCGAAACGTCCCACTCGGTGATTAGCTTGCCGTCGACGTAGTGCGCGGCGGTCGTTCCCGACAGCGTAATGGTAATCGTATGGAAAAGCCCGTCGGAGAGCTGAACGCCCGAGGCTTTTCGCGCGTCGTCGGGATACGACAGCGAGGGCGTCACGGCGGACGACGCCGACTCGCCCGAATAGCGGAAGTTCATCATGTAGCCTATGAGCTTGCCGTTATCGGCGAACTGCGTGTGGTACATTATGCCGAACCAGCGCGAGGTGTCGAAGGGATCGCTCATGCGCACCGATATTTCGAAGGTGAAATCTCCGTACGTCTTGTCGGTCTCAATGCGGACGAGCGCGCCGTAATACTTGCTCATCGTCGCGGTGCTCATGCTCTTGATCGAAAGGTTTCCGTTAGCCGCGCCGACCGTCACATTGTCGACGTCACACAGCTCCGAAAGCTCCCAATTCGACGGAAGCTCGGTAAAGCCGGAAACCGAATCGTCCGCGCGAACGACGGCGGGCCGAGCAAAAAACAGCACGGCAAAGAGCGCGAGCCCAAGCAAAACAGCGACGAGCCCTCTCACGCAAACCGAGACAGCGTTTTTCATACATTCTCTCCTTTTTTCCCATTATCTCGAATATCGAAACACTTTATATCATTGTATCATAAATTATCGGCGATTTCAAGACGTAAATCAAAATTCATTACAATTGATTTTTACTATAAAAAGGACGCCTGCAAGTGCAAGCGTCCCTGTTTTGAAAATGTATGTGCGCTCGAAAATCACCAAGGCTGAATGATGAAGCAGTCGAGCTGAACGTTGTCCGACTTGACGTATATGGAAATTTCGTTATTGCCGCTAAGTAAATGAATGTTGCCGAAGTTGACGTCGATATAGTTGGCGTTGGTCCACCAATCCGCCTGCTGCCACAGCCACTTCCCGTCGTCGGTGCCGTTGAGGTTGATGTCCTGCCCGTTCACCGTCATCTCGAATTTATCGCTCGCCCAGCACGCGCCCTGCCAGCCGAGGTCGACCGCCGTTCTCACGACAAACTTTGCGTCGGTCTCGTAATCTGCGGCGACTATGAACGAAACGGTGGCGCCGTTAAGCTTTGTCAAAATGGGGCGCGGGTCGGAGCCTTCCTCCTGATAGTTTTCAAAGACGACCTCGTCACCCTCATAGTACGACTCCTCCGCGCCTATCCATGCCCAATCGCTTCCGTTGTAAGTGAACACGGGAAGGTCGGGCTCGTCGTCGCCCGTGCCGGGGCCGGGATAGTCGAAATCGTCGTCCTCCCACCCGTCGAGGTCCTCCCAGCCGCTGTTGGGCTTGCGAGGCGGCGCCTTGTCCTCGCCGCAGCCGACGAAAAGTCCCGCCGTCATGACGGCGGCTAAAACAGTCGCCGTAAAAATCAATATCTTCTTTCTCATATTCGCCCCCGATATTTGCCGAATTTATACTACTCGCCGTCGCCGCGCACTTTAATACCGCACTTGTAGCAGAACTTTGACGTCTTGTTTAGCTTTGCACCGCAGTTATGGCAAACCGCGCCGTCCGTCTTTTCTTTCTTATCTTCTTCGGCGGCTTCAATCGGACTGTTTTCTTCCGCCGTGTCCGTCGGGCTCTCGTCCGCCGCCGGACTTTCCGCCTCCGCCTCGCCCGAAACGCCCGACGCGTCTGAAGCGCCCGACGTTTCCATCGTTTCCGTCGCTTCGCCCGACGCGTCCGAAGTGTCTGCCGACAAGCTGTCCGCGCCGACCGTCGCGGTCGCGTTTCCCTTCTTGATTGAGCGAATGGTAAAGAACAGCCACACGCCCACGCCCGCCAAGGCTACGACGTCGAGCGGAATAAGTATCGCAAGCCACAAGGGCTCGCCCTCTTCGACGAGCTTAAGCGACATGCCGTCGCCCGCGGTCTGCGCTATATAATAGGTGTTGCAGTAGGTGTAAACTATATTCTTTGCCGCCCGCTGCATGTCGGCAATGCCGTCCGCAGAATTCTTGCGGTTGTGCCCCGAAACGCCGCCGCCCGGGCCGTTCAGCCAAATATCCTGCCCGCACGCGAGCCCTTGATCGATATTCATAAAATCGCCGCCGCTCGACCAGTCTGTCAGCATAGTGCCGTTAAAGCCCCACTCGCCGCGCGCGAGGTCCTCGAGGAGCGCTCTGTTGCCGCCCGTCCAAACCGCGCCGATGCAGTTGAACGACGTCATAATCGCGTTCGCGTGCCCTTCCTTGACGGCGATTTCAAACGGACGTAGATATATTTCGCGTAGCGCTTGCTCGGTCAGCCAGGTGTTAAGGCTCGTGCGCTGCCTTTCGGTCTCGTTTGCGACAAAGTGCTTCATGTACGGGTACAGGCCCTTCGTCAGGCACCCGTAAACCTCGTTCGCGCACATCTTGCCCGAAAGGAAGGAGTCCTCCGAATAGTACTCGAAGTTTCTGCCGTCGAACGGACTGCGGTGAATGTTCGCGCCGGGCGCGTACCAGCCGGAGACCCTTGCTTCCTGCGCTTCAAGTCCCACCGTCTGTCCCATGCGGAAAGCGAGATCGTCGTTCCAAGTCGCCGACAGCACCATCTCCACGGGGTAAATTGTAAACGACGCGTCCGACGAACCGTTTACGAAGTTGAGCCCCGCCGGCCCGTCAAGGTCGATGCAGCGCGGCTTGCCTATCGAGTCGAGCGCTACGGTCTGAAAGCCACCTTGTTCGACGAGGTTGGTGAGCTCCGCCAAGGTGAGCTGGCTTATCAAATCGGACCACGTCGGATCGTCGTAGTTCGAGCCGAGCGCCATGACGAGCTCGTTATTGTATGCGTTGTCCTTGACGAGCTTCAAGCCGCCCGACTTGCCCGTCTGCGGTGTCGACGCCACCTTGTTTTGCTCGTACCAAGCAAGGCCGAGGGCAGCCACCTTCTGGCTCTTTGCGCGCTGCTTAGTCGACCGAGGGAATGTACCCGCAAAGTCGGCGCGCGTGAGGTAGGTTATGCCCTCGCCCGAGGTGACGCCGTCAATTGAAACGCCCGAATACGCGTCGGCGCCCGTAAACCTGTTTACGACTTCGTTCTTGCCGACGTCTGCCTTATAGTATATAGTGTCGGCGACTTTGTACGTAATCGTGTTTTGCGAGCAGCTCGCCTTGGTGTGCGCGTCGGTGCGCAGCGAAATTTCGTACTTGCCGGCGTCGAGCTCGTAGCCGGTGTTGTCGTTGCCGTTCTTGTCGTAGCAGTCGTACGACTTCATGTCCTCGACTGTGAATGTCAAATCCAAATCGGCGTGCTCCTTGGGCTCGAGCAGCGGAGTTTTGGCGTAAGCGCACAGGTTGACCGCCGACTTTTCTATCCCGCCCGACGTGTAGGGCGGCGTGTAGTAAACCTCGACTACGTCCTTGCCCGCGCGGTTTCCCGTGTTGGTCACGCGCACGCGTATGGTGATTTTGCCGTCCTTAGTCAGCGTAGAGCCGTCGCTCGGCGACACGCTCCGCACCTCCCAACTGAACTTGGTGTACGACAGCCCGTACCCGAACGGGAACTGAACGACGCTGTCGTAGCCGCCCTGCGAATTCCAATATCCTTCCGCGTCGGCGGTTTCGTACCACTTGTAACCGACGTAAATGCTTTCGGCATAGTCTATGTAGCTCGTGCCGACGTCCGACCAGTTCGGCCTATCCTCGTCCGCCCACATGCCGTTGTACTGCATGACGCCGGGCGAGCCCGAATTGACGTATGTCGGCGCCGTCTTGAGGTCGTAAGCGTAGGTATCGGTGGTTTTGCCCGACGGGTTGATCGTGCCGTGCAAAACCTTGGCAATAGATATGCACCCCGTCTGCCCGGGCCCGCCGACCGAAATCGCCGCGTTGATTTTGGGATTGTCCAAAAAGCCGAGCTGCATGACGTTCATCGCGTTGATGACCACCACGACCTTTTTAAAGCCCGCCTTCGTGACGACGTCGATTAGGTCCTCCTCCTGCGGAGAGAGCTGAAGATATGTTCTGCTCTCGTCCTTGTCGTAGTTGCTCGTCGCAGTCTCAGTGCCCTGCGCGCGAGTCTGAAAATACGGCAGATCCTGCCCCTCGCCGCCCGAACGGCTGAAAACAATGAGCGCCGTGTCCGAATAATCGAGCGCCTGCTTCATCACCGCCTGGGTGTAAACCGACTTGGGCGGCTCGTACAGCTTGAAAAAGACCTCCGCCCTGTCCTCTAAGGATTTACCCGAGCCGTCCTTTTTCTTTTTGAACTTGGTGTAAATCTTGGTAAGCTCGGTGTTGGGACGGAATCCGACCTCGGTCAGCCCGCGCAAAAAGTTGACAGTAGGCACCGCGCCGCCGCCGCGCTCGCCCGCGTCGCCCGAGCCCGAGCCGGAAAGAATAAAGCCCGCGTCGGTAGACGCCCAGCCGAAAACGTTGATTGCACGCTTGCTAAGCGGTAGCGCACCGTCGTTTTTGAGCATGACGATTCCTTCGCCCTCTATTTCGCGCACAAGATCGTCCGCGCCCTCAAGCGTCGCCATGCTCACCTCTTCGGCGCCGCCGTCCGCATAGAGCGCGGTCAGCTCCTCGTTAAAAACGCCGCAGATAATCGTCGCAACGAGAACGGCGACGAGAATAAACGCCATGACGGCAAAAGAAACTATATGCTTCGTTTGGAGTTTTTTCATCAAATCCCGCCTATGTAAATGATATAAGCTCGAGCCCACACGCCAAACCGCAACCTCAAAACCGTAAAGCTTGTGTCGCGCCGACGCTCGAACTGTGTCTTTTGTAGTTGTCATTCTACCACACTTCTCCCGCCCTGTCAATAGCCGCGCAAGCAATCCCACAACGAAAATCCCACAAAACGAAAAAACGCGAGCTCCGGCTACCTTCCCCCGCTCAAAAACAAAAACCTACAATGCCAAATGCCTTGTCGATTGTCGGTGAGAAATATTAAATGAAACAAACTCTATTCATTCGATAGGACGGTGATATTTTGCAAAGCCTTGCCTGGCTTTTTGGCGCTCCTAAGCTCGATGCTGCGCTGAATAAACGCCGTGCTCACGCCCTCCCACACGAAAAATGATTTTTTCGCATTCCTCGCGCGAGTACTCGCCGTAGTCCTTAATCAAAATCTCTACATTCTGCTTGTACTTGCGCGGCAGAATTTCGATTGCCTCTTTAATGTCGGAAAAGAGCTTGTCGTTTAGCTTTTCGGCGCATTAGACATTACCGTGCTTTTAAATTGTTCAAAACTCATATTTTACCTTAAAAAAGTGATTCGGATGTTTTTTGCATTACCGTTTTCGGTCGTATGTTACGCCCGCCTTTTCGCAGAGAGCCTCGTACGGCTCCTCGGATATTTCGATACGGCTGCTGTGCGGCGAGAGGGCGTACTGCCAAACATAAAGACAGCGCACACCCGGGTACCAAGTGGCATGCCAAGTGCGCGAGCCTGCGACAAACGTGCACGAATACCTGTCGGAACGGTTGAAAAACGTTTTGGGGATTTTCTCGACGTTGTCTACCGTGATATCGTCGTAAATTCTATTTTCGGGCACAAAGCGCACCTTGCCGTCGACTGCGCTCGCCTCGTCGGCCTCCTCCTGCGTTGCGATCTCGGCGAGGTACTTAATCGAAAGCGCGAGGTAGCGGTCGTGCTTTTCCGCCGACCCGTACAGCCCGCGCCCGTAGACTATTTCGTGCAGGAGATCTTCGCGCCGCGTCCTATATGAATAAAACTTTGCCATACTCATCGAGCTTTCTCTGCCCGAGGGATACGGACAATGCATAAGCTCGTCAAAGGTGCACAACTTTTGAATGACCTTGCCTCCGCCGAGGAAAATAATAAACCGATAAAAGTCGCTTTTTTCTGTTTTGTCGTAGAGATAAACTTCTTTTTTGCAGTCCTTTTTCGCTTGCTTGCGATAGGCGATATAGTACCCGTCGCCGCTCGCCAAAAAAAACGCGCCGTCGTCCGATAAAACGCTTAACAAGCTGTCCGTAAATGCTTTTCGCGCAGAAATGAGCTGCGCTCTCGCTTCCGGCATAAGCTCTATGCTGGTACGCCTAACGCAGTCGCTGAGCACGAAGCCGCCGTCCTCTTGCGAATATACAAGCGTTTTTACGCAATTGTTTACGCTTGTAAACTCGTAATGCTCCTCTCCGCCCGCGAGCTTGAAAAAGCTTACCGTCTTAAATCTTTTGATACACTTCATAGCTACCTCCGCGTTCCGAGCGGCGAAAAAAGAAAGAGCCCGTCGCGACGACGGACCCTAACGTACAAAAGCGGAAGTATAGTCCCATCGTACGGCCTTTAGCACCTTACCTCCAAGGCGGTTGCTGTGCGGTCTACGGGCCCGTCCCTCGCGCACTCTTTATGGATAAATATATATTACGATATTTGCTCGCGGCAAGTCAACCAAAAACCACGCGCATCTTGTTTTACGCCGCCGATTGGCCGCTTTCTTTTATTGCGCGTATGTCGCGCGCGATAACCGTCTTTTTCTCGACCAGCGCATTTGCGAGCTTGTCGAGCAGCTCGCGGTTTTGGATTAGGATTTTGCGCGCCTCTGCGTAATACCGCTCCATTTCCGAATACATCTGCATTTCCTTGCGCTCGCTCGCCGCCTGCGTCGGGCTGTTCCGTTCCCAACGGTCGAAGCCGTACGAGCAATAGTCGTCGACAAAGCGCGCCACTATGTCGAACGCCCTGTGCATGTCGCTGTTTGCGCCGACGTCCACTTCGCCGTACTTGACCTCGATCGCGGCCTTTCCGGCGAGCAGCGTCCGCACGCGGTTTTCCATGTAGCGCTTTGCCGTAAAGTAGTCCTTAGGCTGATAGAGCGACGTAATCCCGCCCTTATGGCTGTCGTGCGTGCACACCGAAACGATGTTGACGCTGTTCGGCTCCAACACCTCGGCGACGACCGCGTGCCCCGCCTCGTGATAGGCAATCCGCTCGAGCGCCTCGTCGGTGTAGCCCTCGAGCGCTTCGGGTGCGTTGAAAATTACGCGCAGGCAGGCGCGGACTATGTCGTCCATTTCGATACTGTCTTTGCCGGCGAACCCCGCATAAATGCCCGCCTCGTTGATGACCGTCTCGAGGTCGGCGCACGACTTCCCGTTAAGAATGCGCGCAATCTCGCCGGCGTCGACGTCGGCGACGAACTGTTTGGTGCCGAGATAGTATGCGACGATTTGCTCCGCATCCTTGCCGGAGGGCGCCTTTACTTCGATCACCTTGTCAAACCGTCCGGCGCGAAGCAAGGAGTCGGGCAGGTTGTCCAGATCGTTTGCCGTCGCAAGAACGAAAACGCCCGCATCCTTGGCGTCGTCTATGCACGACTGGACGGCTACGTATTCCTCGGCGTTGCGGTGATGACGGTCGCTGTTTGCGAACTTGTCCATGTCGTCCAAGAACACGACGGACGGCGCCGCGTTTTTCGCGTCCTCGAATGTCTTTGCAATCTCGTTTACAAAATCGCCGTCCGGCTTGGATTTGCGGCATATAAAAACCTTTCTGCCGCACGCCGAAATAAAGCACTTTGCCATAGTCGTCTTGCCGACGCCGGGCTCGCCGTGAAGCAACAGCCCGCTCGGAATATTTACGCCGAGCTTAGCGTACTTTTCGGGGTTTTCGATAACGTCGCAAATGCGTTCGAGTTCCGTCTTAATGCTCTCATAACCGATCACTTTTTCAAATGCTTTCATCTTTCCCTCCGCTTGGGTTATTTGTGGAAGCATTATACTCCACGACCCCCCGACTTCTCAACTAAAAATATGCGGTTTTTGTCAAAAAAAGCGGCGAATTGCCGCTTTGTACCATTTATGTCCCCTTCCCCCGCCGAACACCTGCGCCCTCGCAAATCGCCCACTGCTCTCGCAAATTTCCGCGTCCCAAGAAATCAGATGCCGCCGCTTATTTTTCTTCAAACCAAAGCGCACCCGTTTCGTAGGATGCGCCTTGCGTGGCGGGACGAGCGAGGAGCAAATAGAACACGGCCTAACAAGAGACGACACATTTTTCGTCATGAAAAGCAATGCTTTCTTCTTTGTTTGCAAAAATTTTTACGCGATATGCGGGCAATTTTAATTTGACTTTCAGCTCTTATTTTGATATAATTTACCTACAATTTAATAGAGCTTAACGACACATGTGGCGCTTTCCTGCGCGTAAATCTGATTACGGTACAAGAGCGTTCACAGGTGTCTTTTTTATTAAACGACACGAGCGTTCTTGCGCGTGTCGTTTTGCTTTTCGGAGGCAATTATTGTAAATTACTTTTAGTATAGGGCGGCATTCATCACATATTCTTGCATTTTCACAACATATTCTTACAAATTACTAAGCTAACCTTTCGTAATCTGCGTCATTCACCGGATCGAACCACTCGGTGACAATATTCTCGCCGGGAACCTCTATTGCGAGGTGCTGGAACCAAGAATCCTTAGCCGCGCCGTGCCAATGCTTGACGCCCCTTGGGATATTGACGACGTCGCCGGGTTTCATTTCGATTGCTTCCTTACCCCATTCCTGATACCAGCCGCGTCCGGCTACGCACACCAAAATCTGTCCGCCGCCTTTTTTCGCATGATGAATATGCCAATTATTGCGGCAGGACGGCTCAAACGTTACGTTAAACATAATCACCTGCTCG
Organism: Clostridiales bacterium; assembly: GCA_022508505.1. Lineage (GTDB taxonomy): Bacteria > Bacillota > Clostridia > Christensenellales > Pumilibacteraceae > Anaerocaecibacter. The sequence goes on along the minus strand of JAFLVC010000002.1, from coordinate 11,142 downwards.
GTGGACAAATACTTCAAATAGCTCTTTCCGCTGAAATACTTAGCGTAAGCGTCGTTGGGATCCCCCATGGGAAATACGGATAATTCCATTTCGTTCATATTTATTACTCCTGTTTGATTATAAGCTCTGTTTCAGAATGGTATAAATTTCGTCCTGCGTTAAAACCTTATAACCGCCTTCCATGACGAGCGTACTCTTTACAATACCGTCAAGCATTTGTTCGTTCGCGCCGAGCTCGGTTAGATTCATCACAAGTCCGATCTTTTTCATCCACGCCTCCATGGCGTTTAAGCCTTCATGTGCGACCTCTTCGTCTGTCTTGCCCTGCGGGTTGACTCTCCAAACATTGACGGCATAGCGCGCAAATTTTTTCAGCCCGTAAGGAAGGATATAGCGGTAATAAGGCATAGACACTGCGGAAAGCGTCATACCGTGCGTGGCGTCGGTATGCGCGCCCACCGCCTGCCCGAGCATATGAACTTCCCAATCGGTGGTTTTGCCCTTTGCGACAAACGTATTGAGCGCCCAAGTAGCAATCCACATAATATTGCTTCGCGCTTCGTAGTCGGTGGGATTGACTACGGCTATCTCCGCGCTGTGAATGAGCGAGCGCAAAAGCCCTTCCATGACGTAATCGGACGTATTGTCGTCCTCGCCCGAAAAATACTGTTCGAGAATGTGCGACATTATGTCGTAAATGCCCGCGATCATCTGGTATTTGGGCAGCGTGTAGGTAAACTCCGGATTGAGAACGGAGAACTTGGGGAACACATTGTCGCCGAACACATGCCCGATTTTCAGCTTTTGCGCATGGTTGGTAATAACAGATCCGCCGTTCATTTCGCTGCCCGTTCCGACCATTGTAAGGACGCACCCGACGGGAATGATTTTTGTATTCTCGTCCACGTCCTCAAAGCGAATATAGTACTTTTCCCACGGATCCTCGCCGCAATGTGCGGAAACGGATACCGCCTTAGCGTAGTCGCAGACCGAGCCGCCGCCGACAGCCAAAATCAAATCGGCTTTTGCCGTCCTCGCGCGCTCGCAACCCTCATTAAGCTTGTCCGATGTCGGATTGGGCATTACGCCCGAATCTTCAAAAATATTTTTGCCGTTGGCTTTAAGAATGGCAACTACCTTATCGTAAATGCCGTTCTTCTTAATGCTTCCGCCGCCGTAAACGAGCAAAACGTTTTTCCCGTATTTGGGCAATTCCTTATTGAGACCGTCAAGAGCCTCTTTTCCGAAGTAAAGCTTTGTGGGATTGCTGTAAGTGAAATTTCCAAGCATGATTTATATCTCCTTTAATTTATTTTAAACTTAATGTTACTTGTACGCTTCCCTGCCCTGCGCCGAGAAAGCTTTTCAGTTCGTCGATGGTAGAATATTTTATCTTACCTATCCGAGTGTACGACCACGAATTACTGCCGTAAAACAACACGATTTGATTGGTTTGATACAGAATAACGTCGCCCGGCTGTGTGGTGAGCTGCGTGTGATTTGTCGGAAGAGTGTGCCCCAATCCGCCCACCTTTTCGAATCCGCCGTAGTCGTCTGCGGTGTAGGTTATTTCTCCATGTTTAAGCAATTCCACAAGCGCCGTAACCGAAGAATTGTTTTCAAGTGTTACTTCCGTTTTTTTGCCGTTTATTGTAATATACATTTCCGTTATCTCCTCGTCTTGGCTGATATTATATTTGATAGTAATATCCGTATTGCCGACGTTCCACAGCTTTGCTTTTTGTATTTGTTCCCATTGCTCCTCTGTGCCATCAAAAACTATCTCGTCAATCGCACTATCCTGAATTATGTAGTTTTCTATTTCTTCAACGGTCGCGGGAATGGCGAGCTGCTTTAATGTGCTTTTTCTGAACGCCGCCGACGCGATTATTTTTACGCCGTCGGGAACTTCTTTGTTGTTCGCGCCGCGCATGAGAGTGGCGGTAGCTTTCTCGATAAGATGCCCGTTTTCGGAAGAATATGCGGCGTTGCCGTCCGCCACAATAAAGCGCTCGATAGCGCCGCAGTTGTTGAACACGCTGTCGCCGAGGTTTATCATACCTCTCGGCAAATAAAACTCTTTCAAGGCGGCGTTGCCCGAAAACGCATTGTTTCCTATTGTTGTGAGCTTACTGTTTTCGCTTATGATGACGGTTTCGAGACCGTTGCAATTGTTGAATGAGTTTTGCCCGATTTCAACTACGCTGTCCGGAATTGTAACCGACGTAATGGGTTTTCGCGCAAACGCGCCGGTGCCGTACTCGCCTTGAATTTTTGCAACCGGCAGTCCGTCATGCTCGGCAGGGATTACGACCGATTTTTCCTCACCCGTCATACCCGTAACCGTGTAGCTTTGCCCTTCCTTTTTGAACACAAGGCTTTGTGTTGTTCCGCTCGGTTGCTCCGGTTCGTCAGGCTCTTCGGGGTCTTCGTCGCCGGAAGTATTTGAAGCGGCGAACGTAACCGTCACATTGCCGCTGCCGAGTGCTGCCGCAAGTCCTTTTGTATCCACCCAACCTATTCGCGTGTAAGAGTACGACGAGGAAAACGTCTCATAAAACAGCACGATGCAATTTGAGCCGTACAGCATCAAATCGCCTGCATGGATTGTTCCGGGCTTTGTAGCGTTTGCGGGCAAACTACCGCCGAGATAATTGTATTTTTCATTGCCGTTCATTTCGCTCATGCTTAGCGTGAGCGGCAGCAAACCCATAAACGCCTTTGCCGTTTCGTTATCTGCAAGCGTTGCGGAAAACTCTTTATCCCCAACAGTGACGGTTATCTTTACTCCGTCATCCGGCTTACTTTCCGACGGTTCGTTGGGCGTACACCCAACTGCGACAAAGCTAAAACATAAAGCTAATGCCAATATAATTGCGATTGATTTCAGTCTTTTCATTTTTAAGTCCTCAATAAGTTACTTTCCGAAATAAGTAGCTATTTCTTTCATGCGCTTAATTTGCTTTACTTTGAACGGACATCTTTTTTCGCAATGTCCGCAAGCGACACAGGCGTCCGCTTTGACCGAAATTTTATCATAATGGTTGTGCGCCATTTTGTCGCCCGCAAGCGATAGGTCGTAATACTTATTAATTAGTCCGATGTCTATCCCCATGGGGCACGGCTGACAGTGGTTGCAATATACGCAGTGCCCTATCGCCGACTCGGGCGTAAACTCGCCTATTACCGAATAATCTTTTTGCTCGGCGCTTGCGGTAAGATATTTTAAGAGTTCGTCGAGGTCTTTTACGCTTCGCACACCCGGAAGCACCGTGAGCACGGCGGGACGGTCGAGACAGTACTGAATACACTGCTCCTTTGTAAGCTCCTTTTTGAACGGCGAAGTACTGCTAGATAAAAGCTGCCCGCCGTGAAAAGGCTTCATTACGGAAATACCCACTCCTTCCGACTGACAACGGCGAAATAGCTTTGCACGCTCGCCGGAGGAGCCTTTGCCGTACTCGTCGCCCTGTTCCAAATCGTACGCGGGATTTATGCTGAACATCATCATATCGAACACGCCTTCGTCCAGCACCCTTTCCGCCACCGACGGAGTGTGTGACGAAAAGCCGACGTGCCTTGTAACCCCGCTGTTTTTAAGGCTCAACACATAATCGAATATGCCGTTACTTTTTATCTCGTCAAAGTCCTCGTCCTCGTCTATGCAATGCAAAAATCCAAAGTCTATGTAATCGGTGCCGAGCAGTTTAAGCTCCCAAGCAAAGGTCTCTTTAATTCTGTCTAAATCCCTCGACCAACCGTACTCGCCTTTCTCATTATAGACAGCGCCGAAATGAAGCTGAAAGAACACCTTGTCTCTCTGTCCGGCAATCGCCTTGCCAAACGGCTCGTAAATACTCGCTCCGCCGCCGCAAGCGTCAAAGTAATTTATGCCGTTATCTATCGCCTTGCGGACAACAGCCTCTATCTCGTCACTCGGCGCGTCTTGTATTCCGCCCAAGCCGATGCCGAGAACGCCTATTTTTTCGTTGCCTTTGGGTAACTTTCTGTATTCCATAACTACTCCGTTTATTCTATCGTCTTTATGACTTTTGCCGGAACGCCTGCCACAACGGTATTAGCCGGCACGTCTTTTGTTACAACCGCACCCGCCGCAACTACCGCGTTGTCGCCTATTGTCACGCCCGGCAATATTGTTGCGTGTGCGCCCACCCAAACGTTTTTGCCGATTAAGACGGGCGCGGGCTGCATATTGGCACGCTTATCGGGACATAAATCGTGATTGAGCGTAGCTATAACGACCTGCTGACCGATTAAGCAATTGTCGCCGATTGTAATTCCGCCCTGATCCTGAAAGCAACAGCCCTCGTTTATAAACACGTTTTTTCCGACCGTAATATTCTTTCCGCAGTCCGTGTAGAACGGCGGGAACAGTACAAAGCCTTTGTCTACTTCCTTTCCGATGAGCTTTGAAAAAAACGAACGGATTACCTCGTCCGTATGATAGGCGTTGTTCAGCTCTGCAGTAACTTTCCGAGCCTCGTCAGACAATGCGTGCATAACAAGGTGTGCTTCGGAGCCTGCGACAACATAATCGCCGCGATTCATAATTTCCAAAAATTGCTTAATATCCATACATATATTATAAGAAATAATACGCACTAAGTCAAACATTTACTAATTTTGCTGTCTCATTATGTAAACATTGACTATATTGATTTGCCGAATTCGTAGGCCCTTTGCGGATAGACAGTTTTCTGCGTCATGGCAGGAGTGCCGCAACCCAAACCAATTATCATGCCTTTATCTTTAAAGCCTAAATAGTGACATATCATCTGATAGTGTTCGACAAGCGGACGCATCTTTACTTCGTTGCTGTCCCACGAAGCGGCAATAAGCGCTGTTTTTAAATCTTTGGCATGAAGCTTGCTATTAAAACTGTAACAGCGGTCAATCGCAATTTTTAGCTGTGCGGACATTCCAAAGTAGTAAAGCGGCGTAACGAACACGACCATATCGGACTGCAAAATAAGTTCTTTCAGTTTTTCCATGTCGTCCTTTTGCGTACAAGGACCGTTCATTCCGCAAACTTCACACGCAAGGCATGGGTGAATGTTTGCTCTTGCGACATCAAAAACGGTCACGGAGTTCCCCGCTTCCCTTGCGCCGCGCACAAAGTTCTCCGCTAAAAGATTTGACGAGCCTTTTTTATGCGGACTGCTTTCAATCACTAAAATTTTCATAGCATCTCCTTTTCTTTTATTACCACCAACCGAACAGGCTCTTTCCGATTTCAAGCCTCTCGATTTCGCGCATTTCGTCTGCATGCAGGTCAAACTCCAACGAGGCGAGGTTTTCTTTCATCCGTTCAATATGCGTTGACTTCGGTATAACGATAATTCCATTTTGCGTGAGAAAGCGTAAGACGACTTGCGCTACAGACTTACCGTGATTACTCGCAATTTCCAACAATGTGGTGTTGCGAAAAATATTGTTTTGTCCGCAGCAAAGTGGCGACCAACTTTCATGTTTCGTTCCGATTTGCGCTTCCAATTCGCGCAACTTCCTCTGCTGGCGGAAAACATGTGTTTCCACTTGATTGATAGCAGGTACAATTTTACAATGGTTGACAATGTTCAAGTACATGTCTTCCAAAAAGTTCGATATACCTATTGCGCGTATTTTTCCGTCTTTGTATGCAGTTTCCATCGCGCGGTAGATTTCGTTAACGTCGCCCGTAGGCTCGTGAATGAGCAGCAAGTCAATATAGTCCAAATTCAATTCTCGCAAAGATCTTTCGATGGAATCTGCCGTATCTCGATAGCCGCGGCAAGCCCATAACTTTGTTGTAATGAACAACTCCGAACGTGCGATTCCGGACTTGCGGCATGCAAGACCGACTTCCCGTTCGTTGCCGTAGCATTGAGCCGTATCAATCGATCGATAGCCTATGTTTAGCGCATCCGACACGCACCGCTCCGTTATGCTCGAGGGTGTTTGATATGTGCCATAACCTAATATGGGCATTTGGACTCCGTTGTTTAAAGTAATGTACTCCATTTCATTCCTCCGCGATTTTCAATTTGTCCAACCATTTTTTCTTCCAGCCGCCTACAACGTAGAAAGTCCAAGTAATCATGCATCCGACACCCCAACCAAACGCAGTGTTCCACCAAATGATACGGTAGCCCATAAACGGCAGATAGCAAAGCGTGTATGTTGTTACAACCCTGACAAGCAGCGCCATTGATGCGACTATCGTCGCCTTAAAGCCGTTGTTTGCGCCTTGAAACAATCCGAGTATCGGGAAGTATGCCGCAAGAATAGGTAAAAGTATTGCTATTGTGCGAAGATGTGTAATGCAATATGCCGTCGCCTCGTCTGTCAAACTGAATAATGTCGTTATTGGTCCGGCAAGAAAGAATACAACAACCGATAAAACAAGCGTAATCATTTCAGACATTAAAAAAGTCTGTTTTGCCCCTCTTGATACCCGCTCCATATTGCTTGCACCGAGATTTTGCCCCGTATATGTGGCTTGAGTAACTTGCAAAGAGGACGCAGGAAGCTGTATGTATGATTCAATTCGCATAGCAACCGTAAAAGAGGCAGTCATAAACTTTCCATAACTATTTACCGCTCTTTGCAAAAAGACCAAACCGATAGCGACGATAAATTGTTGCAACGCCATAGGAAATCCTACTTTGAGCGTATTTTTTGCAAGTTTCGGGTCGAATGTCAATTCTTTAAATTTCCAGCGAAATATCGGATAACGTTTAACCATATAAATCACGGCGGCGATACAACACCCTGCTTGTGAAATATCCGTGGCAAGCGCCGCGCCCAAAGCGCCGAGATGAAAAACACCTACAAACAATATATCGAGCCCGATATTTATGACGGCGGCAATAAGCAAGAAGTACATTGTCGCACGGCTATCCCCCACTCCGCGCAAAACGGCCGCCACGATATTATAGCCAAACTGAAATATCAATCCGAGCGCATATACTCTAAAATATACAATTGCCGTATCCAAAATGTCGGTAGGCGTATTGAGAACGTATTGCAGCACGAGTCTGTTAATCAAAAGCGCGATGCCTGTACAGAGAACACCCATGCCGATCATCAGCAAAATGGAAGTACAGGCGTTTTTACGCATTTCCTCATCTTTTTTTGCGCCGAAAAGCTGTGCGACGATTACGCCCGCACCGGCAGAAAACCCGTTGGCAAATGCCAGAAAAACCATCGTGAGAACTGCCGTTGCGCCGACCGCCGCCATCGCGTCCTCGCTCTCGAAATTACCCACAATAATCGTATCGGCAGTATTATAGAGCTGTTGCAATAAAAGCCCCAAAAATACCGGAAGAGCAAACTTCAAAATTCCTTTCCACGGCGAGCCTTCCAATAATACTTGATTGCCGTTCTGTTTATTGATCTTAATCGTCTCTTCCATAAGACCATTATATAACATAAAAACTTGACTTTGTATCCACCAAAATGTTATAATGGTTTTTAGAAAAATTAAAAACGAGGTGGGTATGTATAGTAGAGAGTTAATAACATTTATAACGGTAGCAGATAAAGGAAGTTTTCTTAAAGCCGCAGAAGAACTATATTATACAACCCCCGCAACTATAATGAACCGTATCAACAAGCTCGAACAAACGGTCGGCGTAAAGCTATTCGAGCGCACAAATCAAGGGGTTATCTTAACCGCGGCAGGGCACTCTCTTTATGAGGACTCCAAGAAAATCATAGAACTCGCCGATACCGCGATGGCGCACGCAAAGGAAATTGCAAAATCGGAGCAAGCTATTATTCGCGTAGGAACGTCGATTTTGCGCCCTTGCAGAACGCTTGTAGACTTATGGTCGAAAATTGACGACGGGACTCTCCCGTATCGTATTCAAATCGTACCGATAGACGACGAGCCAAACAGTTTGGATACGGCACTTCTGAAACAAATAGATTGTTTTGTCAGTCCATGCGACGCAACAGATTGGAAAGAAAAATTCAACATTCTTTTGCTTGAGCATATTCCATGCAGAATTGCGGTACCGCGAAAACACCGTTTAGCAAAGAGAAAAAGTCTTTGTTGGGCTGATTTGGACGGCGAAAACTTTATGATCTTAAAGCAAGGGTTATCTCCGATTTTAGACGAAATGCGTGACGAGATACTCTCCAAACACCCGAAAGTAAAAATCGTCGATGCACCGAGCCGCTATGACACCCTTATCTTTAACGCGTGCGAGCAGAACAACTATCTTATGGAAACACTCGATATTTGGAAGGATGTTCACCCATCTCTCATCACACTACCTATGGAATGGGATTACGGTATGCCATACGGCGTTGTGTATGCCAAAAATCACGCACCTTCACTGCAGAGCTTTATCGAGAAAATAAAAGAGATTATAAGGTAAAACAAACGGTTTAACATAGCATTCAAACCATTCGTTTAACCAATCTTTGTATAGTAAATACATAGGCGTAGTAATAAGCAACGGACAAACCTACAACAACATAGTTCCTGCGATTTTGGACGAACAAACCTTTGTTGCTTGAACAAGATAATGGATAACCAACGACACAAACAAAAAGCCGTACAAAAACACACCGAATACATACTGAGCGGATAATTATTCTGCGGCAACTGCGGAACACTTATGACCGCCGAGGATGGAACAAACCACACGGGCAAGGTGTATCATTACTACAAGAAAAAGAACGGAGCCGAGTGCAATAAGAGCAATATTACCAAAGAGAAATCAGAAAACCTTGTATTTGAAAAGACAATAGAATATATATTGCAACCGCAGGCAATAGAAAAAATTGCCGTTTCTGTGGTCGAGAGCTTGAACGAAGGATTATCCAAAAGTGATTTGCTTGTACTGCTTGAAGCTGACCAAAGACGAGCCGGACGAGCTGAGAAACCATAACGCAAAAGAAAACACCCGATTTGAGCCGCTTGAGTTCAAATTGGGTGCTCTTGGCGGAGCAAGCGAGGAACAAATTGAACACTCTACTCATTATTTTGTAATATTGGCGTCACATTTAAATAGTAAGTATCTAAAATCTATTTATTTAAAGATGTTTTGTGTGACAAATTACTTTTAATTTTTTTCCAGCCTTTGAAAATCAAATCTAGAATATCTCCGATTTCGTACATATTTGCCAACTTCTTATATTCTCCCAAACTCAAGCCAGAATTTAATTTATCGTAATTTGCTTCATTTAAATACTTATCACAAAGCTCTTTTGCCTTAAAACCGAAACCGCCCAAGAGATAAATACTCTTACCTTTTTCTATTGCAAATTCAATTTCATCATCAATACCTGTTCTTTTGCCATTATTCGTTATTCCGCCTATAACTAAAACTATATCCGCGTCCGTCGTTATCGCATCACGTACTATTGTCATTGCTTCTTTACTACTTGTGGCTTGCATATTGATATTTTTAAATTCAATTAATTCATCTATGAATTCACCTTGAAAATTGACAAACCTATCACTGTCGCCCATTTTGGAATACGGGTTTACATAATGAACGCATTTAGCGCAAGACGATTTGGACAAAGAAGCATAATTCAATAATTGTTTGAGAATAACTCTATTAAAACCATCACTATCATAGTTACCAGCATTTAGAATAGTACAACCCATGTATATAAGATATCGCGTTATTTCGCGAACTGCGTAGTTTATTCCAACACAGCAATTATCACCATCAATACGTTGCAATTCTGAATTTGCGGAAGAAGATATCATAACTTTTGGTTTCAATTTCTTATACTTTTCAGTACGCGCAGAAATTTCAGTTTCGTATTTTATTTTTCTCTTTAATTGTGACACCATGCCGTCAATAATTGATTTTTCAGTATCAGCTAAAGGTGGATCTGGATAAATTATTTTATTATGCTTATTTTTGAGCAAAGCAATGTCCATGAGCTCTACTTTTCTCGGCAATACTTTTGCATTTTTAGGGAAGCTTGTTTTATATATATTAAAGGTGTTCCACAATATTTCGTTAGCCAGCGACTCGTAAATTATTTCAGAATTCAATTGTTTATTCTCATCCATTTCTATCCTAATTACCGGGCAGTTACCTAAATACGGAAATATCCTGTTTTCGCCGGTAGTATATGCGTCTATAATAACAATTGGTAAATTACATTCTTTTGCTTTGGCGATCTCCTTTAGGCACCATTCACGACCTGAAATATTATTTGTTGCAATTACTAAAACTGCTCGCTTTTGAATATCTGTAAAAATTTTTTTATCTAATCTCTCCCCGAGAATTATTGAATTTTTATCAACGAAAAAAGAAGAAGTTGTGTTAACAGCCAAATAGCTTTGGATCAATTCTAACTCTCTTCTTCCCGTGCTTTTTGTATGACAAATAAAAAGGCCTATATTTTTTGTATTGGATCTTCCTACTAAATGAAAATAATAACCGGCAATACTTTCGAGTGTGCGACGCAAAATAAGCAATAGATGGTCTCTGTTTTCATTTGATAAGCGTTCCTTATAATATTGTATCTCTTTTAATCTTTGATTGTTTCCAATATAATCCGGATCGCAATTATATGCCGTTATACATTCTGCCTTGTCAATATATTTGCAACCACTTTTACTCATCGCAACAGGAATGTATAAATGATTTTTTGCTTTTGTTTGCTCTAATCTCCTAGCTAATAATCTCTGTGGGTCATTAACTCTCATATTATCATCAGCAATTAGCACATTAACAGTCAAATATCCTTTTATGCACTTAAATCCCTTGGAATAATCATTAATAGATTTGCATCTTACCGGAATAGAAAACACATTATTCGGCAATATAGACAGTTCTCCTGAACAAAAATATTTATAAAACGCTTCTGCAATAATCTCGCCATAACGATAATGAGTATCCCATATAACATTTATTTTGATTTTCAATTGTTTTTTGTCATCTGTAGGCATAAAACCACCCCCTAATTGTCTTGCACTATATTTTATCATATTTAAATTTTCATTTCAATGAAAACAGTACATTAAATTTTTTCAATTCAACAATCAGAATCACTCTGTTATTTCGCTTAAAAATAAAATACCTATATAGTCGTTATAATTCCTTACAATAACTTGTAATTATTTGGAGTAAAGATGAAGCGATATTTTAGTGAGAAGTCGCCCAA
>JAFLVC010000019.1 GCA_022508505.1 Clostridiales bacterium | reverse complement strand
TGATCCTAGCCTTTTCGACGTTGAGTATCTTGCCGCGGAGAGGCAGAATCGCCTGGAACCTGCGGTCTCTGCCCTGCTTTGCCGTGCCGCCCGCGCTGTCGCCCTCGACGATGAATATTTCGCACATCGACGGATCGCGGTTGGTGCAGTCGGCGAGCTTGCCGGGGAGCGACGCCGTTTCGAACACGCCTTTTCTGCGCGTCAAATCGCGAGCGTTCCTCGCCGCGTCTCTCGCGCGCTGAGCGAGGATTATCTTTGCGACGAGCTCCTTTGCTTCCTTGGGGTTTTCCTCAAGATAAGTGCCGAACGCGTCCGTAACCGTCTTTTCGACCTGCAAGCGCATGCTCGAGTTGCCGAGTTTGGTCTTGGTCTGCCCCTCGAACTGCGGGTCGGTCAATTTTACCGAAATGATTGCGGTAAGTCCCTCGCGGACGTCCTCGCCCGCGAACTTTTCGTCCTCTTTGATTAGCTTTTGCTTTTGCGCATAGTCGTTTATGACCTTTGTCAGCGCGTTCTTAAAGCCGACGAGGTGGGTGCCGCCTTCCTCGGTGTTAATGTTGTTGGCGTACGAATAAATGAGCTCGCTGTAGCCGTCGTTGTACTGAATGGCGTACTCGACCTCGCTGTCCTTAAACACCTTCTCGCCGTAGATGACGTCGCCGAACATGGTCTCCTTGTTGCGGTTGAGGTATTCGACGTAGTCCTTGATGCCGCCGTCGTAACGGAAGGCGTCGCGGTTTTCCCTGCCCTTGCGGCTGTCGATGAGCTCGATCTCCAAGCCCTTGTTGAGGTACGCGACCTCGCGGAGGCGCGCCTTTACCGTGTCGTAGGTAAAGTCGATCGTCTCGAAAATCTCGTTGTCGGGGAAGAATGTTATCTTGGTGCCGCGCTTGTCCGTCTTGCCGACCTCGGCGAGCGGCTTCATGGGCACGCCGCGGTTGTAGCGCTGACGGTAAATCTTGCCGTTTTGATAAACCTCGACGTCAAGCCATTCGGAAAGCGCATTGACACAAGACATACCGACGCCGTGCAAGCCGCCCGACACCTTGTACCCGCCGCCGCCGAACTTGCCGCCGGCGTGAAGCTTGGTCAAAACGACCTCGACAGTCGACACCTTTTCTTTGGGGTGAATGTCTACGGGAATGCCGCGGCCGTTATCTGTTACGGACACCGCGCCGTCGCGCGTAATCTCGACGATTATCTTGTCGCAATAGCCGGCAAGAGCCTCGTCGACGGAGTTGTCCACGATCTCGGTAATGAGGTGGTGAAGCCCGCGCTCATCGGTGGAACCGATGTACATGCCCGGGCGTTTTCGTACAGGCTCGAGCCCTTCGAGAACCTGTATGGAGCTTGCGTTATAGCTGCCGTTATCCGTCTTTCTCGCCATAAATAATCTCCCGAGCGCGTGTAAAGTAAAGCTGTTTTCGCGCTCTTTTATATTGTAGCACAAAAAAACGCGAAATGGAAGCGTTTTTAGCCATTTCGTTGCGATTTTCAACAATTTATTTTTGGGTATATGCGTTTAAAAGCCTTTAAACGGCGTTATTTGACACGCAGGAAGCAAATTGCATAATTTCGGGTTTTGCTGTTTTTGACATTACGGGCGATTTTTTGTCAAATCGTCTTTCACCTGAAAAGGCAACTCGTCAAGCCAGAAGGTATAGCCCGCGCCCTCGGTCATTCCGAGCTTTTGCTGAAGCGCAAGCGACGGGTCGTTGTCCGTGTACACGTCGCAAAACGGCACTCTCCCGAGCGTCATGACGTAGTTTATCATAAACGCTTCGAGCTTGCCGCCTATCCCGCGCCGCTTGTATCCGTCGAACACGGTTAGCATGCCCATGCTCCCGTCGGAGTGCCGCCCGATAAAGCCTGCGAGCGAGCTGTCGACGAACGCGCCGAACACGCCCTTATCCTTCATAATCTCCGCCGCTTCTTGTTCGCTCAGCTTGTAGCAGTGGCTGACGTAGTTTTCCGCAACGACGCCGCAGAGCGTGTGCGCGAGCCGCTTTATGTCGAGCCCCTCCACGACGGGCGGCAAGTCATTAAAGTACGCGAAGGTCTTGCACGCGTCGACCTCGCCGCCCAGCTTTTTGACCTCTTCGAGCGGCATGCCGAGAACGCACGCGTTTTTCTTTATGCCGTAAATTTCGGCGCACGCCTTAAAGTCCGCCGCGCTATTAAAAACGCACTTGTACCAATCGCCGATCTTTACCGCCGCGCCGCGCTCGTCCGAAAAGACGAGAACGCCGCCCTCGTGATTTATCGCGTCGAAAAGCACCGCGCGCGCGACCTTGTATTCTTCTCTGTCAAGTAATTCCATGCTCATATTGTACATCTATCTCCCTGTCCCGTCAACTTTTTCGGACAACAAAAAGCGCCGCGTTAAAAGGGGACAGCGAGGCATTACGGCAATTAAAGCGCACCGCTCGCCCACCCATCAGGTTCCCCTTAATAAGGGGAGCTGTCAGCAAAGCTGACTGAGGGGATGTGAAAAAGCTTGCCGTCTTTGCGTCAGCCAAAGAGAACCACGTCGCAGAGCGGCGGTGATGTCCAAAAGGAAACGCGGCGCTCCGCTACCGGACGCCGCGTTTTGCTTTACTATACTATTATTTACGTGCCGACGACATAGCCTTCAACAGCTTGCTAAGCGCCTCGTTGAGCTTTTTCTGCTGTTCGGGCGTCTTGTTCTCCGGCTTCGCGCGCTCCTTTTGGAGGAGAGTTGCGACTTCGCGCATCTGATCGCGCGTAGCGCCCTCGCGGTCTATCTGCTCTATGCGGGCGATAAGCTCGTCGGCAGACGATACGCCTGCGGGCGCCTGCTGAGGCTGAGCCGCATACGCCGCCTGTTGAGCATAAGCCGCCTGAGCGGCCGCCTGCGCTTGTGCCTGAGCAGCCGCCTGTGCCGCCGCCTGCGCTTGAGCTGCGGCTTGTGCCTGAGCGGCCGCCTGCGCCGCTTCCTGCTCGGCGCGAGCGCGAGCAATGGCTTCCTCTCTCGCCCTGCGGCGCATTTCTTCCTCGCTCTCCTGCGGCTCGGTAACGACGCTGCCCATATTGGGCGCTTCGTTCATGGGCTGTCCGTATATCGGCTCGCCGTAAGACTGTTGCATGGGCTCGCCGTAAGGCTGCTGCATAGGTTCGCCGTAGGGCTGTTGCACGGGCTCGCCGTAGGGCTGCTGCACGGGTTCGCCGTAAGACTGTTGCATAGGTTCGCCGAAGCCGCCCGCAAAGACAGGCTCGGCCTGAACGGGTTCCGCACTCGCCTCGTACGGCTGCGCTTGAGCTTCGAACTGACCGCTGTATGGCTGTTGCTGCTGATCATAACCGCCCGCCGTCGGCTGCGCCTGAGCTGCATACTGCGCGGCGTCGGGTTGCTGTTGCGGCTGCGGCTGACCGCCCTGTCCGGCGTCGATAGCCGCGACAAACTTTTCGTACGTTTTGCGTGCACCGCCGCGCATAGCCCTGCCGACAATTGCGCCTACGAGCGTGAAGATTCCGCCTACGAGAAAGACCATGAGCGGCACGACCATAATGCCGTAGGCCGCACCTTCTATGTCATCGCCCACAGGAGCCAAGAGCGGGATAATTTCTCCCAAGAAACCGCAGATGACAGTAGTGACAAAGGTTACGAGCCACACCTTGGAAATGAGCGAACGCCTGTAAGGCGCGTCGACGCAAATTTCTTCCGTCACGAACATGGACGGCTCGGCGTTTGTCATGCGAGCGTGCTTGTACTGCTTCCTGACGGCGACGGGCATTTGCTTCATGACGCCCATTGCCGCTTTAGGGTTGCTCACGGCCTGCGCCATGAGCGATTTGACCTTTTTGAACTCGCCGGTGAGCGCGCCCAAAATCAGCGTCAGCAAGAATGCGACGGCGACGACACCGAGCAAGATTATGAGCCATATTTCGGATCCGAGACCAATGGTTTCGAAAAGCTCTCCTATTCCTTTTAGCATCTTTTCTCCTTTCTCTTATATAGAGTATAAGTCAGATAACACATTATAACATATGATTTCTAAAAAATCTATAAATTTTCCAAACTTCTTTTCTGATTTTTATATTTTTTTCATAAAAATGCGCCCCGCTTCGCCAAAAACGGCGACGAGGCGCATGATTTTAGGTCGGCTACAGCCGAAATCTACCTACTACTCGGCTTCTATCGGTGACTTATACTGCACTTTACAGTCCGTCCGAGCGCGAACGAGTACAGGTACGCCGACGAGACCGTCAGCCCCGTCGTCCGCTCGACCGCCGCGGCGTATAGGGCGAGCTGCTTGAGGTAGTTTTCATTCATCAAAAACTCCGCAGCCGTCGTCTTGTAGTCGACGATAGTCGCCGTGCCGTCGGCGTTGATTATCAAAAGGTCGATGACGCCCTGAACGAGGATGTTCTTTCCGTCGACGGGAAGGTTTGCGATAAAGCCCCGCTCTTTTTTGTACGCCTTGGCGCCTACGGTCAGCTTTTTCATTTCCTCGCAAGCAGTCAGAATGATCGAAAAATCGACGAGCTCTCCGTCGGTCATGACGCTCTTTACCTTTTCGGCGTCGGGCCGATCGAAGTCTATAAGCTCCATTGCCTTGTGGTAAGCCGTGCCGCGCCGCGCCGCTTCCTCGCCGCCCATGTCGAACATGCTCTCCCCCACGTCGCAGTCGTCGTAGGTTATATTGGGCAGTTCGTCCGAAAGCTCGTCGCCGTCGCCTTCGGCAATCGCCGTCACGCTCATCTTTATGTGCCCGTCGTCAAAAACGTACTCGGAATCGGCTTTTATGCGGGCTTCGATTTCTTTCCTTATGCTTTCCTCGATCTTCTTTTGCATGTCCGCGTCGACCGCATCGCCGTCCGCGCTTTTCCCCGTCGAGCCTTTTACGTCGTCCGGATTTCTCGACCAAGTCGGCGGGACTTTGGGCGGGATATTCCGCATAAAGTCGATCTCGCTCGACGCCTCGCGCGGATCGTTGTATTCCTTTTTGCCTTTTCCGCACACGACAAGCTTTTTCTTGGCGCGAGTGAGCGCGACGTAGAAAAGCCGAAGCTCCTCGGCGCGGTTTCTGTCGGGCACGGCGAACTTTTCGAGCAGCCACCTTCCGCTCGGAAGCGATTCGCGCGTCGAAAGGCTGGGGTATTTTACCGCCACGCCGCCCACGCCGCCGACGGCGTCGTCCGTTCCGACCGCCATGCACTTGGCGGAAGCGTCGCGCGTGTTGAACGACTTATCCGCGTTGGCGACGATTACAAAGTCGTACTCGAGGCCCTTTGAGGCGTGAATGGTCGAAATGGTGACGGCGTCTCCACCGTCGCTGACCGACAGCTCCGCGTCCGCCGCGCTCTCCAAAAACGCAGAGAGCGAACACTTTTTGCCTGCCGCGGCGGAAATGAGCGCGTCGACCGCCGCGGGATTTCCTTTGTTTTCCATGACGTATTGGAAAAAGTCGATCTCGCTCGTGATTTTTCCGAGCGTGTCCGCCGCGTCGTGCGTTTTTGCATACGCCGAAAGCCTGTCGCGCCGCTCGAAAAATACTTTTAACCGCTTGCCGTACTCGCCTTTGTTTGATTTTACGTACGCCTGCACCTTTTGCCAAAAGTAGTACGACTTTCTGCCCGTGCCGAAGCCGTACTCTTTCGCAAAGCCCGCCTTTGCCGCGAGCTCCTCGCCCGCTTTAGCTATTTCGAACAGCTCGTCGTCGTCAAACCCGCCCATCGGCGAGCGAAGCGCCGTGTACAGCGCGACGTCGTCGAAGCGGTTATCTATGCACTTTGCTATGTATATGAGGGCTTCCGCTTCCGGGTAGTCCAAGGCGTTAGTCTTGCCGCCGAAGTTGCACGGAATGCCCTTCGAGCGAAGAAGCCTGACTAGCCTGTCGCAAAACGGAGTCTGCGCCGCTCTGACGAGAACGGCAATCGAGCCGAAGCCCTCTTTCTCGTCGTCGTCATCGTCGTCATCGTCGTCGCCGTCTTTCTTGCCGCAGTCTTTTTTCTCGGCTTGTTCTTGTTCCTTTTCCTTTTCTTTCTTTTCCTTTTCCTTAAGGCTGTCGACGTAATCGAGTATGAGGTCGGCTATGAGGAGAGCCTCGTCGTCCTCGCGCTCCGCGCCTTTTTTCGCGTCCTTGACGGAGTACGGCTCAAACGCCGCCGCCGAAAAGCCGCCGTACCTTTTGCTGTCTTTGTCAATCACGTAAAAATCGGCGCTGCCGACGTTCTCGTCGTCGCTTCTTCCGAAAATGAGCTTGTCGACCGAATAGTCCGCGCCGCCGAAATCGCTCTTCATCACGTTCTTAAAAACGGCGTTCACGAATTCGATGACTTGCTTTGCGGAGCGGTAGTTCTTGTTGAGGTCGATGCGCTTATAATCCGAATCGTTTAGCGCGGCTCGGAAAAACTTGGGATTGCAGCGGCGGAAGGCATATATCGACTGCTTGACGTCGCCGACAAGGAACATTTCCGCCCTTGCCCCGTCCTTCAGCCTTTGCGCTATTTCCGCCTGCAACGGATTTACGTCCTGAAACTCGTCGATAAAGACGTAGTCGACGGTCTTTGCGATTTCCTTCATGCAGTCGACGTTTGACAGAACTTTAAGCGCGCCGTGCTCGAGGTCGGCATAGTCGATTAGCCCGAGCGCCGCCTTTCGCGCCTCGTACCTATCGAGCGCGTCGAGCGCGATTGCGCTTACCGTGCGCGCATACGGCAGGCTGCGGCAGCCTACGCTTTTCGCCTTTTCCACCTCGGCGAGGTCTTCCCTGTACTTTTGACATGCCGCTTTGAGCGTCTTGTACATGTCGTTCAGCTCGGCAAGGTACGCGTCCTTGCCTCTGTACTGCGTTTTCCGTATTGCGAACCCGAAATCTATGCAGCCGAAAAGGTCGCTCACGCCGCCGGCTATATTGTCGAACTTAGCCGCCGCAACCGCCTCGGAAAGCCGCTTCGCCTGTTCAATCAAATCGTCGTGCCGCTTGCTCATCTTCTCGACGAGCTCGGCGAGCGCCGCGCCGTCGTCCTCCACCTTGGAAAGATACCCGCGCGTGTCTGAGAGCGAGAGCGCAAACTCGAGAACGCTCCTCACCGCCTTTTCGGTCCCGTCGTCGTCGCGGCGGCCGGACAGCTCGTCGAGAATGTCAATCGTGACGCTGTCGCCGCGGTCGCGCGCCGCCTTGACCGCGCGGCGAATGCACTCGTCTCTCATGGCCTTTGCGTCGCCGTCGTCCGCTATCATCGCCGCGGGGTCGACCTCCGCCGCGTAATAATAATTGCGTATCAGCCTTTGGCAAAAGCTGTGAAGCGTGCCGATATTGCATACGGGAAGCGCTTCAATCGCACTCTTTGCAATCTCGACGGCGGCGTTTGCGTCGTCGCGTTCCTTTTTGCCGAGCGCACCGTTTGTGCTGTCCTGTTCGGCGCCGCGCCTAAGCTTTCTCAACCGTTTGGCGAGCTTGCGCCTAATGTCCGCCGCCGACGCGCGCGTAAATGTCACGATGAGCATGCTGTCGAGCTCCGGTCTTTTGCCGCTCTCGTCCACGGTCAACAGCTTTCTCACTATGCGCTCGACCATGACGGTGGTCTTGCCGCTGCCCGCGCCCGCCGAAACTATGACGTTGCCGGGCGTTTCTATCGCCGCCTTTTGTTCGGGTGAAAACTCTTTTTTCTTTCTTTCATTTGCTGCCATTATTCTTCACCGTCCTCCTCGGCGCCGCTGTCGCGCGGCAGTTTTTCGATGCAAAGCCCGCGGTAGGCGCAATACTCGCACGACTTCGCCGCCGGAGTTCTTTCTATATAGCCTTCGTTTATCTGGTCGGCGGCAAGCGACGCAGTCTCGACGCAGGCGTCTATAAACGCGTCGAACTCGTCCTTTTCGATAATACTCGCCGCGGGCCTGTAAAAGCCGTTCGGCTCCTTCGTCTTGTCGTCGAGCTTGAGCCGCGCCGGCAATATTTTCGACCGCGTGCCGTCCTTCATACCGCGGTCGTAGTCGAGCGCGACCCCGTCGTCGCGCATAAAAAATCCGGAAAGCGCCGAGTCCTCGACGTCGTAGATAGGTCCTGCCGGAAGGTAAAACGCGCCCGTAACCCTTTTATCATTTTGGTCCTTAATCGTAGCGGCGTACAGCGGAAGCTGCAAGTCGAGCCCTTCGAGACACTCCTTCAGCTTAAAAGACTTGCTGCCCGTCTTGTAGTCGATTATGCGCGCGTCGCCGCCGCAATAGTCCACGCGGTCGATTCTGCCCGTGAACCTGACGTCTTTGTTTTCGCCGAGCATGATTTCACCGCCGAATCCCTTTTCGGCGAGCGACGGCTGCGGCTCATACTCGCCCGCTTCTATCACCTTCTTGTTGAGCGCGGCAAAGTCGCACGCGTCGCGAATGACGCGTTCTCTCTCGGCACGCATCGACGGGCCTGTCAAATAGTCGTTCTTGTCCAAAACTTCGACGACTATTTTTTCGACCGTCTCCCGCGACGCGTCGAGCGGTCTTTTCGCTATCCACCGCTCCATAAACTCGTGCGTGACGATGCCGTAGTCGGCGGCGCTGCTTTCCCCGCGCTTTTTGAGCCCGACGGAATCGGACAGAAACCGCTTGTACGGACAGTTGAACCAATTTGTGAGCTCTGTTACCGACAGCGATTCGCGCTTGACTTTTGCGGTTTCCGCAAACGGCTTCGCCCTGTTTTCGCACGGCGCGACCGCCGCATTGATTGCGTCCGCATACACGCTCATATTTCTCGCCGCAATCTCGCGCGCCGCGGGCGGCACGCACGCGCACTTTGCCACAAACCGAGCGTCCGTGCTTTCTTTGAGGGTCGCCATTTCCTCGACGTAGCTCTTCTTTTTTCTGCCGTCCTTGATAATGGACTTCATGCTTACGGCAAGATCTGCGACGAACGCCGCGCGCTTCGCCCCGCCCGCCGTGTGGTACGCGATAAAGACGTCGTCGGCGTTTGAAACGACCGCCATGAGCTCGGCGCGGTCGCGGCTGTTGATGTCGCGCGCCGTCGGCTCTATCTTGTTGCCCGTCGCAATCAGCTCGGCGTCCGAAAGCAGCCCGTTGTCCGTCGTCGCGACGGGCAAAACGCCCTCGTTGAAGTCGACGATAAACAGCTTTTTGCACTTAGTCAGGCGGAGCGCCTGCGGCATGCAAACGTCCACCCTGTCCTTGCGCCGAGGAAGCGATTTGACCGCGCTCGCCCGCGCCGCCGAAAAGAATGCCTGCGCGTCGCCGTCGAATGTCCCCGCGCCAAACCGTTCGACAAGCTCCAGAAGATTTAATATGGGGCGCACCGCGTCGGTCTCGTCGCCGCTTATTTTTTCAAACGTTTTTTCGAACTCGAGCTTTTCGATTACAGCCCTGCACACGTCGACGAACTTTTGCTGCTTGCAAAACATGTCGAGCGTGCTTTTCACCGAGTCGAGCGCGCGGCATGCGCTCGCGTCTTTTATATCCGCGCTTTCGGCGTCGTATGCGCCGCGTTTTTCAAGCTCGTATTCAAGCCGCTCGGCGTCCTCGTCGGCGCAGCGCGAATATGGATTTTTTGCGATCGCCACGACGTTTTTCGTGTCGGCGCGCCCGCCCTTTTTCATCTGATACAGCGAGTACAGCAACGCGAGCGGCGGGGTGTCGAAAAGCGCCGCTTGCGTGTCCGAATAGAACGGAATGCCGTACTCGTTGAGTATGCGCATCAAAGCGCGCGGCTCGGGACAGATTATCGATACGTCGCCGTATCTCGCCGCACCGCCGCCCGTGTATATGTAGTTCTTTATTTCGGCGGCGACCGCCTTGTACTGAGATATCGGGTCGGGCGCCTTGTAAAGAGTAAAGCTCTCTCGCGGCGCGGGCGGGTTCGCGTCGTAAAACTCGAACGACTTTGCCGCCTTGGCCAGCGCGTCGAATACGTCGCGGTTAAGCTTGGTCGCGTTGTTGTAGCCTATGGCGTAAAAACGGGAGGTTTTGACGAGCTCGCTGGTTTTCGCCAAGTCGATGAGCTCTTTGAGCCTGTCCGGCGAGTCCGAATAGTCGCCCTTCAATGTCTCGTACGCCGCCTTTATGTCGGCAAGGTCGTCAAGCTTTTGCTTGGTCGTGCCCACGGCCTCGAGCTGTCTTATATCCCCCGCCGACGACGACTCGATTTGTAGCAGCGTTTCGTACACCTCGCGCGCAAAATCGCCGTACTTGGAAGCGTTGCCGTAATACGACAAATCCACCGAAGCGATCGCACGAGCGGTCAGCATGACGCCCGCCTCGCGCGACAGCGTTTTGCCCGACTTTTTCGGCGTTTCGCCGTCCGGGCAAGGCAGCATTTTGCTCTCTTCGACGACGCGGTGCGTCAGCCGCGACAGCGTCAAAACCTCGCAGTCGATTGCGCCGCCTTCCGAGAACAGCTTTGTCTCGACGGCGAGCGTGTACCTGTCGGGCGTAAGCACGACGTGATATTCGTCAATATCGAACTTCCTCTTTTTCAGCTTGTCGCAGAGCGCGTCGAGCGCCGCCGGATAGCTGTCTGACATAATATATTTCATGATACCATTATACACTACGGCATGTCCCGAATCAAGTACATGCCAAACATTTGATTTTTATATCGCAATGTGCTAAAATAAAGGCATGAACTCAATCGTTAAAAAATTGACGGCAACTCTTTCCGCCCTTGCCGCGGCGACCGCGCTCGTCGCGTGCTCCTCCGACCCTACGATGTCGGCGTTTCAAAACCCGCGCCCGTGGCAGACGAGCGAAGGCGACGTCGCATACGAAAAGCTTGACTACACCGTCGCGCTTTACGACGCAAAAAAGGGCACGTCGGAGGAAAAACGCGTAAAAATAGCGGACGGCACGCTGTCATACACTCTCGACTACGGCACGCAGACCGCGCTCGGCGGCGAGGCGTCGCTCGAAATGAATATGAGCGTAACATACAACGACTCCGCGCCGAGTAAGGACAAGGGCTTGACCGACACCATGACAAGCCTCACCCGCTTCCGCACAGAAAGCCTCGAGGCGATCGGCATGGACAAGTCCGTCACTCTCGCTGTAAGAGAGGGCGAAAAAAAGAACAACTCATACAAGATAGCGGCGGACTACGCAAAAGGCAAAGCGACTCTCGAGATGAACGGCAATACGAAAACGCTCAAGGGCTTTGCCGAAAAATGCTGGGACAACGAGCTCATGTACTACCTCGCCCGCGCCACAAATATCAAAAAGAGCTCGTCCACACTCTTCCACATGTCCAACCTTTTCGACTGCTTCCAAAAGGGCGAGTACGAAGAACTGACCATGGTGGCGGTGGCAAAGAGCAAGCTCACACAGCTCGAGTTTGACCCGTGGATAAAGGATTACGTCATAACCAAGGAACAGGAAGCCGCCGAAAAGGAAGAGGAAAAGAATAAAGTGACCGCCGCAACCGCCCAAGAAGGCGACGGCGCGGGAGACGGCGAAGAACAGGAAGAGCCGTACAAGCTTCCCTGCTTTTGCGTCGAAATAGCAATGAACGTCGACGAGAGCGGACCCTCGCAATTCGTGTATTATTCCGAACGTCCGATAGAGGACGGCGGACTGCGGCACAAAAAAGTGCCCGTCAAAATGTCGTACACGCTGTACAACGGCAGTAAGGCGGAAGTAGTGTACGAGTACACGCTCTCTTCGCTCTCTTTCGTAAGACCGTAACGCAAAAATGTCAAAGCGCAAAAAAGCGATTATAATTGTAAACGCGTATGCGCGCGAATTATATACTCGGCAGGTTCGTCGGATAAAAGACGAGCTCGAAAAAAGAGGTGTGGAAGTCGAAGCGAAACGCAACGGCGCTTTTTTGCTGTCGACGGAAAGCGACGAAAAACCGGACTGCGATTTTATCGTCTATCTCGACAAGGACAAGTACGCGGCGCGGCTACTCGAAAAACGCAACTTGCGGCTTTTTAACAACGCGGCGGCAATAGAGGTGTGCGACGACAAGATGCTCACCCACATAGCGCTCGACGGCGCGGGAATAAAGATGCCGGAGACAATCCCCGGGCTACTGTGCTACTACGACGACGCGACGCCCGATAAGAATTATCTCGACGGCGTGGAGCGACGGCTCGGGTATCCCGTTATCGTCAAGATGTCGCACGGCTCGCTTGGCGGCGGCGTATTCAAAGCGGACAACAGGAATGAGCTCGACGGCATAAGCGAAAAGGTAAAGCTCTATCCCCACCTTTTCCAAAAGTATATAGCGAGCTCGCACGGCCGCGACATGCGCGTAATCGTGATCGGCGACGAGGTCGTCGGCGGTATCTTGCGCTCGTCGACGGGCGACTTCCGTTCCAACATCGGGCTCGGCGGAAAGGCGGAAAAGTGCGACGTGCCTGAAGATGTAGCCGCCACCGCGCTAAAAATTCAAAAGCTTCTCGGGCTTGACTACTGCGGCATGGACTTTTTGCTCGGCGAAACGCCGCTACTCTGCGAGGTCAATTCCAACGCCTTTTTCGACGCGTTCGAAGACGTAACGGGTCTCGACGTCGCCGGCAAGTACGCAGAACATATTATAGCGACCATATCTAAATGATAATAAAAGCGCGGGCTCGTCCCGCGCTTTCTCTTACCTCTTCACTATTCCCCCAATCAGGCTCCCCTTAATAAGGGGAGCTGTCGCCTTTAGGCGACTGAGGGGATGTGAAAACAATAGATCCTTCGACTCCGCTGCGCTCCGCTCAGGATGACATAAAAAATTCTGCGCTATTCTTTTCGATAACTCTATTCAATGAAGATATGTTTTTTCTGTGTCATCCCGAGCTTGTCGAGGGATCTGAAAAGCGCCGAAACTTTACTTCGGCGCTTCCTCTTTATTCGGCTCCCCTGTGTAAGGGGAGCTGTCTGCCGCTTGCGGCAGACTGAGGGACTGTCCCTCTTATTTCTTATCTCTTATCTTAGGCACGCAGTGCCGCTAATTACCCGTGCTCTCGTACCTGCGTATTCCGCGGTGCCAGGTAAACAGCGCAAGCGTCATTATGACTACGGCGGCGATCGAGCTCCACAGCACCGCCCACCAAATATTGCTGCCCGAAATCAAGCACTCTATCGGGTAGTACAGGAACAGCCCGAACGGCACGACGTAAAACAGAATGGCGGCAAACGCCTTGCCCATGTGCCGAATGGGATATTTTGCGTAGTTTGAAAGATTGTATATCGTGTTGAGGAATATGCCGACGTTTTGAAACCAAAACGCGAGCGATGCGAACAACAGCTTAATCCCCATAAACACGAATATACCGAGGAACGCGCATATAATAAGCCCTATCACGCCGCTCGCCGTAAAGGCTATGCCCGTCTGCGGTCCGAATATCGAGCACACGACGATACCCACTATGAGCTCGCCGCAACCGTCAAACTTGAACGTCTTTGCGACAAACTGAAAGAGCGGGTTTATGGGGCGCGTGAGATACACGTCGAGCTGACCTCTGCGTATCGCCCAATACGCAAGGCTCCACAGCTCGTCTGTGAATATGTGGTCTATCGACTTGGGGATAAGTATGAACCCGAACAAGAACGCGAGCGACTCGAAAGTCCAAAACCCGAGCGACGGCACCGTCCCCACTATGAGGTATATGGTTGCAAGCGAAATAACCTCGGTGACGGCGAAGCTTATTATCATGATTATTGAGTCGGCCTTGTACGACAGAGAGCTTCTTAAGCTCATCGACACGTATTTGGGGTATAGCTTTAATTCTTTTTTCATGCTATCCTCCGAATACGACTACGTGCCGCACCGACAATTTATAAAGCGCATGACCTAGCAAGTTTAAAAACACAAGCCACGCCAAGGATATGCCGAACGCCTGCAAGGTTTCCATGCCGCCGAGCTTGCCGAGGAAAAGCTGTATGGGCATGCTCATAATCGACGGGAATGGCGTAAAAGCCAACACGTTCTGCGCCCACGCAGGGAACAGCGCCAGCGGTATCATCGCGCCCGACAAAAACATTGTAACGGTCGAGAGTATGGTGCTTACGCCGAACATGGCGTGCGTCTTGAATGCAATCTGCCCGAACAAAAAGCACAGCGAGTCTGTAAACAGCATTGTCAAAAAGATTGCGACGATTGACAGCAGCACGTTGTACCACACAATCCCCGTCAGCCCGAACGCAAAGCACGACAAAAGCGTCCCCGCGACTATCATAGGGATACCGATAATCGCCATTCTCGCGGCGAAGCTCCCCACCGCCGTAAAGCCGAGCTGGGCGCGGTAGTTGACAGGCTTCATCAGCCGCATGCCGATAAGCCCCTCGTGCACGTCGTACGAAATTTCGGACATCGTATCCGAAAATGTAACCTCTCCGATTATCGCCGAGAGTATCATGTACATCATCATCTGCGGCAATGTGTAGCCTGCGATTGCGCTCTGCGGCGAAAACTTGTATATCGCCCACCAGAGTAGACACATGACGACGGCGTTTACAAGCCCGCCCAAAAACCACAGGAAAACGGCGCCGCGGTATGCAAATGTCGTCTGTACGCCCGACTTGGCGAATATGAAGTATTTTTTAATCCTGCCCGCCACTGTCTTTCGCCTCGCCTGTTTCGCGCTCGTTGTCTTTCGCCTCGGCGGCGCTCTCGCCTTCCGCCTTAACGCCGTCGATAGTCAGCCCGTTCTTTTCGTAAATCTTTTCAACCACCTTTTCGATGCCGGTTTCGGCAATCTTGACGTCGTCCACTTCGAACTCGGTCAAAAGATAGTTGAGTATCTCGCCCGCATGGATTTTTGACGCGTCGATTGTTATGGTGGTGAGTAGTCCGTCGTTTTCTCCCGTCACGCGGTCGACGGTGAACTTGCTCTCGACGAGCGCGGGATCGAGCGGAGATTTTGTGATTACGGTTATGTCGCGCTTGTCGCCGAACATATGCTTGACCTCGTCGAGCGTGCCGTCGTAGAGCACCTTGCCAGCGTCGAGGATTATCACGCGCTTACATAGTAACTCAATATCGCTCATGGCGTGCGTTGTCAGTATGAGCGTCGTGTTGTATTCGTTTCGAATGGCGTTTATCGCCTCGATGAGGTTGCGCTTGACAAGAACGTCGAGCCCTATCGTCGGCTCGTCGAGAAAGAGCGTTTTGGGGTTGTGCAGCATGGCGGCGGCAAGGTCGGCGCGCATGCGCTGTCCGAGCGACAGCGTGCGGACGGGCGCGTCCAAAAACGACTTCATATCGAGAAGCTCGACGAGCTCGCCGAGCCGTCTTTTGTAGTCGGACTCCGAAACGTCGTATATGTAGCGCAACAGGTCGTACGTCTCTGTCAGCGGCAGGTCGTACCATAGCTGAGTCTTTTGCCCGAACACGACGCCTATTGTTTTGAGCACGGCGTTGCGCTCTTTGGACTTGTATGGATGAAGTCCGTCTATGAGTATTTCGCCGTTGGTAGGCGTAAGTATGCCGCTCATCATCTTGATGGTTGTCGACTTGCCCGCGCCGTTCGCGCCGATATAGCCTACGGCCTCGCCGTCCTCAACGGTAAAAGAAACACCGTCGACGGCCTTTACCACCGTGTGCTTATTGGAAAAGAGCGTTTTCAGCATGCCGAACACGCCCTTGCCTCTTATCGGCTTTTTGAAATGTTTTTCTACGTTTTTAAGCTCTATCATGATGTAAAACCTGTTGTTCGACGCGGGAGTGGCGGCTATATGGATGCCTTGTGCTTGCTGTAATTAAGACACGATTATACACCAGCGCCGCATCATTGTCAATTAAAAACGCGCGGTTACTTTTTAATCCTTTTTATTTTTATCGTGTTTATCAATACGAATATTGCGACCAATACTATAACGGCGCAGACTGCTACGACGTACATCGCCCAAACGGGAACTTTGCTTCCGAAAAAGTAAAAGTTTACGTCGAGGCTGTCGAGTATGCCTTTCGCCGCCGAAGCCGGCATGCCGGAAGCTAAGAATTCACTGCCGAAGCCGCCCATAAAGTGCGTGCGAAGCAATGCGGTAAAGTATGTTCCGGGCAGGCACATGACCGTATTGGATATTCCGGTCGCAAACTGCGAAACGGGATAGTACGCGCCGCAAATAAACCCGTACACCGTCGACACGATCGTAGACACTGCGGTTATCGCGCTCTTGCTCTTTAAAAAGTAGCATACGACCGACGACAGCGCCGTGCCGAACGCCGCATTCAAAATCACGTCGAGTATTGCGCAAAAGCAATCGCCGACGCTCATCGCCCAACCACTCGCCGCTATGTATAAAAGCCCTGCCGCGAGCGTGACCAAGCAAATGGCGACCGTAATTATAAACGTCGCGAGATAGTAACCGAAAACGAGCGTGCCGCGCGGTGCAGGCGAAACGTCCAAATCGGCGCGAACGCCTGTCACCCTGTCGTCAACCATGGACATATTGGCAACAAACGCGACGGTAACTCCGCACACTGCGAGAATGGACGAAACCTCAAACGACGCGACGAAACCGTTTATAAGCTCTGCGTCCAACTTGAAATCGCCGAGGTTTTGAGTAAACGTGCCTTTAAGCACGCCGTGCAAAAACAATACGTACAGCAAAAGTATGACGAGCGGCGAAATGAGCGCGGAAATAAACGCGCCCTTGTCTTTAAAAAACACGCGAATGTTGCGCGCGGTAAACGCAGCGGTCTGTTTAATTCTCAGCTTCACTCCCATGTCAATCACCTATTATCTTACCCGTCGCCGCCAAGAACACGTCGTCCATTTTGCCCTTGCTTATCTCGTAATCGGTAAACAGCTCGGGATGCGAGGTTATGAGCGCAGTGGCCTCCGCCGTGTCTATTACCGCAACACGGTATCCGCCCGAAATCGGTATAAGCTCCTTGTTCAGCCCACGCAACGCATCGAGCTTGTCATCGCTATCGGTGTAAAACGTTATAAAGTCGCCGGTGTACTTATTTTTGAGCTCGACGGGCGTACCGACCGCGACAACCTTTCCCGCGTCGATAATGACGACGTCGTCCGCGTCGGCGGCTTCTTCCATGTAGTGCGTCGTCAAAAACACGGTCATGCTCTCTCGCGTGCGAAGCCCGTCGATTACCTTCCACACGACTTTTCGCGTTTGCGGATCGAGTCCCGTCGTCGGCTCGTCGAGTATGAGCACGGCGGGGTCGTGGACGAGCGCACGCGCAATATCAACACGCCGTCGCTGTCCGCCCGAAAGCTTGCCGACTGCGCGCTTTTCGAGCTCCGAAAGCGACAAAAGCTCGTCGAGCTCCTCGTAACGCCTTTCAAAGTCCTTGCCGAAAATACCGTACAGTGCGGCGCGCGCACGCAGGTTCTCCTTGGCGGTGAGAACCTTGTTGAGCGTCGAGTGTTGGAACACA
>JAFLVC010000018.1 GCA_022508505.1 Clostridiales bacterium | reverse complement strand
AATGTGTTAACATTTACGTGTGTAGGTATATAATTATGAACAAATTGTTAACAAACACTTACAAACATACTACGAGCGCGAAGAGCGCGAGGAAGGTGGCTATATGAAAAAAAGAGCCGAAAATTCAGCAGTCATATCGAAGTCCAAGCGGCTTTTGATCTTGATTGTCAGCGGTATCATTGCGATAGCGCTGGGATTGACGTGCGGACTTTGCTTCGGAACGTCGAGCACAACAGGCACGACGAGCGGAGTGGAAAGCGGCGACGTCAGCAGGTCTGCGACCAAGACGTTGACGTCCGCGGGCACGTACAACTATACTGCATCGGGCGCTATCATCAATAATGACGTCATCAACATGCAGTATTGCGGCGGCGTGTACACCATAGTCCTGCCCAAAGGAACGTACAAGTTCGAGGTTTGGGGCGCACAGGGCGGAAACGCGGCGAACAATATGTACAAGGGCGGCTACGGCGGCAAGGGCGGCTACGGTGTCGGCGGATATGTCGTAACCGGAAACAGCGCTACGGTCTACGTAATTGTCGGTCAGCAGGGATATTCGTACGGCTCGACAATAAAGCACGGCGCGGCGGGCGGCTTCGGCGCAGGCGGCGGCGGCGCGCACCCTTGGGGTAGCGGCAACTCGTCGGGCGGCGCAGGCGGCGGCGGACTGTCCGGATTTTTCAAATCCACTTCATACTTAAACAATGAACTGCTCATCGCGGGCGCAGGCGGCGGCGGCGGCGGTTCGGCATACTCGAGCGGCAGCCAGCATAACTCAGGCACCGACGGCGGCTGGGGCGGCGGCACCACGGGCGGAGACTCTCAGTACAACAAGACGCAGGGCTCGACCGTATCTCACAAGTCGGCAGGCAACGCGGCGACAGGCGCCACGCAGAGCGCTGCAGGCGTAAACAAAGGCAGTGGCCGCAAGGGCGGCAGACTGTTCGGTGGCGCCGGCTACGGCACGACCATAGGCAACGACGGTAACCCCACGACGCTTGCGGGCGGCGCGGCGCTTACGAATACTCCTTCCGGCAGTTCTGCAGGCGGCGGCGGCGGTGGCGGCTCCGGCTATTGGGGCGGCTCGGGTTCGGGTCCTTACGGCATGGGCGGCAGCGGCGGCTCGGGCTGGAACGGTGGTGTTGTTACGACAACTGCGACCAACGGCGTAACGGTAACCAAAAACCTCATAGCGGGCAACGCATCGATGCCCGCGCCTTCGTCGGGCACTCAGGTCGGACAGAGCGGCAACGGCTATGCCAAGATCACCGCTATACAGGTCAACCAGGCGCCTAATTCCAAGGCGGGCGCTACGTTTGCTCTCGGCGCGCGCGGCGACAACAAGAGCGTTCCCATTGCCGCGACTGCGGTAGCGGTTGACGACGACTACAACAATTACTCGGGCGGCTCGCCGACGAGGGTTTATTTCACCGACGGCAATACAGGCAACCTCGACACCGTTTCCAAAAACGCAAACAACTTGAGGCTTGAAAACGGCGCGTCCGCAAACTCATATCTCGATTGGAATATAAGTAACGGACAAATAACCATTACAAAAGTTCTTAAATATCCGCGAAAGGGTATAGACGGATCGACGCAGCCTGACGGAACACTTAAACTGAAAACAAAGGTGCGCGACGACTTCGGCACAAACACGACGCGAGGTTTCGGTGACGTCACCTTCCTTGTAACGGTGTCGGAGACTCAGCCGACAAAAGCTAACGGCGTCGAGATCAATAAGGCCGACGACGCCACAAATATCTACAATAACGCATATCTCGGAACGTCAAAGAACACAAGTCCCGAGCTTGCCACCGAAGCGAATATTTACCACCCTGGCGGGGCGGGCAAGTATACGCTTCTTCTCGCACGTCCTCTGCGACTCAGAAACAGCGACGGTACCAACGAGGAAACCGTCAAGGTTACGTTGAATGCGGAGGATATATTCAAGAACGCGGCGGGCAAAACGACGCTCACGTGCAACACCGCAGGCACTCCGTACGACGACGTTTACATTTCGATAAACGACACGAGTAGAATCAAGCCGGGCGACAACGCGCGTATGTTCGCTGTTCAAGAACTTGACAAGAACGGCGCGGCCGCTATAAAAACTTCGGGAAGCGTAGCCATTCAGAACGCATTTAAGACGATAACCCTCATCGGTTGGAAGGCCGATGCGGACTATCAAGTCATGTCGACAAAGGTGTACGTCGTGGAAAGAGCGACGAGCATGCAGGTTCCGAGCATCGCCGCATTCGACCTCGACATAGTATTTAAAATAGATAACACCCGTCCGACGGTCAGGGACAACGTCGATCCCGTTGTAACGCTCAATGCGGGCGGCGCAATATCCTCCGAAACCTATACGCTCGACCATTTTTACGTCGACGTCGACGGTAAGGACATCAACAGCAAGACTCACAGGATAACCGAAATCAAGGTTCCCAAGTCCGAGTTCGTTCAGCTCGACAAGTACGGCAAAGTAGTGCCGATGATTCATAACGGCACGTCGTACTTCAACGTCATCGATTCGTCGAAATACGGCTATCCGTCATTGGTCGGCGCATTAAAGGACGGCGAGATCGACAGAAGCGGCAACACGTACGTAACAGGCTTCCAGGATTGGTACATATCGACGGGCGCGGTAGGCACGGATACAGAGTATGCTTACGTGCAGTATTCGTTCTCCAACGACTCGTTCACGCTGTACGGCAGGCGTGCCACGCACTCGATGTATGATTCTACCCGCGAAAGCGCGATGAGCGTCATCAAAGACGGCAGCACCGAAAAAGACCTCACTTCGGGCAACATCGATCAGAACGCAAAGGGCAAGAACGCCGGCGATTTCTACATTCTTATTCACGTTCAGGACTTTAACGATACCGACGACGAGGGCATTTGGCTGCCGCTCGGAATTCGCGTCAGCAACTCACATCCCACGGAGATGAACACCGAGGGCGACAAGATCGGTGCGTCGTACATGCCCACCATTTCGGGCGAAATCAACAAGAGCGTGTACTTTGCGCCCATGGGCATAACTGTCGACGACTACGCCAACCCCAAGGCGCTCGGCTACCGCCTTGTCGGCGAAACGCTCGTAGACGACCTTGTTCCGCTCGCGTCAGACCCCGACAACTATTTCAGAACGTCCTTCCTCGGCAAGGACGGCGATTTGAACGACCTGCTCACGCTGTCGTCTACCGTTGCGAGCGTGCGTAACTCGGTGCCTGCAAATACCGAACGCAACTCAAACAGCGGAGAATATTTCGAGGTCGAAACGTTCTATGTGTATATCGCGCCCAGCAACTCTCCCATGTTTAAGGGCAGGGTAAACAGTAGCAGGTTCGGCGGCGACACAGGGTTTGAGCTGAAAACCATAACGGTCGACGGCGCGTCTGTAGAGTACGTAGCTGTCACAGGACTCAAAATCACGCTCAAAAACAGAACGCACGACAGATATCTGTATGCGTCTGCCTCGGTAAAAGACATAAACGGCACACCTTGGTCCGTCAAGATAGCCATAAAAGCGGAAAACACGACTCCGTCCGTGCTCGCTTCTGCCGATGTCGCGAAAATCGATTACAAGTACAACGGCAGAACGATAAGCACGGAATACAATCAATCGACTTCTACTATTACGTATAATATTCCTATCGGCACGTCCGTCGTCGTCACCCCGTATGACATATTGACAGACTCCGACATGCTGGCGAGCGGTGCGGCATATCCCGCGCACGGCTTTACGCTCAACGGAATAAACGGACAGTATTTTGCGGCAACGAATAGCAAGCCTGCAAGACTTGTCCACAATTCGGCGACGGTTGGTTCGTTTGCGGTTGCCGGCATAGGCACCAACTACAACCTGCAAAGCTACGGCGGCAAAGCGGACGGCTACGACTACAGCTCCACCGCATATATGGGCGCGACAGGCGAGCTCGCAACCGCGCTCAAGAGCATCGGTGCGACGAAGGGCGGCGGCATGCGCGCCTTCCAGTCCGTAGTTTCGGCGACTAATATTTTCGAGTCGGGTGCGTCCGGAACGACAGGCACCGACAGACTGTTCTTTGCGAGAACAAACGATTCGAGCAATCTCGACGGCTTCGTGTTCGATCCCTACGGCGATGCGGCGCACGACTACGGCGTGCTCGCGGATCCCGTCAAGGAAAACGACTCGTTCGTTTTGCTCAACAGGGGCACTGAGCTCGAGCTCAGCGGAACGACGTACGACCTCGACTTCTTCGTCATTACGGCTCTTACAAAGACGCCTGCAGGAATTCGTCCGAGGCTCACGTTTACCGTTCGCGACCGTTCTGGCGCAGGCTCGGCCGGTCAGCACATCGGTACGAGGCAGATAACGGTAATCATCAACATCGTAAACAGCACGCCGTACCTCAACGACCCCAATCATCCCGACTACGTTTATACTCTCGCAACCGCGGCGATAAGCGACAACAACATAGAGTACCCGACGTTGGAGATTCTGGCGTCCTCCATCTTGGCGGACAACGAGAATGAGGACGTAGCGTTCTTCATCAGCGGCGGTGCGAACATAAGCGTCATCGACGGCAATGGCTTGTCCGAGTACGCACCCAACAAGTCGTATCTCGGCAACTATATCCGAGTGTCGCTGACGTCCGAAAAGATGACGATTACCGCGCTTAACTCCACGCAAAACATCACGTCCGGTCTGTTTATAGTGTTCTATGCGACAGACTATCGAACGAACAATCTCGAGGACCAGTCGAGGCTTACCATTCAGGTCGAGGTTCTCAACGCACGCCCTACCGCAAACAGGGGAGACGACGGACTTGAATTTACTCCGCTGTTCAATCCGAACAGCCCCGATCCGAGCGATCTCGTCGGATCGTGGACGGTCGAATCGTTCAGCGAAGCGGATATATCCACGACAAGATACTTCGTTTCGAGCGCTCAAGCGGTCAGCTATCTCAAGGCAGGCAAGGCGGCGGACCTTATCGGCGCTAACAATGCAAGGCTGGGAAGCGTATCCGACTCTCAGGTCAAGGTCATTGTTTCGGATACCGACACGCTTCAAGGCTCGGTTCTGTCGCCTGTGTATGTAGACGGCAGCGGCGCAATCCAATACATAACAGCCAAGGGAGCGCAGGTCGACGATTATTACAAATACGTTCCGCGCATCGGCACGACGTCGGCGGGTGTTTCCTCCCCGTATGCCGTGCAGATAGGCTTTGTCAACAGTGAGGGCTCGTCGTCGTACGGCGAAAACGGTCAGCACCTGGAAGAGTTTATCGGCACCAATTACGGCATTGTCTACTTTGTCGAAAATGATAACGGCGTCGACGCGTACACCGCGAACGACCTTATTGCAGAAGGCAACAACGTAATAAAGACAGATCCCGACAAGTTCTTCGACAGCGAGGGGCGTTGGATTATAAAGGATTGGGCGGTATTTGTTCAGCCCAAGAAAGAATTTAAGGCGGGTTTCTATCTCAGACTCGGCGTAACGCTGCGCGACGACAGTGAGTTCGGCGGCGATACGGCGGGCATGCAGACCGCGCTCAAGGGCGACGTAAGAAACCTCACTAAGGACGATGACGGCAATATCATATCCGGTCTCACCACGGTTAATGGCCGCGAAACGATCAATTGCTACATGTTCGTCAAGGGTACGGGCTTGCGCACGCTTGACTACTACGATCAGTTCAACGGCTACTACACCGTAACCGACGGTAACGATCCGTCCGTTTCGTACGTTTCGACGTATGACGGCAACGACGCTTCCAATCCTGTCAAGGACGTTGTCATATACAACGTTGACGGCAAGATTGTCAACACGAGAGGCACTGCCGATCAAAAGATAAAAGACATCACCACAAGCGACATGGACGGCACTTTTGCCGGTGCGTACTCGGGCACCGAATATAAGAACTTCAATCCCGAGCTGCTCAGAGGCACCGAAAAGGCATTCCAATACTCGCACACGATAACGGTAAACGGTGACAAGCAGGTTCCCACATATATACCGATGAGCTACTTGGCGCTCAAAGAGACGATTGCCACGCCCGAGCCGCAAGACAGGCAGACGGACGACGGTAAGAAGATATCCAAAGGTTCGGTATTCTTCGATCCTACGAGCTACATTGCGTACAACGTTCCCAATCCGGCAAACGGCAAGTACGACAGAAGCGTACCTACCGAAATTGCCGCGGCAATCTCGATTTTCGACGGTACGACGCGGTACACCGGATCATCGGGTGATAACAACCTGTTCGCCAATCCGTATGTAACGGTTTCCACGTTTGACTTCACTCGCACCGGCATGTCGCAATTGCCTGCGGCATACACCAACAGCCCGTATCTCAACAACTGCCTTGCGGTGACCACCGTCGGCAAGGATGACGTCGCGCTCGGGTTTGCCGACAACAGCACCAACTATCCCAACTACGTCGGCAACGGCCACATGATGTATCTCGCTCAGCAGTTCGAAGAGCTGCAGGAGCATCTGTTCGGTCTTATACTGACCAAAAAGAATACGCGTGCGAGCGTTTCCAACCTCACAATCACGATCAACGTCGCCACCTGCTTGGAAGAGAACAGGCTGACGAGCGTCAACTGCCCGAAGGGCGCCGACGGCTTGCCCGATACCGACAGGTACACGGCGAGCGTAACGCTCAAGCTCGAAATAGGCAACAGCCCGATAGCTCTTACAACGTCGGAAAACGACGACGAGAGCGCGTACTATCTCGACATGTCGTTCAACACGTCGGACGGCGCAAAGGATATCGGTCTCGCGCGCTATAAGGATAAGGAAGCGGCGACCGCTCAGTATTCCGAGGTTGTGGAATTCACCGATGCCGACTCGTCGGACAGCGCATACTTCTATGCCGACTCTCTCAACATGCTGTCGTCTTGGTCGAATATCGACTATGCGCGCAGAACGTTCAAGACTACCGGCACAGGCGCGGGAACAACCTTCGAGAATACGAGCAGCATTCCCAATGCACAAGCATCGATGAGGCGCTATTTCGATATTAAAAATCCCGACGACGCGGTTACACTGTCCAAAAAGCCGAACGGCGGCGTGTACGGCAGTAACAACAGCGCAAACGAGGGATATTCGAGGTTCTTCTCGGCGACCGTTTCTGACGGCGGCAGCAGACTGTCTATTTTGCCTAACGCCAAGACCGTCCTCAACTACGAGTCGCTTATCAGTGACAGCGGGACGCTTGTTACCAGCAGGGACGATATCAGGGCGTACTATGCGACGAGAGGTCTCGTTCCTGTCTTCCTCGACGAAAATTCCAACAGGGTTGTAAGAGCTTACTATCCGCTGCACATACTCGTATTCGACAGCTGCGGCGACGGCTTCGGTGTAGCGTCGTATGTATGTCTTGAGATTCGCGTATTTATCGACGATACGAAGCCTGCACTTTCCGATACGCTCGGTGAGGGCACGACAAAGACGGTCGACTACTCGCTTGCCGTCGATTCGACGTACACGTTCAGCTTGAACGACATGTTCACTGATGCGGATATGCTCACGAGCGACATGTTCAGCGCTTCCGACCTATCGTTCGGACACACCGGCTGGCTGTACAAGAACGACTTCGACGCCATCGGAAACGCAGTCAAGGCCGAGATTAGCGCGGGCAAGCCGTACACCAACAACAGGTTCTTGTATGAGACCGGCGACTATCTGATGACGCCGTTCGGCTCGACGTGGAAGAATCCGACAAACAGCGACCTACACAACGCCGATCCCATCATCAGAAATCTCTACGACATCAAGACTAAGCCGGATAACAAACCCGACGCTTCAGACGAGGAGGTCAGGGCCAACCAACCGGACGTCATAATGTACATGGAGTACAGCGGTGAAAAGGTTGTAGCCGGCGTGACCACGCCTTCGAACAATACCGTCACCATACGCGTCAACCGCAGAACGATGTACTATGACGTGGCGTCCAACAGCTACAAACAACAGTCCAAGTTCAAGTTCATTCTTACGTTTACGGACAGCCACGTAACTTGGGTGAGGAATAACGATCAGGTCGTTCCTCAGTACAACAACGTAACTTACGAGCTTGTCATAAACGTCAACGTTATCAACAAGGCTCCGTACCAATTCGATCAGCAGACGTACAGACCTACGAGCTCCGTCAAAATGCGCGTCGATGATACGTTTGTCGTGTTGACGACGCCCGTCGACTACTTCAACGGCAAAGCCGACTATTCTGAAGTTTCCGCACAGGCGTCGAGGTCGTACAGCAGATACACGAGCAGCGCCGGCGGCAACACCGTCAGAGACGCGCTCCTCATGTGCGACGCCGGCGGCAGACGACCCGGCGGTGCGGCTGTTTCGACCTATAAGTACGAAGAGCTCACTCTCGCGAACCTCAATACTCCCGAATACGCTATTCACGACGCGACCAACGAGATGCCCAAGGGCGCATTCCTCGGCTACACGGCGATTGCGCGGGATGACGCGGCGTGGACGCTCAGAATGGATATCAAGGCGGAGGGCAGAGGCCGTCTGTTCGAGATTACCGCGCACGACATTTTGATCAACGAAGTCGTTTACGACGAAAACGGCAAAGACGTGTCGCTCGGCGAGATGCCTATCGATTACGAGATAAGGGCGCTCAGCTCCTGCACCAATCAGCCGATAACGATTATCATTACCGATGCCGAAGGCGCTAAGTACGAGCATACCATATACGTCACGGTCGAGAGTACAAAGCCGAGGGCACTCGGCGACGAGGGCAGCACCCGCAACCTCAACGACGGTCTGTACTATCCCGAAGACATGCTCAACAACAAGGGCTTGTTCGAAATGTATATGCGCGCGTCCGGCAGCGGAGCTTCGGTCACTAAGGGCGTTAAGCTCAACACCGGCAAGACTGTCGACGTTTACAGCGATATCAATGTCAAAGTATCGGGCGTCGCATTCGACCCCGACAGTACCGACGACGGCAATATAGCGTTGTACGTGGGTACGAGCGAGACAGACATCTTCACCATAAACGACAAGAAACTCTCTTACGATAACGGTGTATATTTCAACGAGAAGTTCGAGATACGGATTATAGACGAAACCTATAAGACGTTCAACATCAAGTGCAAGGCGTACGACAGATCGACTAACGTCGACTACATCAAGTTCCACGTCCGAGACGTCGGCAACAACGTTTACGCCAATGCCTTGGAAATCACTTTGCGCGTTACTACACTGTATTCGTCGCTCTACAACGAGCACAACGCGAAGATGACCGAGCAAACGGGCAACGGCATGTACAACATCACCAAGGCCGATACTGTGTACGTTAAGGCGTACGACATTTACAGTGGCGTCGGCCTCTTGCAGGGCGATCACCGTCGCGGCGAGCAGAGCACGTTCCAATTCCTCGATTACGCCAATGCCGCCGACTCGATCGACAACGAGGGTGCAGATAAATACATCACCGATCCCGACGTTGCGGTAAACAACAACCCCGATCCCGAAGATCCGGACGCACCGATCGACTTCGGCGTTCTCAACTATGACGTCAGAGTGTACGCATTCCTCGATGCGGATAAGGGCTATGCCGCAATGCCGCTCGAAGAGATATCGGCGTTCTTTGACATCAAGCCGAACAGCAATTACTTCCGTCTCGACCAAACCAAGCGAGCGGGTAACCTTCTGCAAATAGACGAAGTACGCACCAAGTACCTCGTCGGCGGCAGAACGGCAAACGGCAACACGTACAAGAACGAGATCAACAAGCAGTTACTTGCGTTCGTCAACAACTACTTTGACTTCTCGATAGGCGATGACGGCGTATCCATCATGTTCCGTCCGCTCACGGCCAATATCGACAACGATATCCTGTTCTACGTCGAGGCTGAGAAAAAGACGGGCACCGTTGCGGTGTACCCCGACGAAAGCTCGTCGTCGCTTGTCGCAGGCTCGCTCTTCTATGTAGAGGTGCAGGATTCCGCGCCGGTGGCAAATACCGACAAAGCGGCGATGTCGTTCTCCGGCAGTGCGGTTAAGTCCGTAATCAGCGCCGACGGCAGCACCGAGAACATTCCCGAAGTCGAGGGCGTCAACATGTATACGTTCACTATCTTCGGCGACGATCCCACCACTTCGATATTCACCGATTCCGACAGGGCGGACGACGTCACGGTGGAACCGTTCATTCGTGAGGCGGACTATCAGGCCGCGTTCGGCGAGTACTACAGCGTGTGCCGTGCGGGCAACAACACCTCGCGCGCTATCGACATCAAGGTCGACGGAAAGCACCTCACCGTCAAGATCAACCGTCGCATTGACTACGATTACGACGGCGACGGACACTATGACGACAAGGTCACGGTGCCTATCAAGATCACAGGTAAAGACAGAGCGGGCAACTCGGCCGACGCAACCATTTACGTTACGGTTGTCAACAACGACTTGTCGATAGATCTCGACCAGCTTGTAGAGGCCGGCCTTGCGAAGAAAGAGTTTACAAAGCATTCCGGCTATGAGCTCACAGCGGGCGAAGAATCCAACGAGTTCGTGTTGAGAATCAAGGCAACAGTCGACGACGGCGAATACGACTCGCGCGGAATGTACCATCCTTCGCGCCGCACGTTCGACGTCATCAAGTGGCTGTACGACGACGACTTCACCAACGCAATCAAGGACACCGATTCGTACAGGCTGTACGCCGACGATAACGATGTCAATTCGTCGAAGTACTTGGTCAACGAGCCGCTCGACGTCCACGATTCCAACAACCCCGAAAATGTTTTGGCGACGCTTGCGCCTGTGTTCGAGCCCGACGAAAACCACTTCACCGGCTTTACGATCACGGCAAAGTCGTACGACCGTGCGCACTCCGGTCTCGCGTACATGAGAATTTTGGACAGGAGCGGCGACGAATCCGATCCTCGCGTCGGCATCAGGATTACGATAATCGTTCAGATCGGTAACTCTGCGCCTACGGTAAATGAGGATATGAAGGACACCGTCAATCCGACGGTATACGGTTCCGACTCCAAGACGCCCGAAACCATGACGTTCAATATCAAAGACTATGTCGTCGATAAGAACAGCACCGACGGTGCGGACATGGTGGGCAGGACGAATACGCATATCCGCATCAACAACGTCACCACGGAAGCGCCCGAGGAAATCTACGCTACGTCCGGCAACGGCGATCTCGACAACCTCATCACTACGGAATGGAGCGCAGACAAACCTCTTGAGTTCACCGTTCGTCCTGTCAGGGGCTTCTACGGCAAGCAGAAGATAACTGTAGAGGTAGCCGACGGCGACTATGCCGACGAAGAGACCGAACGCGTATCCTTCTCGATTGTGTTTGAAGTCATTTACGACTTCAGCGAGATAGGCGCGCTCAAAGAAATTGCCTCAATCCGCGGTCTACCCGTTGTAATCACGCCCGAAACGCTGATAGAGCCGATCGAAAACAAGGCTTCCGGCGCAGGCGGTAGCGGCAGCGGCAGCGGCGGTGCGTCGAGCTCGGCTGCGGACGACGTCAATACCTTCAATCCCGGTAAGGACTATGTCGTTACAGGTCTTTCGGTTCCGACAACTTCGTCGACGTACGTCAGCGTACTGCAGCCGAACGACTCCGACCCGACCTGGAGATTTGTTCCCAAGAAGGTTACGATCCCCGACCAAAAGATCACGCTCAACGTAGAGTTCACATTGGCGGCGGATGTCGGCAAGGCTCAGCCGAGAATGTATAACAAGACGTTTAACATCACCGTCGATAACAACCCCGAGCCTAAGCTCCTTGCGGACTTCAAGAACGGCAAGACGTTCTACACCGGCAGCTCGTCGCGCTATGACCTCGATCAAGAGGGCGTCGTCAACCTTTCGCCTTCGGACATGTTTATCGACAACGTCGGTGACATTGTAAGCTTCATTTCCGCGTCGACTGTGTCGCCGACGATGGTAACGGTCAAGGTCATAAGCTCTGATACGCTGCGCATCAAGTTCAATTGCAGCGGCGAGACAGAAATAGTTGTGACGATTGCCGACTTGACGGGCGAAACGCATACTCACACGATTGCCATATCCAACCACGACCGTCCCGAGCCCGATTTCTGGCAGGGAATAGTGATTAGCTTCGAGCAGAACAAGATGATATGGTTCATAATTATCGGTGCGGTTGCTCTTGCTATAGTCATTCTCATAATCGTCATAATCGCTCTCAAACGCCGCAAGCGCAAGCGCGAAGAGCTTGAAGCGATGCTCATATCCGAGATGGAGCTCGAAGAGCAAATGATGCGGCTTTCTGCCGCGCCCGGGCCTTACAGCTCGTTCGGATATCTGCCTCCGACAATGCCCACATACAACGATCCCGGCTTGATGCTCGGAACGGGTGCGCCGATGCAAGATCCCAACGTGCTCAACCTCAATCCCGGTCAAACGCCTCCCGCAGGCATGAACGGTATGCCGCCTCAAGCTCCCGGCGGAGATTACGGTCATGGTGGTGGTTACGGTCAGGGTGGCTACGGCCAAGGCGGCGACTATAACGATCTGTAAAAACACAAAAACCTCCGAGATGCGTCTCGGAGGTTTTGTTTTGCAAAAAACGACAATATAAAAACAAAAAAACCTGTCAAAACGGTTGTATTTTCGATTGCGATGTGGTAATATATTTGCAAGGCGAGCTATCGCATAAGTCATTAGAATATTTTTTACGTTTATAACGTCTTTTCCTTGTTTTTTTGCGCTTTAATATAAGCGCGTCAATATATGCAAGCCGAGTTTATTCGAGGAGTAAATTTGCTTGCTTGCAATTGCCAATTTGCAGGGCAACGACAGATTTTGTATAATATTCCGTAAGCAAAGCTTGCGGAAGGGCGCGCGTCGCGCGCAGACTCGGGCTTACCCGAGGATATAATACCAAATTTATCATGAATAAATCGGCATATTCGGAGGTTATTTTGCAGAAAAAAGTAGTCGAGCCTATTTTAAAGGTTGTATTTTTGGGTGGAGTCGGAGAAATCGGCAAGAACATGACTGCGCTCGAATTCGGCGAGGATATCATCATTATAGACTGCGGTTCCACGTTTCCGACATCGGATACGCCGGGGATAGATCTAATTATTCCCGATCCGGCGTATCTTCTTTTAAACCGCGACAAGATTCGCGGCATTGTCGTAACCCACGGCCACGAGGACCACATAGGCGCCATTCCGTACTTTTTGAAGGAATGCAACGTGCCTGTCTACGGCACAAAACTGACGCTTGCGCTCATAGAGAACAAGCTTAGAGAAATGCACATAGACAACGCCAATCTCAACGTAGTCCAAGCGGGCAACACGGTAACGCTCGGCAGGTCGTTTAGGGTGGAGTTTGTCAAGGTGTCGCACTCGATTGCGGGATCTTGTGCGCTTTCCATAACGACGCCCGTCGGCGTGGTCTTCCATTCGGGCGACTTCAAGGTCGATTTTACGCCCATCGACGGAAATATGATCGACCTTCAGCGCATAGCCGAAATCGGAAAACAAGGCGTATTGCTTCTTCTTTGCGAAAGCACCAACGTCGAGCGTCCGGGCTCGTCCATGAGCGAAGCGACGGTCGGGCGGTCGATGCGCACGATTTTCAACGAGAACAAGGACAGGCGGCTGATAATCGCGACGTTCGCGTCCAATATCCACAGACTGCAGCAGGTGATCGACCTTGCCGCGGAGTTCGGGCGCAAGGTCGCGTTTTCCGGTCGTTCCATGATAAACGTCGCCGAGTGCGCGGCGCGTATAGGCGAGCTTCACATCGACAGAAGCCAAATTATAGATATAGAAAAGGTAAAGAACGTTGACGATAAAGACCTCGTCATCTTGACGACGGGCAGTCAGGGCGAGCCTATGAGCGCTCTTACGCGCATGGCGTCCGACGATTTTTCAAAAGTCAAGCTCGGATATAACGACACCGTAATACTTTCGGCGCACCCCATACCGGGTAACGAACGCATGGTATACACGGTAATTAACAATATCTACCGCCACGGCGCGCGCGTAATTTACGAAAGCTTGGCGGAGCTTCACGTTTCCGGCCACGCTTGCCGCGACGAGCTTTCGCTCATCCACGCGCTGTTGAAACCGCAGTATTTTATTCCCGTCCACGGCGAGCACAGGCACCTCCAAAAGCACGCCGAGCTTGCCGTCTCTTTGGGCGAGCAACCGTCGCATATAATAATCACCGATATCGGCGATTGCGTGTACGTGTCGCATAAGACGTTCAAGATAGGCGAGCAGGTCGCGGCGGGAAGCCTTCTCGTCGACGGTCTCGGCGTGGGCGACACGGACAGCTCGGTGCTGCGCGACAGAAAACACCTCGCCGAGGACGGACTTTTGATAGCCGTAATATGTATCGACGAGCTTTCGGGCACCGTGTCCGCAATAGACATCACGTCGCGCGGGTTTGCATACGACAACGAAAACGGCGACTTCTTTGAGAATTGCAAGGAGGACGTGCGCCGCGTTCTGTCGGGTTACGACCTTCGCGAGTGCGACAGGACAATGCTCAACAACACGATACGCAAAGAGCTCAAAAACTACATCTTTAAGCGCACGCGCCGCAGTCCCATGATACTGCCAATGGTGATTGACTGCTGATGAAAAGCCGAAATAAAGGCACTGCGGAGCTTTTGGCGCCTGTCGGAGATATGAGCCGATTGAAGGTCGCGCTCGAATACGGCGCCGACGCGGTGTATCTTTCGGGAAAGAGCTTGGGTATGCGCGCGGCATGCAAAAACTTCGATTATGCCGAGCTCGACGCGGCGGTGAGGGAAACGCATGCGCGCGGGAAGCGCGTTTACGTTACGCTCAATATTTTCCCGTATGACGACGACCTGAAAACCGTCGACGAATATCTCGAATATCTTGACGGAATATGCGTCGACGGGGTAATAGTGTCCGACCTCGGACTTATACAACGCATTATAAAGCGTACGAATATTCCCGTGCACGTCTCCACACAGGCAAACGTGTTGAATGCCGACACCGCAAAGGTGTATGCCGATATGGGCGCAAAGAGGATAGTGCTTGCAAGAGAATTGTCGCTCGAACGAATTAAGCATATCCGCGACAGCTTGGCGGGTAGCGTCGAGCTCGAATGCTTCGTACACGGCGCCATGTGCATATCGTACTCGGGTAGGTGTTTGATCTCGGCGTACCTGACCGGCCGCTCGGCAAACCGCGGCGAGTGCAATCAGGCGTGCCGCATGAGGTTTACTCCCGAGGGCTATGACGAGGCGCTGGAGTTTGTCGAGGACGACGGCACATACATATTCGGCGGCAACGATTTGAACATGATAGAACACCTCGGCGAGCTCAAAGCCGCAGGCGTGTCGTCGTTCAAGATAGAGGGCAGAGTAAAGTCGGAGTATTACGTCGGCTGTATCGTAAACGCCTACAGAAAGGCGCTCAGTGCGCTTGAGAGCGGCAAACCGATACCGCTCGACATAATTGCCGAGCCGACAAAAGCGCCCAACCGCGGCTTCAATACAGGCTTTTATTACGGTCAACCGACAGCAAGCCCGACGTCGGCTAAGTACTGCGATTTTTGCGGGATTGTAACCGAGTTTACTCCCGACGGCGCGGTCGTGGAAATGCGCAACAGGTTTAAAACAGGTGACTCGCTCGAGGTGCTGTCATTCGACGACAGGTATCTAAACAAGCGGATTATAGTCCCGACCATGACCGACGAAAACGGAAACGCTGTTGACGATGCAAAGGTGCCGACGGCAAAGTACACACTGCGCGGAATAGAGCTTCCGCTTCTTTCCATGCTGCGCCGTCCGACAAGCGCATAAACGCTTGCAATCGGGTTTGGTAGGTGATATAATAAAACCGAGATGACCGGACGGTTGCGTGGAAACACGAGGAAAGTCCGAACACCGCAGGACAGAACGCCGGCTAACTACCGGTGAAGGCGACTTCAAGGAAAGTGCAACAGAAAATTACCGCTCGAAAGAGTAAGGTTGAAAAGGCGAGGTAAGAGCTCACCGCCGAAGCGGCGACGTTTCGGGCACATGTAAACCCCGTTCGGTGCAAGACAAAAAGGGTTAAGGTGGTCCGCCGTCCTTTAAAATCGCTCGATCGCCGCGGCAACGCGGCGGCTAGATAGATAACCGTCGAAACAGAATTCGGCTTACAGGTCATTCTCGCGTCCGCAGTAATACACTGCGGACTTTTTATGCCGTATTTTTTGAAGTGACGGTAGTTTTTTGCGCTCGATGAGTCCGCAGCGAAACGGTTATTTGTCGGCATACTTGACATCAAAGGCACGAGGTGGTACAATATGTGTACTCTGTGTTGGGTAATGTAAAGGCGATAGTGCTTGACGAAGTTCACAAAGAGATAGCCGATAATAGTAGGAGTTGTAAATAACGTATTA
The DNA here is from genome assembly GCA_022508505.1 of Clostridiales bacterium. Taxonomy (GTDB): domain Bacteria; phylum Bacillota; class Clostridia; order Christensenellales; family Pumilibacteraceae; genus Anaerocaecibacter. The sequence goes on along the minus strand of JAFLVC010000018.1, from coordinate 15,169 downwards.
TGGGTGAATTAGAATTAGAAAAGAGATCAAGGTACTCAAAAGTCATATTTTATGATGATGAAATAATTCTATATAAGAAAGAGGTGGAAATTAAAATACCTATTGAATGCATAGACCATATAGAATACGCTAAGCCATCATTGCTTAATTATATTCTTGCTATTCCTTGTTATTTCGGTGGAACTTACCCCGGACGGCTTGAGATTTATCTTAACAAAAAAATTCAAAATAGAAAGCTATATATAATAAAAATAAAATATGATGAAATATGGAAATTACCTAAGATTTTTAGAATTAAAATAGGAGTAAGCAATCATCTTGACGCAGATTGACGGTTATACGGTATTATGATTGAAGATTTGAAACCCGAAGATATTGATGTGACATTGAAATACGGACACACCTTTTCCAGCAAGGCGTGGCATACTGTAATTGTTGCAATGTATGTATTATTGGGAGTAGTGGCTGCGCTAATATTGTCTATGCTTATAGGAATCCCATTGACTATTGGAAAATATGATGAGGAAAGTGTAGTTACTATAATCGGGTGTAGTTCTGCCTCGTCTCTAATACTTTTGATAAACATAATAATACACCGATTCTCGCGTTTAGGAAGGAAACATATTGACGAATGTTTAAAGGATGCGGTAATATTAAAGGCTTATGCCGAATCAAAAGGAAAACGATTGATTGTCAGAGGATTCATGGCGCGTGCGGCTATTGCAATAGAGGTGCATTTTGTATATGACGACATGCGATACGTTCGGCAAAGTTTAAATAAAAAAGGGGGAAACTGCATATTCACCTATTTTTGCAAAGTATGCAAATAAAACAATAACGATAGCGTATTCGCCTAAATACGACGATGTGATGTTAATAAAACCTCAAAGTATACAGCGCATTGAAAACTCTAAATAAGTTTATGGTATATAATTCTTTTAGGATTTAATTGCACATAGGTTTATAGGTCTATTGGCGGCATACTTGACAGCAAGGGCAGAGGAGTGATACAATATATTATATACTCTACGTATAGTTGCCTACGTAAAGCAACTGCTAATCAACAGTATTCGACCAAGACGGTACGACAGTAATTGCTACTCGGTTTTTCATTTTACTTATGTAGGAGATAAACATGACTAAAACGAAGCAAAAAATAATAGTGACCGTTTGTGCTGTACTCGGTTTCGCTGTTTTTGGCGCGTTAATATATTTATATATGTTCTATGACGGCTACGACGGGTATACGGGCAAGCATGCGGATTTATATTCTATAGCTGTAGATAGCATTTCTGGTTCACGAGGGTATATCATGAGTGAAAGAAGACATCAGCCTGCCGTAATTTTAATTGAGGAGGATGAATATGGCAGAAAGATGTTTTGTTATTCGGAATCATATGAACAAGAAGGGCAGATTTATTTAATAATCGGTCAACAGAGCGACGGCGGTTATGCATATTATTATCCGTCAGAGAATTATATCGCAAGTCGGTTTTCCGATTGTTACAACAGAATGGGTATTTATGGCAGTAAACGCCCGGCGAGTATTAAAAACCCATTATTGGACTTTACCGATGAGCAGATTGAAAAATTGAAAGAAGATAACGATTGGGGACAAGAACTCAATTATGACAAATGCACTAAAGTAAAGATTATAAGAAATACCGACAAGAAGTAAGAAATTTTAAAAAGAGCCGTTGCAACTCGTAAAAGTTATGTAACGGCTCATTTTATGTTGCCATATTTTAAAACAGCTATTTCAACGCCTTTGCGATTTTGTCGATGGCGCGTTTTTCTATGCGCGACACGTACGAGCGGGAGATGGAAAGCTTTTCTGCGACCTGCGACTGCGTGAGCGCTTCGTCGCCCTCGAGCCCGTAGCGAAGCACGACGACGGTCTTTTCGACGTCGGTTAAAACTCTGTCTATGACCGATTTGACCTTGTCGAGTACCATGCTGTTTTCTATTTGTTCGAAGCCGCTGTTTGAGTTTGGGATTACGTCCATCAGCGCTATGTCGTTACCTTCCTTGTCGGTGCCGACCGACTCGAAAAGGCTGACGGTCGACTTGTGCTTTTTGTTGGCGCGTATGTACATCAGTATTTCGTTTTCTATGCACTTTGCGGCGTACGTCGTGAGCTGGCACCCTTTTTCGGGCGAGAACGTTTCTATGCCCTTGATAAGCCCTATGCTTCCTACGCTTATGAGGTCGTCGGCCTCGCCGGCGTTGTTGTACTTTTTTACGACGTGAGCGACGAGGCGGAGATTGTGGCGAACGAGGGTGTCGTACGCCTCGCGGTCGCCGTCTTGTTTATAGCGTTCCAAGCATTTGCGCTCTTCTTCTGGTGAAAGCGGCTTGGGAAAAGAGCCGTTGTTGTTTACGAACGACGTGAAAAAGAATATGCGCGACAGAAACGTCATAAAGCTTTCGAATATCATAATAACCGTCCTCAGGCGCGTTTCCCGTGCCGAATGAGTAAAAGCGCTTTGTATGTATATGACGAATTTTGTCGCTTTTTGCCTGTCCGCGCTTTTTTGCACGCATATTTTTGATATTTACAGTCTTGAAAATTGCGGGAATTTCTTGCATTCGCCGCAATTATCTGTTAAAATAATGAAAAGAGGTAACTAAGGTTGAAATATTTGAGTGAAAGCAGTCCGATTATCGGCTCCAACATTGCGGTAATAATCATACTCGCACTCTTGACTGTGGCGACTATATTGGCGCTCGTCGTAGCCTTGTGCAGGTATGCAGAAAAGAAAGACGCCAAGAAAAAGCTGTGGATACTTCCGACGGTGCTTGCGGTCGGTTTTGTCATACGGCTCATATTCGCGCTGTGCATACGCGGCTACCGTCCCGACTACGACATGTTTACCGACATGTTCGACGACCTTGCCGCAAACGGCGTTTACGGCTATTACAAGGGAAGCGCAACTGCAACGCTCTATCCCGTGACGTACTTTATTTATCTGATCTTCGGCGGGCTTTCCAACGCGATGGGGCTTTCGGGCGACATGGTCGGAAAGCAGTTTTTGGTAAAGCTACCCATGATGCTTGCCGATCTTGCGGCGGCGTATTGCATATATAGGCTTGCCTGCAAGTACTTTAATGCGTACGTCGGCTATGCGCTTGCGGCGTTCGTGTGTCTGTGCCCGATATTCTTTATCGGTTCGGCGCTGTGGGCTACGCCCATTGTTTTCACCGTCACGTTCATTCTTTATGCGTGCTATTTCCTTGCGCGCAAAAAGTACGCCGCGACCATTGCGTTCGCGACGGCGGCGGCTTTTTCGAGCAAAGAGGGAATATACTTGTTCCCGGTTGTCGTCGTGTTCTGCGTGTATCACTTCGTACGCGCCATAATCAACATAAGGCGTGACGGTCCGAGCGGCAAGACGCTTTTGTCGTCCGACTACTGTGCGGCATTTACGGTGCCTGCGGCATTTATACTGTCCGTGCTCGGCGCGTATCTCATCGGTCTTTTCATGTTCGCTGGATACAGCTACAACATCTTCATCTATATCTACGAGTTTTTGCTCGAGCCGCTCGTCGATTGGAGCTACTTCACGTACAACGGACTCAGCGTGTACGCGCTGTTCGGTCAGAACGGCGCAGAGCCGCAGGCGAGATTCCCGGCGTGGGTGTTTGTGGGGATATTCCTCGCAATCGTGCTCGCCGTCGTGTGCGTTGTTTACTTCACAAAACGCAACCGCGCGACGATGGTAATGCTCGCGTCGTACGTCTTGGTTACGCTTCAAATTTACTACGCAGGTTCGAGTGCGATAGGCATGGTTAGCTGTCTGCCCGTTATTCTCGCGGCGTACGCGCTTGTGCGCGACAAACGCTTGTTGTACGTGCTGTTCGTTATGGGGCTCGCTTTTGTAATCAACTCGTCGGTCGCGCTCGCTTCGGCGGGGTATATGAACAATCTCCTCGATCACGAGCTCGACGCGAGCATATCAACCTTGATGTCCGACGGGTTTGCCGCAGTGCCCATTGTGTTCTCGGCATTCGCGTTTATTGCACACCTTTACTACACGTACGTCGCGGTAAGCGTCGGAATGTCGGGACAAAAGCGCATGCTAAACGAAGCTCACGGCATAGGCGACTCGCTAAAAGAACTGTTCTCTGCAAAGAGGGAGGGCTGATGCTTGCGAGGGTAAACAGCTACGCCTTAAACGGGCTTGAAGGCTACGGCGTTTCCGTAGAGGTCGACATTCATCCCGGTCAGCCGAGAACGGAGATTGTCGGGCTTCCCGACACTGCGGTCAAAGAATCCAAAGAACGCGTCCGCGCGGCTGTTAAAAACAGCGGATTCGATTTTTCGGCGCAAGTAGTAACTGTCAACCTCGCGCCCGCCGACATGCGAAAGGAAGGCCCGTCATTCGACCTTGCCATAGCTCTCGGCGTGCTTGTCGCGACCGAGCAGGCGGGCGTCGACGACCATATGGTGCCCCTTCAAACCCTCGACGATTACGTGTTTTTGGGCGAGCTGTCGCTTTCGGGCGAGGTGCGCAAGATAAACGGCGTAATGCCTATGCTGATAGCGGCGCGCGAGCAGGGCAAAAAGAAAATAGTCATTCCTCGCGAAAACGCGAACGAGGCAAAATACATACGCGGCATAGACGTTTACGCAGTCGGAACTCTGCGCGAAGCGATTGCGCTACTCAACGGCGTCGAGTTTAAACCGATAGAAAAGAGCGACGTCTTTTTGAACGACCGAAGGGGCGTTGCCGAGGATTTAAAATACGTTAAAGGTCAATATGCGGCAAAGCGCGCGTTCGAGATTGCGGCGGCGGGCGGACACAACATACTGCTCATCGGCGCGCCGGGCGGCGGCAAGACCATGCTCGCAAAGTGTCTTCCCGGAATTCTTCCCGACATGACGGAAAGCGAGGCGCTCGAAACGACGAAAATTCACTCGACGGCTGGAATACTCGATCCCGAAGTCGGCATAGTTTTGCACAGACCGTTCAGAAGCCCGCACCACACGGCGAGCAAGATTGCTCTGACGGGAGGCGGCGCCAACTCGCACCCCGGCGAAATAAGCTTTGCGCACAACGGCGTGCTGTTCCTCGACGAGCTGCCCGAATATCCGCGCGGTGTGTTGGAACTGTTGCGCCAACCGCTCGAGGACGGCGTGATAACGGTCTCGCGCGCGGCGCGGTCGGTCGAGTATCCCGCAAACTTCATGCTCGTCGCGAGCATGAATCCCTGTCCGTGCGGCTATTACGGCTCGGATACGCACGAGTGCACGTGCACTCCGGCACAGATACAAAAATACATGTCAAAGCTTTCCGGTCCGCTTCTCGACAGGATAGATTTGCACGTGGAAACGGACGAGGTGCATTACGACGAGCTCAATTCGTCGGCGGATGCGGAGAGCTCCGCGTCGGTGCGCGAAAGGGTAAACGCCGCGCGCGCCATTCAGACCGAGCGGTACAAGGGCACAGGCATTCATTCAAACGCCAAGATGACCACCGCAATGATCAAAAAGTACTGCGTGCTCGATTCGGCGGGCGACCGCATACTGTCGAGCGCGTTTGACAAGCTGGGGCTTTCGGCGCGCGCATACACAAGAATACTAAAGGTCGCGCGGACGATAGCCGACCTCGACGGCAAAGAGACGATACAGTCGAGCCACGTCGCCGAAGCGGTCATGTACAGAAAGCTCGACAAGGCGGGCAAGTGATGCTTCTTTCCGACGTGTATCTGTGGCTTGCGTATTCGTGCGTATCCACGCATAAGATAAACAGACTGCTCGAAAATTTGTCCGCGACCGAGCTGTGGAACTCAATCGACGGAGACACGGGCAAATACAGCTTTGACGACAGGACGCTGTCGGCACTCAAGCGGGCGCACAGCTTGGACTATATCGAGAGCGTCAAACAGTACCTTTCGGCAAATAATATAGAATACGTCACGCGCGCCGATCCGCTCTTTCCCGAAGCGCTCGCTCAAAGCGAGGTCGATCCGCCGCTTGTGCTGTTTTACAAGGGCAATATCGACATCGCGCGCGAACCGTGCTTTGCCGTCGTCGGTACCCGCCGTGCGAGCGGTTACGGCAAGTACGCTACCGAAAAAATCGTCGGCGAGCTTGCAGAGCACTTTACGATAGTCAGCGGGCTTGCGACGGGTATAGACGGCTACGCCCACGGCGCGGCGCTTAACGCGGGCGGAAAGACGATTGCCGTGCTCGGCAGCGGGCTGTTCAACGCTTCGCCGTCGTCCAACCTCAAGCTGTTCGACGAGATAGCAAAAGACGGCTTGGTACTCAGCGAATACACGCCCGACACGCACGCGTCCGTCTACACATTTCCGCAGCGAAACCGCATAATAAGCGGGCTTAGCAAGGGCGTACTCGTCGTCGAAGCTTCCGAAAAGAGCGGCTCGCTGATTACGGCAAACTGCGCTCTCGAACAGGGCAGAGACGTGTTTGCAGTGCCGGGCGACATAGACAAACTGCGTTCGGTCGGAACGAACAAATTGATAAAGCAGGGCGCGGTCGCCGTGACCTCGGCTTCGGACGTTTTGGACTTTTACGGCATAGCGCACGGCGGCAAAAAGGCTGCGGAGAAGGCAGTAGAGCTCGACTTTTCTGAAACGCGTGTCATTACCGAGCTTTCAAGCGGCGACAAATCGTTCGATGCGCTCATGGAAAGCTGCGGACTGTCGGTAGCCGATCTCAACTCCGCGCTGTCGTCGCTGCTTATAAACGGTCTTATCAGGCAAAAATCAAAGAATGTGTATTGCGTAACGCAACAGGCATGAAGGAGCATAAATTGAACTTAGTCATTATCGAAGGCATAGGCAAGCTTGAAACGGTTCAAAAGTACCTCGGCGCAGGCTACAAGGTTTTTGCGACGGGCGGACACGTTCGCGATCTTCCGCAAAAGCGGCTTGCGGTCGACGTCAAAAATGACTTCGAGCCCACGTACGTCGTCATGAACGACAAAAAGAAAGCGGTCGACGACCTCAAAAAAGTGGCGAGCTCCGCGGAGAAAATTTTACTTGCAACCGACCCCGACCGCGAGGGTGAGGCGATTTCGTGGCACGTAGCGACGCTGTTGGATATCCCCGCCGACGCTCCGGTCAGAATCGAGTTCAACGAGATAAGCAAGACCGCCGTTCAAAACGCGTTGGCACATCCCCGCGCTATAGACAAAAACCTCGTCGACGCACAGCAAGCGCGGCGCGTGCTCGACAGACTTGTCGGCTACAAGGTTTCGCCTGTGCTGTGCAAAAAGATTCAGAACAACCTGAGCGCAGGGCGAGTGCAGTCGGTGACGCTTAGGCTAGTGGTCGAGCGCGAACGCGAAATACAGGCGTTTAAGTCGGAAGAGTATTGGAATTTCTTTTCGGTGCTCGCGACGAAGGACGGCGAAATCAAGGCGGCGCTCGTCGGCAAGAACGGCGAAAAGCTAAAGCAGTCGAGCAAGGCCGAGGTCGACGCGATAAAAGAGGACCTCAACGGCGCAACGTACCGCGTCGAAAGCGTCAAAAAGACAGTTACGCACGCGCACCCTTATGCGCCGTTTATTACGTCCACCATGCAGCAGGACGCGCTCAACAAGCTCGGCATGAGCCTCAAACAGACGTCGGCGGCGGCGCAGACGCTTTACGAGGGCGTAGAGCTTCCCGGCGAAGGCAAGGTCGCGCTCATCACGTATATAAGGACGGATTCCACGCGCGTGTCGTCTCAGGCGATAGCGTCCGCGCGCGAGTACATCGGCGAAAAGTACGGCAAAGAGTATCTGCCCGAAAAGCCCAATTACTATGCGTCCAAAAAGAGCGCGCAGGACGCGCACGAAGCTATTCGCCCCATATCGCTCGACCGCACTCCGGCGAGCGTAAAAGCGCACCTAAGTAAGTACAACTATCAGCTCTACGATCTTATATACAAGCGGTTTTTGGCGAGTCAGATGTCGGACGCGACGTACGACTCGGTTGCGGTCGACATCAAGGCGGGCGAGTATGACTTCCACATTACCGGAAGAACGCCCAAGTTCGACGGCTTTACCAAGGTTTACGCCACGGCGACGGATAAGGACAAGATCGAAAAGGAAGAATACGAAAAGCTTCCCGAGCTACAAGAGGGCGACATACTCGACTTTATACGGTTCGAGTGCGAGCAGAAGTTTACCAAGCCGCCCGCGCGCTACACCGAAGCGAGCCTCGTCAAAGCTATGGAAGAAAAGGGCATAGGCAGGCCCGCGACTTACACGCCGACGGTCACGATACTGTTCTCGCGCAAATACGTCGAGCGCGACGGCAGGGCGATAAAGCCGACCGAGCTCGGAATCAAGGTTACAGACATGCTGATTAAGTATTTCCCCGATTTTATGGACGTAGGGTTTACCGCCGTCATGGAGGACAGGCTGGACAGCATTGAGGACGGAGGCAGGCGTTGGCAGGATATAATATCCGATTTCTACAAGCCGTTTGCGGTAAATCTCGAAGCCGCAAAGTCTGACGACTATACACTCAAAGAGCCCGACGAGCCCACAGATTACGTCTGCGAAAAGTGCGGCGCAAACATGGTTATCAAGACGGGAAGGTTCGGCAAGTTCTTGGCATGTCCCAACTATCCCAAGTGCAAGAATACAAAAAATCTCGATGCGGACGGAAATATCGTTCAGCCTCCGCCCGTCGAAACGTCGGACGTCGTCTGCGAAAAGTGCGGCGCCGTCATGGTCGTCAAAACGGGCAAATACGGCAAGTTCTTGGCGTGCCCCAACTATCCCAAGTGCAAAAACATCGTCAATCTCGAAGGCGAAAAGAATGATGAGGCTTTGCCCGATTGTCCCAAGTGCGGCAAGCCGCTGAAGAAAATAACGACGCGCCGCTCCACATTCTACGGCTGCTCGGGCTATCCCGACTGCAACTTTACTCTTGCCGCGCGTCCGACGGGAGAAAAGTGCCCTCAGTGCGGCTCGCTCATGGTTGCTAAGACGGGCAAGAACGGCAATTATGTAAAGTGCTCGAATAAGGATTGCTCTTACAAGCACGACGCAAAAGATGACAAGTAAATCCGTCGATATAATAGGCGGCGGGCTCGCGGGCTGCGAAGCGGCGCTCAGGCTTGCCGCGCGCGGCATAAAAGTCAGGCTGTTCGAAGCGAAACCGCAGTGGTTTTCCGCCGCGCACAAGAGCGAAAAGCTCGCCGAAATAGTTTGCTCCAACTCGCTTAAAAGCACGTCGAACACTACGGCTTCGGGCGCTCTCAAAAACGAGCTCGACATTTTGGACTGCAAGCTTTTGAGCATTGCGAGAGAGTGCGCGGTGCCTGCGGGGAGTGCGCTCGCCGTCGACCGCGACGAGTTTTCAAGTAGAGTTACGGCGGCTGTCAAGTCGTCTGATAAGATAGAAATAATCAACGAGATAGTAGAGGAAATCGACCCCTCGCGCATAACGATAGTGTGCGCGGGGCCGGTCTGTCATGAAGCGCTCGCGAAGTCGCTTGTCGCGCTTACGGGAAAAGACTCGCTCGGCTTTTACGACGCGGCGGCGCCCATAATCACCGCAGAGTGCGTCGATATGTCGCGCGCGTTTTTCGGCGCGAGGTACGGCAAGGGCGGCGACGACTACCTCAACTGCCCGATGACGAAAGAGGAGTACTTGACGTTTTACGACGCGCTGGTAAATGCCGAGCGCGCAATCGACGAGATAGGCGGGGTGTTCGAGGGGTGTATGCCCGTCGAGGTAATGGCGGCGCGCGGCGTCGACGCGCTAAGGTACGGACCGCTTCGTCCGGTCGGGTTTAGGGATGCGGGCAAGCCGTACGCCGTGCTTCAGCTCAGAAGAGAAAACGCGGCGTCCACGCTTTTTAACATGGTGGGGTTTCAGACCAACCTCAAGTTCGGCGAACAAAAGAGGGTATTTTCGCTCATTCCCGCGCTAAAAGATATCGATATCGTGCGGTACGGCGTCATGCACAGAAACACGTTTATCGACGCGCCGAAGGTTTTAAACACCGACTTGAGCCTTAAAGATTACGAAAACGTGTATATCGCAGGCCAGCTCTCGGGCGTCGAGGGCTACGTCGAGAGCATAGCGACGGGGCTTCTCGCCGCCGAAAATGCCGCGCGAAAGATCGTCGGCAAAGACAGCGTTACGCCGCCGCAGGAAACAATTCTCGGCGCGTTGATGTCGTACATAACCACGCCGAACGTAGACTTTCAGCCGATGAACGCCAATTTCGGCATACTTCCGCCGCTCTCCTGCGTAAAGAAAGCGGAAAGGAAGCATGCGTATTACGAAAGAAGCGAAAAAGCAATGAAAGAGTGGGTGCAAAATTTGAATTAAAACGTTTGTCATTCGCCGTGCAGTGTGATATAATCTAAGTTATAAAGGAGTAGTATATCATGACACTTGAAGGAACTACCATTATCGGCGTAAGAAAGGACGGGCAAACGGTCATTGCGGGCGACGGACAGGTCACGCAAAACCAGCAGGTAATCATGAAAGGCAATGCCAAAAAGGTACGGCGCGTTTACAACAACAGCGTCATTTTGGGCTTTGCCGGATCGGTTGCAGACGCTTTTATGCTGAGCGAACGGTTTGAAGAAATGCTCAACAAGTATTCGGGCAACCTCATGCGCGCAGCGGTCGAGCTTGCAATGCTGTGGCGCGGTGATCGCAATCTTCGTCAGCTCGAAGCGCTCATGATAGTCGCCGACAAAAAGGATATGTTCATCGTGTCCGGAAGCGGCGAAGTTATCGAGCCCGAGCACGGCGTGTGCGCGATAGGCTCGGGCGGCAATTACGCCTTGGCGGCGGGAAGAGCGCTCATCGAGCATACCGACATGACCGCCGAACAGGTCGCAAGAGAAGCGATGAAAATAGCTTCCGACATCTGCATATTCACCAATTCCAATATCGTTGTGGAGGTGGCATAATGGAGCTTACCCCCAAACAGATTGTCGCCGAGCTCGACAGATACATCATCGGACAGAATCAGGCTAAGCGCGCCGTCGCAATAGCACTCCGAAACCGCTACCGCAGGAGCAAGCTGCCCGAGGCGGTGCGCGAGGAAATCACGCCCAAAAATATCATAATGAAGGGGCCGACGGGCGTCGGCAAGACCGAGATAGCGAGAAGGCTGGCAAAAATAGTGCGCGCGCCGTTTATCAAGGTGGAAGCGACAAAATACACCGAGGTCGGCTACGTCGGCCGTGACGTCGAGTCGATGATACGCGACCTTGCCGAAACTGCGGTGCACCTCGTAAAAGAAGAGCAAATGGCTGTCGTCGAGAGTAAGGCGAGAGAGTTTGCCGAAAATAAGATAATCGACGCGATAGTCAAGGCGCGCAAAAAGACGCACACCGACATCGCGGAGTCCGTCATCAAGGCACAGGTTACCGACGAACTGAAAGACGGCAAGCTCAACAAGCTGATGGTAGAAATCGAAGTCGCGGAGCGCGCGCCGCAGCTCGAAGCCATGCCGGGAATAAGCATAGACTTAAACCTAGGCGAAATGTTGGGCGGGCTCATGCCGCAGCGCAGAAAGCGCCGCAAGGTTTCCGTCGAGGAAGCTCTTTCTATTTACATGGAAGAGGAGAGCGAAAGGCTTTTAGACATGGACGCCATCAAGGCGGAGGGCGTAAGGCGCGCACAGGAAGACGGCATAATATTCATCGACGAGATAGATAAGATTGCGCAAAGAAAAGGCACGGCGGGCGGCGTAGACGTCTCGCGCGAGGGCGTACAGCGCGACATACTGCCTATTGTCGAGGGCTGTACCGTAATGACCAAGTACGGCGCAATCAAGACAGACTATATACTGTTCATCGCGTCGGGCGCATTCCAAATATCAAACGTAACCGATTTGATTCCCGAGCTTCAGGGTAGATTCCCCATACGCGTCGACTTGCAGTCTTTAACGTTCGACGACTTTGTGCGCATTTTCACAGAGCCCGAAAACGCGGTAACCCGCCAATACGCGGCAATGCTGTCTGTCGAAAACATCACATTGACGTTTACAAAGGACGCGATCGAGGAGATGAGCAGGATTGCCGTTCTCGAGAACGAAACGGGCGAGGACATAGGCGCCCGTAGGCTTCATACCGTTATGGAAAGCCTTCTCGAGGACATAAGCTTCAACGCCGACGGCAACAACCCGCCGATTGACGTCAAGGTCGACGTCGGATACGTCAAGGAGCACCTCGCAAAAGAGATTTCCGAGCACGACCTCAAAAAGTATATCCTGTAAACAAAACGTTATTTTGCCGCCGCATATTGTCTATGCTGCGTAAAGCAATTTCCAACGGTACGTAATACCAAAGTGGCGGCGAGTAATTTCCAACGACACAATCTTCCTCGGGTGTAATAAAAACCACCTTCAACGCACACACACGATGGTCAAAAAAGCGTCAAGCTATTATCAACGACACAAAACTCCTCGGGTGTAACAAAAAACCACCTTCAACGTAAACACACGACGGTTAAAAAAATGATTAATGTTCCTAAGGGCACAAAGGACATGCTTCCCGCCGAAAGCTATAAATGGCAAAAGGTAGAAGCGACCGCCCACAAGATTGCAAAACTGTATAACGCGAAGCAGATTCGCACTCCGGTATTCGAGAGCGCCGAGCTATACTTGCGCTCGGTGGGCGAAAGCTCGGACATAGTTAGCAAGGAAATGTACGTCTTTGAGGACAAGGGCGGGCGAAGAATGGCGCTCAGACCCGAGGGCACGGCGGGCGTCGTGCGCTCGTACATCGAGAACAACCTCGGCGAAACGCTTCCGTTAAAGACGTACTATATCGAGTCGATATACCGCTACGAACAGCCCCAGGCGGGCAGATACCGTGAGCATTTCCAGTTCGGCACGGAATATTTCGGCAGCCCGCTACCCGAGTTCGACGTGGAAGTGATATCAATGGCGCACGACTTTTTGCGCGAAATGGGTTTTGAGAACTTAGCGGTCAAAATCAACTCGATAGGCTGCCCGACCTGCCGCAAAGAATACAACAAAGCGCTCCGCGAATTTCTGGCAAAAAATGCGGACAGGCTGTGCGGCGACTGCAAGCGCCGCGCAGAAACAAACCCGCTGAGGGCGCTCGACTGCAAAGTGCCGTCGTGTCAAGAAATTCATAAAACCGCGCCCAAGATATCCGACTATCTTTGCGACGACTGCAAGGCGCACCACGCGTCGGTCATGCACGGCTTGGAAAAGATAGGCATCAAGTACGAAAACGACGACAAGCTTGTTCGCGGGCTCGACTATTATACTCGCACCGTTTTCGAGTTTAACGACGGCGGGCTGGCGCTCATGGGCGGCGGAAGGTACGACAGCCTTTGCGAGGAGCTCGGCGGAAAACCCACGCCGTGCGTCGGCTTCGGTTGCGGAATAGAGCGACTGTTGGCGGCGGCGGACGCGCGAGGAATAAGCTTTAAAAAAGACAGCCCCGACGTTTTCGTCGCGGCGCAGTGCGACGCCGTAAGGGGCGAGTGCACGCGGATAGTCAAAGAGCTTAGGCGCGCAGGCATATCCGCCGAAACCGATTTAATGGGTAAGAGCCTCAAAGCGCAGTTCAAGTACGCAGACAGGCAGGGCTATAAATACGTCATCACGCTCGGCGAAAACGAGCTAAACAGCGGCGTTTACGGCATGAAGCGCATGAGTGACGGACAGACGAATGAAATTCACGGCAGCGACGTTGCAAAAGACGTCGGGAGGATATTATGGCAAAAATAGGCGACAGAACACACTATTGTACACAGCTTAGCGATTCGGACGTCGGAAGTCGCGTCACGGTCAAGGGCTGGGCGGCTAAACGCCGCGACTTCGGCGGACTTATATTCGTCGATCTGCGCGACCGCACGGGACTATTGCAGATAGTTTTCGACGCGTCCGAAATCAAGGATTTCGCGCTCGCCGAAAAGATAAGAAACGAGTACGTGCTCGCAGTTACGGGACGGCTTCGCAACCGCGACGACGACATGATAAACCCCAAGCTCAAGACAGGCACGATCGAGGTGCTCGCCGAACAGCTTGAAATCCTTTCGGACTCCGAAACGCCGCCGTTCTTGATTGACGACAACGGTGTAAGCGAAATGACGCGCCTCAAGTATCGCTATCTCGACCTTCGCACCGAGCGCATGACGGAGATCACTCGGCTAAAGAGCGAGATGATGCACGTCACGCGCGAATATATGCACAAGAACGGGTTTTGGGAAGTGGAAACGCCGTACCTCGGCAAGTCAACGCCCGAGGGTGCGCGCGACTACCTTGTTCCGTCGCGCGTCAAAAACGGCTCGTTCTACGCGCTCCCGCAGTCGCCGCAGCTTTATAAACAGCTTTTGATGGTGGGCGGCGTCGACAGGTATTACCAGATAGCGCGTTGCTTCCGCGACGAGGATTTGCGCGCCAACCGTCAGCCCGAATTTACGCAGATAGACCTCGAAATGTCGTTCATGACGCAGCAGCAGGTTATGGACATGTCGTACGGTCTTGTCAAAGAGATATTCAAAAAGTGCGGCGGCATCAAGCTTCCCAAATCGGCGCGGCAAATGCCGTACGACGAAGCCATGTCGCGCTACGGCTCGGATAAGCCGGATACAAGGTTCGGCTTGGAGCTTATCGACGTGTCGGACATAGCCAAGGGCTGCGGCTTCCAGGTGTTCGAGCGTGCCGTCGCAATGAAGGACGGAAGCGTCCGCATGATAAATGCCAAGGGCTTTGTCGACGAGGACAATCAAATACTGTCCCGCCGCGATATTGACGCGCTCGGCGAGTTTGTCAAAACGTACAAGGCGAAGGGCCTTGCCTGGATATCGGTAAGAAAGAACGGCGAGTTGCTGTCGTCGATTACGAAGTTCATGTCCGAGGAAACGGTTAAAGCGCTGTTAAAGCGCGCCGACGCAAAGCCGGGCGACATACTGCTGTTCTGCGCCGACAAAAACGACATAGTGTTCAAGACTCTCGGCGCACTCAGGCTTCACCTTGCGGAGATCGGAAACCTCATAGACAAGAGCAAGTTCGATGTGCTGTGGGTTGTCGATTTCCCGATGTTCGAGTACAGCGAGGAGGAAAACCGTTGGGTTGCCGAACACCATCCGTTCACAATGCCGCACGAAGCCGACCTCGAATTTTTGGAAAGCGATCCCGGAAAGGTTCGCGCCGCGGCGTACGACCTCGTCATAAACGGCGAAGAGTCGGGCGGCGGCT
>JAFLVC010000017.1 GCA_022508505.1 Clostridiales bacterium | reverse complement strand
CTTGCGGCGCTTCGCTCAGAATGACAAATAAAAAACACACCTTATTCCAAAACGGCATGGCGTAAAGAATCGCAAAGCCATATCAACGGTGTCATTCCGAGCTTGTCGAGGAATCTGTCAAGCGCGAGCTCTTTTTCCGCTTTATTCGGCTCCCCTTAATAAGGGGAGCTCCGCCGAAGGCGGTGAGGGGATGTGAAATTTTTCATTCTTATTTTTTATCTCCTTTCATATATATATTCCATGAATATAACGAAAAAGCTGTGTATGATATTCGCCGCGATAATGACGGCGGCGACGGTGTGGGTGTTCTTGTCGTGCGGCGCCGACGCCATGGAAAATGTAAGCGAAAGGCGCAGCGGATTTTTCAGCGCAAGCGACGACGCTTTTACAATCACCGTAGTTTCCGGCGTTCGCGAAAAGACGTACGAGGCGGACGGCAAGGCGGGTGAGCTAAAGCCGTACACCCTCGTCACGGTAGCGCCGAAAGAGTTTGACGTCGACGCGATTTACACCTTTACCGCAAAGACCAAAAAGGGGGAGTTCGGCGGCACGCTCACCGTGCATCCTTTTGCGGCGTCGTTTTCGGCGGAGTTCGACAGCGAGACGACGGGCGCGTTCACAATCGAGATAAAGGGCGGCGGCACGGCGCGGGAGTACAGCCCGACTTCGCTCGTCACAAAAGACATGATAAGCTATCGACAAGCAATCGAGGCGGCGGGCAAGGCGCTAAAGCTTCCCGAGGGTCAGCACGAGGTTCGCGTTCGCATGATAGAAAACCCGATAGGAGGCGAGGGCTTGTGTTGGCACGTTGCGTACTACTACAAAGACGGCAAGGACTACGGCGTATTGATTGACCCGACGTCCGCAAAGGCGCTCGCGGTAAAAAAGTGAAATCGGCTTGTCTTAAAACGCTTGCAATTGTGTTAGAAACCGTGCTATAATACGTTAATGGAAGATACGGACGACAAAAAAGCAAAGAGCAACGGCAAATCTAAAGGCGATAAATACTCTTTGACCGTGCATCGCGACACGGATGACGGCGTTCGGAATGAGCCCGACAGTGTCGAAGTCCAATCTGACAAGCCTATGAGCTTTGCCGGCGAACTCGTCGCGCTTTCAGTCAAGGCAGTTGCAGTCGCACTGTCGCTCGTGGTACTCATAGTTTCTATTTTGGTCGTCGCAATGCCGCTTTCGGCAATGCGCGTTTTTAATAATTTGGGAATGTACGAGCGCGCCCTCAACAGCGGCGACAGGTACATCGAATCGCGGCTGGACGACGCAAAAGCCAACAAGACGAACGACAAGGGCGAGTACAATCTCGTTCGGTACAGAACAGCTCTGTCTGACGCCGATATGCTTGAAGCGCTCGACGTGTGTATCGATCTTTCCGACGACCTCATGAAAAAATACGTCGGCAAGGACCAAAAGAGCGCCGCGTACTTTGCGGACAGGCTGGACAAGTATATAAGGATATACATGTCGCTTAACGGCGAGCCGACCATAAGCAGCGACAAGAGCAAGGAAATGCTCGACGCCATGCCGCCGGCATACCACCCGTTCGTGTACGATTATCGGCACACGCTTATGACCATGGACTATGCCGCACGCGTGTATTCGGGCGACGCCGAAAAGCTCAATATGATGATTGTCAACACCAACGGCAGCGGCGAATACTTGATGTCGCCGTCCGACCAGTCGCACAACCTGTATGCTATCAGCGTTGACGATATGCCGTGGAACGTGCAGATGAGCCGTCTCGATTGGTTCGTCGACTACCTCGATCAGCTCAACACCTATCTCGCCATACAGGAAGAAAGGCTGGGCGTGACGGGCACCTTGACGGGCGTATCGGCGATGGACAAGTTTTCACACGTGTTGAAGGGCGACGAGTTTACTGTTTTGGTTACGCCGACGCCCAAGGGCAACAGGAACACGCCGTTTACCGACGTGTACGATTACCTCATGGGAACAAGTGAGCTCTATTACGACGACAATATGTCCACGCGACGCGAGGGGCTTATCTTTAAGTACGTGCAGCTCGCGTACCACTTTGACATACGTGGCAACACGGACTACAAGCTTAAAAGACTGCACTGGCTGAGCGTGATGGTTTCGGCGGTCAACAGGTTGTGGAACATGCAGATGCTGTTGTTCCACAGCAGGGAAGCCTACGGCGCGTATTCCACTAAAATAAGCAACGAGTACTATTCCGACGCCTTCAAGTATGCGCGTTCCGTCATCGTCGGCTACGATTCCGACGAGAAGCCGGTCTACCGCGAGCTGAGCGCCATATACGAGGAAGAGATGTCTGACTATCTCAGACTGTTTCAAAACGCATAAGTCTAACACAAGGAGATAAATATGGAAAAAATCGTAAAGGACGGGCTTACTTTCGACGACGTTTTGCTGATACCCGGCGAATCGCACGTCACACCCAAGGATGTAGACCTTTCGACAGAGCTTAGCAAAGACATCAAGCTCAACATTCCGCTTGTGGCGGCGGCTATGGACACCGTTACCGAATCGCGGCTTGCGATAGCCATTGCGCGCGAAGGCGGTATCGGCATAATACATAAAAACATGAGTATAGACGATCAGGCGGAGCACGTCGACAAGGTCAAGCGCAGCGAGCACGGCGTCATCACCGATCCGTTCTTCCTCGAACCCGAGCGCAAGGTTTCGGACGCGCTTGAGCTCATGAAAAAGTACAAGATTTCGGGCGTGCCCATTACTAAAAAGGGCAAGCTCGTCGGCATACTTACTAACCGCGATCTTCGCTTCGAGACCGACTTCGAACAGCCCATCGGCAACATCATGACAAAGGAAAACCTCGTCACCGCGCCGGTCGGAACGACGCTCGACGAGGCGCAGAAGATTCTCGGCAAGCACCGCATCGAAAAACTGCCCATTGTCGACAAGAACGGCAATCTTAAGGGGCTCATCACCATAAAGGACATTGAAAAGGCGATTCAGTATCCCAATTCCGCAAAGGATAAAAACGGCAGGCTGTTGGTCGGCGCCGCGATAAGCAACGGCGCGGGGTATATGGATAGGGCAAAGGCGCTCGTTTCCGCACGCGTCGACTGTCTCGTAGTCGACACCGCGCACGGCCACAACGTCGAGGTCATAAAAGCCGTCGAAAAGGTAAAGAACGCTTTCCCGGAAATAACGGTTATTGCCGGCAACGTCGCGACGGCGGCGGCGACGGAAGCGCTGTTCAAGGCGGGCGCGGACGTCGTAAAGGTGGGCATAGGCCCCGGCTCCATTTGCACGACGCGCGTCGTGGCGGGCATAGGCGTTCCGCAGATTACCGCGATTATGGACTGCTCGGAGGTTGCCGACAAGTACCATAGGACGATAATAGGCGACGGCGGCATCAAGTACAGCGGCGACATCACCAAGGCGATTGCGGCAGGCGCGCATGCCGTCATGATAGGAAGCCTGTTTGCAGGCACGACCGAGAGCCCCGGCGAGCTCGAGATTTATCAGGGCAGAAGCTTCAAGACCTACCGCGGCATGGGAAGCTTAGGCGCAATGCCGCTCGGCAGCAAGGACAGATATTTCCAAGAGGGCAGCAAGAAGTTTGTGCCAGAGGGCGTCGAGGGGCGCGTTCCGTACCGCGGCGCGCTTGCGGAAATCGTGTATCAACTCATCGGCGGACTTCGTGCCGGCATGGGCTACACGGGAATGCCGACGATTGCAAAGCTTCGCTCGGACGCGCGTTTTGTCAAGATAACGAGCGCGGCGCTCATCGAATCGCACCCTCACGACATTTCGATCACCAAGGAAGCGCCCAACTATTCGCCCAAATCCTAATATTACTAAAGGAAGCCTATCATGGTAAAGTACACCATTCCAATGGACTATACGCGGCCGCGCAAAAAGGTTACGATAATCGGCTGCGGACGGTTCGGATCATTCCTCGCATGGTATGCCGCTCAGCTCGGGCACAAGGTGACGCTGTACGGCAAGACGGGCGAGATCAGCTACGAACAGCTCAAAATGACGCGGGCGAACGACTACCTCAAGCTCCCGCAGTCCGTCGAACTGACAAACGACCTCAAAAGCGCGGTAAAGAGCGCTGAAATATTGCAAGTGTCCGTGCCGTCGCAGGTGTTCCGCGACGTCATGGCGGAGCTTACGAGCAAGTGCGACCTCAAGGGCAAGTACCTCGTAACCAACATGAAAGGCATAGAGATCTCGACGGGCAAACGCCTAAGCGAGGTCGCGCTCGAATTCGGGCTCGAAAAATGGCAGATCGCCGTGTGGGCGGGTCCCGGGCACGTTCAGGAATTTGTAGTCGGCAACCCCAACTGCATGCTCATCGATGCATACGAGAGGGCGACGACAGAGCGCATAGTCGAGTACTTCAGAAGCCCGCTCATACGCTTCTATTACGGCAACGACATAATCGGCACCGAGATAGGCGCTGCGGCAAAGAACGTCATGGGCATCGTCGCGGGCGTTCTAGACGGCATGAATCTCTCGTCGCTCAAGGGCGCGCTCATGGCGCGCGGCAGCCGCGAGGTCGCAAGGCTCATTCAGGAAATGGGCGGCAACCCCATTTCTGCGTACGGGCTGTGTCATCTCGGCGATTACGAAACGACGCTGTTCAGCAAGTTCAGCCACAACCGCACCTGGGGCGAAAATTACGTGCTCGGCAAAAAGTTCGATCTTTTGGCAGAGGGCGTGCACACCGCAAGGGCGCTGTCCATTGTCGCCGACAAGCTGGGCGTCGACATGCCGATAACGAGCGCAGTTAACAGCATGATACTCGACAAAATCCCGCCGCGCGTAGTTATGGAACAACTGTTTGACAGGAGTCTTAAAGACGACATATAGCATAAAACTCCCAAAAAAGGGGAGTTTTATTTAGTGAATAGTGAATAGGTAAGGAAGCGCGAGATAGATATGCTCGCGTTTTTCCATATATTAGGCTCCCCTTAATAAGGGGAGCTGGCTGCCGCTTGCGGCAGACTGAGGGGATGTGATGTTTTCCCTTAATAAGGGGAGCTGGCTGCCGCTTGCGGCAGACTGAGGGGATGTGATGTTTTCCCTTAATAAGGGGGAGCCGATTGCGAGCGGCGTCAAAGCATTTATTACCGTTACGCATTTTGTCGGGTGTAGCAAAGAACGAACAACGGCAGCCCACACACGAGGAAAAATCCAAGCTGTGCTTGGTTGGACGGAACATTGATTAAGTGCAACATGGCCGCGAGTGGCGTCAAAGCATTTATTACCGTCACACATTTCGTCGGGTGTAACAAAAAACGAACAACGGCAGTCCATACACGAGGGTTAAAAAAATTTACAGAGTGTATTGACATTTGCAAGTGATATAGTATATAATTATTATACAAATAACTTAATAAGGGGAAAAGTATGAAAAAGTCGAAAATAGCGCTTGCCGCGGCATTGTCGGCGGTGCTCGGTACGACAGCTGTCGGTCTTGCCGCGTGTTCCGACGCGGAGCTGGATCAAGCCACCAAAGAGCACGGCGTGTACACAATCACGTTCGACGCAAACGGCGGCGCTTTTGCAAGCTCGGAATCTACGTACAAGACCAAGACGCTCAACGGCAAGCTCATTGCGAGCTCCGTTCCCGGCGACCCCACAACGCCGCCCGCGGCTACGCCCGACTACACGTTTAAGGGCTGGGCGCTCACGCCGACTGCGTCTGCGGACGACGCAATCAGTCCCACGTCGATAACCTTTACAAAGGACGACACGATATACGCGATTTGGGGCGGCGAACAGCTCTCGACAGGCGCGTACACGATAACATTCAATCCCAACGGCGGCACGATAACATCGGGGCAGAGCACAATGACGACGGTGGGCGGCAAGCTGACGTCCACGCTCCCGACGGCGGCAAACGGCGACAAAGAATTCCTCGGCTGGTACACCGTAAAGGACAGCACGCTCGAGGCGAACAAGGTCGTAGTCAACGTCACGACTTTTGCTAAGGACGGCGAGGTGTACGCGAGCTGGGGCGATAAGCAGCAGGAGAACCCCGCCACCGAGTACGACGTAACGTTCAACGCCAACGGCGGCAAGTACTACATAAACGACGAAGCGCAGGACACCGTCACTGTAAAGACGTCGGGCGGCGTAATTGCAACCCTTCCCACGCCGTACCGCACGGGCTACACCTTTGACGGCTACTATAAGGACGCAGTGTCCAAGACCGAGCCGTTCACCGCTACGACCAATGTCGAGGCGGCGGGGCTCACGGTGTACGCGCATTGGACGGAAAACCCCGTTCTCACCGACAACGTGCTCGTAGTGGGCGGCAGGCAAGTCGACCTCACCGACAGAACCTCGTGGCTGCCCGATCAGCCTGACGACCGCGACCGCATGTACTCGATAGGCAGTAGCGTCGAGGCAGGCATAGCGCTCACGGCAGGCGATAAGATATCGTTCAAGATCGACGGCAAGCCGATTGAGTTCTACCTCGCGGGCGACAGCAAGGGCGTAGACGTTTCGGTTACCGACAAAGAGATTTCCGAAATTTCAATAGAAAAGACGGCGACGTTCGTCATTTACCTCGCGCACTATCCCGTAGCCGACGGCAGACCGAATGCGTGCTGGACGATAACCGTTCAGTGCGACGATCCCGGCGAGGACGGTCCCGGCAAGGACGATCCCGTGACGGGCGACAGCATGATAGTTGTCGGCAATGCCGAAACAAGCCTCACCAAGCGCGACGAATGGCTGCCCGACCAGAACGACGACCGCGATATCATGTACTCGGTAGGCAGCGACTACGAGGACGGAATAGACCTCACTGCGGGCGACAAGGTGTCGTTCAAGATCGACGGCAAGGCGATTGAGTTCTTCCTCACGCCCGACAGCACGGGCGTAGCGTCCGCCGACGGTTTGATATCCGAAATAACTATTCAAAAGACTGCCAACTTCGTATTCTACATCATACACTATCCCGATAACGAAGCGAAGCGCGACGGCGCGTGCTGGGTTGTCACCGCCAAGTACAAGACGGCGGGCGACGAGGATACCGAGTACGACACCGACGGCATTTATGTAGGCGGCAAGATTGTCAAAAAGTTCGTCGCAAATAAGGATAACGAAAACGAGGTCATGATCGAGCACATCACGTTCGGTGCGGGCGACGAGCTCACCTTTGTCCATGACGGCAAGGTTGTGGTCCCCGCAATCAAGAGCGGCGACGACGGCCCGTGCACGACGAGAATAGTGCTCAAGGGCGGCAAGCTCGTTTGCCCCAACGGCGGCACGTTCTCGCTGTACTACGACTTTGTTGAAAACGGCGTGTGGTTTATCGACGAAGCGGACGCGATAGCTCCCGATCTTAAACCCGGCGACGGCATGAGTGGCGGCGGAAAAACGTACGCGTTCACCGTCAACGAATACGGCCTCAACGAGGTGTATGTGACGGGCGTTAAGCTCGAAGCCGAAACGACGCTCACGCTCATGTACGGCGGCAAGAGCGTAACCGATTACACTCTCAAAGACGGCAGCCTCGGCACGAAGAGCGACGGCGGGCTCAAGCTTTCTGCGGGCACGTACGACTTCTACTACGACTACGTCGCAAAGGCGCTGTACGTAGGCGGCAAGGCGGACAAAGACGAGCCCGTCAATGACCACACCGGCGCGTATATCATAGGCGGTAAGGAAAGCGCCCTCACCAACAACGATAAAATTGCCGACGATCAGACGGCGGACGTCGAATTGTACGCTTTGCAGGTAGATCTCACGCAGGGCGACGTGCTCACCTTCAAGGTGGACGGCAAGCTTCTCGCGGAGTTCTACGGCGCGGATTGCCACGGCGTGACGGTTGACGAAAAAGCGGGCAAGGTCACGGTAAAGACGACAGGCAAGTTTGATATTTACGTCCGTCATTACAACGAGGACGAGGACGGCAATCCGCCGTGCTGGGTAGTCCAGATAACGGACAACAAGAAAGACGAAATCAAGCCCAACACGCCTTATCTCGTAGGCAGCATGAACGGCTGGGCGCTTACCGAAGGTTACGACCTGAAAGCTGCGGGCGGCAAGTATTCGATAACAATCGAGCTCTCGGCGGGCGTCGAGTTCCAGGTCGCAATGAGCGACGCCGACGGCAATACGGTATGGAAGACCGACGAGTTCACACTCAAATCGAGGGTCGCGGAAAAAATCGCCAACAGGAACTTCGCAATTACCGGCGGCGCGGGCACGTATATCATCACGCTCGACGGCACGGTCGTAACCGTCACCAAGGAAGGCGAAGAGGAAGATCCCAAATACGAAACGGACGGCGTGTACGTCGGCGATACGCTCATCAAGGCGTTTGAGCCGCACAACACGAGCGAAGTCAAGCTCATGCACGTCAAGTTCGAAGAGAAAAGCGTATTGACCTTCGTCTACGGCGGATACGAAGTCCTTCCCACAATCAAGAAGAAGGACGACGGCACGCCCAGCACGTCAAAGATTGTGCTTAAAGACGGCAAGCTCTATTGCGAGAACGGCGGCACTTTCTCCATGTACTATGATTTCGGCAGCAAACTGCTGTGGGTGGAAGACGAAGCCGACGCCGTCGAGTCCGAGCTTAAAGAGGGCGACGGCATGATAGCCGGAACCACGGTGTACGCATTTAAGGTGAACGAGGACGGAAACAACGAGGTTTACGTCGCGGGCGTTAAGCTGACCGCCAAAACCACGTTGACGCTCAAGTACGCAGGCAAACAGGTTTCCGATTACAAACTCAAACCCAACAGCCTCGGCTCGCTCAGCGGCGGCATACTCACGCTTTCGGCGGGTACGTACGACTTCTACTACGACTACGCGGCAAAAGAGATGTGGATTCAGGGCGAGGTTGACGCAGGCGAAATACCCGCCGGCATGGTCGCTACGAAAGGCGGCAATCAGGACAGCTCTCATCCCAACGTCTACCTTGTCGGCAAGTTCGGCTCGATGACTGACGTAAGCAAGAGCTACGGATACTTCGTCCCTTACGAAAAGAAAGAGGGCAACAGCAATCAATACACGATTTCGATAACGCTTGCGGTAGGCGACGAAATCGCCATATGGGTTCCCGACTGGTCGTTCCTCTGCGCAACTGTCGAGTCGGGTTGCAACGTAACAGGCTACTTGAGCAAAGTAACGCACGGGACCGAAACCTATCTGAAGGTCGAAAAAGCAGGTAAGTACACGTTCTACTACAAAAACGAATACAACAACGACAGAATGTGGATTGCATTGCCCGCATAATAAATCAACAAAAGAGCAACCTCGACCAAATCGGGGTTGCTTTTTTGATTGTGAAATTCATATTAGCTATTGACAAACGCGAAATTAGTGGTATAATGTGTGTATACGTTAATTTTCATAAGGGGTAATGTATGAAAAAGAGATTTTTTGTTGCGGCTCTTGCGGCCACTATGTTTGCCACGTCGGCGCTCGGGCTTGCCGCATGTTCTAAGGACGGCACGCTCGACTTGGACGGCGACATTCCGGGAGTAGGCGGCGGCGGTGGCGACAAGTCGTACACCATTACGCTGGACGCAAACGGCGGCGCGTTCACGGGCGGAGTCACCACCAAGGACGTGCAGACCGACAAGAGCGGCAAAATATCCACTCAGCCTGCCGCGCCCGACACCGCAAAGGAGGACTGCACGTTCAAGGGCTGGGGGCTTACCGCTTCGGCGGCGAGTCCGATCGCGTTCCCTAAGACGTTTGATTCGAGCATCAAGATTTACGCGCTGTGGACTGCCGATGACGGCGGCGGCGGTGGCGGCGGCGAGGAAGACGTGCCGGGCACCGAATACACTATAACCTTCAATGCCAACGGCGGCACGTTCACCGAGGACGACGAGCCCGTTACGCGCACGACTAACAAGGGCAAGATTACCACGGCACAGCTTCCCGACGTAACGCGCGAGGGCTTTACGCTCGACGGCTGGTATACCGCTGCGAGCGGCGGCAACCTCGTCATAAACACGACCTTCACAGCTAACGGCATCGCTTACGCGCACTGGACGGAAACACCCGTCGGCGGCGACGACGATGACGGCGGCGGTGGCGGCGGCGGTGGCGACACCGGCAACAACGGTCAACTCACATTCGAGGAATGCGTAGGCGACGGCGCATGGCTTGTCGGCGTCATTCAGGAAAGGGGACAAACTTGGGATACCGGCTGGGGCAACGGCTACCGCATGGTACGCGCCGACGATCCCAACTATCCCCAATACAGGATAGACGTCTATTTGCAGGCGGGCGACGAAGTCAAAATCCGTTACGGTAATGACGGAATAAACTACGACCAAATCGAAAACAGGAGCTCACTATCTTGTATCGCGGAAAGCGCCGACGGCAATAACTACTCGATATTAGAGTCCGGCTACTACACGTTCTACTTCAAGTACACGTGGGACAGCAACAAGATTTGGGTGGTGTATCCCGCATAGTTTTAAGTGAATATTGAATAAGTAAGGAAGCGCGGGAGTCGGATGCCCGCGCTTTTTCGTGGCGCCTACGCCGCCACGGCGTGACGTGGATATGTTGTTTCAGACCCTTATTTCGTCGGGTGTAACGTAAATGAAGGACGAAAGTTTATACACGACAAAAATCCAATCCGTGATTGGTTGACAATTCGGCTTTGTTCGGCGTATAATCATATAAAATAAAGAAAGAAGGGTATCGCTATGAAGGTTACAATGGAAAAGCTCGTCGCGCTCTGCAAGTCGCGCGGCATCATATTCGCGGGCAGCGAGATATACGGCGGGTTTGCGAACACGTGGGACTACGGCCCCGTCGGCGTCGAGCTCTACAACAACATCAAAAAGGCGTGGTGGCAAAAGTTCGTGACGGAGAGCGAAAACAATTTCGGGCTCGACAGCGCGATACTGATGAACCCCAAGGTATGGGAAGCGTCGGGACACCTCGCGGGCTTTTCCGACCCACTCATGGACTGCAAGTCGTGCAAGAGCCGTTGCCGTGCCGACGACCTCGTCGAGGCGTATGCGGCAAAACACAAGCTCGATATTCCCGTAGCGACCATGGATAACGACGAGCTTTCAAAGTTCGTCGCCGAAAAGAAGATACCGTGCCCGGTGTGCGGCAAGTCCGATTTTACGGCGGTCAAGAAGTTCAACCTCATGTTCAAGACCTTCCAGGGCGTGACCGAGGATACCGCCGCGACCTGCTATCTGCGCCCCGAAACGGCACAGGGCATATTCGCCGATTTCAAGAACGTCGTGCGCTCCTGCCGCGCGCGCGTTCCGTTCGGAATCTGCCAGATAGGCAAGTCGTTCCGCAACGAGATCACCCCCGGCAATTTCATTTTCCGCCTGCGCGAATTCGAGCAGATGGAAATGGAGTTCTTCTGCAAGCCGGGCGAGGACTTGCAGTGGTTCGAGTATTGGAAAAACTACTGCCGCGAGTTCCTGCTCGGGCTCGGGCTCAAAGAGGAAAACCTGCGCGTGCGCGACCATGACAAAGCCGAGCTTTCCTTCTACTCCAAAGCGACGAGCGACTTCGAGTACCGCTTCCCGTTCGGGTGGGGCGAGCTGTGGGGCATTGCCGACCGCACCGACTACGACCTCAAAACGCACTCCGAGCACTCGGGCGAAAAGCTTGACTACACCGATCCCGTCACGGGCGAAACGTATATCCCGTACGTCGTCGAGCCGTCGCTTGGCGTGGGCAGGGCGATGCTCGCAGTGCTGTGCGACGCGTACGACGAGGAACAGCTCGAAAAGGAAACGCGTACCGTCATGCACTTCGCGCCTGCGATTGCGCCGTACAAGGCGGCGGTGCTGCCGTTGCAAAAAGCTCTTTCCGAGCGCGCCGACAAGCTGTACCGCTCGCTCAAAAAGCAGGGCATAGTGTCGACATATGATCTGCCCGGCTCTATAGGAAAGCGCTACCGCCGTCAGGACGAGATAGGAACGCCGTTCTGCGTGACGGTCGACTTCGATACCGAAGCGACGGGAACGGTTACGATCCGTGACCGCGATTCCATGAGCCAAATCCGCATCGACGAAGCAAAGGTCGCCGAATACGTAACCGATGCGTGCAAATTGAAATAAATCACTTATTCCAACACAAAATCCTCCGCAAAAGCGGAGGATTTTGTTATGTACTTGTACTTTTATTTAGGACATGCCGTGTATTAGCAGCAGCACTTATGGTCCTTGCCGCCGCAGCAGCAGTTCATGATGATATAGAGCAGGATAAGGTCCTGGCAGTCGCAGCCCTTTTTGCCGCCGCAGTCGTATCCGCCGTTTCCGCAGCAGCAGCAGAGTAACAAGAGCAGGAATATATCGCCGCAGCCTCCGCAACCGTTAAACATCGTGGGTATTCCTCCTTTAAAAATTTTTGTGGTCCGCCTGTCGAACGCGCCCGCGGTGCGCGTGCGAGGCGGTCCGCTCTGTATTTCTTTTGTACGGTGAGCGCTTACCTATTTTCAGTGTATGGGGATTTTCAACTTGTGTGAGTACATTTTCTTTTTGACCGAGAAAATATTTGCACTGTATTTTAATTCGTGTTATAATATTCGCAGTTACGATTGCGTTGCAATCGTGGCGCAAATGCGCCTCGCGCAATTCGCGCGACTGCGGTATTGAATCACGGCGCAAAAATGCTATTGCAAGCAAGCATATTTTACTTGTGATATAATATTCGCAGTTACGATTGCGTTGCAATCGTGGCGCAAATGCGCCTCGCGCAATTCGCGCGACTGCGGTATTGAATCACGGCGCAAAAATGCCATTGCAAGCAAGCATTTTTGCTTGTGATATACTAACAATATAAAGGTACTGCCGTAGGGCAGACCTTATATAAGTTGTAACTAAATCGGTCGAAGGTTATTCCGAGGGAAAGGAAAGCCTATCGAAAGGAGAGTGTCATGAAAATATCAACGCGCGCTATCACGCTTGCGGCGACGCTTGCGGCGCTATGTGCGGTTACAGGCTTTATACCTTACGTGTTCTTTCTGCCCGTCATGGTGGCGGCGACAACCCTGTCGCTCGGCATGGCGGCGTTCGTCGGGCTGGCATTCGGGTGCATAAGCCTTGCTTACAGCTTTATAATGCCGACGTCGCCGGTCGCAATGGCGTTCATCGAAGCTCCGTACATTCCGATAGGCGCGCGAATACTCGCGGCGGTAGCGACGTTCGGCGTGTATAAGTTCGCGCAAAAGCTGTTCAAGCCGACGGGGCGAGGCGGAAGAATAGCCACCGTCGCCATAGCGGCGGGTCTCGGCAGCCTTTTCAACACCGCGTTCGTCGTCGGGCTTTTGGTGCTCGTCATGCCCGATATGGGAATAGTCGGCAGCAGCGGCGCGATGACCATGCTCGCTTATGCGCCCTTTCTTCTCGTCGACGGCGCGATAGAGTGTCCGTGCATGGCGATTCTCACGCCGCCGATAACCTTGACGCTTGAAAAGACGGTGCTGCGCGACAGAAAACGCTTTCAGCCTAAGCCGATCGAGAGCGAAAAACAATTGGACCAAAACGGTAGGACGACAGTATGATAATAGTTTTCGACATAGGAAATACCAATATCAAGATAGGTCTGTTCGAGGGCGACGAACTCGTCGAAACGCTTAGGCTCGCGTCGAGCAACAAGACGGGCGACGAGTATTGGGTGCTCATAAAAGACATGCTCGCGCTCAAAAACCACCTGCCGCGCGACATCAAGGGCGCGGTGATAAGCTCGGTCAATCCCGCGCTCAATTACACGTTCGAGCACATGGTGTCGACGTACTTCGGCGTTAAGCCTTTGACCGTCGGCGCGGGGCTCAAGACGGGGCTTTCAATCAAGTACGACAACCCCAAGGAACTCGGCGCGGACCGCGTGGCGGGGTGCGTCGCGGCGTACAAGCTTTACGGCGGGCCGTGCATAGTCATCGACTGCGGCACGGCGACGACGTTCAACGTCGTGTCGGGGAGCGGAGAACTTCTCGGCGGTGCGATTTCGTTCGGGCTCAAGGCGGGCGCGGAAGCGCTTGCGGCGTCTGCGGCGCGGCTTCCCGAGGTCGAGCTTTCGGTTCCCGCGAGCGCAGTCGGCAAGACCACGATAACCAACATGCAGTCGGGCATAATCTTCGGATACTCGGGCATGGTCGAGTCCATGGTGCGGCGCATAAAAAAGGAAACGGGGCTGACAGGCGCAAAGGTCATAGCGACGGGCGGCATATCCGACATAGTAAACAAGTGCGTGGACGTAATCGACGTCGTCGACCGCACGCTCACGCTTCGCGGTCTCAACATCATCTACGGGCTTAATGCCGAAAAGCGCAAGTAAAAACCGAAACGGAGAGCAAATGAAAAAGAAAAAGATAGCCATAATGGGGCTCGGCACTGTTGGCGGCGGCGCGTACGACATCCTTACGCGCAACCGCGAATATATAATGAAAACGCAGGGAGTCGACATAGAGGTCAAGTACATACTCGACCGCGACGTGACGCCACTCGAAAAGCGTGGCATACCGACCGAGCTTTTCTGCTCGGACGTCGACAAGCTCGCCGCGGACAAGGAAATCGAGGTCGTCATAGAGACTATGGGCGGCGTTCAGCCCGCTAAAACTTTTATAGAAAAAATGTTGGCGAGCGGCAAGTCGGTCGTGACGGCGAACAAGGAGCTACTCGCAAAATCGTGGCACGAGCTCGAACCGATAGCGCGCAAGAACAAGTGCGGGCTGTTTTTCGAGGCGAGCTGTGTGGGCGGCGTTCCCATAATTCGTGCGCTCGGCGAGAGCTTTCAGGGCGACAGGGTTGAATCTGTTTACGGCATAATCAACGGCACTACCAACTATATCCTCAGCAAGATGAGTAAGGACGGCTGCGACTACGCAACGGCGCTCAAAGAAGCGCAGAGGTTGGGCTACGCCGAAGCAAACCCGTCCTCCGACGTCGACGGCTACGACGCGGCGTACAAGCTTTCAATACTCGCGTCGCTCGCTTTCCATACCTGCGTGCCGTACGGCTGCATTTACCGCGAGGGCATAACCAAGGTGTCGGCGCGCGACATAGAAAACGCGTCGCGGCTGGGCTACGAAATCAAACTGCTCGCGATAGGCAAGAGAAAGGGCGACGGATTGGAGGTGCGCGTTCATCCGGCGTTCGTCGAAAAGGACCACGCGCTCGCGTCGGTCTCGGGCGCGTTCAACGCGGTGTACTTGACGGGCGACCACGTCGGCAATTTGATGTTCTACGGCGCGGGTGCCGGTGCGGCGCCGACGGGAAGCGCAATCGTGTCCGACGTAATCAAGGCGCTGAAAGGCGATATTAAATATTGCGACTTCGACAACAGCGGAAAGCTCGACGGCAAGGTCAAGCTCGTGAGCGACTTTACGAGCGGGTACTATATCGACGTGGCGGTTGAGGACAAGCCGGGCGTTTTGAGCCGCATATCGACGGTGTTCGGCGACAACGACGTCAGCATCAAGGCGGCGACGCAGGCTCCCGGCGAAAACGGCAGGACGGCGATCGTGTTCTTGACGTACGCGGCGGGCGAAAAGGCGATCATGCGATCGCTCGACGAAATAGGCAAGCTGTCGTCCGTCATACAAATATCCTCGGTGATAAGGGTTTTGTAGCGGAGTGCGACAGCTTTTACCGCCGTTTTCAGCGGGCGCGCCGATTGTTGTGCCGACGAGTACATATTAAATGGCCCACTTCCTCATAATATGAGAGAAACGCCCGTGTAAATTGGTCAAAGTATTTTGTATAAGGGCGTTAAAATGTTTGACAAACACCTTGCATAATAGTATAATTTAACGGTATATGTTTACTTATACTCTCATTAGGAGAATATTGACTCAATGAAAAAGATCGGAAAAATCAGAAAAACCGGGCTCGCATTCACAGCCCTATCGGTCAGCGCGGCGCTTCTCGGCACCGGCTTGGCGTGCTCCATGCCTTACCGTGCGTTCGCGGACAGCCCTTCGGCGAGAACTGTCGAGACGGATACGATGGTGTTCGACGGCTTGACGGTACCCACCGAGGCCGACTACGGCAAGACCTTTAAGGTCAAGCAGGCGTCCGGCGCGGACCTCACCGTTACGGCTCCCGACGGCACCGACGTAGAGCTCGGCGCTGCGTCCGAAGGCTACTACACGATAGCGGCCAAGCAGGTCGGCAACTACGTTGTCAAGTATGCGGCGTCCGGCGACGAGAAAGCGGCGTATTCGTTTAACGTAAGCGTTTCGCTCGAAGAGGATTATTTCCTCAAGGTCGACAACAACGGCGCGGGCATTCCCACTCGTATCAAGACGGGCGACAGCATTAAGGGACTTCCCGAAGCGCACATCGCGTACTACGACGAGAACAAAATTCTTCGCTACTATCCCGGCAAGGTCAATTGGCAGATAACCGACTCGCTCGGCGAGGGCGAGGAGCACGAGCACAAGTTCGGCGACGACGTCGAGGTCAAGCAGAGCGGCAAGCTGTACTTGACTTACTCGGCTCAGATCGAGGACAACGGCACAAAATGGTTCAGCGAGACCTTCGAGGTCAATGCGCAGTCGTCGTTTGAGGATAAGCGCGCCCCGTCGCTCACCGTTTCGGGCATCACTTCCAATATTTCGGTCAAGCGCGCGGTCACTCTTCCCATTGCGACCGTCAGCGACGACTACGACACGAACCCGCTCGTAGAGATAACCGTAACCGATCCCAACGGCGACGCCGTCAAGGTCGTCGATATCGACCGTTACGGGTACGCATATCAAGACGCGGACAAGCTCAAGAATGACGAGTATCCCGCGGTTGCGTTCGACAATAAGGACGTCATGACGTTCTATCCGCTCATCGCCGGACAGTATCACGTCAAGTACGTCGCAAAAGACGACGCAGGCAACGTTTCGTCGTCCAAGTCATGGACTATGACGGCAGGCGACTCGGTCGCTCCCGTATTCCAAGAGATTGACGATTGGAAGATTCCCGCGAAGTGGGGTCTTACCGTAACCAACGCCGAGGGCGAGATCGAAGAAAACGATGCCAAGGCGATTGAAATACCCATTCCTTTCCTTGTAGACAACAAGGACCATATGAAGGCTAAAGAAGTCGAGGAAGGCGAGGAAGAAGACAAAGACCTCATCTCGCTGTACGTCCGCATAACCGACTCCGACTATTCGCGCGACATATTGGTATTCAGAAACGTGCTCGCAAAGCCCGCGGAGCAAGAGAAGGGCGACGAGGACGAAGATAAAGAGTCTAAGACCACAGACTGCAACGCTTCCAACGAAGTGTACGACGAAGGCAAGACGCAGACGTTCAGCCAGTATTCCGACACCCCGTTCAAGTTCGACTTCACCAAGTACGACAGAAAGGACAAGAACGGCGACCCCGTAGACAAGGCGGGCACGTACACCGTTTACTACCGCGCACAGGACGCCGCGGGCAACCGTTCGACGCGCACGTTCACCATCGACCTTCAGTCCGAGTACAAGGACGAGAACGCGCCGACGATTGACGACATCAACGTTCCCGATTATATCTCGACTGCGGACACGACGTTCAACATTCCGTCGGCAGTCGCTCAGGACTCCGAGTCCTCCACCATTCACGTCGAGTACAGGATTTACTCCGACAACGGTCTCGAGGATAAGGACGGCGGCCGCTATATCGTCGTCAAGGGCGGCGAGGCAGCCGATATCGAGACGCGCGACGACGGCATGTACCTCATCATCGACAAGGATAAGGACTACGCAAAAGAGCTCAAGCTCGTCGGCAATATGTACTTCTGCGTGACCGCCACCGACGCTGTCGGCAACGTTGCGCTCAACTCCGAGAAGGCGGAAGGCGCTTACACGATCGACAACTACAACGAAAGCTCGGACGTTGTCAAGGTAATCGAAAAGTCCGAGGAAAAGTCCTACACCTATCACGGCAATATAGAGTTCAAGACCAAGTCTGTCGAGGACGGCGTCACAAGCTGGAAGTCCGGCGAAACGATTTTGACCGGACAAGAGGTCAACGCAGGCGGCTTCACGATTGACACCACCTACGATATGCGCAAGTACACCGGCTTCGAGATTTCGGTCGTCAACGCCGAAGGCGCGGCTATCGAAACTTGGCTGGAGACCTACACCACCTACACCGAAGACACTGCAAAGATTTACGTTCAAAACATCGGCTTCAGACCGACCAAGGAGACTGCGGAAGAAGAGTACTACTACCTCACAATCCGCGTGTTCGACGTAAACGACATCAACTCGGTGTACGTCTATAAGTTCCAGGTCGAGAAGGCTCAGTCGGGCGGCGGCACCGTTAAGCCCGCTGCCGAGATTGCTCCCGACTCGGTCGGCAACGTCAACGTCAAGTACACTCTCCACGCGACAGACGACAGCTTCGCCGGTGCGGAGAACGACCACGAATACTATCACGCTCGCAAGATAAGAGGCTGGACGTACAGCCTCATGGGCAACGAGTTCACCGCCAAGTCGCAGAGCAGCTACTCGATAACCGACGGCTTTGTCGACGCGGAAAAGGTCAACGACTACAGCGACCTCGGCGAGGACTTCCTGTCCGACGGCGTCAACGGCGCCAACTACAGCTTCAGCATCACCGACAGCGAAAAGC
This sequence comes from Clostridiales bacterium, assembly GCA_022508505.1. GTDB lineage: Bacteria > Bacillota > Clostridia > Christensenellales > Pumilibacteraceae > Anaerocaecibacter. Next base: position 14,613 of record JAFLVC010000017.1, on the reverse strand, counting down.
CGGTTATCGAAGTTCAAGGCGTCATGCCCAAGTATGCGAAAAAGAGCACGGACGACAACAAGGTCTACGTCGAGATTCCCTCGGTAATCGCATATTCCTCTAACGGTCCTGCAAACGTCAAGATCGAAGTCACCGTCAGCGGCGATCCGGTCAAGACCGAGAAGATCGAAGGCACTAACAAGTACAAGTTCGAGGGCAAGAAGGACGGCGTTTACACGATAAGAGTTACGGCGACCCGCGCCGACGCAGGCGAAGCGTCCGCGACCTACACCGTCAACATCGGCGACGTAGAAGCTCCCGAGTTCACGGTAAGCGGCGGTACCTCTGGCAGAAAGAGCCAGGGCGACACCTTCACCTACGGCGAAATCAAGCTCGTCGGCGACTCCTTGGAAAAGGACAAGAGCACGGCCACGATAACCAAGAAGCTCTACGATCCGTCGGGCGCGGAAGTTTCGGGCTCTACCGTTAGCGGCTCGTACAACAGCTACGCAGACAAGAAGAACAACGGATCGACAATCAAGCTTTCCAAGTCGGGCACCTACAAGGTAGTCTACACGGTAAAAGACTCTGTCGGCAACGAAGATCCGTACATCGTTTACGTCACCGTTTCGGCAAGCGGCACGAGCACGCCTACGACGTTCACGACACTGTCCACGGTACTCATCATCATCGCGGTTGTCCTTCTCGCGGGCGTAATCGTCTACGTTGTAAGGTTCCGCAAAGTCAAGAAATAAGACAAAACTTCGAATATAGGTTATAAGCGGCCTCAGCGCCGCTTATAATTTATTTCGAGGAGTAAATTTGCTTGCAATGGCAAATTAGCGGCGAAGACAAATTCGGTATGTTACGCCGTAAACGGCGTAACATGCGCGCAGAACGCGCGGGATCTGGACTTGCCACGGGGTTTAATATCTAAGTTATTAAAGATTTATGCAAGGCAATCAAATAAAGATTGCCCCAATGAAATTGGGTTATTGCATAGAAAATACTGCGATTGACATAAAGTAAACCGTATAAAATTTTTACTGCAACGCGCATGTCGTCGGATAAAAATTTTTGTGAAATGAAAATGTGAGGAAATTTAATGCACAATATAAGGTATAATATATCGCCGTGCTCGCAGCAGGACGCGGAGACGTTTATCGGTAAGATCGATAAGGCGGTATATACGGAACGAGCGACGGTCAAAGCGGACATGCGCTCGCATTACGACAGGTACACCTTTTCGCGCGGTGACAGCAAGATTGCGGTGGTGTACGACACGTCGGCGAGCGTCATATCCATAACCGCGCCCGAAGCGTTTGCGGACGAGCTTCTAAGCCTCTTTTCGCCGGGCACGCGCACGGTCAAGCGTTCTACCGTACCCGCGCAAAACACGGTAAAGCACGAACGCAAGCCGACAACAAACGTATCTATATCGGTCGAGGGCGGGCAGCCCGACACGCGCGCAAAGCTGTTCATGTCGCCCGACGCGATAAAGCGCCGCCCGAATATAAAGCCGACGACGGTGCTTGCGACGTCAAAGGGATTGGAAATTTCGACTGACGAGATTTTCCCGCCGCAGCGCTCATTCCGTCGCACCGAGCAGGGTTCAAGCGACAGAACCGAACCGCCGAGACAGACCGACTACGGCAGAGTGGTGAACGCGCGGCAATCGCCGCAAAAGGCGGCTTCGGTCGACGAGTACTTTGAAAAACAACAAGCCGAAAGAAACGTATCACAGCCGCTGTCGAAGCGGCCTTTGGGCAGACCGAAAAAGGCGACGATATCGTTCGGCGACGACGACGAGGACAGCGGCAAAACATTGCCCGTGCTCAAAAAGAGCGGCACGGGGCTTTACGCCGATATCGCGTCGCATGCAACAACCGTCAGTCAGCAACCGACGGAAGCGCCTCAAAAGCGCAAGCGCGGACGCCCGCGCAAGGAAGTGCAGGCGGAACCCTCTATACAGCCGCCGACGCTCGAAAAAGAGGAAGCAAAGCCCGCGCCGACGCTCGAATACAAAAACGGCTATTCGGTAAAGAACTTTCCCGAAGAAAAGCTTAATGCCATGCTAAAGCGGCTTAAGTCGGACGGCTATACGGTCAAAAACGACGGCACGGAGTTTGCCGGGACGTCGCAGGAAGTCAAGATGTTCATAGTGTCCGACGCGTCGGGCGCAAAGGTGTACCTGAGGTACGCGACCAAAAAGATGACGTTGCAGCTTCAGGGCCGCAAGACAAACATCTTCGGCGAGATACAGGCGCAGGTCAGCCGCGAAAGCGATTACTCGTCGGCGCTCGAAAACTACATCGAGTCCTCCGACGCGACGTCAAAGACCAAGGTGTCCGACGTCGACAACAAGCTCAAAAAGCGGCTTCCGACTGCGTACGGGTTTTTGTCCGAACAGTCGAGGATAGACTTTTCGTACGGACTGCACGACTTTTCGCAGGACAATCTGACGCTTTCCGACTATTCGGGGCTATTGGTGCCGCCGTACAGGGGCTTGGAGCGGTTTGTATTCGACCTTCAGCGCGCCGAGGGCATCAAGGTCAAGATGATAGGTCAGGCGTACGACAAGGACGACAGCGGCAAATACGTGCTCAAAAAAGGTTACCGTCAGCGGATAGGCAGCGTCGTGTATTGCGAGGTCATGGTCGCGTTGTACACAGAATATTTTTCGCAGCGCAACTTCTATTTGCACTCCGACAACACGGATGACAGCAAGTCGCGCGGCATGCCCGACCGCAACGTCGCAAAGAACGTCTTTGAAAACTTGTTGAACGTAGTGGAGTACAACGCGAAAAAGCTGAAAGAGATCGGCTTTTCGATATCGCCTGACGGCAAGTAACAACAGCAGAAAAAGGAGTTAATAGATATGTCAAAGTTTGTATTTGTAACAGGCGGCGTCGTGTCCGGCCTCGGAAAAGGCATAACGGCGGCGAGCCTTGCAATGCTCATCAAATCGCAGGGCTACACGGTGGATATCGTCAAGTTCGATCCGTACTTCAACGTAGACTCGCTGTATTTGAGTCCGTATCAGCACGGCGAAGTGTTTGTCACCGACGACGGCGGCGAGGGCGACCTCGTGCTCGGTCATTACGAGCGCTTTCTCGATCAGGACCTCACCGAAAACAGCAATATCACGAGCGGTAAGATATACCTTTCTGTCATCAACCGCGAGCGCGAGGGTGGCTATGACGGCGAGTCCGTTCAGGTCGTTCCGCACATCACCGACGAGATAAAGAGAACGCTTTATCGGTTGGACAAGCCCGAAACGGACGTCGTCGTCTGCGAGATAGGCGGCGTTGTCGGCGATATAGAAAACCACCCGTACTTAGAGGCGATAAGGCAGTGCCGCGGCGAGCTCGGCAAGGGTAATGCGCTTTACATACACGTAACATACGTTCCGCTTATCGAAATGAGCGGCGAGCATAAGACCAAACCAACGCAAAACTCTGTAAAAGAGCTTCAAAATATCGGCATACAGCCCGACATAATCGTGTGTCGGTCCGACTATCCGCTCGACGAGAGCGCTAAGAAAAAGCTTTCCATGTTCTGCAACGTAGAGCGCAGCTGCATAATAGAGAGCATCACGACCAACAATCTGTATATGGTTCCCATCAAGCTTCAGGAACAGAACTTTTCGGGCATAGCGCTCAAAAAGCTCAAGCTCGAGGAGCGAGAAAGCAACCTCGCCGAGTGGGAGAGCATGTGCAAAAAAGCCGAAAAGGCGGAAAAGGCGGAGAACAAGCTCAAAATCGCCATCGTCGGCAAGTACACCGAGCGTGCGACCGCATACAGGTCGATCACCGACGCGGTTACGACAGCGGGACTACTCAAGAACATCGCCGTCGACATTACGCTCGTTCCGAGCGCCGAAATGGAAGAGAACGCCGAAAAGCTGAGCGGCTACGACGGAATAATCATCGCGCCCGGCTTTGGCGTGCGCGGCTTTGAGGGCAAGGTCGCGGCGTGCAAGTACGCGCGCGAGAACGACATTCCGTGCCTCATGATAGGCCTCGGCGCGGAAGCGGGCGTCGTCGAGTACGCGCGAAACGTGTGTACAATGGTGGGCGCGCACTCGCAAGAGTTTGACGAGGATAACCCGTATCCCGTAGTGTGCTATACCGAGCCGAGAATGCTCAAAAAAGGTTCCTTCCCGACAATGATTACGGCGGGCACGCACCTCAGCAAGATTTACGGTGTTCCGTCCGTCAAAGAGCGTCACCGTCACCGTTTTGATATTAACGCTAAGTTCGAGCAAATGCTGTTAAAGAACGGCATGGTGTTCTCGGCGCACTCGCCGACGGGCGTACCCGAAGCGTTCGAGGTGCCGACCGACAAGTTCTATATCGGCACGGTGTATAACCCCGAGTACCGCTCGCGCCTGCTTTCGACGCACCCGCTGTTCGCCGAGTTTATCAAGGTCATAAGCAGGGAAAAGGACGCACAGAAAACCGAATAATACAAAAAGCAAAAGCCCTCGCTTGCGAGGGCTTTTGTCGTGCTTATGTTTTCCGCAATTTTATATAAGTCAATACAAAAACATCTCACAAAAAGCAGTACACTAAGTTTTTGAGTGCGAGCGAGATGAGAACGAGCCCGCCGATTATCTTGAACCGTTCGGGGCGGGCGACAGTCTTTCCGATAGCGCCCGCAAAGAACACGCCGACGGCGCATAGTAGGGTTGTGACTCCGCCGATTGTCAGTCCTTCCACCCACAAGGGGAGCGAAATGGTGTTGAGAGTGAGACCGCAGGCGAACGCGTCCACGCTCGTAGCAAACGCCTGAAATGCGATTGTCTTTGCGCCGAACCGCGGCGAAGATCTCGCTTTCTTGTCAAACCCTTCGATAAACATAAGTACGCCGATGATAAACAGTACGGCAAACGCGACATAGTTTTGCGCGTCGAGAAAGCCGAGAATTTTATCTCCGCACAGCGCGCCGATGACGGGCATTATTCCTTGCATAGCGCCGAACGAAAGGGCTATTGCTATGCGCTTTACGGTTTTGGGACTGTACGCAAGCCCGTCGCAGATAGCTGTAACAAACGCGTCGGCGGCGAGCGACAGCGATAAGCATATAAGAGTAAACATATTCGAATATATGCTTGTCCCCGCGCGTTTAGTAGAAAAACACCCCGCAAGCCGCGCACTTTCGGGGTGGTCGTGTATTTTATTTGTGGTCGTTACAGATTTTTAAATTGATATTCATATAATGTTTTGTACATGCCGCCGTTCGCCATGAGCTCTTCATGCGTGCCGCGCTCTTCCACGCCGTTGCTTGTAATAACTATTATCTCGTCGGCGTTCTTTATGGTGGACAGTCTGTGCGCGACGACGAGCATCGTCCTGCCTTCCGCAAGCTTATAAAGAGCGTCCTGTATCAGCATTTCGGTCGCGTTGTCGAGCGCCGAGGTCGCTTCGTCGAGTATCAAGACGGGCGGATCCTTGAGGAATGCTCGCGCTATCGAAATGCGCTGCTTCTGCCCGCCCGAAAGCTTTATGCCGCGCTCGCCGACGCCTGTGTCGTAGCCTTCGGGAAGTGACATTATGTAGTCGTGTATGTTCGCCTTTTTGGCGGCATCGATTATCTCTTCGTCGGTCGCGTCGAAATTGCCGTAGGCGATATTCTCGCGCACCGTACCGTTAAAGAGAAAGACGTCCTGCTGAACGATGCCGATATTCTTGCGCAAGCTGTATCTGCTCATGTCGCGAATGTCTATTCCGTCAATCGTTATTTTGCCGCCGTCAATCTCGTAAAAGCGGGGGATGAGGTGGCAAAGCGTCGTCTTGCCGCCGCCCGACGGTCCTACGAGCGCAATGGTCTTTCCTGGCGGAATGGTCATCGAAAAGTCTTTTATGACCGACTTTTTCTCGCCGTCGCCGTCGCTGTCGTAGCCGAAGGTCACGTTGTCAAATACTATGTCGCCGCTGAGCGAGTCCGGCGAAAGGGCGTTTTCGTTTTCCGTCTCGGGCTGCTCGTCCATTACGTCGCAAAACCGCTTAAAGCCGGTTGCGCCCTCTTGTATTTGGTCGTAAATGGTAACGAGCGTGCGTATGGGCGTTATGAGCGTGGAAATATACAGCACGAATGCCGTAAAGTCGCCCACGTCGATTATTCCGTAGTAAAAGAACAGTCCGCCTGCAAGCAGTACCGCAAAGTACAGAAAGTCCATAAAGAAGGTCATGGTGGCGTGGAACTTTCCGAGCAGTTTGAATTGGCGGTATCGGCTCAGCACAAAGCGGTCGTTGCCGACGTCGAACTTTTGGCGCTCGTGCTCGCTTGCGGTGTACGCGCGAGACACGCGCATGCCCGAAATCGCGCTTTCGATATCGGCGTTGACTTCGCCCTGTGCGACGCGCGTTTCGGCATATACCTTTTTCATGTTTTTGCGCATCAAAATAATGAACAGCACAAAAAACGGAATGAACGCAAATACGATAAGCGCGAGATATATGTTTATCGTCGCGAGCAGGATGAACGCGCCGACAAGCGTTATTGCGGACAGGAACACGTCCTCGGGCCCGTGGTGGGCGAGCTCGGACACCTGAAACAGGTCGTTTGTCATGCGGCTCATAATGACGCCCGTCTTGTTGTCGTCGAAGTACGCAAACGGCAGCTTTTGAAGGTGCGTGAACATCTCGCGCCGCATGTCCGACTGAATGCGCACGCCCACGATATGCCCCCAACAGTGCATAAAGTAGTTGAGCCCGGCTTTGACGATATAAAAGCCCAATAAAAGCCCTGCCGCACTGAGCAGCATGGTTATAAGCTTATTGGGAACGTAATTGTTTATTATCTCTTTGGTGATGTACGGATAAACGAGGTTGAACGCCGATATCGTAAACGCGCATATCATATCGATAATAAACAGCGTTTTGTGCGGCTTGTAGTATGACGCAAACCGCACAAACATATTTTTCTTTTTCATTATCTTACGATATTTTGCTCTCTGTCCGGCCCTACGCCTATCATGGAGACGGGGCAGTCGACTGCTTTTTCTATGGCGAGGATATAATCTTGCGCTGCTTTGGGCAAGTCCTCAAACTTGCGGCACGACGTGATGTCCTCCGTCCACCCTTCGAACTCCTCGTAAACGGGCGTGCATTTTTCGAGAATGCTTATGTCGGCGGGGAAGTCTTTTAGGATTTTGCCGTTCATCTTGTACGCGGTGGCGACCTTTATCTTTTTAAGTCCGGTCAGAGGGTCGAGCTTGTTTATGGCGAGCGAGGTGAGTCCGTTCGTTCGTACGGCAAGGCGGAGTATTACGGCATCCAGCCAGCCGCAGCGCCGCGCTCTGCCTGTCGTCACGCCGTATTCGTGCCCCACGTTGAGAAGGTGTTTACCTATCTCGTCGTCGAGCTCTGTGGGGAATGGACCCGCGCCGACCCGCGTCGTGTACGATTTGGCTATTCCGAGGCATTCCTTGATAGCGGTGGGACCTACGCCTGCGCCCGCGCAAAAGCCGCCGGTGATGGGGTGCGAGCTCGTGACAAACGGATACGTTCCGCTGTCGAGGTCGAGTAGAGTGCCTTGCGCGCCCTCGAAAACGACGCGTTTGCCCGCTTTGATAGCGTCGTAAAGCACCGCGCCCGTATCGCACGCGTACTTTTCGAGCCTTTTTGCGTAGCCGCAGTATTCCGCGTACATTTGGTCGTAGTCGAGCGGTTTTCCGCCGTAAACGGCAGTGATTATCTTATTTTTCAGCTCGAGATTGGTTTTTAATTTTTGTGCGAAAATATTTTTGTCCAAAAGGTCGATCAGTCGAATGCCTATGCGGTCGCACTTGTCGGCGTAGCACGGACCGATTCCGCGCTTGGTCGTGCCGATTGCGTTTGCGCCCTTGGCAAGCTCTGCGAGTTCGTCAAACTCCTTGTGATAGGGCAGCACGATGTGCGCGCGCAGGTCCATCAAAAGGTTGTCAAACTTGACGCCCGCTTTTGCTAGCTCGTCCATTTCCTCCAAAACCACCTTCGGGTCGAGCACTACGCCGTTGCCTATGATGTTGACGGTATTGGGATAGAGTATACCGCTCGGAATGAGGTGTAGCTTGTAGACTTTGTCGCCGTTTACCACGGTGTGTCCGGCGTTGCTTCCGCCGGTAGCTCTTACGACGTAGTCGGCCTTGCTTGCAAGTATGTCGATGTACTTGCCCTTGCCTTCGTCGCCCCATTGTGCGCCTACAATTGCGATAGTGTTCATAATACCCTCCGTTTGCGGCTTATGCCGCGTTCGACCGTTTGGGTCGAAAAGTGTTATAAGTCTTAGTCCTCGTCCTCTTTGGTTGCGGCGGCCTCGATTTCGCTTTCCGCGAGACCGTCAAACCGCTCGCACGGCCTGCACGAATTGCAGGTGTTTTCGTAGTCGCGGCCTTCGATCTTGACCGTTTTGCCGCTTTCGGGATTCTTTTCGTTTTCGATAGCGACGGACATCATCAGCTTTATGCGGTTGACCTGATTGACCTCGCTCGCGCCCGGATCGTAGTCAACCGCGACGATGTTCGCCTTGGGGTAGCGGCGCTTGAGCTCTTTCATGACGCCTTTGCCGGTGACGTGGTTGGGCAGGCACGCAAAAGGCTGCATGCAGATTATGTTGGGCGCGCCCTCGTCGATGAGCTCTAACATTTCTGCGGTGAGGAACCAGCCTTCGCCGACCATTGTGCCGAGACCTACCACTTGATTGGCGCGCTCGGCGAGCTTTTCTATGCGCGTGGGCGTGCCGAATTTGGTGCCTTTAAGAGCGGCGACCATGGGCGCCCGCAGTCGTTCCACAAACCAAATGCCTATATTGGACACGACCTTGCTCTTCAGCTTGCCGTCAAGCAGGTTGTACTTGATGGTCGAGTTGTAGAACGAATACATGAAAAAGTCCAAAAAGTCGGGCACGACCGCTTCGCCGCCCTCGCGCTCGACGAGATTGACCGCGTAGTTGTTGGCGAGCGGGTGGAACTTGACGAGTATCTCGCCGACGATTCCGACCTTGGGCTTGACAATATCCAAGATGGGGAGCTCGTCAAACTCTTTTACTATCTGCGCCGAATACTTTTTAGTCGGGATGTCGCCGTTTTGGGCGAACTCCTCGGAAAGTAGCTTATTCCACTTTTCGTACAGCGCGTTTGTCGCGCCGACCTCCGCCTCGTACGGGCGCACCTTGTACACGCACCGCATGAGTAGGTCGCCGTAAAGCACTCCGTCGACAAGCCCTTTCAGCATGGAAAGGGTAACCTTAAAGCCGGGGTTTTTCTCGATGCCTGTAAACGACAGCGATATGACGGGGATTTGCGACATGTTCGCGCTCTTGAGCGCTCTGCGAATGAGCGCTATGTAGTTTGTCGCGCGGCACCCGCCGCCCGTTTGCGTCATGATGACGGCGGTGCGGTCGAGGTCGTACTTGCCTGAGAGCAGTGCGTTCATGATCGCGCCGACCGTGATGATTGTGGGGTAGCAGGCGTCGTTGTTGACGTACTTGAGTCCCGTCGCGACCGCCTCGTGGCTGTCGGGAACGACGACAACGTTGTAGCCGTGCTTAGTGAGCGCAGGCTGAACGAGGTTGAGGTGGAAAGGCGAGATCTGCGGCGAGAGAATGGTATAATTCTTGCGCATCTCTTCGGTAAATATTACGCGGCTCTGCTGCGGCGACGGGGTTTGCGCCGTCATGTGCTTTGCCTCGCGGTCCTTGATGACCGCCATAAGCGAGCGTATTCGTATTCGCGCCGCGCCGAGGTTGGACACCTCGTCGATCTTTAAAAGTGTGTACACCTTGTTCGCCGCTTCGAGAAGCTCTTGAACCTGGTCGGTCGTAATCGCGTCGAGGCCGCAGCCGAACGAGTTGAGCTGAACGAGGTCGAGGTTGTCACGCGTGCGGACAAAGCTCGCGGCGCTGTACAGCCTGCTGTGATACGTCCACTGGTCGACTACGCGCAGCGGCCGCGGCGCTCTGTCGAGGTGGGCGACAGAGTCCTCGGTGAGGACCGCAAAGCCGTAGGAGTTTATCATCTGCGCCACGCCGTGGTTGATTTCGGGATCGAGGTGGTACGGCCGCCCCGCGAGCACTATGCCGTGCCCGCCGTTTTCGTCGAGCATTTTGATTATCTTTTCGCCCTCTTTTCTCGACCGCTCGGAAAACGCTTCCTGTTCGGCGTACGCGAGCTTGACCGCGTGCCTGATTTTGGAAGCGGGAATGTCTTTGAACTCGGCGCAAAGCCGCTTTGCCATGCGCGCGGGGTTGTTGAACGGCAAGAACGGCGCTTCAAACCTAACGCCGTTATTTACGAACTCGTCGCGCATGTTCTGCCGTATGACCTCGGGATACGAGCCGACGACGGGGCAGTTGTAGTGGTTGTCGGCGTTTTCGTCTTCGTGCCGTTCGTAGGGGAGGCAGGGGTAGAAAATGAACTTTACGCCGCTGTCGATTAAAGCCTGTATGTGCCCGTGCGCTATCTTTGCGGGGTAGCACACCGACTCCGACGGCATTGTCTCTATGCCCTTGCTGTAAATATCGCGCGACGAACGCGGCGAAATCTTTACCGAGTAGCCGAGCTCGGTGAAGAACGTGAACCAGAACGGATAGTTTTCGTAAATATTGAGTACGCGCGGAATGCCCACCACGCCGCGCGGCGCTTTTTCCTCGGGGATAGGGCGGTAGCCGAAAAGCCACTTGTACTTGAGCTCGAACATGTTGGGGAGCTTTTCTTCCGTCTTTTCGGGCGCATTGCCGCCGCGCTCGCACCTGTTGTTGGAGATAAAGGTGCGGCCGTCGTCAAACTCGGATATGGTGAGAAGGCAGTGATTTCCGCACTTCTCGCACCGCCGCGACGACTTGACGACGCGGAACTTTTCGAGTTCCTGTTTGGTCTTTATCGTGCTCTTGCCGCCGGTGTAGTTGTTTTTGGATATGAGCGCCGCACCGTACGCGCCCATGAGTCCCGCCTCGTTGGGGCGAACGACGTCGCGTCCCGAAACGAGCTCGAAAGCGCGGAGCACCGATTCGTTGAGGAAGGTGCCGCCCTGAACGATTATTTTTTCGCCCATTTCATTGGCGTCGCGCAGCTTGATTACCTTGAACAGCGCGTTTTTGACGACGGAGTACGCAAGGCCCGCCGAAATGTCGGCGACGCTCGCGCCCTCCTTTTGCGCCTGCTTGACGCGCGAGTTCATAAACACCGTACAGCGCGAGCCGAGGTCGACGGGGGCGTCCGATTGTAGCCCCACCTTTGCAAACTGCTCGGCGTTCATGCCGATAGCGCGAGCAAAGGTCTCGATGAACGAGCCGCAGCCCGACGAGCACGCTTCGTTGAGAAGAATGTCGGTGATTACGCCGTTTTTGATGCGCAGGCACTTCATGTCCTGACCGCCGATATCCAAGAGAAACTCGACGCCCGGGAGAATTGTGTTTGACGCGGTGAGGTGCGCCATGGTCTCGATCTCGCCGTTGTCGAGGTTGAGCGCCGTTTTGATGAGGCTTTCGCCGTAGCCTGTGATCGTGCCGTAGCCGATGTACGCGTTTTCGGGCAGAAGCTCGTATATGTTTTTGATGATGTCTATGACGGAGGCGAGGGGATCGCCCGAGTTGGAGCCGTACCAAGAGTACAGCAACCCGCCGTCGCTGTTGATGAGCGCGACCTTGGTGGTCGTCGAGCCCGCGTCGATACCCAAAAACGCCGGACCCTCGTGAAGCTTGATGTCGGCAAACGGGATTGCGACCTTGCTGTGCCGCGTGCGGAACTCGGTCAGCTCGTCCGCGGTCTTAAAGAGCGGATCGAGGCGTGTAACCTCGTTGTCGTTTGCGCCCTTGACTTCCTCGAGCTTTCGGAGAAGCTCGGCGGAAGTGAAAACCTTTTCTGACTTGAACGCCGCGCCGATCGCGTTGAAAACCTGCGAGTTTTCGGGGAATATCGATTTTGTGGGCTTGAGCGTAACATTGAAGCGGTGGCCGAGCTCGCTCAAAAAGTGTAGCGGACCGCCCAAAAACGCGACGTTGCCGCGGATTGGTTTTCCGCACGCAAGCCCCGATATGGTCTGATTGACAACCGACTGAAATACCGACGCTGCAATGTCCGACTTTTTGGCGCCGTCGTTGATTAGCGGCTGAATGTCCGACTTTGCAAAGACGCCGCACCGCGACGCAATGGGGTAGATTATGGTCGCGTCCTTGGCGAGCTCGTTCAGCCCCGACGCGTCGGTGTTCAAAAGTATCGCCATCTGGTCGATGAACGCGCCGGTGCCGCCCGCGCATGTTCCGTTCATGCGCTGGTCGATTCCGTCTTTGAGGTATGTTATCTTTGCGTCCTCGCCGCCGAGCTCGATTGCGACGTCTGTTTCGGGAATGAGCCGCTTTATCGCTTCCACGCCGGCAATGACTTCCTGCACGAACGGGATTCCCAACCATTCGGAAATGGAAATGCCGCCCGAGCCGGTGACCGTTATCGAGAACTCTTCGTAATCTTTGAGGAGATCGGTGAGCACCGAATACAGCGTCGCGCGAACGTCCGAATTGTGCCGCTGGTAGCTCGAGTAGACGAGCTTGTCGCCGTCGTCGAGCACCGCGGTCTTTATAGTGGTGGAACCTATGTCAAGTCCGATTCTGTACATCTTACATTATCCGAAAAGTGTGTTGCTTGCGAAAACGCACTTATCATTATAATATATACGGCGTGAAATGTCAATCCTTTTCGCCTTTTATATTAAATACCGAGCATACGGAAAGCGCGAATATGCCGTCATGCGCTTGACAAACCGCTTAACGTATAGTATAATTATCAAGCTTCCTTTGCGGGGGTGGCGAAATTGGCAGACGCGCAGGTCTCAGAAGCCTGTGGGTAACACCGTACGAGTTCAAGTCTCGTCCTCCGCACCATTATTTATGAAATACAGTAGACAGTTCGAAACCATCCTGTCTGTAAACAAAACTATGGACGCGCGATGAGCGCACGGATGGCGTGTTGAAAAATTACGTCATTTTTGTTTGGAGAAAACCGTGATACAAAAGATCAAGCGCGAGCTTGCCGAATTGAAAATATTGCTTAGGTCTGTGCCCGCCGTCGCCGTCGTCATATTTTCGGTGTCGGTCTTTGCTATGAACCTTCTCGCAAACAAGAGCATAAACATTCCCGTCGATTGGCTCGCGCTCGACTGCGGCATAATCGTTTCCTGGTTTGCATTCCTCACCATGGACGTCCTGACAAAGCACTACGGACCCAAGGCGGCGACAGAGATCTCGGTGCTCGCCATTATGTTCAACCTCGTGCTGTGCTTGCTGTTCTTTCTCGGCAGTCTCATCCCGGGGAGCTGGGGGGAGTCGTTTGCGTTCTCGAACGGCGGCGACATAAACAGGGCGCTCGACGGCACGTTCGGCGGCACTTGGTACGTGCTCTTGGGTAGCACCGTAGCGTTTCTCGCTTCGGCAGTCGTCAACAACTTTCTCAACTACGGCATAGGCAAGCTGTTCAAAAAGAACCCCGACGGCGGGGCGGCGTACTTTACGCGCGCGTACGTTTCGACGGCAGTCGCGCAGTTTACCGACAACCTCGTATTCGCGTTTATAGTCAGCTACTTCTTTTTCGGCTGGTCGCCGCTTCAATGCGTGACGTGCGCGGCGACAGGAATGGTAGCCGAGCTGCTGTTCGAGGTCGTCTTTTCGCCGATAGGCTATAAAATCTGCCGCAATTGGAAGCGCGACGGCGTGGGCGAAGAGTATTTCGAGTTCGTCGCTGCGAAAAATCGTGAAAATGTCGCGGACGAAGAAGCGGAAACACGACAAACACCATTACTGACGGAGGAAAACGCGCAATGAAAGTACTGATAACGGGAACGAGCGGCGGAATAGGCAAGGCGATTGCCGAAAAGTTTTTGGCGTGCGGGCATATAGTAATAGGAATAGACAAAGAGGTCGGCACGGTTTCGCATTCCCGCTACACCCACTTGACCGCCGACGTCACGGGCGAGCTTCCCGACGTGGACGGCGTGGATATCCTCATAAACAATGCCGGAGTTCAAAACTCGGGGCGCGACATCGAAGTCAACCTCAAAGGCGCTATGCGCGTAACCGAAAAGTACGCCTTCCGCGACGGAATAAAGAGCGTTCTGTTCGTCGCGTCGGCGAGCGCGCGGACGGGTGCGGAGTTCGCCGAGTATGCGGCGAGCAAGGGCGGGCTCGTCGCGTACATGAAAAACACGGCTCTCGCCCTCGCAAAGTACGGCGCGACGGTCAACAGCGTTTCGCCGGGCGGCGTTTGCACCCGCTCCAACGACCGCGTGATGAGCGATCCCGAAAAGTGGGGTAGAATAATGGAGCAAACGCTGCTTCCTAAGTGGGCGACGCCCGAGGAGATTGCCGAGTTTTGCTACTTTTTTACTGTAGTCAACAAGTCGATGACCGCTCAGGATATCCTGATAGACAACGGCGAGGCCGCCAAATCTGTGTTTGTTTGGTAGCGCGGCTCATTTTTCGCAATAAATGACGCTTTATAGAATGCAATCCCGCATATATTTTTTGCGAGATTGTATTTTCTTTTAAGTTAGTGCGCGTTTTTTCGTCAAAACCTGTTGACAAAATGTGAACAATGTGTTAACATTTACGTGTGTAGGTATATAATTATGAACAAATTGTTAACAAACACTTACAAACATA
>JAFLVC010000016.1 GCA_022508505.1 Clostridiales bacterium | reverse complement strand
TTCAGAACGTCGTGAGACAGTTCGGTCCCTATCCTTCGCGGGCGTAGGATATTTGAGAGGATTTGCCCTTAGTACGAAAGGACCGGGGTGAACGCACCTATTGTGTATCGGTTGTCGCGCCAGCGGCACTGCCGGGTAGCGAAGTGCGGAAGGGATAAACGCTGAAAGCATCTAAGCGTGAAACCCACCTCAAGATTAGATATCCCATCTACACGCAAGTGTAGAGTAAGACTCCATGTAGACGACGTGGTTGATAGGTCGCAGCTGTAAGTACCAAAAGTATTCAGGTGAGCGATACTAAATAAGTCGAGGGCTTGATCATAACGATTTCTAATAAATGAAAGCAAGATTGAACCCACTCGTAATAAGTAATATGCAGTTGCCTTTGTTCGACAGGGCAAGCGGAACGAACATTTTAAGTAAATAGTCCGCAATAACGAGCTTGTGAAGCGCGAAAAGCGTTTGACAGATAGAGCGTAATCCTCGGTAGCTCAGTAGGTAGAGCGTTCGGCTGTTAACCGAATTGTCACAGGTTCGAGTCCTGTCCGGGGAGCCATTGCGGTGGTCATATCGTAGGGGATCCACCTGTTCACATTCCGAACACAGAAGTTAAGCCCTATGGAGCCGAGAGTACCTGTCGGGCAACTGGCCGGGAGGGTAGGTAACTGCCGCATTTCAGTAGAGAAAAGACATTGAGAAATCAATGTCTTTTTTCTTTTGTCCTCATGGCGGAATATAGATAGCGCCGCGTTGCGGCTAAATGAATAGATAAGAAATAAAAAATAAGATATAAAAATTAAGGAAGCGCCGATTAAAGAGTCGGCGCTTTTTCCATATATTAGGCTCCCCTTGAATTTAGGGGAGCCGGCTGCCGCTTGCGGCAGACTGAGGGGATGTGAAATATCTCTTATCTTAGCCGCTTGCAGCGCGCTACCAGTCTTCCTTGATATATCGCGACGGCTGTTTGACGTCGTCGTAAAATTCGTCGTAGATTTGTTTTTGCGTTTTTTTGTGCTGTTCGAAGTCGTCTTGTTCAAAAGCATCCTCGTCGTCGTTGTCGGACAGCCGCATAAGTTCGAGATTTGTCATAGCGTCAGTTTATCATTTTTTCGACAGAAACGCAAGCGCGTGAATGAATTATGACAATTCGATAATAAAAAGTGCACGAAAAAAATTCAATGTGGGTATTGACAAGGTATGCGTATGGTGTTATAATGTTTTTACTGCTAAACGGTGATAGGGGAAAATGACAGGCACTAAACGGTTGCGAATAGCCATATTTTCTGCCATTGCACTCGCGGTGCTTTTGTTTACCGCATTATTTTCCGTTTCATTTGCGCAGTGGCAGAGCGAAAGCTCCAAGACCGCCGCCGTCAACGGCGAGGTAGGCCTGTTCTATCAAGAGTTCGAAGGAGACGACCAAGTCGTCAGAACAGCGAACGTAAGTATAGCGTGGGGTGTACAGTACAACAATTATATCTGTGTGTCGTCGACAGGCGAAGAGTCCGCCGGCACGGTTTACATAAAGTTTGAAACGTCGAACGTTACAAATGAAGCCGGTGTATTTAGGTTTTCACTGTATCGCACGCCGACGGATGAAAACGGCGTGCCGTCTGGCGGTAAACAAGCTCTCGACGGCTTTGATAAAATAGAAGTGAACGCCGCCACATTAAACGGACGGTATATACAAATAGATTTCGGTGCCGGAGCGGAGCAATATTGCGCTCTGGATTTTCTCATTGACCCGATAAACGATACTGTCAGCTTTACGCTTAACGCGATAGTTACAAGGGAAAAACCTGTCAACGGATTAGAAGTGAAGTTCGACCTTAACGGCGGAAGCAGTACTACTCCGCCTCCCCAGTACGTGACTGAAAACGGCAAGGTCTCTCGTCCGGCTGATCCTACCAGAAATAACGACTGGTGGGGCTGGGACGGCGGCGGAATGGATGTTATTTATGTCTTCGGCGGCTGGTTCAAGGATAGAGACTGCACGCAGTTCTGGAACTTCGATAGAGATACCGTGACAGAAGACTTGGTGCTGTACGCCAAGTGGCATTACAAGCACGAGCTTGACGGACACTGGTATGCGGTTATTAACGGCGAACTCATGGATATGAGCTGGCATCATAATTTCTATGAAGAAACCGGCGGACAATTCAATGACGAGTTCAGTGTTAACGTCATTCTTGCACAGAGCGACGAGATAAGGTTCTTTGTTGACGGCGACGTGCCTCCGTTTACTCTTGACTGGGTAGACGGCGCAATAGAAAAGAAGGCGAGCGACAACTTCGCAACTGCGCTCAAAGACGGCATATTCACATTGTACTTCAAAACCGACAGTAATCATACGTACGGTGTACTCAGCACACTTACAAGCGAAGCACTTAAAGTTAAGTTCGACTTGAACTACGGAGAAAATAACTCTTTTGAATCTCAAGTCAATGACGATAATTCAGTTCCTCGTCCGGCAGATCCTACGCGAAACAACTACGTATTCGGCGGATGGTTCGAGGACAGTGCTTGCACGAAGTTCTGGAACTTCAATACCGGCAAAGTGACCGCAGACAAGACTCTGTACGCCAAGTGGCACTTAAAGAGCGATCTTGACGGAGTGTGGTATGCTGTCGTTAACGGCGAACTCAAAGGAATGGGCTGGCATCGCAATGTCACCGATGACGATAGATACGGAGATGAGTTCTTTGTCGCCGTTGATCTTAAACCTGACGACGAACTTCGCTTCTTCGTGGACGGAGACGTTCCCACGTTTATATGCGAAAACAACGGCGACGCTGTATTAAAGAACGACGGTGAGAACTTTGCAACATCGTTAGTCGACGATCGGATTGGATTGTACTTCAAAGCGAGTGGGGATCATAGTATAGGCGCTCTCGCTGCCGTATCGGTTAAGATCGTGGCGTTTGATACCAACGGCGGCTGGTTCCCCGACGATACGCCTTATTCTCGATACGTCGATGTCAATAATGCCGTGTCGGCTCCTACCGACCCCGTGAAGTGGGGAAATACAGAAATATTCCTCGGCTGGTATAAAGAGGACGGCACGCGCTGGAACTTCGACACCGTAATAACCGATGACATGACTCTTTACGCCCAGTGGGCAACTCTCGACGCAAGCAGTCTGTATATCAGATACGGCGATGAGGACAATTATAACAATATCAAATTTGTCAAGCTCAGCGGTGATATGGCGGCGACGCACACCATCGGGTGTACGGTTTGGCTTGTATCGGGTGAGCGCGTGTATATCTACAATACGTGGAATGCGCCCACACCGCGCAATATGACTTCCGTCAACGGTTCGGCAACGGATGTTAGGTCTTGGACTGCTGATAAAGACGGAATGTATACCTTGCAGTTTACTCAATACGGTGAGGACGATTACGCGCTCTGGGTTGCCGACTATTGGGAGGTCGAGTCCGTCGAGCTTACGGCAGGCACGTATCTGTACATCATAGACAATACGCTCAATGCGGCTAATAGGTTTGTCAAGCTCGAAAACGGCTCTGCGGTATTGAACGATATCAAGTCCGGCACGCAGTTTAAGATCATAAGCTTGGCAAGCAACGGCGCGGTAACGCTTGTCAACATAAGCTTTACCGGAGTGTCCGAAAGCTCGTCCGAAAGCATTGTGCAAACCTTTACCCTTGTTGACAGCAACGACTTTGCAGAGGTTATAAATTCTCACCCGAACGGCGGCGAGTACAAGGAAGAGTATAAAAACAAGATTTTCCAAGTCAAGGCGGAGGGAGCGTACAGAGCGATTTTTGCCGACGGAAGGCTCAGTGTTGCGCCCAACTTCTACATCGTGACGTTTGACGCCGACGGCGGTAGCATAGACGGGGCTTCGACTGTTGAGCAGTATGTCACAGTAGGCGAAACGGCTACGGTTCCGTCCGACCCGACAAAGGGAACGAATAACGATATATTCCTCGGTTGGTACTATAACGAAGTGCTTTGGGATTTCGATAATAATGTCGTAAATGCCGATATCACGCTTACGGCAAAATGGACGTATGTTGATTCCAGCCTGTGGATTAGACATGGCGACGAATTTACAAAAGTTGCCACTTCGATTGCATCAAAGACCACCGTCGAGGGCACTGTATGGCTTGAAACGGGTGAGCGCGTGTATATGTACAATACGTATGACGGTTCGGCGCCTCGCACGATTACTTCCGCCGACGGCTTGACAATGACCGGCAAGAAGTACCTAGTTGCCGAAAAATCTGGCATGTACACCTTGCAGTTCACTCAGAACGGTGAGGACGATTACTCGCTCGTAGTTGCCGACTACTGGACGAGTGAAACCGTCCGTCTTGCGGCAGGCAAGTACGTGTATATAGCCAATCCTGCGACAGGCGTCGGCAAGTTTGTCAAATTTGAAACAGTTGGCTATACCGAAAGCGGCAAGGAAGCAGGCATAGCGGCTATCTTGGAGAACGTTGCGGCAGGCACGCAGTTCAAGGTCATAGAAGTATCTGCGGACGGCGAGGTGTCGCTCGGTCAGATGAGCCTTACGGGCATATCCGACAGCACGACTGATAGCCTCATTGTCAGTGGTTATTCGCTCGACGCGTTCGACGGCAAGTATGCCGAGTTCGTAACGGAGCATGTAAACGGCGGCGCTTATGATTATTTCGGCGGCGGAGCATTCAAGGAAAGAATAGTCAACATCAAGTCGGCCGGCACGTACAGGGTTTATCTCGACGGCGACAGGCTGGAAGTTCTCCCTGCGACCGACGGCAACATCAAGAGCGACGCTACGGCGAGCGGCTACTACGCAGTCGGCAGTTTCTCCAACTACGAGGTGCTCGCGGCGAATAGGCTTACGACGACCGATATCGAAGGCATTTACGGCAAGACAGGGCTCGATATCGCAAACGGCGCCATGTACCGCATCGCGGTCGTCGAATACGGTAGCGGCGTCGTCATCACCAAGTATCTGACGATAAGCGGCAGTGAAACCCTCGTTCTCAACAACGGAAATGAAATAACAGCGCTTTACTACGACGAGTGGAAGGACGAGATCGTAAACGCTCTGCCTGATGTCTACCGTATAATAGTGGAGGGTGATACGGCTCCCGTCGTAACGTACCGTACAGACATATTCGGCGCAGACATTTCGCTTGGAATAACATTTAAGAAAACCCCGAGCGGCTCCGGCATCGCAGGCTACTACGCGGATGCCCTGAGCACGCTCAAGATAGCTTCGCTCACGGTAAGTAACGGCGTCGATATCAACGCGGTTACTGCAGGAAGCTCGTTCGCGTTCACTTCGGGCAAGTCGTACCGCTTGGCGTTGATAAAGCCTACCAAATCTCTGGGTGCTATAAGCGGAGCGGTGATTGCGGGACAGATTGCAAGCATAGGCTCTACTTGGAGTACCGGCATTAAGAACGATTCGACAGAGGACGGTTGGTATGTGTTTAAAGATATATACCTTGCGCCCGGCGACGAGTTCAAGTTTGTCATAAACAACAATTGGTATTCGCTGCCTTCGGACGCTATCGGAAGCGGTCTTAAAACGACGAGCGCGGACAGCAACATATTTGTCGACACCGCAGATGTGTATACGCTCAAGATTAAAGTGACTAACGGCACGGCAAGCGTAGTTTACGGTCATACGCCTATGCAGACGACTGTAACTTATGCTAACAAGACCTCGCTCACTGTCGGTTGGGTAGACAGCATTGTATATAAAGACGGCACTACGGTAAAGACCGCTTCTCTCAATGCGCCGTCGGGCGACGGATATTACCAGACCGATTTGTACACCCTCGACAGCAAGAAGGGTAGCGCCGATTATATCGCGCCCGGCACCTCGTTCATGATTTACCGCGGCAGCAGTCGAGTGAATGCTACCATTCACAATGGCGATAAATTTGCCGACGACATCTATCGTGTAACGCGTTCCGGCTATAATTACACTATCAACTCCACGCGCGGCGGTACGAATATCGAGGCGAAGGTCAAGGGCAAGTTCACGATAGGCGTGTCGGCCTCCGGGGATGCCGTGTCGATCGGCTTTATGGGCGGAAATGCCGCACTGCAAACGGCGATAACCACGGGCACTACAGCAAACTCGGGTTGGTATGCGGTCGGCACCTTCTCCAATTGGCAGGCGTTTGCCGCCAACAAACTGACTGCTACGACGATAGAGGGTGTGTACAGCGCGACGCTCGACTTCATCGTGACGAATGTCGAAAGTCCGGAAGCGTTTACCAAGTATAAGATAGTGTATGTCCCGACCTCGGGCTCGAACTTTACCTGGTACGGCAAGAACGGCAGCACCACCAATGGCGACGAGTACAACATGGACGTTATGTCGACCGAGTTTACCGTCGACGAGTTCACGAAAGGTACAAGTAGCATGTATCCGACCGTTAAAAGCATGTTCCGCGTGGTATTCTCACAGTACAAGACAATAAGTAACAAAAGCATGGCCAGCAAAGCACCGAGAATCCATTTCAATAATTCGAGCAACAACTTGTCGGGTGGAACGTCATGGCCCGGAAATTATATGAGCTATATCCGTGACGACAATGCCACAAGTAGCGGAGTTTATTATTACGACTTTAAGACGTCGACGCTACTTACATCTACATACGTAGTAGTTATCAATTTTGAGTCGCCTCATAGCACGAGTAACATATGGAAGTCTTCTGATATAAGTTCGTCCAAGTTTTCAGCAGGGTACTCATATTTCGTAGAGGCCAATTATAACGATCACTGGGATTGGTGGGATTTGGAATGGACGCCTACATGTAAACGCTATAACGGCTCGTCGTACGTTTCATATTAACCTCACTCGTCGGGCGAGCAGACGTTAAACAACAGCATATATAACGGTTTTAATGCCGAAAGGCAGAAAAATAAAAAATAATTTCCAAAAGGAGAAAAAAATCATGAAAAAGGCAAAAAAGGCACTCATCATCGCGGCAGCCGCAGTAGCGGCAGTAGGCATCAGCGCCGTCTCGTTCGCAAAGTGGACGGGCGACACCAGCAAGAATGTCGAGGTTTCAGGACAGACCGGCTCGATCAACACGGTAGGCAGCGTTACGGTTAAAGCTGACGAGGCTTCCGGCACGTATGACAACTCAAGCGGTACGGCACAGGGCACAATGAAAGCTTTGTATCCTGTCGACCAGGATACGGGTGTCGGCGACGGCGTAAAATATTGGCAGTTTACTGTAACCGTTACCGGTGACGGCGCCCAAACCGTGCAAATATCGGGCACGCTTTCCGGTGGCACGGCAAATACGGGGACTCCGGCTCTGATGTTCAAGGAAGGTGCAGCGCCGACCGGAAAAGATGACGGGGCTGGCAAGAATATTTCTTCGGCACAAACAATTACTACGATTACCGGAAGCACCAAAACGGCGACTATTTATGTTTATTTGGTAGCCGACAATACCGACTCTATGGGCGCGACGGTGGCGCTGACGTTCACCGCAACCGCAACCAACGCATAACAGCGCTTACAACTTTTTTTACGCCAAAAGCGGCGGGGACCGCAAGCCGTAACGCCTCGGTCCCTCGCTCGCTCTCGTAGCAAGCAATCTACATGATTGTTCGCTGTTTGTTCGCGCGCCGCACTGCTCACTCGCAGATTGGCGAATCTCGCTTTGCGCGCAAGCGCAAAATCTCACCGCGAGCTCTGCTCGCGATATCACCGATTTTAATGCTGAAAGCGGCAGGGCGCAGACGGCTTAAAATAAATTGAAAATAAAATCTTTAAAGGAGAAAAAAGATGAAAAAGTTTGTAAAACCCCTCGTAATCGCGTCCTCGGTCGCGGCTATCGCGGGCATCGGCGCTGTTTCGTTCGCGGCGTGGACGAGCGGGACTCCGAGCACTGAAAGCGCTACCGGTTCTACTTCCACAATTATCACCGAAGCTGGTACTGTTACGATTACTCCGGCCTCTGCTACTGCATTGGTCCCGTATGATCAGGGTAGCGGCACTACTATACACACTTTCACGGTTGCGTATAGCGATGAGTCAGGGGCAAAAGCACCTGCTTCAACCTATAAATTTACGTTGACTGTTGAAAATGAAGCTACTCTCCCCCTGTACTATAAGCTTGGTAGTTCGGTTTCAACTCCGACGCGTGGAGACACACTTGTTCCTACCGGATGGGAATCGTTGACAGGAAGCATAGTATTGACTGACCTCGCAAGCACGGGAACGGTTACAATCAATGTAATATTGGCGTCCGATGCTTCCGGCGCAGCAGCCAAAGCAGAAATGGGCAAAGATTACACTTTGACCGTAACTGCCACACTCGCAGATTAATCAACCGATATCAAATTTAAGTCAAACTTTACTCCAATCTGTGGCATCGATACATATAGATGCAAACATATAAAAATCGGAATAATATGCTCCGGAGCGTAACCGATTAAAACATGCGATTCCCTGCGCGCGCAAAGAAAAGCAAAACCGATTGTCTTTGACAGTCGGTTTTTGTGTTGCGCAAGAAAAAATATAACTTATATTTTTCGGTAGGTATTGACAACAGCGGGCGTGTGTGGTATACTAACTGTAATATGTCGCAAGAACAAGAAGTAAAGGGGATTGAGAGCGGCGGCGCTGCGGTTAAGCCCAAAAAGCACCGCGCTCGTGCAGTGTTTAAATACACGGGCTTATGTCTGTTGTTGGTGATTTTGGTTGCGCTTGTTATCAACTCGATTTTGAGTATTTTTATGCCGCACTATTATCCGACCTTCGGCGACTACAGGCTGTTTGCCATAGTGTCCGACTCGATGGACCCCACAATTCCCGAAGGGCACATGATAGTTGTCAAAGTGCCCGAGTCCGAAAAGAAGGACAATATCAAGGCCGGAACTATCATCACGTTCGAGGTTGAGGACAAGGACGGCAATATAACCGTTCTCACGCACCGCGTCATTGAAGTCATCAAAAACCCCAATACGGGCAAAACATCGTACACGACAAAGGGCGACAACAAGAACGTCCGCGTTGACAGCATTCATCCCGACTACGACGACGTTATCGGTATTTACACCGGCAAGCATTGCGGGTTCTTCGGGTACTTATTCGGATTCTTGCAGTCGGCGCAGGGCGCGGTAACTCTCATCGTCATTCTGTTCATAATAGCGGTCGCTTGGATAGTGATTGCGTACCTCAAAAAGCAAGAAAAGCGCAAGGCGCTCGAGACTGCGGCGCTCAAAAAGAGCGCGCAGGAGCTTGCCGACGTAAGTCAGCGCTACGAAAACATTCACGAGATAGCGGCGGTCATGGACGTTATCGGCATGGTTACCGAGGAGCCCAAAACACGAACGGAGGACAAGGAGCTCGAGCAGAGGCTGGGCGAGTTCATCGAGACTAAGTCCGTCGCGCTCGAGAAAACGCAAGCACCCGAGACGGCGCCCGAGACTGCGGCGGCAGTCGACGCGCAGACCGCGCCTGTTACTACCTCGTCGCTCGCCGAATCGCTCCGAAACGGTGCGACATTGCGCAGCGCCGAGGACGGGCAAACGCTTATCCTTAGCGGCATGTCGGGCGGCAAGAGCATTGTCTTAACTCCGGTTCAAACACCCGAGGGTATTATACTTTGTCAACAGGGTGTGCGCTTGCGTTCTGACATCGCGCCGGGCGTCGACAGCAACGGTGCGACGAGCAATCCCGATTACCCCGAGTTCTTCGAGGGACAGCCGCTCGAAAAGGCCGAGGATTATCCGGAGCTGCCGCAGCCCAAACACAGGCTCGGCGATGATGGCGCAAGGCTTTTGAGCTCGCACAGTGCATACGCGCAGTACCGCGAGCAGGCTGCACAGCTCGAGCTTAAACAGGTGGAAGAGCTCAATACGCTTTTGAGCTCGACCGAGCCGCTATCGCCCGAAGAAAAGGCGCGAATCTCTGCGTACAAGGAAGAGCGCAAAAAGCAAAAGCCTGTCGAGCCGCCCAAAGAAAAGAAAAAGCCCACGCCCGAACAACTTGCCGCGCGCAAGGAAGCGGCGGAAAAGCGCAAGGCAGAGCAGGAGGCGTTCCTCAATTCGCTCGAGCCCGCCGACCGCGAGCTGTATCTGTCCGAGCAAAAGCTTGCCAAGGCGCGCGCCGCGACCATTCGTCGGCTCAAGCGTATCAACTCCGACAGAAAGCTTTTGGCAAAGATTAAATAATAATCACAGATTGATACCCCTTTCGACGCCATATGCGAAAGGGGTTTTGCGTTGCGGAATAGATTCTTCGCGGGGCTCGGAATGACATATTAAAAACTACGCATTTCTTTACGACAGGCAACTTTTCGGGCGTAGCAAAAATTTAACAATGCAGTCTACACACGACGGAAAACAGGCTGTGCCTGTGCCATCCCGAGCGAAGTCGAGGGATCTGCTTCGGCACGCAATTAACAGATTCTTCGCGGGGCTCTGAAATTTTCACATCCCCTCAGTCGCATAAATGCGCCGGCTCCCATTATTTAGGGGGAGCCTAATGTGGATAAAAGCAGTACATACAGTACTTCTCGCGCATATATTATGTCCAAAAAAAGGAGCGAAAAGCATGCGCATAAACAATTCCGTTGACGAGCTGATAGGCGGCACGCCGATACTCAGGCTTCACAACATAGAACGCGAGTACAGCCTCAAAGCTCGAATACTCGCAAAGCTCGAATACTTCAATCCGACGGGTTCGGTAAAGGACAGGATTGCCAAGGCGATGATCGACAGCGGCGAGGCGTGCGGCAAGCTTAAAAGCGGTTCTGTCATAATCGAGCCGACGAGCGGCAACACAGGTATCGGACTCGCCGCCGTGGGCGTTTCGCGCGGGTACCGCGTAATCATCGTCATGCCCGAAACGATGTCTATAGAGCGGCGGCAACTCATTTCTGCGTACGGAGCGGAAATAGTTTTGACGGACGGCTCAAAGGGCATGCGCGGCGCGGTTGAAAAGGCGAGAGAGCTCGCTGCGGCGACACCCGATAGCTTTATCCCCAATCAGTTTGAAAACCCGTCAAACCCCGACGTGCACTACCGCACGACAGGGCCCGAGATTTGGCGTGACACCGACGGTAATATCGACGCGCTCGTTGCGGGCGTCGGCACCGGCGGCACGGTTTCCGGCGCGGGTGCGTTCTTAAAATCGCAAAACCCGAATATAAGGACAGTCGCCGTCGAGCCCGCCTCGTCGCCCGTGCTCTCCGGCGGCAGAGCGGGCGCGCATAAGATTCAGGGTATCGGCGCGGGATTCGTCCCCAAAACATTTGACGCAAAGGTTTGCGACGAGGTGATGACCGTATCAAACGACGACGCATTTTTATTTTCGCGCGAAGTGGGGAAAAAAGAGGGCGTTCTCGTCGGCATAAGCTCGGGCGCGGCGCTCGCGGCGGCGGTTAGGCTTGCAAAACGCGACGGCCTCGACGGCAAGACGGTTGTCGTCGTTTTTCCCGACAGCGGGGATAGGTATTTGTCTGTCGCACGGTAAGATAGCTAATAAGATCGGCGTTAAGTAATTTATAACGATACGCAATTCGTCGGGAGCAACGTCGTTTTATCCGTGCAGTCCGCACGCGACGGAAACAGGCTATGCCTGCTTGACAAAAAGGGCGCTACGTGATATAAAATAACAAAGGAGAATTTAATCATGCTTCAAAAGGTTTCAAGCGATATTGTTCATATCGGTATCAACGACCGCGAGATTGACTTGTTCGAGGGCATGTACGAAGTGCCTAACGGCGTGGCATACAACTCGTACGTCATTCTCGACGAAAAGGTCGCCGTGCTCGACACGGTCGACTCGCATTTCGGATCGGCGTGGCTTGCCGACGTCGAGGAGGCGCTCGGCGGTCGCACTCCCGACTACCTCGTAGTCAGCCACATGGAGCCCGATCATTCCGCCAATATCGCGGTGTTCGCCGAAAAGTACAAAACGGCGAAAATCGTAGGCAACGTCAAGACGTTCGCCATGATAAAAGCGTTCTTCGGCACCGACTTTTCGGATAGGCAAGTGGTGGTTGCCGAAGGCGACGAGCTAAAGCTCGGCAGGCACACGATCAAGTTCGTGTTCGCGCCCATGGTGCACTGGCCGGAGGTCATGGTAGGCTACGACGCGGCGGACAAGATTCTGTTCTCGGCGGACGCGTTCGGAAAGTTCGGCGCGCTCGACTCCGCGGAGCCGTGGGACGACGAGGCTCGGCGGTACTACATCGGCATTGTCGGTAAGTACGGCGTGCAAGTGCAGGCGCTCTTGAAGAAGCTCGGCGGAATAGACGTTCAAACAATCTGCCCGTTGCACGGTCCCATTCTTTCGTCCGACCTGGGGCATTATATCGGCTTATACGACAAGTGGTCGAAGTACGAGCCCGAGTTTGACGGCGTCATGATAGCTTACACGTCCGTTTACGGCCACACCGCAAAGGCTGTGGGCGAGCTCGAAAACGAGCTCAAAAAGCGCGGCGTGAAAAAGGTCGAAACCTTCGATCTCGCGCGGCGCGACCTTGCCGACTGCATAGCAAAAGCGTTTGCGTACCCCAAAATCGTGTTCGCAACGACCACATACAACAACGAATATTTCCCGTCCATGCGCGCGTTCGTCGAGGGGCTTGTCGAGCGCTTCTTCCAGAACAAGTTCGTCGGTATCGTCGAGAACGGAAGCTGGTCGCCCGCGGCGGCAAAGCATATCCGCGCACAGCTCGAAACGTGCAAGAACATAACCTTTGCCGACACCACCGTCACCATTCGCTCGGCGCTCAACGCCGACAGCCGCGAAGTGCTTAAAAAGCTCGCGGACGAAATGGCACGCTGAGCGGCGCAAGCGCCTAAGATAAGAGATAAGAAATAATCGATAAGAATTAAAAAAGCGCCGATTAAAGAGTCGGCGCTTTTTTGCGGTGCAAGCGCCCGGAGTTCTCCGCTGCGCTCGCTTAGGGCGTGATGATGGCAGTAGGCGCGCGTCCTTCCTTTTAAGCGACAGATACGTTAATAACGTACCTGCACGTTATCAACCGTCGGTGTGAGGAAATGTCTGTCTCTTCACTCTTCACTATTATTTCAATTAGGCTCTCCTAAATTCAATGGGAGCGTGATAGGGAAGCGCGGGATAAAAAATGCCCGCGCTTTTCAGATCCTTCGACGACGCGCCTAAAGGCGCTTGCTCAGGATGACACAGCAGGATATATCTACGCTGAATAATCATGTAGTAAAGAAGTGCACGGCTTTATTATGTCATTCTGAGCGGAGCGATAGCGAAGTCGAAGAATCTGTTTATTTCACATCACCTCAGTCGCCTGACGGCGACAGCTCCACTAAATTCAAGGGAAGCCTATATAGAAACGCCGGCGCTTTTCTGTATGTGCTTACATCTGCGCCTTATAAGAGCCGACAAACCTGTCGCAAGCGACGTCTATGTCTCCCGCGCCCATAAATATCACAGCCTTTTCGTCGAGTGTTTTGCAAAACTCGACGATTTCCGCGAACGTGTCGAAGCAGTACGCCTTCTCCTTGCGCTCGACGAGGCGGCGGCACAGCGTGTGTGAAGACGTGCCGTCGGGATTTTCGCGCGCGGCAAATATGGGCGCGATTACGACGGTGTCCGCATGCCCGAGCGCATCGACAAACCCGTCAAGCAGTCTCGTCGTCCGCGAATATGTGTGCGGCTGGAACACGACGGCGACCGACGGAAACAGCTCGCGCGCGGCGGCGATCGTCGCTTTGATTTCGTCGGGGTGGTGCGCGTAGTCGCATAGGACAGTTTTGCCGTAGGCGATGCCGCGCCTTTCAAACCGCCGCGGTATGCCCGTAAAGCTTGACAGTGCAAACACCGCTTCGGGCACCGATATCCCCGCCATGTCGCAGGCGGCGAGCGCCGCGAGCGCGTTGTAGACGTTGTGCGTGCCCACCACCGAAAGATGTACCCTTATGCTCCTGCCGCCGTGGACGTATGTAAAACTGCGCATGCCGCGCTCATCCGAAACGTTTTCCGCGCGGTAGTCGCACGTCGGTGAAAACCCGAAGGTGACCGCGTTTTTGAATGACGCGCACCGCTCGTCGTCGCCGTTTACGAGCACTCTTTTGCAGTTCGCGGCGAACGCGCGGTACGCCTTTGCGACCTCGCCGAAATCGCTGTAATAGTCGGGGTGGTCGAAGCCGACGTTGAGTATTACGCCGATGTCCGGGCGGAGCTTTAGAAAGCTCTCGCGGTACTCGCACGCCTCGGTCACGAAAAACTTGGTGCCGCCGACCTTGGACGCACCCGACACGCCGACGTGAACGGTGGGCGAGTATGAGACGAGTGCCGCGCCGATCATGGCGGTTGTCGTGCTCTTGCCGTGGCAGCCCGAAACGGCAATCGTCGTGCCGTACGTTTTGGCTATCTCGCCGAGGTATTCGGCGCGTTCTATTATGGGAATATTCAAAGCGCGGGCGCGAACGAGCTCGCAGTTGTCCTGCGGCACGGCGTTGGTGTAGACGACGAGGTGCGCACCGTCGACGTTTTCCGGTCGATGACCTTCTGCGGCGGCGTCCGAGCCCGTCACGTCGTGACCGCGGCTCTTGGCAAGCTCTGCGAGCGCGCGCATGGATACTCCGTTTATGCCTATAAAATGAATATTCATAATATTTGTTATGCTGTTTTTTGCGCGTGTGTGAAAAATATCCGATGGCACCGTCGTGCGTACTTTACGCAAAATATGACGGGTATTCACGTTTGTAAAATTTTCACAAATAGTGTTGCTTTTCGTCGAGCGTTATGGTATAATCGTAACATAAAATCTATAAAGGAGGGGAAAGTTGTGCAAATCACCGAGGTAAGACTGCGCTTGGTTAAGGATTCCGGCAGGCTCAAAGCCACCGCATCCATTACAATTGACGAGAGCTTTGTTGTGCACGACCTCCGCATCGTCGAAAACGACGACGCGCTGTTCATCGCAATGCCCAACAAACGACTCAATAACGGCGAATACCGCGACATCGCGCACCCGATTAACAACGAGGTTCGCGACTACATCGCATCTACCGTTATAGCCAAGTATAAAGAAGAAGTCGCACGCGCCTCATCGCCGTCGACGGACTGATAACCAGACAAGCGGCGAATTTCCCCGACCTTATACCCCTTTGCACACGCCTTGCTTGTCTCCGACACACGGGCCAGCCCCGTAAAAAATTAAAAATCAACTCAAAAACGCTTGCGTACCGCACTGCGTTGTGTTATACTATCTTGGCAACTTAAGACTAAGACGAGGTTTATTATGGCGTTTTTATCGCTTTCTGTCGCCGCAGTTCAGGCGTTCAGAATCATAAGAATAGTAATCATATCATTGATGGTGCTTGTCGGGCTTGCGCTCATAGTAATCATCATGTTCCAACCCTCTTCGTCGTCCGGCATGGGCGCGTTGACGGGACAGCGCGATACGTTTTATTCCAAGGACAAATCAAAGTCGTTGGAATCGGTCATGAAGCGTTTGACCGTTATCCTCGGAATAGTCGAGGGCGTGCTTGCAATAGCTTTCTTCGTAACTCTTGCGATTTCGATGGGCTAAGCGAGTATAACAAAAACTTAAACGGCGCGGGATTTGTGGTATGGTACTGCAAATCCCGTTGTTTTTTCGGCGGCGTAAAGTGCAATAATAAATGCTCAGTCGTTTGCGCGTCATCACGAGCCCTGCGAAGGATCTATTTCACATCCCCTCAGTCAGCCGTTCGGCTGACAGCTCCCCTTATTAAGGGGAGCCTGAGCGATGCGATAAAGCTTCGCACATTGATTATAGAAACGTCTCGCTGTCCCCTTTTAGCGCGAAGCGATTAAAGGGGACAGTACCCGCGGAGCGGGGGAAAGGGGTTCAGCAACGGCACAGTCAATAATATAGGGATACTACATCAATACTTCGGAGAAATATATGGCATTCAGAACATGTCAAGGCAGAGACAGATTGAATAAAAAAGGTCGCGGCGACTCGTACGGCGGAGTGTCGCCCATTGTCGAAGGCGTTCTCGACGGCAAGGGCGACAGGTTCGGATTTATACGGCAGGAGGGCGACGACATCTTTATTTCGGGCAGAAACCTCAACTCGGCACGGCACGGTGACACGGTCAAAGCCGTCATTATCGGCAACCGCCCGGGGCGCGACGGATCGCAGCGCATAGAGGGCAAGGTCGTCGCCGTCTTAGAGCGCAATCCGTTAAACGTCGTTGCGACCGTAATTTTCGACGGCGCGTATTTCGCGCAGCCCGACGAACGCAGGTACGGCGAGAGGCTTCCTTTGGACGCGCTCGGCGGCGCGAGCGAACACGACAAGGTGGTCATCAAGATAAAGGCGAGCGACTACGGCGACCGCGCCGAGGTGCTGTACGTTCTCGGGCGGTTTGACGAAATCGGCATGGACGTAAAGAGCGTAATCGCTTCGCACAATTTGCGCACGGAGTTTCCGCAGGACGTCACGGATCAGGCGGAATCATACGGCGATAAAATAGACCGAAAAGAGGCGAACGCGCCTTATAGGCGCGATTTTCGCGGCGTAACGGTGTTCACAATCGACGGAAGCGACAGCAAGGACTTTGACGACGCGGTGTCGATTGAAAAAACGGAGAGCGGCTACAAGCTCGGCGTTTATATCGCCGACGTGTCGCATTACGTCACCGAAAAGTCTCCGCTCGACCGCGAGGCGTACGCGCGCGGCACGAGTATATATCTTGCCGACAGGGTTATTCCCATGCTGCCCGAAACACTGTCCAACGGACTGTGCTCGCTCAACGAGGGCGAGGACAGGCTTACTTTGTGTGCGCTCATCAACCTCGACGAGCGCGGTTATGTGATGGGCTACGAGGTGTGCGAGGGTGTCATACGTTCGTGCGCACGGCTGACGTACGTCGGTGTTCAGGCGATACTCGACGGCGACCAAGAGCAGCGCGAGAGATTTAAGCACGTAGTAAAAAGCCTCGAAATAATGCAAGAGCTCGCCAAAAAGCGCATAGCGATACGAAAGGCGAGAGGTTCTGTCGACTTTAAGCTGACCGAAACGCAAATCAAGTTCGACGCCGTCGGGCATGTCGTCGACATAGCAAAGAAGCCGTCCTTGATGTCAATGAAGATAATCGAGGAGTTCATGATACTCGCGAACTGCGCGGTCGCCGAAAAGTTTTGCAAGTCGAAAATTCCCTTCGTGTACAGGGTGCACGACAGGCCGTCGCCCGAAAAGCTGTCGGCGCTAAACGACTTTCTCGAGGCGGCGGGCATACGCGAGGCTCTTCCGCTCGATCCCGAGCCCAAGCAGGTGGCGGCGCTTCTCAACAGGGTGGACGCCGAGCACAAGGAGCAGTCGGGCGCCGTTTCGCGCGTCGCGCTCCGCTCAATGGCAAAGGCGGAGTACGAGCCGACAAACGCCGGACACTTCGGGCTTGCGGAAAGGTTTTACTGTCACTTCACGTCGCCAATACGCCGCTATCCCGACCTCGTCATACACCGCATAATAAAAGCGTATCTTAAAGGCGGCGCGGCGGCGACAAAAAAATACCGCGACTTTACGATCGCGGCGGCGCGGGAGAGCTCTGCCCGCGAGCGCGTCGCACTCGACTGCGAGCGCAAGGTGGACGACTACAAAAAGGCGGAGTACATGTCGCACAGGATAGGCGAGAAGTATACAGGCGTGATAAGCTCGGTGACAGACTTCGGCTTTTTCGTCGAGCTCGACAACTCGGCGGAAGGGCTGGTGCGCATATCGTCGCTGCCGCCCAACGCCTCGTACGACGTAAGGCGGTTGATGATTTCTTGCGGCAAGAAAAAGTTTCGCCTCGGCGACACCGTCGACATCATAGTCGAAAAGGTGGAAGGGGATAGAGTGGACTTTCTTTTGGCGTAGCCTACAGCATGGGTGCGAACAGGCGCAAAATGCTTCGCGCGATGCGGGTGAACACCGTCACGTTGTTTGCCTGCTCGTGCGTCATTTCGGCGCTTTGCTCTTGCGTGGCGAGAAAATCGTTTTTCATGGCGGGAATTGTGTCGACGTTATAGAGCAGTGCGCCGCATTCGTAGTGGAGATAGAACGAGCGGTAGTCCATATTGCACGAGCCGATAAACGCGCGCTCGTCGTCGACTATCATCATTTTGGCGTGAATAAAGCCGGGCGTATAGGTGTAAATCTTTATGCCCGCTTTTTTTAATATCGGCACGAATGATTTGGTGACGAGATACACCGATTTTTTGTCAGGCTTTTTGGGAATGATAATGCGAACGTCCACTCCCGACTTTGCGGCGTTTACGAGCGCCGTCTGCGTCTCGTTGTCGAGAATGAGATAGGGCGTGGTTATATAGACGTACCGCTTGGCGGTCGATATGAGGTTTATAAACGCGCTCGCAATCAGGTGGTCGTTTCGCCCCGGGCCAGACGACAGCGGTTGAACGTACCCTGCGGCGGGGGTTGTCGCGCCCGAAATGTAGCTGCTGTACATCAGCTTGTCGGGGCTTAGTATGTGCCAGAACGACAGGAACATGACCGAAAAGCTCCACACCGCTTCGCCCTCGAAGCGCATGTGCGTATCCTTCCAATGCCCGTACTTTGCAATCTTGTTGGCGTATTCGTCGGCTATGTTGTTGCCGCCCGTGTAAGCTATCTTGCCGTCGATTACCGTTATCTTGCGGTGCGAGCGGTTGTTCAACCGCATGTCGAAGGAAAAGGTTATCTTGTTGAATGGCAGTACCTGTATGCCGCCCGCTTTGAGCCGTTCAATAACCTTTTTGGGCAGAGTAAACATATTGCCGACGTCGTCGTAGATGAGCTTTACGTCCACGCAGTTTTGAGCGCGCTCGATTAGCGCCGCTTCTATCTCGTCCCACACTTCTCCGCGATCGATAATAAAGTACTCCATGAATATAAACTTTTCCGCCGCCTTGATGTCCTTTACGAGGTCGGGGAAGAAGTCGTCGCCGAGCGGATAGTACTTGGTCGCCGTGTTGCCGTAGACGGGGTACGACGCGGAGTTCAGAACAAGGTCGGCGCACGTGGTTCCCGTCGGGTTTAGCTCGGCGCGCGTTTTAAGAAGCGTCGCGTTGGTGAGGTTAAGTAGCACCTGCGTCGCGTCGGAGGCGGCGGAAAGGCGTTTGCGCACTCGCCGCGGCGTGTGCTGCCGCCCGATAAACAGGTACACGAGTCCGCCGAAAGCGGGCACTGCGAGGATGAGAATACACCAAGACAGCTTGTAATTGGGGTTCATGTCTTTGGACACGATGTAAATGCAGATAAAGACGCTTACCGTTTCCAAAGCTCCCCAAATCCACCACACGTGCGTGGAGGCGTACAGCACGGCAAACATAATAAGCGTCACCTGCACGACGAGCGAGAATATGGTTATTACCGCTTTTTGGGATAGGAGCTTGAAAAGCTTTTTAAACATCACTAAAGTATATCATGTGTAATTGAGCGCTGTCAAATGTTGCGCGAGCGCGGAAATTTATCGAGGTTTTACCGAGTTTTTACACGCGCTGTAAAC
The DNA here is from genome assembly GCA_022508505.1 of Clostridiales bacterium. Lineage (GTDB taxonomy): Bacteria > Bacillota > Clostridia > Christensenellales > Pumilibacteraceae > Anaerocaecibacter. The sequence goes on along the minus strand of JAFLVC010000016.1, from coordinate 18,275 downwards.
GCTTGCCTTTTGATATAAGGTGTGGTATAATATGAGCATGAAAATCGGTATATCTACATCTACATTTTTCAATACCGTAGCTCCCGAGGGTGTGTTCGACGTCTTGGCAAACATGCGCGCCGACACGACGGAAGTCTGTCTTTACACCTTTTCCGACTACGAAAAACAGTATGTGGAAAACCTTGCGTCGTTAAAGCGCAACATCAACGTAGTAGCGGTATCGCCCATGTCGACGCAGTTCGAGCCGCAGTTGTTTTCTCAAAACGTGCGCGTGCGCGCCGACGCCGAGGCGATCTTCAAAAAGGTGTGCTACGCGTGCTTTGCGTTCGGCGCAAAGTACTACACCTTCCGCGGCCCCATCAATCTCGGCGGCGAAAAGAACATCGATCCGTCGCGGTATGCGCAACGCCTTTCGCAGCTTGCCGATATTGCGGCAAACTACGGCGTGAGCCTCGCGGTAAAGAACGTGCACTGGTCGTACTTCCCGACGCCGGACGTGATTAAAAAGGTTCTCGGTCTCTGTCCCAAGCTGTACTTCGCGCTCGACGTATATAACGCCGAGGCGGCGGGGTATGACTTCCGCGAATATTTGGACGTCTGCGCGCCCAACCGCATAAGCCATATCACGGTTACGGACGTAGTAAAAGGCGTGTGGGGGCTTCCCGGCAACGGCAAGTTCAACTACGACAAGATGTTTTCCGATCTCGACAGGCGCAAGGTTACGTCGCCCATACTCGTCGCGGTCAGGAGCGACAAGTATTCCGACTTTTTGCAGGTGCGCGACAGCTACGAGTGGCTGCTTGAGCTGTATAAAAAGTTCGCCAACAAGTAAATAACTTCCAACAAGCAAATAACTTTTTTAAGGAGATATAAAATGAACAAGAAAACCGTTCGCGACGTAGACGTCAAGGGTAAGCGCGTTTTGGTCCGCTGCGACTTCAACGTCCCCATGAAAGACGGAGTCATCACCGACGAAAACAGAATAATCGGCGCGTTGCCGACTATCAAATATCTCATGGAGCAGGGCGCGAAGGTAGTGCTGTGCTCGCACATGGGCAAGCCGCACTCCATATTCTCGGATACGGTCAAGCTCGACAAAAAGGACAAGAAAAAGATTGAAGCGGGCGAAACCACCGCCGAAGCCATTATCGAAAAGGCAAAGAAGGACGAGCCCAAAAAGCTTACGCTCGCGCCGGTTGCAAAGCGGCTTAACGAGCTTCTCGGCGGCAAGGTCGCGTTCGCTTCGGACGTCGTCGGTCCCGACGCTACGTCAAAAGTCAAGGCCTTGAAGAACGGCGAGTGCGTACTTTTGGAAAACCTGCGCTTCCATTGGGAAGAAGAGGGCAAGGACCTCGAGTTCTGCAAAAAGCTCGCTTCCTACTGCGACGTTTACGTCAACGACGCGTTCGGCACGGCGCACCGCTCGCACGCCTCGACGGCGGCTATCGTCGAGTACGGGCTTGTCAAGACGGCGGTGTGCGGCTTCCTCATCGAAAAGGAGCTGACCGTCATGGCCGACTCGCTCGAGCATCCCGTTCGTCCGTTTGTCGCTATTTTGGGCGGCGCGAAGGTCGCGGATAAGCTCAACGTCATTAGCAACCTTCTCGAAAAGTGCGACACGCTGATTATCGGCGGCGGCATGGCTTACACCTTTATCAAGGCGCAAGGCGGAAGCGTCGGCACCTCGCTCGTCGACGACGAAAAGCTCGACTACTGCAAGGAGATGATGGCAAAGGCGAAGGCGGCGGGCAAAGAGCTTTTGCTCCCCGTCGACACCGTCATAACCAAGGAATTCCCCGATCCGATCGACGCGAAGATCGAGACAAAGATTGTTCCGACCATGGAAATCCCCGCCGACATGATGGGGCTTGACATCGGCACAAAGACGCGCGAGCTTTTCGCGGAAAAGATTAAGGGCGCAAAGACGGTCATTTGGAACGGACCTATGGGCGTGTTTGAAAATCCCATTCTCGCGGCGGGCACCGTTGCCGTTGCGGAAGCCTTGGCGGAGGCCAAGGGCGCGACGACAATCGTCGGCGGCGGCGACTCGGCGGCGGCATGCACTCAGCTCGGCTTTGCCGACAAGATAACGCACATCTCGACGGGCGGCGGCGCTTCGCTCGAGCTGTTCGAGGGCAAGGTCCTGCCCGGCATCGCTTGCCTTAACGAAAAGTAAAAAAACCAATCGGTAAACGCGCGGCATAATGTCCGCGCGTTTACTTAAATGCAGTCTCAAACAGATTCTTCGACTTCGCGCCGTTGGCGCTTCGCTCAGAATGACATAATAAGAGCAATTCCGTTATTATTCGGGCGTAACGTAAAACGAATAACTGCAGTAAACACACGACAAATATCCAAACTGTGTTTGGTCGAGCGCACCGCTCAAATAACAACGGCAGTAAACATACGACGGTTAAAAAATGAAAGATAAGACGGCAAGAGTGCTTGCGATAATAGCGCTCGTATTCATGGGAATATTCGTAGTCACGCTCACAATGACGATGATAGACTACAAAATGCTCGGCGGCGGGATAGGCTTTGTCGCGCTGGCGTCGGGCGCGTTTGCCATCATAATTTTCATTGCGCTAAAGGCCGACGGCAGGGGTTACTCGATTACCAAAATCAACAACGAAATCGAAATGGAGAAAATCGAAAAAGAACTCGCCGAACAGGAAGCCGAGCAAAAAGAAAAGGAAAATGCCGAGAACTCCGACACCGCCGAAACAGTCCCGACGGCAGACGGCGAGGAAACGGAAGCTCCGACGGATGAAGCCCCTATGGGCGAAGTCGAGCCTGACGGAGATAGCGAAAACTTTTTGAGCAGTACGACAAAAAAGACGCGCAAAAGTAAGTAGTCCGACTCGTACCCTTATCAGGCTCCTATGTGCAAAATGTTCCCGCTTGTCGATTGACACCCTTATCAGGCTCCCCTTAATAAGGGGAGCCTGTTGCGAGCTTGCTCGCAGACTGAGGGGATGTGAAGCTCATACAAATGGGGAGCTGATTGAGTAACAAATATAAGGTCTTAAATAATGAAATTCGAAAAGACACAGCGCTTAGGCGCAAGCATGGTGGGAAGCGACGAGAGCCTGTCGGTTATCGGCGCGTTTCAGATTATCGAGGACACCCTGACCGAGTTTTTCGGCGAGTACGGAATAGACGGAATAACAATCAAGCAAAAGTACAACGCGTTCTGGGTTTTCGTCAAGACGCGAGCGAAGTTTTTTAAAGGCCTCGCTTGGAACAGCGAGTACACGGCGACGGCGTGCATATCGTCCATGTCGGCGGCGAGAATGCACGTCGATATAGAGGTGCGCGACGGCGGCGGCGCAAGAGTGCTGTACGCGCGGGTTGAGGTCTGCGTTTTGGATATAGCCGCGCAAAAAATCAAGAGAATTTCCGACGTCGGCATCGATAAATCCATGGTCGCGCAAGAGGTTGCGGAGCAGGTGGAGTTTTGCAAGTTCGACGACGAGGCGTTTCCGCTCGTCGAAAAGGTGACGGTGCGCTCGACAAACGTAGACCATTCTCACCACACCAACAACTTGGAATATCTGCGTTTTATCATGAACACGTACTCCGTCGCTCAGCTCGAAAAAAAGAAAATCAAGGAAATGGAAGTGATCTACGCGAGCCAATCGTACGAGGGCGACGAGCTCGACGTTTTAAAGTCCGAGCGAGATGGCAGGGATTTGATAGTCTTACAGAAGCAGGGTAAGCCCGTCGTAAAGAGCGAAATAGTTTTCGCGTGCAAATAAGCACGCAGTGAAATGCGAGGAGCGTAAAATGAAAGTATTGCTTATCAACGGCAGTCCGCACGAGAACGGCTGCACTTATACCGCACTTTCCGAAGTGGCAAAGACTTTGAACGCGCAGGGCATAGAGACGCAGATATTCCACATCGGCAAAAAGCCTGTGCGCGGCTGCATAGCTTGCGGAGGGTGCGCAAAGCTCGGCAAGTGCGCCTTCTCGGACGATGTGGCTAACGAAATGCTGGAGCTCATGCAGTCCGCCGACGGAATAGTAATCGGTTCGCCCGTCTATTACGCGGGGCCCAACGGCGCGCTCACAGCGCTTTTGGACAGGGCATTTTACGCAGGCGGTGCAAGGCTTGCATTTAAGCCCGCGGCGGCGGTCGTCAGCGCGCGGCGCAGCGGCACGACGGCGGCCTTCGACAGACTTAACAAGTACTTCACGATAAACAGAATGCCCGTCGTGTCCTCGCAGTATTGGAACGGCGTGCACGGCTTTACACCCGACGACGTGAGAAAGGACGAGGAGGGACTTCAGACCATGCGCACACTCGCTTACAACATGGCGTGGATGCTCAAAAACATCGAAAGCGGAAAGCAGCCGCTCCCTCAAGTCGAGCCGAGAAAGAGCACGCATTTTATAAAATAATTATTTATAATTCGGGCATAAGGTATATCCGAAACGCACTCGTTTTGTCCAACGACTGCGAAAAAAATATATAACTTTTTTGCGTGGGCAAATATTGACAAACATCTTGAAGAATTATAAAATTTAAGAATGAGAACGTCACGCGAAAAAGTCGACGAATACCTGTCGAAATTACAGCGCGGTGAAGATTGCATAAAACAGTTCATCGATTATACGCGCGGGTATTTGCGGTACATCGCGTATAAGTATTTGATAGATAAATCACTCGTTGACGACGTGATTTTTTTGAGCTATGACAAAATTCTTCGGGCGGTCAATGACTTTGACAAAACCAAAAACGGTCAGGCATGGATAGTGAAGATAACGCAAAACGAAGCGTACAAGCTAAATCGTGACGGCGGCCGCGACGCGTCCTTAGACGAATACAAGGCGGACATCCGCGACAATTCATTCAGCGAAAACGACACCATAAACAAGTACGATATCGAAAGAGCCATGGCGCGTTTGGACGAGAGGGAGAGCGAAATAGTCGAGCGTAAAATCTACATGGGCATGACGGTGCGAGAGATCGCCGCGGAAATGAATATACCCAAAAGCACGATCGCATACATTTTAAAGCAGGCGCTCAAAAAAATAGAAAAGTATTTGACGTAGGTTGGACAAACGGATTAAAAATCCATATACCCATTTGATCGGAGGGTAATTTGCGAGAAAAAGATTTACACAAAAAAATAAGAGAAAGCGGCGCGAAGGAAGGTAACGACGCGCTTTATTCCGCGCTCTCGAAAATGCACCCCGAAATATCACGAGCGGAAACCGCAGATAAGGAAAAACACAAAAGGAAATTTACGGCTCTGTTTTGGGCGGTCTTTGCACCTGTCGCCGCTGTTGTTTCGGCGGCGGTATTGGTGCCGACTTTGCTGTTGACAGGCAATACGCAAGACGATCTCGTGGGTAGCAATCAGTCCGGCGCAAAGAGCGAATACAAAGTTTCTATGCTCGACTGCACCGTCATTGAATACAACGAGCGAAACGGCACGAGCCTTTTGTATTTCGACTTTGCCGAGCTTTCCGATTATGCTTTAACGGAATACGTTCACGTCGAGACCGAAGCGTTTTGTGGCATTTCGGTGCGGTTTGTCAATCCCGAGACAAACGACGATATAGAATACACCGTCTGCCCGACGACCGAGCCGCTCGACTTTTTAAAGTACAACATATCGGTTTGCAAGCGAGAACAAACCGTTTCGGAGCGTTCCGTCAAGTGGGGCGCGTCGGGCGTAAATTGCTACGGCATCTTCGAACATGACGGCTACGAATACTACTTGACGCTCAAAAACAACCGAGACGAAACGAGACTGTTCGAGCTTGCCGAAATGCTGCTTGGAGACCGCTGACGCGGTCTTTTTATTGGACAAATGCCAATTTAACGGATATACCCAAGTAAAACACGGTTGAGGTGAATTATGAAAAGGTTATCTGTGATTTTGTTAGCGACTGTGCTTGCGCTTTTCTGCTTTTCTTGCGCAAGCGAGCCTGATGAGGGTTGGTGCGGCGGTTGCCACGTGTTTATGAGACACGACACCATGATTTGGGATGAAAACGGCGTCAATCATTGCCTGTGGGAGGACGGTAGCGAACGGTTTGACGACAGCCGAGGAACAGGACGTCAAGAACAAAAGAGCGCGGAGCTCGAAATAGGAAAAGATTACGAGTTGGCTGTGGGTAGATTTCAAAGTGTCGGTTACGGGAAAGTGGAATTTTTCGCATTTGACTTTGAATACTTTTGCCCCTTGGAGTTCGAATGCGACGAGTCCAAATTCGAAATAACGGCAAATCCGGAAAAGGACAATTACTTCAATCTGAAAGTCTTACAGCCTTGCTATAAAGAGAAAATAATAATTAAGCTGACATCGAAAAGCAGGCTGGACTATATACCTCCGCACACCGAAAATATTACCATAACAATCGATGCCGCAGACTAACTTTTTCGCTTTGTCTTTTTGTAGATGTTATACGCGACGGCGGACGTAAAGAGGACCGCGGCGACCACCGCGCACACGAAGGGAACGATTGAAAACCCGAGTATGAGCGACACGCCGAAGAGCGACGCGGACAGCGTGAAATATCTTATTATCTTGTCTTTGGAAAGCGCGTTTTTGAACGATGAAAAACGCGCTTTTGTCGGCTTTTCAAACCGCCTTTCGGGCAGGGCTTTGAGCGAGGCGAACAATTTGTACACGTCGTCGCCGACTACAGGCTTTAGCGTAAAGTCTTTTACGTCGACTGTTGACGCGGGCGGCGCTACGCAAAACACGACGGCTTTAGCGGCTCCGGCGCGCTTTGCTTTTGCTATCATTCGCGCCGCCGTTTTTTTGTCGAGCGGCTTGTCAAAGCAAAAGAAGGCGGCGGTATTTCCCGCGTACACCGCGCCCGCTTTTACGGAAGCTTCTACGCCGCGCGTCTTGAGCCCGTCCGCAAGCTTTTTCGCGGGGTAGCCGTCGCGCTCGAACATGAAGTCGTAGAACATGTCGTCCGTCCGCTTTGTCATTTCCGCTTTGCTGTCGTTGCGTTTTCCGATCGCGCCGAAAATAAAAAAGGCGCACACCGTAATCGACGCCGCCGAAAACGCGGCGAGCTCGAATACGGTGTAGTACCGAAATACGGCAGTCAGCACAGCAAACAGCATGGCGGCGCCCACAGTTCTGTCGACAATTTTCGCAAATCGTGTTTTCATGCTTGAAATTTTTGACGACATGTGCTAAAATTAAACGGTACTATGGAAGAACGACTTGATACTAAAATATTACAGCCCACTGCGGAAAACATCGTGCTGTGCGCCGCCGCGCTCAAGGCGGGCGGGCTCGTGGCGTTTTCCACCGAAACGGTCTATGCGCTCGGCGCGGTGGCAACCGACGCCAAGGCGGTAGAGCGCGTATTCGAGGTCAAGGGCAGACCGAAGGACAAGCCGCTCATCGTCGCGGTGTCCAAAAAGAGCGACATACAAAAGGTGGCGGCAAGCATTCCCGAAAAGGCGAAGGCGCTCATAGATAAGTTCATGCCGGGGGCGCTCACTCTTCTTCTCGACAGGGCGGAGACCATTCCCGACATCGTGACCGCGGGCGGCAACACCGTCGCGGTGCGCATTCCCAATAATGCGACCGCGCTGCGCCTCATCGAGATTACCGGAAAGCCGGTCGTCGTCCCCAGCGCAAACACGACGGACAAGCCCAGCCCCACGCTCGCAATCCACGTCAAGGACGACCTCGACGGGAAAATCGAATACATCCTCGACGGCGGCGCGTCCGAAATCGGTATCGAGTCGACGATAATCGACGTTCGCACCGAGCCGCCGACTGTTCTTCGCGTGGGCGGAGTGTCCGTCGACGAGATAGAAAAGGCTATCGGGGCTGTCGCGTTCAAGCGCGAGAACGTCGCGTTCTCGTCGCGCTACACGCCAAACGCCGACGTGCTGTTTTCGGCGTATTATGCGGACATGGCAAACAATATCTGCACGCGCTACGACGAAATAGTTTCGCAGGGCAAAAAGGCGGTCATAATCTGTCTCGACGGCAACAGGGAAAAGTACGGCGACCGCAATGTGTTCACGGCGGGTGGCGAGTACTCCGACTACGCGCACAACGTCTTTGCGCTCCTTCGTAGAGCCGACTCGGAACGGTTCGACGCGGTGATAGCCGAGGGCGTCAAGCCCGAGGGCATAGGCAAGTCGCTCATAAGCCGACTTATCAAAGTCAGCGGCGGTAACATCATTTAAGGCGTAAAAAGTCTTTCGGACGGCAATGGAAGCAAAAAAGAAATTCAACATCATATTCGTATGCACGGGCAACACATGCCGCTCGCCGATGGCGGAGTTCATGTTCAAGGCGTACCTCAAGGAAAAGAAGCGGCAGGGCGATTTTAACGTGCAGAGCGCGGGACTTTATGCGAGAAAGGGCGACGTCATGAGCTCGACGGCGGCCGAGGCTTTGACGGCGCTCGGCGTAAAGCACAACGAAAAGCGCCGCTCGAAAGCCTTTACGGTCATGATGGCGGAGGACAGCGACCTCATAGTCGCAATGACGGCGCGGCATGCCGACCTCATCGGCGACGGCAACGTCATATCGTTTGAAAAGCTGATAGGAAGCCCGATCGACGATCCGTTCGGCGGGAGCCTTCAAAGTTATCTCGACTGCGCAAAAAGCATACGGCTTGGCTTTGACAACCTTCTCGCACTGTGCGATCGTGTTTCGGACAAGCAATAGTAAAACAAAAAACCTCGCCGCGGCGGGGTTTTCGTTTTTTGAGCGGTTACGAAAGTGAAAGAATATTGCTCACATCTTTTGACAAAAGGGTTGAGGTGTGATAAAATAAGTAAAATATATGCGCGAGGCTCACATGGTTTACATTGCGTGCGATCACGGCGGACTCGATTTGAAGCGCGCCGTCATACAAAAGCTCGAGGGCGAGGGCGAGAAGGTAACCGACCTCGGCACCGACTCGCTTGACTCCGTCGACTATCCCGATTACGGCATTGCGGTTGCGGAAAGAGTTGCAAAAGAGCAGGGCGCACGCGGAATCGTTATTTGCAAGACGGGCGTCGGCATGAGTATTTGCGCAAACAAGGTAAAAGGCATTCGGTGCGGACTGTGCTTTACACCGGAGATGGGAAAGCTGTGCCGCGAGCACAACAACGCAAACGTCTTGGCGCTCGGCGCGGGCAACACCGATATAGAGACGGCGCTCAAGATAGTCGACGCCTTTCTCAAAACAGAGTTTGCGGGCGGGCGGCACGAAAAGCGAGTAGGCAAAATCATTTCTTACGAGGAAAACAATGGCTAAGAAACAGCCCATAATTTCATACGAGCCGCGCGAAAAGCTGGACGGCGAGCTCGAGCAGGCCATCGGCGACATACTTTCCGCCGAGGACGAGGCGAAGCGCATAATCGGTCGCGCCGAGGAATCGGTCAAGGCGATAGGTCTCGACGGCGCGACGCGCGAGCGCAACATGCGCGAGCATGCCGAAACTGTCGCCGCGCTCAAAAAGAGCGAGGCTGTCAAGAATGCCGAAAAGGAAGCGGATGCCGCCGTCGCCGACATGATCGAAAAGGCGCACGAAAAGGGCAAGGCGCTCGTAAAGGAAAAGAGCAAGGCTATCGAAAAGCGGGCAAACGAGCTTTTCGACGAGTTGAGAGGTAAATAAATGGCGATAGCCGAGATGACGCATATTCGGCTTATCGGACTTAAAAAGTCGGAGAGCAAAATAATCGACAGGTTGGTCGATCGCGGACTGTTTGAGGTGCGCGCGACCGACGAGACGTCGTTCGACTTAGAGCGCGGCGAGGCGTCGCTTTCCCGCGAGCTCAAGCTCAAGCAGAGCCGCGTCGCTTTTGCAATCGACTTTTTGGAAAAGCGCTATACAGACATGTCGAGCGCTATCGAAAAGGCAATTAAGAAGGGCGAGCCCATAAGCTACGTGCTCGCAAAACGCAAGTTCGAAAAGGGCGTCAAGCCGATTACGCGCGACGACTACTCGGACACGCGAGCAAAAGAGTATGAGCTTTTGAACGTATGCGACGAGCTTCAAAGAATTTCGTTCGACATAATAGACTGCAAAACGCGCACGCAAGAGGCGAATAACGTCATTCGCACCTACGAGCCGTACGCGGAGCTTCCCATAAGGCTTTCGCAGCTCAAACGCACGGGGAGCGTCGTCGTAGCGGCGTTCGCTTCGCCCTCAACCGCAAACCCCTGCGAGGCGCTCGACGGGCTCAATTGCGCGTATGAGCTTGCAAAGACGCCGTTCGGCTTGCTCGCCGTCACCGTGTGTCGCGATACGGACGAAAGGGAAGTCGAAAAGGCGCTTGGCGGATTCGGGTTTTCGCGCTGTGTGTTTAGCGACGACTGTACCGCCGCACAAAAGATCGAAGCGCTTCAAAACGAAATAGCGGACATCGAGCGTGAGGTGATTGAGCTCAACAAGAATGCGCTCGACTACCTCAAATACTACGACGAGTTGAAGATACTTTACGACGTGTTCGAGCACGGCGTAGAGCGTAACGAGGCTGACGAAAAGTTTTTAAAGACGGACAGCACCTTTATTTTGGAAGGGTGGCTGCCCACCGTCGAGGTCAAGTCGACGGTGGAAGAGCTGCGCGTAAAATGCCCGGAAGTATTCGTGCAGACGCTCGCGCCCGAGGAAAAGGACAACCCGCCCTCGCTCGCCGTCAACAAAAAAATCGTCGAGCCGTACGAGCAGATTACCAACATGTCCAGCCCGCCGAGGTATCGCGAGCTCGATCCCACTCCCGTAATGTCGGTGTTCTTCTTCCTGTTCTTCGGGCTGATGATAGGCGACGCGGGGTACGGCTTTGTTCTCGCCGCAGTGGGGCTTGCTTTGGGCCTATCCAAAAAGATGGGAAAGGGCACGAGAATGCTTCTCCTCCTCGTCGGCATGGGCGGCGTGTCTGCCGTCATTTGGGGAATAGTTTTCGGCGGATATTTTGCGGTGGAGTTCAGCAAGGACATATCGCTGTGGTTCAATCCGCTTGAGGACCCGATAATGTTCTTGGGTCTTGCGGTTGCGTTCGGAGTGGTTCAGCTTACGACAGGCTTTATCATCAAGTTCATCAAGCTGTGCAAGGACGGAAAGCCGCTCGACGCGATATTCGACGCAGGATCGATAATCCTCCTGTTCGGTGCGCTCGGCTGCCTCGCGGCGACAATACTTCTCAAAAACGCGCCCAAGGGCTTTATGACGGCGGCAATCGTGCTCGCGGCGACGGGCGGCGGCATGCTGCTCATCTTCGGCGGCCGTCACAAAAAAGGCGTGTTCGGAAAAATCTTCGGCGGCTTCAAGGAGATATACGGGCTCATCAATCTGTTCTCGGACATTCTTTCGTACAGCCGTATCTTCGGACTCGGGCTTGCGACTGTCGCTATCGGCATGGCGTTCAACACGCTCGGCAGTCTGCTTTTCAACATCCCGGGCATAGGCTATCCGCTCGGAATAATACTTTTGATCCCGCTTCACGCATTCAACATGTTGATAGGCGTTCTCGGCTCGTACGTCCACAACGCGAGGCTTCAGTTTCTTGAGTTCTACGGCAAGTTCTACGACGGCAACGGACGGCTGTTCGTGCCGCTCGGAAGCCGCGGAAAGTACACGCACGTGGTGGGGCGCGGCGAAACGCTCGACAACATGCGCGCAAACAACAAAAAGGTAAAAACGGCAGCAACTGCCGAAAATTAAAGGTAAAGGAGAAAACAAAATGGTAACAATGGGCATGGGGCATTTTTACGCCATACTCGGAGCGGCGTTCGCCATCATATTCGCCGGCATAGGTTCGGCGATAGGCGTAGGCCGCGCCGCGCAAGCGTCGGCGGCGCTCGTCAGCAAGCAACCCGACAAGTTTTCCAAGACGATCGTTTTGCAGGTCATGCCGTCCACGCAGGGTCTCTACGGGTTTGTCGTCGCGTTTATCGTGTTGATTCAGACAGGCGCGATCGGCGGCTTGAAGGCGGTAACCCCCGAGATGGGCTTGACTATACTTGCGTACTCGCTCCCTATAGCGCTCGCCGGCATGATATCGGCTATCATGCAGGGCAACGTCGCGGTCAGCTGCGTAGGGCTTATCGGCAAGCACGAGGAGGAGAGCAGCCACGCGATAATCATGCTTATATTCGTCGAGCTGTTCGCGCTCTTTGCGTTCCTCATCTCGTTCCTCGGCATAATGCTTCTCGACATACCCGCAATAGCGTAATATGCAGGGCAAGCAGAACATAATCGACGACATAATTAAGTCGGCGAAAAAATCGGCGGAGACAATGATCGCCGACGCGGAACAGGAAAAAGCGGAAGTCGAAAAAGCGATTGCCGCCGAGCTTTCCGCGCGCGAGAAAAGTGCCGAAGAGGAAGCTAAGGCCGCGGCGGACGCCGTAAAGAGCGGCAAGCTCAAGCTTGGCGAGCTCGAAGCCGGCAAGATCTTCCTCGGCTACAAGCGCGAGTGCGTCGACAACGTCTACGCTGCAGTCAAGGCAAAAATCCTCAAGATGAAGGACGCCGAGTATCTCGCCATGCTGAGCCGCTTGATAAAGGAAGTCGCGGAAGACGGCGACGAGATAGTCGCAGCGAAGGCGGACTCGAAGCGCGTAAACGACGCGTGGGTTAAAAAGCTTTCGGGTTCGATAAAGAAAAAGCTGACGCTCTCAAAAGAGAAGGGCGACTTCGAGGCGGGCGTAATACTCAAAAACGCCAAGTATGACCGCGATTTGACGGTTGACGAGATAATCGCCGACCTCAAAGAGCGCACCGAGCCGGAGACGGTAAAGACGCTTCAACTATGACGGCTTCGACGATGATATTTGCGAACACGCTCGCAATGCAATACGCCTCGCGGCTGGACGGCGAAAAGCTTCGCCGCGTCGCCGAAGCGCCCTCGGTTGCCGACGCTATGAAGATGCTCGGCGACTACGGGTATGTGTGCGCCGGGGACGTCTCGATAGACAGCTTTGTCGTCGCCGAGACGGACAGGCTGATTGCATTTATCGACGAGGTTTCGCCGAGCGATAAAGTGCGTGAAGCTTTAACCGCGCCGTTTTGGTACAACAACGTCAAGCTCGCGTACAAGTCGAGGTTTATACAGGTGCCGAACGACGGCTACTACCAAGTGGGCGGCGAGCCCGACAAGATAGCGCGCGGCGACTATTCGGACTGCGACCGCTACCTCGAAGAAGCGCTTGAGGAGCTCGACGAGAACAAGGAGCGCGAGCCGCGCGAGATAGACCTCGCAATCACTCGCGCCATGTACAAGCTGATACTCTCTTGCGGCGTGCGCGTAATAAAAAAGTATTTCAAAAAAGAAATCGACTTAAAGAACATTCTCTCTGCGGCAAGGCTGCGCCGCATGGGGCAAAACCGCGACGAGTTCATAGACGGCGGCACGCTCAAAAAAGAGACGCTCATGGAGTCCTTGACCGTAAAAAATTTCGGCGGGTGCTTTCTCGGAACGGAGTACGAGGACATCGCCGAGGATATGGAAGCGGACGAGTTTCGGTCGCTCGCCAAGTACGAGAGCGACGCGGACGACCACTTGTTCTTTTTGACCGATTCGCTGTGCGCCAAGATGTCGACGTACGAGCCGTTCTTAAATTACTACACGCGTGCGCGCGTCGAGCTGAAGGCGATGAAGACGGCGCTCGTGTGCGTCAAGACGGACGCGAGGGACGTGTTCTTTTCGAGAATGCCCAAGATATATGATTAAGTGTATGATGGACATGGCGGAAGAAACAACGGTTTAAAAAACAGGGTGAAAATCCAAGGGTTTAAAGAATGGAAAAAGTAGGTAAATTTGCCGTAATAGGCGACGGCGAGAGCGTAACGGCTTTCATGGCGATAGGCGCCGCTGTGTTCAAGGTGGACGACGAATACGCGGCGGCAGACACGCTTCGAAAGCTGTCCAAGTCCGAAGAGTACGCGGTCATTCTCGTTACCGAGAACTACGCATGCAAGATGGACGCGCTCATGCAAAAGCTCAAGGAAAAGGCGTACCCCGCAGTGCTGTCCATTCCGGGCGCGACGGGCTCCAACGGCTACGGCATGGCGGGGCTCAAAAAGGACGTCGAAAAGGCAGTAGGCGTGGATATATTGTTTAATTGAAAACCGCGGCAAGGAAAGCGTACAAAAGTTTCTTACGATACAAAGTTCCTCGGGCGCAACAAATAACGCGCCGCATAGGTAAACACACGACAGTTCAAAAAGGTAACATAGATTATGGGAAAGATTGTTAAGATAAGCGGACCGCTGATTGTCGCGGACGGAATGCAGGACGTCAAGATGTACGACGTCGTGCGCGTGTCCGAAAAAGGACTTATCGGCGAGATCATAGAGCTGAGGGGCGACAAGGCGTCCATTCAGGTCTATGAGGAAACGAGCATGCTCGGCACGGGCGAGCCGGTGGAAAGTACCGACATGCCGCTTTCTGTCGAGCTCGCGCCCGGCCTTATCGGCGGAATATACGACGGCATTCAAAGGCCGCTCGAAAGCCTTAAGGCGCTGTCGGGCGACAGGATAGACCGCGGCGTTCAGGCGAATGCGATTGACCGCAAGAAAAAGTGGAAGTTCGAGCCGACCGCTAAAATCGGCGACGAGGTAGTCGCGGGCGACGTGATTGGCACAGTTCAAGAGAACGAGGTCATAACGCACAAGATAATGATTCCCTATGGGCTCGCCGGCAAAATCGAAAAAATCAATAAGGGCGAGTTCACCGTAGAAGATACTGTAGCGGTCGTGTCGGACGGCAAGCAAAAGCACAACGTGTGCATGCTTCAGCGCTGGCCGGTCAGGCGCGGCAGGCCGTACAAGGAAAAGCTCGCGCCGACAGAGCCGCTCATCACGGGCCAGCGCGTAGTCGACACGCTGTTCCCGATAGCGCGCGGCGGCGTGGCGGCCGTTCCCGGTCCGTTCGGCTCGGGTAAGACGGTGTTGCAGCACGCGCTTGCAAAGTGGTCGGACGCAGACCTCATCGTGTACGTCGGCTGCGGCGAGCGCGGCAACGAGATGACCGACGTTCTCAACGAGTTCCCCGAGCTCATCGATCCCAAGACCAACCAGCCGCTCATGAAGCGCACGGTGCTAATTGCAAACACGTCGGATATGCCGGTCGCGGCGCGCGAGGCGAGCATATACACGGGAATTACGATTGCCGAATACTACAGAGACATGGGCTATTCGGTCGCTATCATGGCGGACTCGACGTCGCGCTGGGCGGAGGCGCTCCGCGAGATGAGCGGGCGGTTACAGGAAATGCCGGGCGAGGAAGGATACCCCGCGTACCTTTCGAGCAGGCTCGCAGAGTTCTACGAGCGCGCGGGAACCGTCAAAATCCTCGGTGGCGATGAGCGCGTCGGCTCGGTTACTGCGATCGGCGCGGTTTCACCTCCGGGCGGAGACATGTCGGAGCCGGTCAGCCAAGCGACGCTTAGAATAGTCAAGGTTTATTGGGGACTGTCGAGCGCGCTCGCATATAAGCGCCACTTCCCGGCAATCGACTGGCTGGTCAGCTACTCGCTGTACAGCGATAGGTTGGCGCAGTGGTTTTCGAGCAACGTCGACGGACAGTTCAATTCGTACAGAAAGGAAATAAGCAAGCTCTTGCAGGAGGAAGCCAAGCTCGACGAGATAGTAAGGCTGGTCGGCATGGACGCTCTCTCGCCGCGCGACAGGCTGACCATGGAGGCGGCAAAGTCGGTGCGCGAGGACTACCTGCACCAGAACAGCTTCCACGAGGTCGACACGTACACCTCGCTCAAAAAGCAGTTCAAGATGCTCAAGCTCATCGTCGATTGGTACGCGCACGCAGGCCGTGCTCTCGACCGCGGCGTCGATATAGACAAGCTTTTGGCGCTTCCGTGCCGCGAGCAGATAGGCAGAGCGAAGTACGTCGAAGAAAAGGACATCGCGCGCCTCGACGAGATCCACGCGCAGATGATCAACCAGATAGCTGAGCTCAAAAAGGACGGAGACTAAAAGGGCGTTCCGACCGATAGAAGAAGGAGAGAAAAATGCGTAAAGAATACCGCACGATTAAAGAGGTCGTAGGCCCGCTAATGCTCGTCGAGAACGTCGAGGGCGTCAAGTACAACGAGCTCGTCAAGATTGCGCAGAGCGGCGAGGGCGAAACTCGGCTCGGCCGCGTGCTCGAGGTGGACGGCGACAAGGCGCTCGTTCAGCTTTTCGCGCCCAGCCGCGGACTCAAGATAGCGGAAGCGAAAGCGCAGTTCACGGGCAAGGCGATTGAGCTCAAGGTCGCGCACGACATGCTCGGCAGGGTTTTCGACGGCATGGGCAATCCCATCGACGGCGGCGCGGAGATACTTCCCGAAAAGAGCCTCGACATAAACGGAAGCCCGTTAAACCCGGTTGCACGCGACTATCCCAACGAGTTCATTCAGACGGGTGTAAGCGCGATAGACGGTCTTAACACCCTCGTTCGCGGTCAAAAACTTCCCGTGTTCTCGGCGTCCGGCCTTCCGCACGCAGACCTCGCGGCGCAGATAGCGCGGCAGGCGCAGGTCAAAAACACCGACGACAAGTTCGCCGTCGTGTTCGCGGCAATGGGCATAACGTACGAGGAGAGCGACTTCTTTATCAACGACTTCCGCAAGACGGGCGCGATTGACAGAACGGTCATGTTCCTCAACCTCGCAAACGACCCCGCGGTAGAGCGAATCAACACGCCGCGTATGGCGATGACCGCCGCGGAGTACCTCGCGTTCGACTGCGGCATGCACGTTCTCGTCATAATGACGGACATAACCAACTACGCGGAGGCTCTCCGCGAGATTTCGGCGGCGCGCCGCGAGGTGCCCGGCCGCCGCGGCTATCCCGGTTATCTGTATACCGACCTTGCAACCATTTACGAGCGCGCGGGGCGTGTTCGCGGCAAGGCGGGCTCTATTACGCTCATACCCATTCTCACCATGCCGGAGGACGATAAGACGCACCCCATTCCCGACCTTACAGGCTACATCACGGAAGGGCAGATAATCCTCTCGCGCGAGCTTTACAAAAAAGGCATGAATCCGCCGATCGACGTTTTGCCGTCGCTGTCACGACTCAAGGACAAGGGCATAGGCAAAGGCAAGACGAGGAAGGACCACGCCGACACCATGAACCAGCTGTTCTCGGCGTACGCAAGAGGCAAGGACGCAAAAGAGCTGGGCGCGATACTCGGCGAAGCGGCGCTTTCGGACATCGACAGGCAGTACGCGCGGTTTGCCGAGGAGTTTGAAAAACAGTACATCAATCAGGGCTTCGATTGCAACCGCACGATAGAAGAAACGCTCGACATCGGCTGGTCGCTCCTTCGAATTTTGCCGCGCAGCGAGCTCAAGCGCATACGCGACGAATACCTCGACGAGTTCTTAGGAATAGTAACGCAAGAGTAAAATCATCGTAACCCAAAAAAGAACGGCAATCCAAGGGTTAAAAAAATGGCAAGACTGAACGTAAACCCGACGCGCATGGAACTGCGTCGGCTAAAGGACAGACTTAAGACCGCGGAGCGCGGGCACAAGCTGTTGAAGGATAAGTCGGACGAAATGGTCCGGCAGTTTCTCATACTGATAAAAGAGAACAAAAAGCTTCGCGAGGATATAGAAAAAGAGATTGCCGAAGCGTTAAGACTGTTCTCGCTGTCCGCAGGCGCGCCGCTCGAGGTGGTGCAGGCGATAGCGCTTCCCACACTGACCGCGTCGATAAACGTCGGAACGAAAAACGTCATGGGCGTGGACGTCCCGTACATGGAGACCGCGCGGGTGGGAAACGTCGAACTTCCTTACGCGCTGTGCGCCGCTCCCGCAGAGCTCGACGACGCGATATTAAGACTGACCGAGCTTGCCGATAGGCTGCTGCACCTTGCCGAAGTCGAAAAGACGTGCAACATGCTCGCCGACGAGATAGAAAAGAACAGACGGCGTGTCAACGCGCTCGAATACGTCATGATTCCGCAGCTTCAGGAAACGATAAAGTATATCTTGATGAAGCTCGACGAAAACGAACGCGCATCCGTCGTCAGGTTGATGAAAGTCAAAGAATTGGAAGGCTGAGCGCCGCAAGCGGCTACATGAATAGATAAAAGATAAGAATGAATATTGAATAATTAAAGAAGCGCGAGATAGAGATGCTCGCGCTTTTCCATAGAAAAGGCTCCCATGTGTAAGACCTGTCGGCGAGCTTGCGAGCAGACTGAGGGACTGTTGCTCGTCTGAGGGACTGTTGACAAATAGATTCTTCGACTTCGCGCCGCTTGCGTCGCTTCGCTCAGAATGACAAATAAAAAACACACCTTATTCCAAAACGGCATGGAGTAAAGAAT
>JAFLVC010000015.1 GCA_022508505.1 Clostridiales bacterium | reverse complement strand
GATTTTGGGCTTTATGATATATGACTGAGGCATTATCTTTTTGATAAACGCATCCATCATGGCGGCGCACGCGTCGGGATCCTTGATTATTCCGTCGACTATGGGGCTGACTATCTTGGTCTTTTCGGGCGCCTTGCCGCGCATTTGATACGCCTCGTTACCCACCGCACGTGTGGTGCGCTTTGAATTGTCGTAGTACGCTATAACGGACGGCTCGTGCAAAACGATGCCGTTCCCGGACACGAAAATCGACGTGTACGAAGTTCCCAAATCAATGGCTATTTCCATTCTCGCCATGGATCAAATTCTCCTCGATAAGTTTTTCCGTGAGCGCTACGGGCAGTCCTACTACGTTTTCGTACTCGCCCTCGACGCCTACAATCAGCGGTTTTATCGCCGCGTCGTCTATGTTGTAGCCGCCCGCCTTGTCGAACGGCGCGCCGCTATCGACATAATTATACACCAATTCTCTGTCGAATGCACCAAAAGTGACGGCTGTTTTTTCGGATTTTTCGATTATTTTCCCATTTCCGCAAAAATATACGGAGGTGATGACCTCGTGAGTACGGCCGCAAAGCCTTTTGAACATGTTGATTGCATCATCGGCGCTAATCGGTTTTCCGAACACGTCGCCGTCAATGCCCACCACCGTATCGAATGCAAACACCGGAAGGCTGTACCGCTTTGCCGCCCACTCGCCCTTTAGCCGCGCGTTTGCCGTCGCCACCTCCAAAGCGCTTCCGACGGACACTTCCTCTACGTCAGCCGAAATAAAAACAGGCTTGACGCGCGGAAAGCTTACGTCATTTTCGCTCCGCCCGTTCAAGCCTATGTATTTTATTTTTTCGGCAAGCGCACGCCGCCGCGGCGACGCCGTTGCGAATATGACTTCTATATCAGAGTATTTCAAGGTTTTTCTTGTACGCCTTTGCAAAATCGGCGCCCGCGCCGAGCGCGTCCTTGATTTCGAGCGAGCAGTCGCCCTCGACCTCTGTTTTCATTATGACGGAGTCGCCAAGAACGTCGCAGTTTATCGCCTTGACAGAGCCCGACATCGAGCGGTCGAGCGAGTCGGCTATGCGCAAAATGACGGCAAGCCGCATGACCGCGACGAGGTCCTCCTCTTGCACTATGTCCGCATACTTGTTCCACTCCGCTATCGAGATGTCCTCGAGCTCGTGCCCGCGCACGACAAACGCCGCAAGCACCAAGTCGCGGTGCGACACGCCGTAAAGATTGCTGTTCATTATAAAATACGCGGAATGCTTGTGCCTACTGTAGAAGTTGGTGCGCATTCCCGATTCGTGCAGGAGCGCCGCAATCCTAAGTACGCGCATGTACTGACGCGGGAGTTTGTGCAATACGCGGAGCTGCTTATAAAGCTGTATCGCGAGGTTGCACACGTGCTCTGCGTGCGAAATGTTGAGGTTGTCGTAGTGCAACCTCATGTATATCGAATAGCCGAGAATGTCCGATATCGGCTTTTCTATCGTAGTGGGCACGGCGTGGTTGAACATGTACCCTTCGCGTATGCCCGCGCCCGATATAACAATATCCTCGAACTCGGTGCAGTCCAAAAGGCTCTTTATGCACGAAAGCGCCGCGCAGAAAATATCCGCGCGCTGTGCCGAAAGCCCCTTTATCTTGCTCCGCTTTTCGACGTCCAAAACCTTTACCATGTCGTACACCTTGGTAAACGTAGGACGGTCGACGCGGAAGTTGTGAATCATGCTGAGCGGATATTTTTCGATGCGCTGAACAATGCTCGCGAGGTTGCGGAATGATCCGCCGACGCCGACGAGCTTGTACTCGGGATCGAGGTTTTTGAGCCACTCTATCTGGTCGAATTGGTCGCGGATATACGCTTCGATTAGCTGTGCCTGCTGAAGCGGCGTCGTATTTTCGCTGTACAGCGAGGAAAGATTCATCGTGCCGATCGGGAGATTGACGCGGTTGAGTATGACGCGCCTGTTGTACTGTATGAGCTGGAGGGACGAGCCCGAAATATCCATGATTACGCCCTTCGGCACTTCGAGCGAATTGATTACGCCGTAGTATATCTGCGTCGCTTCCTGCTCCTCCGTCAAAACGGTTATGCGAAAGCCGCACATGGCGTTGACTTCTTCGAGAAAGCTCCGCTGGTTCTTTGCTTTTCTGACCGCATTGGTCGCAAACGCATAAATGCGATCGACCTTATTGGCGTCGCAAAGCTTGCGGAACATCTTGAGGGTTTTCACGGCCTGCTGAATACGCGGTTGCTTGAGATAGCCTTCCCTGTCCATGTCCTGAGCGAGCCGTACGGTCTCCGTAAGCTCGTCATACACGACAAAATAGCTGTCGCTGACAACATGCGCAAGCACAAGCCGCGCCGAATTCGAACCCAAATCAATAATTGCTATATTATTCAAAGCCGACACCTTCGGGTATTTCGAACTATACCCCTTTTTATACTATTGAAAGTATAACATACAATTAAATCGTTGTAAAGGGGGTATTTGAACAAATTTTAAATATTTTTTTGGCACTTTTAGCCAATTGCGGGCCGATACACATGCGGCATTCGACAAAACAAGTCAAAACTCTTTACTTTCCGACAAGGCTGTGATAAAATATCGGCATGGATAAATCGCTCAAAATCAGCTCCGCCGCCGCTTTATCGGCGGTTGCCGCGGCGCTCATGCTGTGTATTCCGTCGGCGGTGACGGCTAACGCCGAAAACGAGTCCGCTACTGCCGAGCTATCCCCCGTTTACGCGGTGCCCGACATAGCTTACGCGTTCTTTGACGCGCCGTCGGCAGTTCACGCCGAAGCGTCTGGCATTTACGTCACCTGCGCCGACGGCGTAGTTTCGATCACCGTCGAGAATGCAACGGGGACAACCGTCTCAGAGCCCAAAAACATCGCCGCCGACAAGGCGTACAAGTACGGCGACTGCTATATTGCGCTCTATGACGGCGCGCTCAGCTCGTACTACGGTTCCGAAACCGCAAATGCCGAGTATTCGGACAAGTATTTCGTCGACTTCGACATAAGCGGCGACACGCTGTACGCCGTATCGAACGACGCGCTCGCAATTATTCCAATCGAGGAGAACGGTCTCGACACTTCGGCGGCAAAAACCGTAACGCTCACAGCGTCGAGATACAAAGACGTTAAAGTTTCTTATGTGGCGGCGCTTTCAGACAAGGTTTTCGTCGCTCTCGCATCTTCGAGCGTGCCGCACAAGAACGATATTGCTTACGTAGACGCCAAAACCGGCGCGCTGTCGACTGTTCTGTATCAGTCGGACGAGATTATGGCGCTCACCGCCATGGCGCACAGCGACACCGTATACGCCTTGACGCGCGACAAAATTACGGGTTACACAGCGTCCGACGGAGCGTTCAAGCAAAAGTACGTTTCGTTCGACGCGCGAATGACAGACATCTACGCTTACGACGGCTTTTTGTACGCTTTAGACACCCTCGGCGCGCTGTACAGACTATCTGACAACCTCACGGCTTTCGATACAATATCGGCTTCCGCCTCGAGCACGGACGGATTTTTCAATTCGCCGTCGGGTGTGGCAGTCAAAAACTCCACTCTTTACGTTGCCGATTCGGTCAATAACCGCATAGCGATGTACGGCAGTGAGCTTTCGTACATCAAAGATAAGTACAACTCCCCCGTTTCGGTCGCCTGCGACAGCCGCGGCACGCTGTACGTAGCGCATGACTTTAACAAAGTGTCGATCGGCGCCGACACCGAATTCACGGTCGACGGCTACATTCGTCAGATAGTCGTAAACGCGGACAAGCATGTGTTCATTCTGTCCGACGGCGGGCTGTGGACGTATGACGGCACGGTCGGCAAGATTTCGGACACGCCGTACAAGGCGATTACTCTCGGCGTCGGGCGCGACGAGCTTTACGCGCTCGCCGACGACAGTGTGCAAAAGATAACCGCAGGCGCGGACGGCAAGTATGCCTCGAGCCTTTACTGCGCGGCGCCCGAGACGGCTATTTCGCTTTCCGTCGACTTCAAGGGCAATGTGTTCATATTGAACGGCGACAGCATTACGCGCGTAGATAAGGAGTACGGCTCCGGCAACACCAAAACCGTGCCGCTCGCAAAAGGCGGCAAGCCGTATGCGGTTTTGGGCGAAGGCCACATAGCGCTCTCCACAATCGACAACGGCTTTGTAAACTACGGCGACGTCATTGTGGTCGACACGTTTAAGCACGCCGTCTTTTCTGTCGACGGCTCGGCGGAAGGACTCAACGTCAAGCTCATAGACGGCGACGACTACGAGGACGACCACCTTGTGAACGACAGAACGCCCGCAAATTACGGCGACGGGCTGATTCGCACCGCGCTTTACGACGTGCCGATGTTCTCGCTGCCCATCGAAACGCCGGCCGTGTACGTCATAAAAGCGGGGCGCAAAGTGATAGTTCCCGAGTACAACCTCGACGACACGCGCGAGTACTCGCTCGTACTCATCGACGACACCGAAAACCACAAGCTTGTGCAGGGCTACGTCTATAAAGACGCGTTGAGCGACGCGCTCGAATACGCGCCGCCGCCAGCCGACAAGCTGTCACCCTATTCGGGCGCGACGCCGATATACAAGTGGCCGAGCCCGCACGCGAAAACGGTTGACGGCTACTCACCCGCCGTCGCCGGCACCAATATTTCGGCGATTGACTTTGTCGAAGCGTACCGCGACTACAGAAACAATCTGTGGTACAGAGTGCGCATCGGCGAAAACTTCGAGGGATTCATGATGGCGGCAGACGTCGTTTTGGGCGAATACGAGGTTACCACCATTCGCCCCGCCTACAACGCCAAAATCATTTCGTACAAGAGCAGCAAGTTCGCCCAGACCTACGTCCTAAAAGACGGCAACTACGTCCCCATCGACATCACGCTCAATACGGGAACGAAAGTCGAGGTCGTCGACGCGTTCGACACGTCAAAACACTACACCAAAATAAAGTGCTTGACCGACGTCGGCACAGTCACCTGCTACGTCGAAACGGTGTATATCGAGTATGAGGGTGTAAACATAGTCCTCCTCGTCGCAATCGTCGTGATAATCATAACCGTCGTTCTCGCCGCGGTTATAATCGCGCGAGTCTTTTATCTCAAAAAGAGGCGTTTGACGCACCCCGAGGACGAGGACGATCGCGAATAACTGTCAATACACGGCAAAAGCGGCGTTATCGTAAGACAACGCCGCTTTTTTGTTTCAATTTAATTGCCGTCGGGACTTTCGTCGGCGGTGGACGCGACCTCGCTTTCCTTGCTCAAGAACTCCACGCCGCCTATCGAAAACTCGTACGCGGTTCGTATTTCCGCACTGCCGTCGTCGAGGCGTTTTGTGTACTGCCGCGACTGTATGCGGCCGGAAACCTCCAGCTTTTGCCCTACCGACGCCGTTTTGAGAAGGCGTGCGTTTTTGCCCCAAGCTATGCACGGTATGTAATCGGACTTGCTGTACGCGCGGTTTACGGCGAGGAGGACGTCGCAAATCTCGCGGTTGAAGGGCGTTGTTCTGTACACCGGCGGCTTGCAAATATAGCCGATGAGCTCGCTGTAATTGGGGTTTACGTCGTCCGAAGGCGGCACTATCTCGCGCGCGAATACGCTTAAGATGAGGCGGGACCGCTCGCCCTCCGGACGGTTGAAGCTTCTAAACTGACCGTTCACGCCGATAAGGTCGCCCTCTTTTATGCTCTCGCCGAGCGATTCCGAAACGGTTACGGGAATGACGTCCAAATGCTCGGACAGCCGCGGCACGTTGAGCTTGAATTCGTAAAACCGCTCGCCGTAGAGGTCGTGAGAATACTCGACGGAAGAGCCCACTCGGCCCTGTAGAAATACTGTGTTTGTGGCGTTTTTCATCGTGTTTGACTCCTTGATACTTTTACTTGCCGTATTTGCAGCCGAGAGCGCTTCGGTCAGGTTTTCGACTGCCTGCCCGTGTGGTCGATTGTATAGTTGTCCTTGTAAATGAGCTCGCCTACCGTCTTGAACTTAAAACCCTTTGCGCGCAAGCCGTCGATTATTGCCGGAAGCGCCTCCAAAGTGTGCGCGCCGTCATTGTGCATCAGTATGATGCTGCCGTTGCGCGCGCCGCCCACGACTCTCGAGGTTATCTGATCCTTGTTCAGATTTTTCCAATCGAGAGAATCGACGTCCCACTGTACGGCGTACAGCCCAAGCTCCTTGCACGTGTTTAAAAGCGCGTCCGAATAGTCGCCGAACGGCGGTCGGAAAAGCTCGACCTTGCGCTCGGTTATACCCTCGATGAGCTCGCGCGACGTGGTGAGCTCGAGCTCCATCTGCTTTTTGGACAGCTTCGACATGTAAGGGTGCGTTGCGGAGTGCGTGCCTATCTCTATCCTTTCGGACGCCGCAAGCTTTTTGAGCGTGTCCTTATACTTCTCCGCCCAGAAACTGACGACAAAAAAGGTCGCGCATGCGTCCTTACTTTCGAGCGTGTCGAGGATGCCGAGCGTTTTTTCGGCGCCCCACGCCGCGTCGAACGTCAGAGCTACAGCTTTTTCGTCCGTTTCGACGGAGTATATGGGCACTTTTTTGGGGCTTGCATTGTTGTAGATAGCCGCCGCACCTGTGTAGTAGACCGCAGTCATGGCAAGAGCCAACGTCACCGCCGCGATTGCCGCAACTATAAGCGTCGACCGTTTGACAACCAAGAACCTCATCGGACTTTCTCCTATCCTAACATATTAAAAAACGCGAATTACGGCTTTTTTTGCGGATTTTTGGCTAGTTTTGCCGCGACCGCCCGTACGCTTTTTCACCGATATAATATTCGCGGTTTGATATGTTTAGAACAGGTGACGTGTTTTATTCCGACTTTTTCTCGCTCGCAAGCGTGACTATCCCCACAGTTCCGATTCCTATATGCGCGCCTGCCACGGGGCACATCGGCTCCACGTCGACGTCGGACATTTCGAACTTTTTTATCAGCCGCTCTTTTAGCTGATCTACGAGCTCGTCGCTGTAAATATACAATATTGCTATGCGGTCGAACTCGGGTAGCGTTTCTATTGCCGCCTGCATCGCGCGTTTGACGCCCAAACACTTGCTGAGAACGGTGAGCTCGTTGGCGCGGTACTCGAACACCGGCTTGATGTTCAAAAGATTGCCTATGCGGGACAGCAGCTTATTTACACGCCCGCCGCGCGCGAGCTCGGTGAGCGACGCCGGTATAAATCGCGTCGAAATCCTGTCGCGAATGCCGATTGCTAGTTCCACTATCTCGTCGAAGCTCGCGCCGCCGTCGCGCGCCTTTATCATCTCTTGCAAAAACATATACGACGATACGCCGCCGTTGTGCGAATCGATTGCCGCTATTCTCCTATCGGGAAAGCTCGCCACCGCAATATTGGCTGAGCCTATCGTTCCGCTCAAGCGGTCGCCTATAGTGAATATAATGACCTCGCCGTCGGGATCATCTGCATACGCCTCGTTTATCGCGTCGATAAACTTTTCGGGCGACGGCTGAGACGACTTGGCGGCGAGCTTGCCTTTTGAATAGTCCGAATAAAAGGCGTCCCAATCCTCGCGGTACCCTTCGACGTACTCCTTTTCGCCCAGACCGAGCGTGAGACTTGCCACCTTTATTCCATGCTTTTGCGCGTATTCGCGCGTGATTCCAAACGTGGAATCGACTACAAAATTTACCATACCGTCGCCTTTTTTGATTTATAATATTTAGCTTTACGCATATTTATTATACCATTCGGCGACGAACGCGGTCAATCGCAGTTTTCAACGCAAGCCTCAAAACACACCGAAATCGTACACATTTGACTGCAATTTAGGACATTTTATCTTATTATAAGCCAAAAATTCAATTTAGTTATGAAAAAACACACCGCATGATGAAATAAGTTATTATAATATACTGCGGTTTTGCAGCCCGAAAAAACTTGTTTTCATACATTTCATACGTTTGACACACATACGGAAAAATGATAAAATTTACTTAATCGAAAATGAATAAAAGGAGTTAAAAGTTATGTCTTACATCGACAACGTCAGAGCGTCGGTAGCGGCACGCAACGAGGGACAGCCCGAGTTTATGCAAGCCGTGGACGAAGTACTTACCACCATCAAGCCGGTGATCGAGAGCGATCCCGTCTACGAGAGAAACGCAATACTCGAACGCATTACCGAGCCCGACAGACAGATAATGTTTCGCGTGCCCTGGACGGACGACAAAGGCAACATGCGCGTCAACCGCGGTTTCCGCGTTCAATTCAACAACGCAATAGGTCCGTACAAGGGCGGGCTCAGGCTACACCCCTCCGTCAATCTTTCCATAATCAAATTTTTGGGCTTTGAGCAGATTTTCAAAAACTCATTGACAGGCCTCCCCATCGGCGGCGGCAAAGGCGGCTCCGACTTCGATCCCAAGGGCAAGTCCGAGCGCGAAATCCGCGAGTTTTGCGAGAGCTTTATGACGGAGCTCGCCCGCCATATCGGCGCGGACACAGACGTTCCCGCGGGCGACATCGGCGTGGGCGGCAGAGAGATAGGCTACATGTTCGGCCAATACAAGCGCATTAAAAACATTTACGAGGGAGTCCTCACCGGAAAAGGCCTCACCTACGGCGGCTCGCTTGCGCGCACGGAAGCTACCGGCTACGGGCTCGTTTACATAGTCGAGAACATGCTCAACGCACACAGCGATTCCATAAAGGGCAAGACCGTCGTCATTTCGGGCTCGGGCAACGTCGCTATCTACGCGGCGCAAAAGGCGCAGAGCCTCGGCGCAAAGGTCGTGTCCGTGTCCGACTCCAACGGCTATATCTACGACAAGAACGGAATCAAGCTCGACGTGGTAAAGCAAATCAAAGAGGTTGAGCGCGGGCGCATTAAGGAATACGCCGACCGCGTCAAAGGTGCGGAATACCACGACGGCGGCAAGGTGTGGAACATCAAGTGCGACGTCGCTCTCCCCTGCGCCACGCAGAACGAAATTAGCGAGGCCGACGCGAAGGCGCTCATTTCCAACAAGGTGCTCGCCGTCGGCGAGGGCGCGAACATGCCCTCTTCCACTGCGGCTATCGAGGCGTTCCAAAAGGCAAAGGTTTTGTTCATGCCCGCAAAGGCGGCAAACGCGGGCGGCGTTGCGGTCTCCGCGCTCGAGATGAGCCAGAACAGCCAAAGGCTTTCCTGGACGTTTGACGAAGTGGACGAAAAACTCAAAGGCATCATGCGCGGCATATTCGAAAAGACCACCGAGGCGGCGGTCAAGTACGCCAAGCCCGACGACTACGTGTCGGGCGCGAACATCGCAGGCTTTATCAAGGTCGCGGAAGCGATGATTGCCCAAGGCGTATAACAACCACAGGTTGTATATTTGTCGTGTGTAGACTGCAACGGTGATATAAGGGTTGCACCCGACCAATTACAGATTGATATTTGTCGTGTGTGGGCTGCAGTAAGCATTTTGCATTTCACCCGACCAATCACAGATTGGATATTTGTCGTGTGTGAACTGCCGTTATTCGGTTTGCGTTACACCCGACGAGTTGTGTGACGAATTTAACAACAAAAAAAGGAGCGTTTCGGCTCCTTTTTTGTTGTCGTTTTACTGTTGCTTTTTTGCTCGTGCCGCTTTTACTTTTTCCAGCCTTCTTACGCCGTCGCCTATCGGGAGTATGCAGCCGCGCGGGCAGTCGGCGGCACACTTCATACAGCCGATACACTTGTTGTAGTCTATTGCGGCGAGGTTGTCGGCAAGCGTAATCGCGCCCTTGGGACAGCCTTTTTCGCACTTTCCGCACGCGATACAGCCCACCTTACACACGTTGACGACTTCTTTGCCCTTCGTCAGGTTGGAACAGGCTATGTAAAGTCTGGCGGTCTTTGGTATTCTGCCTATAATCTTTTTGGGGCACGCCGCGACGCACGCGCCGCACGACGTGCAGTTTTCACGGTCGACTACCGATACGCCCGTGTCCTTACATATCGACACGCTCTGGTTGCGACACGAGTGGACGCAGGTACAGAGCCCCATACAGCCGTACTCGCACGCCTTGCTACCGCCTGCGATTATCTCCGCCGTCCTGCAATCGCCGAAGCCTTGATACGAATACTTATCTGCGGCGCGGTTGCCGCCCGCGCAGTGCACGACGGCGACGGTCTGCTCGCTCTCGAAAGCGCCCATGCCGAGGATTTCGGCGATGTTCTTTTTGTTTTCGGGCGGCGTGGGGTTGCAGCGCGAAAGCTCGGTCTCGCCGCGGAAAAGGGCCTCCGCGAACTGCGCGCAGCCCGGATACCCGCAGCCGCCGCAGTTGGCGCCGGCGAGGTTTCTTTCGATGTCGTCGATGCGCGCGTCGCGGTCGACTGCGAGCTTATCGCCGAGAAACGACAGACAGAACGCAAATATTCCGGCGAGCGCCGCGACTATCAGTATGGGAACTATGATGTTTAAAAATATCGGCATACTACTCACCTACACAAACGACAGTCCCGAAAATCCGTAAAACGCCATCGCCATTATTCCCGCCGTGACGAGCGCTATCGGGAAGCCCGCAAACGGGCGCGGCACGTCGTACAGCGCTTGCTTTTCGCGTATTCCCGCCATGAGAATAAGCGCAACCGTAAAGCCGAGACCTATCGAAAGTCCTGTCATGAGCGACTGGAAAAAGTCGAGGCTGTCAAGTATGACCGCCGAGTTTGCCGTGCCGAGCACCGCGCAGTTGGTCGTAATGAGCGCGAGGTACACGCCGAGCGAGTTATACAGCGTCGGCGACGTCTTTTTGAGCACGATGTCCAAAAGCTGGACGAGCGACGCTATTACCAAAATGAACGCGATTGTGCTGAGATAGCCTATGTCGAGCGGCTCGAGCACCAACGAATACAACAGCCAGCACACCGACGTCGACACCGTTATCACAAATGTTACGGCAAGCCCCATGCCCACCGCCGACTGCGTTTTCTTGCTGACGCCGAGGAATGGGCAAATACCGATGCTCTGATTGAGCACAATGTTGTTAGTAAGTATTCCCGAAATGACTATCGAGACGATGCCTATAAAGTAATCCATACTACACCGCCTCCCTTTCGATGAGCGGAGTGCGGCGCTTGCGGTACTGTTTTACGGCGTCGAATATGCGGTTGAACGCCGCCATCAGCAGTCCGAGCACTATAAATCCGCCCATCGTCTTGTCGAAAAATCCGCTGCCGAACGCCATTGTCAAAAGCTGGCGTATAGAGCCCAAAAGAGTTATCGAAACGATAAACCCGAGTCCCATGCTCAGCCCGTCGATGAAA
This sequence comes from Clostridiales bacterium, assembly GCA_022508505.1. GTDB lineage: Bacteria > Bacillota > Clostridia > Christensenellales > Pumilibacteraceae > Anaerocaecibacter. The sequence goes on along the minus strand of JAFLVC010000015.1, from coordinate 33,251 downwards.
GACGGCAACACCTTGTTCTTGCCCGCAAACGACTCCGCACGACCGAGTATTATGCAGTTTACGGTGATTAGCGCAATAAACGCGCCTATGCTGTCGTTCAGCTCGGGCATGAACGATTTTACAATCATCTGTACGAATGTTACGAGCGACGCTATTATGATTATGTACGCAGGAAGGTGCACCTTGTCCGGTATCACCTTGCGAAGCGCAGAGATTATCACGTTGGAAAACACCAAGACGAACGCCGTGCAGATTCCGAGCGACAGCGCGTTTATTATATTGTCCGACTTTGCTATCGTCGGGCACATACCGAGAACAAGCACAAAAACGGGGTTATTGGTAAGTCCGCCGAGCGCGGTCTTTTTGAATTCATCTTTTGTCATGCGCTCACCCCCGTATCACTGCCTGCGCCGAGCGCTATTTTTTGAAGCGCGTCGGAAATTTTTTCCCTGTACTTGCCCGCAAACTTGACTGCAAGATTGCAAGACCGCTCTATCGCGCGAAGCGAATTCGTCGCGCCCGTACTTCCGAACACGCTCTTAAATGAGCCGCTCGGATATTCTTTCGAAATCTCGTCGAAAAGGTTTTTGGGCAGCTTGTTCCAATAGCTTTCGTTTTGCTTTTTGCACGTCGCACCGACTACCGCGCCGTCCTTGAACGCTACGAGAATGACGACGTCGCTGTCGTTGCCTTCCGATTTGCATTCGACTATAAACGCGCCGACGTTGCTCTTGCCGTCGCCGTCCACCTCGCCCTTGGGCTCGCCGTAGACTGCAAGCACTTCGGCTTTATTGGTCTTGTTGGCCTTGTTAAAGCCTGCGAGGTCGCCGCCGTACTCGCTGTCGTCGAGCATGACGATATATTTTTCTTTGTACGCGCGCTTGTACCCCACTCCCGTCGGGCAGATTTTGTCGATCAGCTTTGCCGTTTCGAGGTCGAGCGTCGGCTTGTACGTCGGGAAGAACATGTTGCACACGGCAAGCACGCCCACGCACACGACGGCTATCGACACGAGAACGAGCACCGATTTGAGCGCATTGGAAAGCGATTTCGTCATGCTTTTTCGCCCTCCTTCTCTTTTTGTCCGTTACTCGCCTTTGCTTTGCTTTGCTTTACGGGCTTTACGTACCCGAACGGCCTCGGCAATATGTACTTATCGATTAGCGGAACGACGAGGTTCATGATGAGAAGCGCAAACGAAAAGCCCTCGGGGTATTTTCCGAAAGCGCGAATGAGCGCCGTTATAAGTCCTATACCGACGGCGTATATTGCGCTTCCCAAAAACGTATTGGGGCTTGTCGCGTAGTCTGTCGCCATGAACACTGCGCCGAACAGCAGTCCGCCCGACATGACGTGCGCGACGAGCGAGTAGAACATGTCGGCGCCCGAAGTGCCGGGCACGACGTCGAACAGGAATATGAACACCGCGAGCGAGCCTATTATCATCAGCGGCACGCGGAAATCAATGACCTTCCGCACCGACAGATACACGTAGCCGCAAAGTATCGCTATTACACACGTCTCGCCGACCGCGGACGTAGCGGTGTTGCCGAGAAACATATCGAGCAGCATTGAGCCCGTCACGTTGTTTCTTGTGCCAAGCCACGTCGCACCCGTCGTCGCGAGCTCGTCTGCAAACAGCGAGGCAGTCGAACTAAACGCCGTGCCGAACGCTATCAAAAGGAACACCCTGCCCGTGCAGGCGGGGTTTGCGAAGTTTTTGCCGAGACCGCCGAACAGCATTTTGACAAGCGCTACGGCAAATATAGAGCCGAGCGCGCACAGTACCACCGAGTCGAAGCTGAAAGCTATCGCGCCGTCGGCGTTTAGTGCGTTCACGCCCCACCCGTCGACGGTCATGACTGCGGGAAGATTGAGCGCCAATATCGTAGCCGTCACTGCAAACGACAAGTCCCACACGCTCGATTCTTTAACGCCCTCGCGGCTGAACTTTTTGCTTATTATGAGCCCGTAAAGAAGCTCGGTGCCGAAGCAGAACACAAGGCACGTGAAAAGGTTTATGACGACGTGGTAGCCGTAAAAAACGGTCGCCGCAACAAAGCACGGAAAAAGCGCGATCAAAACGTCGATCATTATTCTGCGCGTCGTATTGCGCGGATTTGTGATATGCGGAGACGCCGATACGGTTTTAATCACAGGCCTTTCTCCTTTATCATGCGTTTTGCGAGCCGCACCGACTGCACTATCGGGCGCTTAGCCGGACACGAATACGCGCAGCAGCCGCATTCGATACAGTTCATAGCGCCGTAACGCTTTGCCGAAGCGAAGTCGCCGCAAAGCGCGTACGCGTCTATGTACATGGGCATGAGATTCATCGGGCACACCTTGCGGCAGGTCGCGCAGTTGATGCACGGCCCCGGCATGAGCGTATTCGCCTCTTCCTTGCCGAGAAATAGTATCGCGCCCGTGGTTTTTGTCACAGAATAATTTGTGTCGGGCAACGCAAAGCCCATCATCGGCCCGCCCGAAATAGTCTTTACGCAATCGTCCTTGGCTCCGCCGCAAAACTTTTCGCAGTCGGAATACAGCGTTCCAGTCCGCACCCACAGGTTTTTGGGCTCGACAATGCCGCCGCCACACACCGTTAAAGCCCGCCTAAACAGCGGCGTGTTGTTTTCCACCGCGTCGTAAGCGGCAAACGCCGTATGGACGTTTCCGACCACGACGCCGACGTCTGCGGGAAGCCCGCCGACAGGCACCTTGCGCCCCGTCACGGCGTAGATGAGCTGCTTTTCGGCGCCCTGCGGATACTTGCTCTTGAGCACGACGACCGTCACCTTTAAAGAGAGCTCGCCCGCCGTGCGCTCGATTATCTCGACCGCCTTTTGCTTGTTGTCCTCTATCCCGACATAAAACGCGTCGAGCCCGAGCGCTTTTGCAAGAAGCGCCGCGCCCTTCAACACCTCTTTGGTGTGCTCGACGAGAAGGCGGTAGTCGCATGTTATGTACGGCTCGCACTCGGCTGCGTTTATTATGAACACGTCGACAGTCTTTTTTGGCGAATACTTGACGTGCGACGGGAAGCCCGCGCCGCCCATGCCGACAAGTCCTGCCTCCGCCAAACGCGATATTATACTCTCTTTCGAGTTATCTTTAAGCTCGGGAAGATACTCCGTTTCGTATTTCCCGTCGTTTTCTATCACGACGTGATCGCATGCGCCCGTCGGCGTCTTTCTGCGCTCAATCGCTTTGACAGTGCCAGAAACCGACGAGAATATGTTGGCGCCCAGCCCTTCTGCTTTGCCGATTAAGGTTCCAGCCTTGACCTTATCGCCGACCGCGACGCAAGGCGACGCAGGCTTTCCTATATGCTGAGAAAGCGGTATGTAAACCGTATCGGGCGTGGGGCACTCGACAAGAGCGCTCTCCTCCGAGTGCTTGCTGTGCGGCGGATGTATTCCCTTTTTGAAAGTCGGTTTCTTCAAAGCACACCTTAAAATAAATATGCTTTATTATACCCGACTTTGCAATATTTGTAAAGAGTTTTTGCGTCGTGTGTAGGCTGCCGTTATTCATTTTGCGTAACTCCCGACGAGTTTCGTTACATGGCAGATTCTTCGCTTCGCTTAGAATGACACACAGTGTTAAGTTTCTTTTCCTTGTGCCTTTTTACTATCTCTACGATTGCCTTTACGGCCTGGTACACGCCGAGCGCCGTCAAGAACGCGCCGAAGCACGAGCGAAGGACATATCCGCCGGCATACTTTGCGCCGAAGCTCCCCGCGACCGCGCCAACAAGCGCGACGACGGCTATCGGCGCCGCTTTTTTAAAGCTGACGTAGCCGTTCTTTTTGTGGATTACGAGCGCGACGACGGAGAGCGGCACGAACGCAATCAGGTTTATCGCCTGCGCGAGGTGCTGTTCGAGCCCCGCCGCAAGCGTAAGTAGCGGAATCAGCAGCGTTCCGCCGCCCATTCCCATTCCGCCTATGAGTCCGCCGAGTGCGGACGCTATGATTATCACGTGCTGCGGCGTCATGCGATTATAAGTTTAAGTCCTATTGCTATCATGAGCGCGGCAAATATGAGAGCGACGGCGCTGCTGCTGAGCTTATCGAGTGCGAGCGCCCCCACTACCGCGCCGAGGGTTACGCCTATGCAGGCGCACAGCACCGCCGTCCACTCGAAGTACCCGTTTGCTATATATATCGACGCGCTCACAATACATATCGGCAGTATGATGAGTATGGCGGTCGCATGCGCTCTCTTGCAGTCCAGCCCGTACGCTTCGAGTAGCGGCACGCACAACATTCCGCCGCCGCCGCCGAAAAAGCCCGACACCGCGCCGACGAGCACTCCGCCGCCGTATATCAATCCCGTTTTTAAGCTATCTTTCACATAAATAGTTTTGCGTCTTTTTGCTAAAAATAACCGCGTCACCCGATGAGAGAAAAAAAACGCAAAAATATCTTGGGTAAATATCGCTATTTTGCCCCAAAACATTTGCAATTTCGGCGTGTGTATTATATAATAGAAAACGGTATATTATCCAATACGGTATATTTCCGAAGAAAGGTGCTATATGAGACTCATCAAAAGAATTACGGCTAAGACTGTTACAATAGCGACTGTACTCGCGCTTTTCACGGCGTTGATTTTCGGCGCCTTCTCCTTCCGCCTGTTTGCTTTTGCGGACGACGAGGAAGTCGAGGACACCAAAGAGTACACGGCGACGTCGATGAATATTTCCAACCCCAACTTCTCCGACACGTCGGGCAGCTATAAGCCCACCGCTTCCCCCTCGTCCTGGACGGGCAACTCCGTCGGCGGCGGCAACGGCGGCTCGAGCATCATAGCCGGCGTGGTCGACCTTACATCGACAAGCTACCACTCAGAGGACTGTGGCAACGAAGGACTCCATCTCGATCAGTATCCCGAATACTCGTCGCCCAACGTTATTCCTCAGACGATATTCGGAAGCGATCCTTACGGCGGCGACAAAAAGACGCTTATCGTAAACACCAAGGAAAACGAAGAAGTCGCTTATGCGTTCGCTTCTTCGGACATGACGTTCTCTCCCAACTCATTCTACCGCGTTTCGGCGTGGGTTAAAACCGGCAATTTCGCAGAAGGCACCGGCGCTACGATTAAGCTTACCGGTCTCGGCGAAAACTGCGCCTTTATCAACATTAACACAGTCAAAAATCTCGAGACCGCCGAAAACGGTGTGCCCAAGCTCACCAAGGCCAACAATTACGGCTGGGTGCAGTATACATTCTATGTCCGCACCTCCGCGTCCATGTCCAAGACCGTCAAGCTGTCTCTCGGCATAGGCGACGCAGTATCTGCCGACGAAAAGGGCGAGCTTCCCATTCTTCCCCGCACCGCGCACGGCTACGCGTTCTTCGATTCGGTCGCGGCTCACCGCATTTCGTCCTATCAATTCGCGTTCGAGACAAATAGGTTCAAACCTACCGACCGCGAAAACGTTTATATGAACGGCAACGATACGGCAATGGTTCTCGACCTGTACGAGCCCAAGTTCCTTACGACGACCGTCGGCGACGAGGAAGTGGAAATAGGCACGTTCTCCAACGCGACTACGCTCGGCAGCAACAGCTATTGGAATCCCAACGTTTCGTACTACGACAACAAGGATGACGACGAAGATATCCCCTACGTCAAGTCCGCAAGCGCCGATATTTACGACACAGCCAATATCGTCGACCTGAAAGACGACGACGTTCATTTCACCAAAAACCCGTGGGCGCCGCTCGGCCGCGCCGAGTTTGCCGCCGATAACAAATACTTCAAGGGCGGCAGCAACGGCAACGTTTTGAGAATATCGGCAAACAACGGTCCCGCAACACGCGGCGTCGCTTCCCCCGACGTCACGGTCGAGCGTTTCAAGTTCTACCGCATGTCGGTATGGATTAAGGGCGACGGCGTAACAGGCGGCGACGGCATTTCCGTCCTCATCAAGGGTCAAAACAACGTCCCGACGAACAAATACGTTCTGCATGTGCCGCACACCCTGCTCTCCGGCGACGCTTCCGATACCGCGCACTACGGTTGGAAAGAGCACGCATTCTATATTCAAGGCTCGTCGCTTTCCGACCTTACTTTGCACTTCGAGTTCTGGCTCGGTTCTCCGACCTCACCTTCCGAAGGCATTGCGCTTTTCGATAACGTAACGTTCACCGAGCTCACACAATCCGAGTTCAACGAGCTCTCGGGCGCCGACGGCGGTGCAATCACGACGCTCGATCCTTCTTCGTCCGATACCGGCGTCACCAACGGCAACTTCATCACGCTCGGTAGCTACGACGATATCGAGTTCCCTCTGCCCGTGTCCGATTGGACGTACTACGACGCGAGCAACGTCGGCACGAATGGGTTTTCCACTAAGGAAGTCGATACCGAAAACGTAATTCACGGCATGATTCCCGCCGACCACAACACGTTCGAAAAGATAAGCGGCAGCGGCGCACTCACGCGCATTACCGATCCGTCGTCGTTCGCACTTGCGCCGAGATACAACGCGCTTCTGCTCTCGTCCTCCACCCCGACTGCGGTGTGCTACCGCTCGTCGTCCATCACCGCCGCAGTCGATAAGGGCTACAAGCTCACAGTCGACATGGCAGTCGACGGCGTGTCAAGCGGCAGCTACGGCGCGGCGCTCGTTCTCAAAACGACGGGCGGCTCAGTCCTTTCCACGATAGAGGGCATCAAGTCGACGGGCAACGCGTACAAGCCCTTCACATTCTACATCAACGCACCGCTCTCCGAAAAGACTGTGTACGTCGAGGTGTGGCTCGGGCTTAACGACAGAGTCAACAACAAGCAAAAGCTTTCCGACGGCAACGTCTACGTCAAGCAGGTCGCTATGACCGAATGGGTAGCGGAGAGCGGCACGGTCGCAGACGAATACGCAAGCATCCTCGAGGACTACAAGGTTGCTATTTCCAGCCCGTCGCGTCTTGCCAACCTCGATTACGGCGTAGTTTCTTTCACCTCGCCTTCGCTCGACTACTACGACGCCTACACATATCAGTCGACGGAAGGACTCGGCATTCCTTATAACTGGTCGGTGACGTCCGCAAACAGCAGCGGCTATATTGCGGGTCTGTTTGATAACGAGCACAGAAAGGAATGGAAGCCGTACCCCGAGTTCGACAGCAAGGACCAGACGGGCAGAATGCTGTATATCTACAACACAGTCAACAACCGCACGATCTACACCTACGGTGAGAACTTGGCGCTCGTTTCCAACACCTACTACCGTCTCGACGTGACGCTCAAGGTCAAGGTTTCGGACGAGATCCGCAAGAACAAAACCGCAATCGGCGCAGGAATCAACCTCACAGGCACCGTCAACTCCTCGTTCGAGAATATCAAAGACACGACGACGCTTATTTCCTCAAGCAACGAAGCCTCGCGCGACTACGAAACGTTCAAGACCTACACATTCTATATAAGCACGGGCGCGAGCGGCGGCAACGTCGGACTCAACATCTCGTTCGGCGGCGACAATTGGAAGAGCTATATCACGGGCAAGCTCATCATCTCCGACGTATCACTTACGTCGATGACGCAAAGCGCTTACGAAGAGTCGACCGCCAACCTTACCTCTCAAGAGAAGAAGGTCGAGCTGTCCAAGGCCGCGAGTAACGACGATGACAACGACGTCGAAAAGGCGCCGAGCGAAGTCGCTTGGTGGCTCATCCCCACCCTCATATTCAGCATCTGCTTGATCGCGGCAATCGCAATCATCATTGTAATACGTGTGCGCGACCACTTGAAGAAGAAAAAGAAATCGACGTACACTTCCGAATACGATCGTGCGGAAATCGCAAAGAGACTCGACAGGCTCGCTTCCGGAGCTGACGACATGCTTCAAGAAGAAGAGCCCGAGGAAAAATACTTCGACACAGACGACGGCGAAGCGGCGCCTACCGTAGAACCGTCCGAAGAAGGCGAAAGCGACGAGAGCGACGAGGCAAAGACCGAAGAAAAGCCCGCTAAGTCTGAAAAGAAAGCTCCCGCAGACGACCTCGACGACTAAATCCGGAATACTTTAAACTACGACAAACGCTCTCGGACATAATAATCCGAGAGCGTTTTGCTATGTGTAAATATGCGCAGTAAGATAAATGTAAATTTATTTATTATAAACAACAAGAAAGTTTTTATTTTTCTTGATATCGACAATTTCCACTTTCGCAAAACCTGCTTTTCTGCCGAGGTTAATGTAGTCTTGTTGATCGAAAAACTTGAATCCTTCTTTCGTATAGGCTAGCTTCTGCAACCACTCGCGCGAATACACTGCGTTGTAGAATGTTCCACCATTCTTTAACACCCGTGCAATCTCCGACAGCCCTTTTTCCGTGTCTTGCCAAAAATATATAGTATTGACTGTCGTGATGAAGTCAAATGTCTGTTCATCAAAGGGCATATCGCAACAGTCCGCTTGCAGAAGTCGTATTCTGCCTGCGTCCACTCCCCTTTTAGTGCGCTTTGCGGCAAGTTTCTCGGCGTCGTACGATACTTCAATACCGTATAATTTGCATCCGAATTTTTTATCAAGTTGTTTCAAAAGGTAACCGTTGCCGTAGCCCACGTCAAGTATTGTAGCACTGTCATCTGCCTCTATTGCCTTGACAACGCTACGGTACATTCGCCTATTTATGACGTTCATTATTTTGCAACAAACCCACCCAACAAAACCGTGCGGGTTAGCGAATTGTTGCCCTATCATTTTGGAAAATTTGCTCATACTTAACTAAATTATTGTTTTTCGTATAATCATTATAGCATGTCCGATAACTCGCATGCAAACACCACTTTAATATCCCCCGTCGACGTGGAGGAGTGCGCCGTTTATAAACGATGACTTTTCGTCGGCGAGGAACAGCGCCGCGTGGCTTACGTCCTCGGGGCGGCCTATTCGGCGCACGGGCGTATTGTCGACTATTCGTATGAGCGCGTCGGGCGGGACGGGATCGTTCATATCGGTTGCAATGAGCCCCGCTATTATCGCGTTTACCGTTACGTACTCGCCCACCTCGCGCGAAAGCGCTTTTGTAAGGCCGTTCACGCCCGCCTTAGCCGCGCAGTACGCAGTTTCGGTGCACGAGCCGCGCTCCGACCAGAACGAGCTTATATTGATTATGCGCCCGAAGCCGTTTTCAATCATTCTCGGCAAAAACGCGCGAGTGACAAGCCATACGCCTTTTAAGTCGACGTTTATTATGCGGTCGAAGTCCTCTTCCTTGTCGGTCTGCAAAAGCCCGAAGTGCGCTATCCCCGCATTGTTTATAAGAGTGTCCACGTGCCCGAATGCGACGGACTCCGCCATTCTCTTTACCTGTTCGCCGTCGGATACGTCGGCGCGTATCGCTTGACATGCTATCTCTTTGGCGTTTAGCTCGTTGACAAGCTCCATAGCCTCCTTTTCGGAGTTGTTGTAGTTTATCACGACGTTGTATCCGGCATTGCCGAAATCGACGGCCATCTGCCGCCCTATTCCGCGCGCTCCGCCTGTTATCAGCACTGTTCTTTTCATATAACTTTTACCTTTTTCGGAAAGTAAATATTTATTACTTGATGTTATCGGGCAGGTCGTTCTCGAACAGTACGACCTTGTCGCCCGCTATCGTTTCGAGCGATTTAACAGCCTCGTCGCGGGAATCGAACACGCACACCGTGCTCTCTAACATGCCGGCATCGACGGCGCCTTTTTTGATATCATCTGCGCGCGAGCCGACGAGATACGCGTAATCGCACACATCCGCGATGTTTTTTCCGAGCTCGATATTGCTGTCCTTTTCTATCGCGCCGAGCTCGACGAAGCCGGGGGTGATTATAATCTTCTTCGCGTCGAAGCACTTCAAAACGTCAAGCGCGTTCTTTGCGCCGACGGGATTTGAATTGTACGCGTCGTCGATCACCGTAACTGCGCCGCCCTTGATGAGCTGCAAGCGGTGCTCGACAGGACTCATGCCCTCGACGGCAGACACTATCTTTTCGGGCGTCACACTCAGCTTTACCGCAACGGCGGCACACAGGCACGTGAGTTCCGCTATATGCGCGCCGAGAAGCGCCGTCGTCACCTTGTATTCGCTTCCGTCAATCACGAGCGTAAAGCTCGTGCCGTTACCGTCTATCGTAAGATCCTTATACGCTATGCCGTCGCCCGTTACGAGAGTTTCGCACGGCGCGGTGCGTTCACTTAGCGCGGCGCAGTCGGCGTTATAGCCGTTTAGGACGAGAAAACCGTCGCTCGGCAGGCTCTCGGCAAGCTCGTATTTGGCGTCCGCCACGCCCGCACGGCTTTTAAGCGTCGCCACGTGCATATCGCCTATCGCCGTTATTATGCCGTACGTCGGCGACACTATGTCGCAAAGCTCTTTGATGTCGCCCTTGTACCGCGCACCCATTTCCGCTATAAAGTACTTTTGACCGTCAAGCTCGTTGTTTACCGTCAGGCACACGCCCATGGGCGTATTAAAGCTGCCCGGCGTTGCGAGCGCGTCGTCAAGCATTGCGGCGAGAATGTTTTTTGCCGTGGTCTTGCCGAAGCTTCCCGTAATGCCTATGACGACAGGCTTCTTTTCGGCGAGCTTAGACTTCGCCTTTACGATATACTTTTTGTTGTTGAACCGCTCGAACGGACTCGTCAAAGCGTTTGCCGCAATCGCAATAAACGGCGCGAGAATCCCAAGCGCCGCCGTAACAGTCTGACAGTACGGGTGCGCCCACGAAGCCCACGCCGCACCCGCGCCCAAAATGAGCGTGAGAAGCCCGTCGACAACGATCATGCGCTTCATTCTCGGTGTGAACTTTATGCCCGAGCTTCCGCCCATCTTGACGGAGCACAAAAACACGACGCACAAGATGATATACAAAGCTACGGCGCAGTACCGCGCGTACTCGAAAACGCCGAAGCAGCCGACGTAAACTATCATCGCTATAAAGCCGAGCATAGTCAGCGCAATATAGCGAATGAGCGTATCGTATCCCGTCGATTTCCACCAAGAAAACACTCCGGCGGCCTTATAGCCCGAAAGCTGCAATATTTTGAATATCGGCAAGCCTGCGGCGCACGTCAGTGCCGCCGCTACGGCTATTAGTCCTACAGAGATGTAAAAATCCATTATCACCTTGCCGAGAGAAATTTTTTTAGCAGTCTTACGAATGTGTGGTGCGACTCCGTATAGCAGTAGTGCCCGCCGTCCAAAAACACAAGCTCGCTGTTTTTTATGCCGCGTTTCAGCCTTTTCGCCATGTACGGCGGCGTGTCCTTATCGGATTTGCCGCACACGATAAGCGTTTCGCACTCTATATACGGCAGGAGCTTATCAAGGTGCGTGTTGACTATTCGAACGAAAACCTTGCGCCCGTCGCCGCTCGTATTATTATAATCCACAGAACCCATTCCGTCAAGCGGTTTACCGCATTTGACGGCGCGCTTGTACCTCGCTATCTTGATTTTCTTGCGCAAGCTGAACCGCGGCTTCATGCCCGCCGCGTCGACGAGAACTAGCTTTTCCGCCTTCCTCTGCGCTGCGAGAATTATGCCTACTCTTCCGCCGAAGCTGTGTCCGACGATTGTAGCGCCCGCTATCCCCTCGCGCTCCAAAAACGCGCCGACAAACGCCGCATAGTCGTAAACGCCCCAATCGGGCGGAACTTCCTTGGGAAATGCGAAGTTGACGGCGGAAAGCCCGAGATCGGTCACCGCGGAAAATGCGCCACGGAACGATCGAAGGTCGCCGCCCCAGCCGTGTAAAAATACAACCGTTTTCGCGCCGCGCAAGTAGTGTCCGTTGACCTCGTATTCAAACCGAACGCCGTCGATTTCGTCCCGCATGGCCGCCCTCCGCATTATACGTTTTAAAGGTACGTGACGCGGCTACTGCGAGCCGCAAAACAGCATTTATATTTCGCGACGCATAATTACGGCGTCCGTGCCGTTGTAATAGCCCTTTCGTTCTCCCACGGCATTGAATCCGAGTTTTTCGTACAGATTTTTCGCGGGTGTGTTGTCCGCTCTTACGAGAAGAAACGTGCTTCTAACGCCGCGCGCCCTTGCGCCCGATAACAACAGATTAAACAGCGACGTCCCGATTTTCCGCCGCCTGTACTGATCTTCTACGGCGATATCCGATATCTCGCACTCGTCGGCTGCGCACACTCCCGACAAAAACCCTATCGTCTTGCCGCCAAGATCCGCCACGAAAAAGAGCGCGTTTTCGTTTTCTATCTCCGCTTTGACCTGCGCTTCCGTCCAAGGACAGTCGACGTAACGCTCCATCATGGAAGCTATTTGCGCGGCGTCTGCCGCTGTCGCCGCTCTAAACCTCGCGCTCATCACAGGTCGCCCGCGCCGCGCTCGGGCTGCGGTTTTCTTATGTATAGCGGCAAAAGCTCCTTCTCGCTCACCGCATTTGCGATATGCCTTTCCGCCGCGATTTTGAGCTCCTTTTCGCCCACTCCGGCAGTACCGCCAAACACCGACGAAAGCTTTACGTCGGTCGACACCGCATAGTCGGGATTGCTCTCGACAATCTTCTTCGCGTCGTCAACGGTCACGCACTTAGCGGGCTCGAGCTCCTTTTCGCCGTCGTACACTGCGATATAGCACACACGGTTTCCGGCGTCGGCAATCGAAATGACCTTTTCGCTTTTGCCTATATTATTATATGAATTGAGCCGCAGATTGTTTACGGCAAAGCACGGCTTTCCCGTCGCGTAGCAAAACGTCTTTATCGTCGTAAGCCCTATTCTAAGCCCCGTAAACGAGCCCGGACCTATGCACGCGCCGAAAATATCGACGCCTTGTATTTTTATTCCCGCACGGCTCAAAAGCCCGTCTATCATGGGGAGCAAAATCTCCGAGCCCGCGCTTTTCATATTCTCGTCGTAATAATATTTTCCGCAGGCACACAGCAATGCGCGCGTGCCCTCTGCCGTATCGATAAACAGATAATTCATCTTTCCACCGTCACTTTCCGCGTATTTACGTCGTCGCACTTATCTATCGTTATCTTGACCGTTTCCAGTCCGTAGAAAGCCCCGTCTATATTTTCCCACCACTCTACGGCGCAAATGCAGTCGGGCGCACCTATATACTCGCAAATTCCCGCCGCCTCGGCTTCCTCCGCGCTCGTCAGCCTGTACGCGTCGATGTGGCAGAGCTTGATCGTCTTTCCGATATGCTCGTTCATTATGGTAAACGTCGGCGACAAGACCTCCGACTCTATTCCGAGGCCTGCGGCAAGCCCCTTGCAAAAAACGGTCTTGCCCGCGCCGAGCTCGCCGGAAAGCAGCACGACGGCGCCGCCCGAAAGATCGCGCGCAATATCTTTTCCGAGCTCCTGCATGGCTTTAGCCGAAGTGATTTCGAAAACATCCCGCATTATATCTTAGCCGCCTTAAAGATTAGAGGTGCCGCGAGCGCCGCCCACAACGCCATCAAAAAATATCTCAAAAAGCAGTACAGCATGGGAATACTCTCCGGAAATATCGGCTTAAACCCGTACTGTATGCCCACCGTGACGCCGCCGCCTATAAGAATGCGGAGCGCGTAGTTCCACCACTTTGTGTTTTGATGAATGTCGTAGCCCACCCACTTCTTTTCGACAAAGTAGCCTATATCGAACGCCATGAACGCGCCGAGACCTTTGAGCATGTCCTCGCTTGTGTTGAGTGCGCCGACGCCCGCAAGAATTGCTATAATGATAACCGCAAGCGCCAAGCCGGGGACTAAAAACCATTCTTCTTTGTCCTTGAACAGCGAGAGCAGAAAGTTGAACGATATCGCAAACAGAATGCCCGCAAGAAGTCCTACCAACACGTCCGAAAGGTAGTGCTGACCGAGGTACATTCTCGACACCATGACAAGGGCTGTGAGCATTACCCCGATTATGGGAATTATCTTATAACTCTTTCCGTACTTGATTGTGGCAAGCGTCGAAACGGACGCTATCGTTTCTGTGTGTCCGGACGGGAAAGAATAGCTCGTCTCGCGGTCGCCTATGCTTCTCACCTCGTGCGGATACGCATCGAACGGGCGTGTGCGTTTAAAGCTTATCTTCATGACGTTTGTCAGCGCCACGCCGAGAATATAGACGTTGAAAAACCTGTACGCGAACTTTTTGTCGATGCACCAATAGAGCACCAACGCGACTATCATGAAGAAAATCTCGGTACCGAAAAATGAGAATATATGGTTAATTGCGTCCAAAAAGCCGTTGGACATCATTTGAAGTGCGCGTATTATGTCTACTTCAAAGCCCATGCGTTATTCTATCCTCGTTATGTTGTTTCCGTCCGACCACAATCTTTCGATATTGTAAAACTCACGCGTCTTGTCGGTGAATATGTGAACTATTACTCCGCCGTAGTCGAGAGCTATCCATTCGCTGTCCACGTCGCGGCGAAGCGGGTCCAGCCCATACTTTTTGGTCATTATGTCCTCAACGTAGCCCATCTGAGCCTTGACAGCCGTCGTCGACGACACCGACGCGATTACGAAATAGTCTGCAACTATCGTCTTGCCCGCAAGGTCAACTATGTCTATGTCGCGCGCCTTGTGAAGGCTGAGCTCTTTAGCTACCGTCACGGCAATCTCTTTGATTTCGTCGATTTTTGTCGCCGTGCCCTTCTTTTTCTTTTCGGGAACGGCGCGGATTGCAGTATTCTTTTCCTCCACAGTGCGGACCGCCGTGCTGCTTTCTTCCACCACGCGCACCGCGCCGCTGTTTTCGGTTACGACGCGTACCGCAGTACTGCTCTCTTCAATCATGCGGACTGCCGTACTGTTTTCCTCCACGGCGCGGACGGCGGTGCCGGTTTCTTCCACCGTGCGTATGCCCTTTTGCGTTTCGGGAACAATGCGCATCGCCTTGGTCTTGAGCTCGCCGAGAGCGTGACTGCCGCGCACTATCGGAAGCGTAACCGTATTTTCGGAAGGCTTGACCTCGCGTTTCGGCATTTCGGGCGGTGTTTTGCCCTCGCAACGCGCCCTGTAAAGCTCGATAGCCGCTGCCGTGTATTCGCACGGCCGCGTCTCTTTGTACTCGCTGACGGCAGATAGAGCCCTGTACATCGCGTAGTCCTTGTCGATCGCGCACAGATAGCGGAAATAGTACACCTCGTTGTACGTCCTGTACGGCTCTGTTTTGTCCGCGAGGTAAACTATCTCGTCGAGGAGCGTCATTGTCGCGTCGCCCGTCGAATGGTGGCGTATCGCGTGATACATCTCGTCCGAAATTCCGAACTCGCGCCGCGCTATATACGCGCCTATCGGACCGTGCACCGTCGGCGCGGGAAAGCCCTCCGCGTCGACCTTGCCGACGTAATCATCCGGGTCTACCGACTTTGCTACGTCGTGCAATATGCACGCAATAACCGCGTCGCGCACCGAGTAGCCGTATAGCTTGGCGAGCTCCGCGCCGCGAATAGCGACGCCGTACGTGTGCGTCAAACGCTTGTCGGACAGGTTGTACCTGTAAAGAGCTTCGACGTACTTTCCGTACGGATTGAAGAGCCCTTCCTTTTCCGCCGTTTTGATTACAATGTCGGGAACGCTCGTGTTTTGCTTTCCGAACGCAATGTCTATCTTGATTTTCGTCGAGCTTATGTTAAGTCCGTCGAACTTTGCGGTCTTAATCTTTATCCCCCGCTTTTTGAGAGTTTTGAGCGTCTCGTCGGTCGCTTTATAGCCGGGGCGCGGCACGACAAAGAATGCGACGAGCTTTTTGAGTTCGTCGATTTCATGCCACTCGGTAAGCTTGACGAGCTCCTCGCTGCCTATCACGAAAAACAGCTTCGCATCGGGGTTTTTCTTTTTGAGATACTTTACCGTATCTATCGAATAGCTGACGCCCTTTTTGCTTATCTCGCGCGAAAGCACCTCGGTCTTATTCGAAGCAAACACCTTTTTGCAAAGCTTTAGACGGATTTTAGCGCTGTCCGCCGCCTCGTCCGTCTTGAACGGAGAAATGTACGACGGAACGACAATCACGCGGTCGAAAGAGCGCTCGAGGTTTTTTACTATGTCGTAATGTCCGTAGTGCGGCGGATCGAAGCTCCCGCCGTATATCGCTATCTTTTGAGTTTTAGCTTTCATATTTAAACTCCGTGTCCAATATCCTGACGGTATCGCCGTCGGCAATACCCGCTTTCTTGAGTGCTTTTGTAACGCCGCTGTCGTCGAGCCGACGCTGGAAGTACATAAAGCTGTCCCGATCTTCGAGAACGACCGTTCGCGCAAGCCGTTCTATAAGCTCGCCGCCCAAAACAAACGCGCCGTCGTCGCCGCGCGTGAGCGTGAACGCATTAGGATCTGCGTCGGGATATTTGTACGGCTCGTACTCCATAGGCGACGCAGGCGGCAGTTTTTTGAGCGTTTGCGCTATCGCATTTACAAGCGCCGTGAGATTTCCGTGCGTTACCGCGCTTATTTCTATTATATCGCCTTTTACCGCTTTTCGGAACGCCTCGATATTCTCTTTAGGCGCGCTGTCCGTCTTGTTGAGCGCTATTATCTGCGGCACGTCGGCGAGCTCTTTGTTGTACTTAGTGAGCTCGGTATTGACCGTGTTGTAGTCGTCTATCGGGTTTCTGCCGTCCGCCGCCGAAACGTCGACTACGTGCACGAACAGCCTTGTGCGCTCGACGTGGCGCAAAAACGTATGCCCGAGTCCCGCGCCGTCGCTTGCGCCCTCGATGAGCCCCGGAATGTCCGCAATGGTGAAAGAATAGTCGTCACTCGCGCACACGCCGAGGTTGGGCGTAAGCGTGGTGAACGGATAGTTTGCAATCTTGGGGTTTGCTCGCGTGAGCACCGAAAGCAGAGTCGACTTCCCCGCATTGGGAAACCCGACGAGCCCGACGTCGGCTATCGTCTTGAGCTCGAGGATTACTGCGTGCTCCTTAGTAGGCTCGCCCTTTTGCGAAAATCCGGGAGCCTGTCGACGCGACGACTTGAACCGCGCGTTGCCCTTGCCGCCGGTTCCGCCGACGAGCGCGGTTACGCTGTCGCCGTCGTAAAATAGGTCGGCTAAAATGTTGCCTGTCTCCTCGTCGCGGACGACTGTACCGCGCGGAACCGTTAAGACCAAATCTTCGCCGCGCTTGCCGTGTCTGTTCTTGCCCGAGCCGTTTGCGCCGTTCTCCGCCCTATAGTGCTTGCCGAAGCGGTAATCGGAAAGCGACGCAATCGCGCTCGACGCCTTTATGACGACGCTCCCGCCGTCGCCGCCGTCGCCGCCGTCGGGGCCGCCGTTGGGGACGTACTTTTCGGTATAGAACGACGTGCAGCCGTCGCCGCCGTTGCCCGCCTTTATATAGATTTTAGCTCTGTCAATAAACATTTTTTTACCTGTTTGCCGCAACTTCCGCGTCGTTTATTCCCGTCGCGCAAAGAGTTTTTATCGGACAGATTTCGCAGTCCGGCTTTCGCGCATGGCAGCAATCCCTGCCGTGCCGAATGAGAAGAAAATGCGCGTCGCGGTAGTCCTCCTCGCGGAACGCTTTGTTGAGGTCGCGCTCGACGTCGTTGGGCGTCTTGCCGCTTGAAAGCCCTATTCTGTGCGCTACGCGGAAAACGTGGGTGTCTACGGCAATCGCCGGCTTTCCGAACGCCACCGAAAGCATGACGTTTGCGGTCTTTCGCCCGACGCCCGCGAGCGTGATGAGCTGCTCCATCGTGTCGGGAACTCGCCCGCCGAACTTGTCGACGAGGTCACGACAGCACGACTTTATGTTTGCCGCTTTGTTCTTATATAATCCGCACGATTTGATGTGCTCTTCAAGCTCTTCAATAGGCATTTCGCAAAACTGTTCGGGCGTGTTCGCGACCTTGAACATTTCTTTCGTAACCGCATTTACCCGCTTGTCCGTACACTGCGCGCTTAAGATAACGCTTATCAAAAGCTCGAACTCGGTGTTGTATTCGAGCTCGCACGTAGCGTCGGGATATGCTCTTTTCAGTTCTTCTATGAGCTCCATACCTTTATTGTAGCATAGGCTCGGTTAAATGTCAACTTACTTCTTTTGTAAAAGAAGTAAGCAACCAAGCACAGCTTGGATTTTTGTCGTGTGTGCACTGCCGTAATTCGTTTTGCGTTGCGCCAGACGAGCCGCACGTTAGATTCTTCGTTCGCTCAGAATGATACTATTTGGCGTATCTTTTTATGATAGCAAGCAAAAAAGCGCACCGCAAAAGTAAGTACCTTTGCGGTGCGCTTTGAAATTGTGTTTTATCTTTGAGCTAAGTGTTTATGCCGCCGTCTCTTCGAGCATGAAGGTAAGCACATACGCGTAAGAGTGGGTTGCGCTTTGGTCGGGGTCACGAGCTACGTTGGCATATACCATTGTAAGAGTTTTGCCGCGGAGATTGCCGTAGGTCTCAGCGGTTCTCCAATAGTTGCTCTCCTCGAATCCCTCGAAATGGCTATAAGAGTACATAAATACCGTGTAGTACTTCGAATAGTATTTTTCCGTCGAGTACTCGTAATAGTACGGGTTGGTCCACTCATACTCATCCTCGTCCGTAAGGAACACGTCGTCAAAGGTTTGAGGGGGATTGCCTATACCCATCGAGAAATCGCCACGGAGCTTGCCCTTGGACGAGTTTTCCGCCGTCTCTACGGCGATTACCTTTTTGCCGGCGTTAAGCGCTTTGAGGGCGGCCATATTGTCGTATGCTTTGGCAGCATATTCGCTCAATCCTGTCGGCGACTTAATCTCGCGCCCGTTGGGATTGGGCACATATCCGTCCATAAACATTTCATCGTTCGTGTAGATCATCTTTACGTCGGAAAAGACAAAGGTCTTGCCCGAAATATCGACTGCCGACTGTTTGGTGGTGGTGCTCGGCCCGTCTTTGCCGTCATCGCCGCACGCTGTCAAACCTATTACTCCCGCCATGACAAAGACAAGCGCGAGGATAATGCTGTACAACTTCTTTTTCATAATTATCCTCCTTGTCTGAGAGATGTTTGAAGAATGTCCTTCTTCTTATTATTATATTGTACCATTATTTTTTAAAAAGTCAATACTTTTTGATAAATTCATTTTATTAACGAAAACAAAAATATTCTTCGACTACGCGCCGAAATATTTCACATCCCCTCAGTCTGCGCACAAGCGCACAACCGGCTCCCCTTATTAAGGGGAGCCTAATAAAGATACCAAAACGCTCTATTACCGTTATTCACAATAGAATTGCGTTTACTCCTTCCGACGCCATACTGCTCGTCGGATGTAACATACAACGAACAACGGCAGTACGCACACGACGGGAAAAAGCTGTGCTTTACTGCCTATACAATGTTTTATATTCCGTTCCGTCGAATGAATACACCGCGCGGAGCGATGTGTAATAGCCGCGGTTGAGTATTCCGCCGCACAGCTCGTAGTCGTTGCACTTTACGGACAGTCCGCACCCGCTCCCCGTAATCTGCGGCGTGTTTACCAATTTAGCCGCGCCGCCGTAAGAAATTACCGCGTCGCAAAACCGCATTGCGCTGTTTCGCGAAGTGAACGCAAAAATGTAACTCATTATTCTATAATTTCCTCTTTTTAGTTCTAAACCGTCAAAATTCGCAATTAAATATTAACGGTCTTATTCCGTTATATGTCTTTTTGGAGCATGCCGTCATGATTTATTTCGACAACGCCGCAACTACCCTGTTTAAGCCCGAGTGCGTCATCAAAGCAAACGACTACGCGACGAGAAAGCTTTCCGCAAACTCGGGGCGCGGCAGTCATTCTGCGTCGGTAAAAGCGGCGGCCGTCATTTACGAAGCGCGAAAAGCTGTGCGCGATTACGTCGGCTGCGACGAAGTCATATTCGGGTTTAACTGTACGGATATGCTTAACACTGTCATTTTCGGCACGGCGCGGCGCGGACACGTCGTGACGACCGTATACGAACACAACAGCATTCTTCGTCCGCTTCAGGAGCTGAAAAACCGCGGGCTCATTACATTTACCGCAGTCGAGCCCGACAGACACGGCGTTATCGACCCGCGCGACATCGAACGCGCCGTGCGCTCCGACACGTACCTACTCGCAATCAATCACGTGTCGAATGTGACGGGAGCGGTCGCTCCGGTAGCGCAGATAGGCGCAATCGCGCGGAGGTACGGCATTCTGTATCTCGTGGACGGCGCACAGTCGGTCGGCTACATGGACGTCAATATGCGAGAAATCGGCTGCGACTACCTGTGTTTTTCGCCGCACAAGGGCTTGCACGGCACGCAAGGCATAGGGTGTCTTTGCGTAAAGGGAAATCCTCCGCTTAATGCTTTTAAGTTCGGCGGCACGGGCACGGCGTCGAATAGCTTAGAGCAACCCACCGATATTCCGGAGGGTTTCGAATGCGGCACGCTGCCCGTCGCCGGCGCTTTTGCACTTATCGCCGCCATCAATTATCGAAAAAAGAACGCGCACGAGGTGCGAAACCTCGCCTATCTCGGAGAACTCATGCGCTCCGAGCTATCCAAAATCACGGGCGTTCGGCTGTACGGCAAATACAACGTCATGCCGAATATCGCGTGCTTCAACATCGACGGCATGGACGCCGCCGTAGTCGGCGACATACTCAACGAGCAATACGACACGGCGGTGCGCTGCGGTCTGCACTGCGCACCGCTCTGCCACCGCTATCTCGGAACGCTCGACACCGGCGCAGTCCGTGCGTCGCTTTCATACCATAACACCGAGCGCGAGGTCGAGTTCTTCGTAAAGGCGATTGCGGAAATCGCGAAGTAAGGCGTTTAGCCCTGCTTTATGGCATTTATGAGCTCGGTCAGTCTGTTGCGCGATTTCTCGTCCAGGCTCGGCGCAACGAATTGCGCGAAGTCGTCGAGCTGTTCGGCTGAAAACGAGCCGTTCTCCTTGGCGGCGGCGACGTTTTTCATGAGCTCGCCCATAAGCTCGCCCTCGCTCATTCCGTCGTACTTTGCGGCGCTAGCCGAAATGTCGGTCGCTTTGTAGTTTTTTAGCTGTCGCATAACCTTTCACCTCTTTCGATAATTGTATGACGATACCGCATAAAAAGTTCCCCGGAGGCAAAATATGGACTTTAAACAGCTTCTTCCGTTTCTTTTGAGAGGACGGCTCGGCGAACGCGAGCAAAACCTCCTGAAGCTTACGCAAAACCCCGACCCCGCGACGATAAGCTCGCTACTTACAGAAATGTATCAAAAAAAACCGCCGCGAGAGGACGTTTTCGCGACGTTTAAAAAGATAATCCCAGCCGAGCTTCTCGGTAGGATAATCAAGTATTTTGATACTCAAAAGCGCGCCAACTGATCGCGCTTCGAGAGACGAATGTTATTTTTCGTCAGCGTTGAGTAGCTTATAAATAAGATACGCCGCGCGGAAGGTCATTGCGTCGTTGAAGTTTCGAATGTTGAGCCCCGTCATTTTTTCTATCTTGTCGAGGCGGTAGATGAGTGTGTTGCGGTGGACGTACATGCTGCGGCTCGCTTCCGAAATGTTTAGCGAGTGGCGCAAAAATGCGTCCGCCGCCGTCATTAGCTCGGCGTCGCTCAACACGGCGCGGTAGTTTTTGTCGAGCGCCGTCCGCACAAACTTTTCAGAAGTGAGCTGCGGAAGCTCTGACAATATCTTGACAATCGCGTACTCCTTGTACGAATACACGTCGTTTTTTGGATCGAACTCGGCGCCGCTTATAAGCGCCGATTTTGCGTTTGCGTAGTACGCGGGGAGCTCGCTCGCGCCGTGCGCTATGCCGCCGACGCCTATTTTGATGTAGCTGTCAATCTCTTCGGCGAGGTTTTCGCGCAGAACCTCCGCAAACTCGCCCGCCGACCGATAATCGTCGTCGTCCGTCTTTTTGCAAAACGCAGTTATTCCGCCGCCCATGTCAGCGACGAAATCGTCGACGCTCGCCATCGCGGAAAGGTATTCTCGCACGCTCGCCTTTCCGTTTCCGCAATATACCGCAAACACGTAGTAGTCGGCCTTTCCTATCTTGACGGGCGGCTGACTGCCGTTACCATCCAAAAAATCGCGAACGGGATCGTCGTCCTTGCGCGACGCAAGTCCCATTGCAAGCTCGCGAGCGAGCGCGGCGGTTACCGCCTTGTCGTCGCCCGTGCCTGTAATGAAAAACGCGTACGTTTTACCGCCGCAGACGGCAGTGAACACAGTCCTGTCGTTTGCCGCGTCCTGCTTCACGCCGCTACTCGGCATGTCGGCAGGGATTTCCGTGCACTCGACGTGAAGCCCAGAAAGCTCGTGCAGTTTTTCAACAATTTCCTCTTTTCGCATTCTTCTCTCCGTCTGACGTTATACTTCGGCAAATCTGTCGCCGACGTGCATGACGTTTGCTCCGAACGGGCAAATCGCTCCCGCAACGTCCAAGCCCGCTTGCGCAATCACCGTAAACCGCACCCTGTCGCTGAACAGAATTTTATCCACTTTGCACGACATATTGTACAGCACCGGCTGTATCTTTTTGTACGTTTCGCCGTCGCAATCGACCTCGTACGCCGCCTGCCTTTCGAGCGTCACCACTCCGCACTTTTCGACGACCGCAGTCGCCGCGTCGCGGTAAGCGTGCGTAAGTCCGCCCGCGCCGAGCTTAATTCCGCCGAAGTATCTGACGATCGCTATCGCCGACTTTTTTACCTCGAACGATTCGAGCGCCTGATATATGGGCTTGCCCGCCGTGCCCGACGGCTCGCCGTCGTCGTCGTACCCGAAGTCCAGCCCCTTCTCGTCGGCAATGAACGCACTGCACACGTGCCGTGCCTCGCGGTGCTCTTTTTTTAGCGCCGCAACAAGCTCCTTGGCCTCGTCTCGTGTTTGAACAGTCCGCGCTACAGCGATAAACCGCGAGCGCTTGACAACGAGCTCCGCTTCGCCGCTTTTAAGCGCACGAAACATCAGTACGTCACTTTGAGCCGAGTCTTTTTGCCCTTGTGAAGCACGAACTCGCGTTCCTTTGTAAAGTCGCCTATCTTGGCGTAGATGTTGTCGACCTTGCTCTCGCCGACGCGAACGCCGCCGCCTTCTATGAGCCGCCGCGCTTCGCCCTTGCTCGCGCACACCTTGACGGCGACCATTACGTCTATTATCTGCGTTTCGCCGCTCGCCTCGATGTTTACCGTTGGCATGTTGTCCGCACCGCCGCCCTCAAACGCCGCCGTCGCTTCCTCCGCCGCCTTGTCTGCCGCGGCCTTTCCGTGAATGAGCGCGACAACCTCGTACGCAAGCCGCTTCTTTGCGGCGTTTATGCGCTCGTCGCGGTGTGCGCACAGCTCTTTTATCTCGGCGACATCGAGGAATGTCAACAGCTTTAAGCAGTTTTCAACCTCCTCGTCGTCGACATTTCTGAAATATTGATACATGTCGTAGGGCGGCGCCTTTTGCGGATCGAGCCACAGCGCACCCTTTTGCGTTTTGCCCATTTTCTTGCCGTCCTTCGTTTCGAGAAGGGTGCAAGTGAGCGCGTACGCGTCCTTTCTCTCGACGCGGCGAATGAAGTCCGCACCTGCTAAAATGTTGCTCCACTGGTCGTTGCCGCCTATTTCGAGCTCGCAACCGTAGTCGGTGTACAGCCGCAAAAAGTCGTACGCCTGCATGGGCATATAGTTGAATTCCAAAAAGCTCAAGCCCTTTTCCAGCCTCGTTTTGAAGCAGTCGGCGGTGAGCATCTTGTTGACCGAAAGGTATGCGCCGTAATCGCGCAAAAAGTCGATATAGTTGAGCTTTGTCAGCCAGTCGGCGTTGTTGACAATCGTCGCGGCGTTTTTGCCCTCGAAGCTGACGAACCGCGCGAGCTGGGGCTTTATCTTTTCGACGTTTTGGGCGATAGTCTCCTTGGTCATCATCTTTCGCATGTCGTTGCGGTTGGATGGATCGCCCACCATTGCCGTGCCGCCGCCGACGAGAAGGATGGGCTTGTGCCCCGCCTTTTGCATGATTGAAGCCGCCATCAGCGGAATCACGTGCCCGATGTGCAGGCTGTCAGCCGTGGGATCGAACCCGACGTAAAACGTGACCGATTTTTCGCCGAGCAGCTTGTAGAGGTCGTCCTTGAAAACGGTCTGCTTGATAAATCCGCGCTCTTCAAGTATATCGAAAACGTTTCTTTTAGCCATGTTTGTACTCCTTTATCTTTGTTGAAAACAGCTCCGACAGAATTTTAACGCCATTTTGTATGCGGCTTATGTCGGAGTTTGAAAAGTTCAGCCTAAGCGTGTTTTTTCCGCTTCCGTCGGCGTAGAACTCGTTGCCGTTTATGTACGCAACGCTCTTTTTGAGCGCTTCGGGGAGCAACGCCGCCGCGTCGATATACTCGGGAAGCTCCATCCAAATAAACAGTCCGCCGTCGGGACGCGTGTACTTGACTTCCTTGGGCATGTTCTCGTCGAGCGCCTTAAGGAACGCGTCGCGCCGCGCGCGGTACACCTCTATATTACTTTGAAGCACAGGCAAAAAGTGTCCGCGCTTTAGGTACTCCGCCATTATCATTTGGCAAAGCGCGGGGTTTTGTACGTCCGCACCCTGCTTGCCTATCGACACCTTGCGGATTATCTCGGCAGGCCCGCAGCAAAGCGCTATGCGAAGTGACGGAGCGACGGTCTTTGAAAAGCTTGTAATATACACAACTGTTCCGTCGTCATCGAGCGTTTTCATGAGCGGCACTGCCTCGCCCGTGTACCTGAGTCTCCCGTACGGATCGTCCTCGATTATTATCGTGCCGTACTTTTTGCAGAGCTCGATTATGCCTTTGCGGTTTTCGAGCGGATACGTTCTGCCCGTCGGATTGGAAAATGTCGGGACGGCGTAAAGCAGCTTGGGACGGTGTGCTTTGAGCTTTTGCTCCAAATCTCCGAGGTCGAGCCCGTCGTCGCCGGAATTGACACCTATCACCTTCGCCTCGTACGTCTTTGCTATCTGCAAAAACGCGAGGTACGTCGGATTCTCAACGAGTATGACGTCGCCCTTGTTGATGAACGCCTTGCACATGAGATCGAGTCCCTGCTGTCCGCCGCTCACGACCTGCACGGTTTCCGTGCTCGCTTTAATGCCTATCGACGCGAGGTAGTTTATGAGCTCGGCGTTGAGCTCGGGCAATCCCTCGGTCTGGCCGTACTGCAAAAGCCGCGAAGCGTCGGGGCGCGATAAAACCTCCGCCGAAATGCCCGCTATTATCTCGCGCGGCAGACATTCCGCCGCAGGCATGCCGCCCGCAAACGAAATCATGTCGGGGCGCGACGTCAGCTTGAGTATCTCACGCGTCGCCGCGCCGTTTAAATCTTTTAGTTTGTCGCTGAATGAGTACATATCATTGTCCGTAAACAGAGTATGGTAATTTTTTGACCGTGTAATAGGTTAAAAGTCCTGTAAACGCGCCCGCCATTATGCCCGCAGCTATCATGAACGGCAACAGCATTATGAGGTTTACGCCCGTAATGAGGCTTGCCGGCACAAGCTGTACCGCATTGAACACCACCGCCCCGACAAGACTTATGCCGGCTATCGACATTCTGTCGAAAACGAAAAGCATGAGCACCGTTTCGACGGCGAGCGACGCAAGCCCTGCGGGAAGCGAATACATCAGCCCCGTAAGCCCGCCCGACAGCGTCGCGCTCAAAAGGCACTTGAGTATCATGACCGTAAACGCGTCGCCCACGCCGAGCACTATCAAGACGAAAAGCGGCGCGATGTTGGACAGTCCGAGCTTTGCCCCGGGCGCAATCGGAAGCGACGGCAGCATGCTCTCGACAAACGCCACAACGAGCGCTACCGCCACAGAAAAAGCGAGAAAGGTCAGCCGCCGCGTCGACGACATGCGCACTTTTTTGCGCTCGTCCGTTCTTTTCAACAGCTCCTTCATCGCCCGACCTCCCACTGCAGGTCGCTCTCGCCGTTGATTGATATTACGACGTTGTTGGGAAGACAGACTATGCTCTGTCCCGCTCTGCTTATCTTGCCGGTATGCTCGCACGTGTGGTCGCGGCAATCGGAATCGGTAACCCACACCTTTCCCGACTTGACGCGAACGGTCAGATGCTCGAGCTTAATCACCCTGTCGGTGCCAAGCGAGAACTCGCGCTCGTACCCAGGCGCGGTAACGGTAAACGTCGATACAGGCGCCGAATACAAGACCGCCGCGCACACGCCAACGGCCGCGACGAGCACGGCGACTATTATCCCGTCGAGAACGGTAAACGCTTTGGAGCGCTTGACTTTTTTTACGGTTTCAAGGTTCATTGTCGCACCCTACTGCGGCGGCGAGAACGTCAAAGTATTCGTACGCCTTGTACCCGCCGTACTTATTCGTATCGTACAGCGCGACGTCGCCTATAATTGTAAACCTTTTTTCGGTGAAAATCAACCCTTTACAGCCAACCTTTCGCAAAAGCGAAGCGCCCTTCTCAATGCCGAGCGCGCACACCGCCGTCGACAGCGCGTCGCAGTTCGCACTGCTTTTCCCTATGACGGTCGCGGAAATGACGGGCTCGCCGCCGTTTACCCACTCGCCGCCCTCATACTCGACTCCGATAGGTGCGCCGTCCGTGCCTATAATGTGCGGGACGTAAACCTTGCCGCCGCCCGCGCTGTCGTGTATGTAGTATCTGTTGTAGTCTCCCGACGTCACCGCCGAAACGCCGCCGCCCAGCCTTACCGCGCAAACATATCCGCGCGAAAGCGTTTCGCCCGAGCGCGGCCGCGGCGACGCCACACCCACCTTCCAATCGGTGTGCTCGTTGTTCTTGATGTAATCGCCGTAAAAATAGGCGTTGCCCGATATGTCGATGAGCGCCGACGATATGTCGTATTCGCCGAGGATTTTCACGCACTCGTCAATAGCATAGCCCTTTGCAATGCCGCCGAAGTCGAGCTTGACGCGCTCGTCGGCTTTGGTCAAATAGTACGATCCGCCCTCCTCACTCGCCGTGACAAGCGTCGGATCGCAGTATTCTCTTGCCGCGTCGACATCTTCTTTACTCGGGAGCGGCGGCGACACGTGAGCTCCGTCTATGTCGGGACGGTAGTCGGCTATCGAGTCTGCATCCACGTGCCACAGCTCGACAAGCGGAGCGGCGGCGACGTTAAACGCGCCGTCTGTCGCCTCAAAATAGACCGTAGCGACGTTAAATATCTCGTAACAGTATTTGCCGACCTTGACGGGAATACCCGCCGCGGCGGCGTTAAAGCGGCTCAGATCGCTGTTTTTTTGGGTGAGCGACACCTGAGCGTCGATATCGGCTATCACCGACTTCATTCGATTATAGGCGTACTTGGCGCGACCGCCGAGGATTTTCGCCGAGAACATTATGTCGCTCGAAAACGCTGCCGTTTCCGAAAAAACGGTGTAACCCGACGCCGCGCAACCGAAAAGCGGAAGCGCCATTATAATAGACGCGGCAAACGCCCCAATAATCGAAAACGCCTTTTTCACACTGTAATTATAACATATATTGTCGTCAATAGTCAATCCCGACAATGTCCGTGTACTTGATTTGATTCGCGAAAAATGATATAATGCAAGCATGGGGCCTGACGCTAAGTACATAAAGAAAATTACGGGGTTTCGCACGCGGTGCGTAAAAAGCTGCGCATCGAC
The DNA here is from genome assembly GCA_022508505.1 of Clostridiales bacterium. Lineage (GTDB taxonomy): Bacteria > Bacillota > Clostridia > Christensenellales > Pumilibacteraceae > Anaerocaecibacter. The sequence goes on along the minus strand of JAFLVC010000015.1, from coordinate 5,665 downwards.
CTTTGACGAGATTGGAAACTACGACGCGATTATAGCACGCAGTCAAAAGCGCGGCGCGGGCAGAGGCGAGCACACCTTTCATTCACCGCTCGGCGGACTGTATATCGTCATGCGACTGAGCAGCCTCGCAATAGACGCACACACGCTGACCCCCGCCGTCGGACTCGCCGTACACGACACGATAAAAAACGTGCTCGGCGTCGACACTCGGCTCAAATGGGTAAACGACGTCATGGCCGACGGCAAAAAGGTGTGCGGAATACTGTGCCGCTCGCCTCGCCGCGGCGAATATCTTATCGGCATTGGCATAAACTACGCCACTACACAGTTTGCGCTCGAAAACGCAGGGCTCGACAACGCCGCGACGCTGAATGCGCCCGAGGAAAAAGTCAACGCGTTCTGCGCCGAGCTCTTGCGCCGCATTCACCTCTACGCGCTCGCCAAATTCGACCACGCAAGGTATAACGCGCTGTGCGACACCGTCGGAAAGGATATCAGCTTTGTAAAAGACGGCGTGACGGTGCGCGGGTTTGCGGAAAACGTAGAAACTGACGGCACGCTCATAGTCCGTATCGGCATGGCGACCGTCGCCGTCGACTCCGGCGAAGTTTCGATAATAAGAGAAGAGGCAAAATAAGATAACACGAATCCACAATAGATACGTTTTATAAATATCACAAATTATTCATCAATATCTTTAATAAATCTGCAGTCAGGATAATTTGAACATCCGTAAAACTGCCCGCGTTTTCCTTCTCGCAAAACAAGCTTGCCGCCGCACCTCGGACAAAATCCGTTCTGAACTTGCATCTGTCGTCTGTGGATATTATCAATATGCTCTCCTTTGCTTATTGTAGAACTGTTCTTCAGCTCTACAAGTTTTTGATAATAGTGTTCCATTTGTGCAACGGTTAACGACACTTCCGTCCTTTGAGTTTTGATTAAATACAACTCAGATAATGTATATACATTATCTGAAACAACGTTAGATATATCTGCACGCGATAAAAAAACGACAATATTATGAAAAATGCCTTTTATTTTAAGATATTTCGATAAATGATATATGTGCGAAGCGTTTTGTTTGACAGGATTATGTAATTTATTCTTTACATAGCCGGATGCGAGCACCTGCGTCCATTCGCGTTGATCTTCCTGACCGTAAATACTGCCTGCATAGTTTTTTGTTTCAATTACCCATATCCCAAACTTATTTATAAAAACATGGTCTATTTGGCACGATTGTCCCGGCTCATTTTCGAACAGTAAATCATTTATAACATATTGTTCACCTTCTATCGTATTACCTAATACTTGCGCAACCTTATTCTCACCGCGCTCACCTTTTGACTCGGGGGCTTGAGTTTTTGTACCGACGACTACGCAAACAACAGTTATAATAATTGCCGCTATTACGATAAAGACAATAGCTATTGCCATATGTATGACTCCAAAAGACCTTAATTTATCTTTCAAACGGCTTGTTGAAAGAGCCTATCTCCACCAAATTACCCTCGGGATCGGCAATATAGCACGTGCGCTGTCCCCACATCTCGGTTGTAGGCTCCAATACGGACACGGCGCCTTTCTTCACTACCTCGTCGAACATTTTGTCAACCTCGTCAAACGTATCTACGTACAGTGCGATTTCGAAATGACCGTTAAGACCTTTCAAATACTCGTACTTTCTGCTCGTCATCTTTTCAAAATTCTTTCTTTCGTATAACATGAACAGCGTGCCGTCTTTTATGAGGTAGACGTTTACCGCGTCCTCGCCCTCTTTGATTTCAAATCCCAGCACGTCGCGGTAAAACCGCACCATTTTTGCCATGTCGTTTACAAAAAGCCCAATGCCGTCGAGTTTCATAAGTATTTCCTCCGTTGAGTATTATTGATATTTATCACAGTATAAAAGTCGGAATTATTGCCCGACTATTTCATATATGTTTTGACCCGCGATATTTTCAAAATATTGTTTCAATTCGATATTCTTATCCCATTTGTTTTGAGGATAAAAGCCGTATCGATTTTTTACGTCCTGCATGCGCTCCTCGATATCCACTACACCGTTTGCCCCGCCAAGTGCGTCGCACAGTTGAATAAGTCTGTCGTAATCGTCGTACTCGACGAAAGCGAGCGAATCTTTCAATTCTTGCAGTTCACTGTCGATAATATCAAATTTTCCGACATAAACCGATACATCCTGAACACAAAACGAATGCGTCAGACATATTTTAGCGACTTGCGCATAGCCCGAATCGAGCATATACTTATAGCCGTCGTACACGTGCCCCAAGTGCCGCACCCCGAATTTTCTGCCTATATCGTGCAGTAAGCCCAAAACGTATGCCTTGTCCCCGTCCATGCCGCAAGCAACCGCAATTCTTTCGGCGCACATGGCGACATTGCGGCTGTGATTGCCCCAAGTCCCGACGTTGTGCGTTTCCGCCTCTCGCAAGATTTCTTCCGCTTCTTGCCGAGAAGGTATCCCGTTTGTCAAAGATATATCCTTGCGCATTGCTGTTATCGTTCCGTCTGTTCGGTCATAATCACCCACCGAAACCCGAATTTGTCCACTAAGCTACAAGTGCAAGAACTGTATGTCGTGCTGTGAACGGGATATATTATTTCACTGCCGTCTTTCAATATCTCAAATGCCTTTATAACGTCTTCTTTTGTGTCCATTGTAACAGTTAAAGACAGCGCACTGCTCGGCTTAAAATCGATATCCAAATTATCGGCCATCATAATTCTTTGATTGCCGATATATATTTCTGCGTGATATATGTAGTTCTTTTGCTCCTGCGTGAGCTTTTTGTCGCAGTCTTCCGAACGCGCGTCGCAATAACGAAGCAAACATTCTATTTTAGCGCTAAATGCCTGTTCGTAAAGACGAATAGCTTGCTCGCATTTGCCGTTAAAATTAAAGTTCGGCGTAATCTTAACCATATATTCTCCAACACCGATTTTTTTCAGTATATCAAAAAATATAGGCTATTTCAAGTACTATCATAAATAAATTTTATATCGCTACAAACGTGTAAGTAATCAGGCCTACTATGACGGCAATCATGATTAAACGCGATATAATATAGAATACAACACGTTTGCGAGCTTGTAAACGTTGATATTTGGGTTTAGACAATATGCCGCAGACAATATACGCCGTAACTCCGATTATGCTGCCGATATTAAAAAGCGGTTGTTTCAAAAAATGAGTTAATGATGTAAATATGACCGTCCATGCCCAAAAAGCAATGGCGATATAGTAAAACCTTTTTGCTATTTTGTCATCAAGCAGCTTTTTGTTTTCCACGTCGGCGTCGGAAATCAAATCGTCGATACTGACTCCGAACAGGTTCGAGATTTCTTTTAAACTGTCTATGCTCGGATATCCGTTGTCCGTCTCCCACTTCGATACGGCAGTACGAGTTACAAAAATCTTTTCCGCAAACTGCTCTTGCGTCAAATCGTTGTCGTGCCGTAACTTTTTCAGCTTTTCTCCGAAAGTCATGCGCAAACCCTCCTTTTACGCAACCCTATTATAGCAAATTTGCGCAATTATGTCACGACACTATTATTCACATTCCCCCGATAAACAAAAAATGGGCGTAAACTATTGTTTGCCCAATATTATATTCTGCGTCGATATTATCAATACTATCAGATTACTTGTGTTGTTTGTCTTGCACCGTTGCGCAATACTCGCACCGACCTAATTCATCTAACGGCAAAACTTCCAGCGTCTTTTTAAGCTCTGTATAAATAGCCCCATTGCCGGGCTGATCGCAAAAACCCTCGTCATCAATGACTGGACTGTAGCCTTTATGCCCGCATATTACACATGTATTGATGTACTTTTTCGCATGCGGAAACCACTCTTCCAAACGGTATGAATATCCGCGCTTTGTTATTTTGCTGTGAGACATATATATATTATATCATATTATATCTATTAAATCAATATTTATATGTAACAAAATAGGGACACTTCTATTTTGATATCATGGCGGGTGCACAGGTATAACAAGTGCGCCACATGCAACACAAAGCGTGAGCGCGTTGCTCTTGCGTTTCAGCATCAGGCTCCCCTGTGTAAGGGGAGCTGGCGAGCGAAGCGAGACTGAGGGACTGTCAACTATTCACTATTACTTTTTACTTCCAAAAATCGGCACCCAAACAAGTGAAGCATGAATAGTGAAAAGTGAATATGTAAAAATCGGCAACATCTTACGACATTACCGATTTTTGGTGGACGGGGGTGGATTCGAACCACCGAAAGCGATGCTGACAGATTTACAGTCTGTTCCCTTTGGCCACTCGGGAACCCGTCCTTATGATAGCTAAATGATTTTAGCATATAGGTTTAATATTGTCAAGTGTTTTCACTCGCCTACAATGCTTTTACGGAAAATTTTAAAAAAGTCTATTCAAACATAATTCTAAGCGTATGACACGCCTCCGTTCGCCAAAACTCCATTCCCTACTTTCTCCGCAAAAGAGTATAGCGTCGAGCAATATCTACAGAAACAAAATTCCTCGGGTGTAACGAAAAACTACCAAATAAGTAAACACACAACGGTAAAAAATCTTGCATACTTCTTTTACAAAAGCAACCTGAAAGCTAAATCCAACGCAACACGCTATTCAAGTGCGACAAAACAATTGACGGCACCTACAATCATCAAAGTTTTCTTGCATACTTCTTTTACAAAAGAAGTATGTTAAAAATCGTTGACAAAACCAAGGATATTATGTTATTCTATAATCCGCACGTGCGGGTGTAGCTCAATGGTAGAGCTTCGGCCTTCCAAGCCGACTACGTGGGTTCGATTCCCATCACCCGCTCCAGCTTTTGCGCCCGTAGCTCAGCTGGATAGAGCAGCGCCCTTCTAAGGCGTTTGTCGAGGGTTCAAATCCCCCCGGGCGTGCCATTGTGGTGGGTATAGCTCAGCTGGTTAGAGCGCCAGGTTGTGGCCCTGGAGGCCCAGAGTTCGAATCTCTGTACTCACCCCATTTAAGTAACCGCTCTAATCAAGCGGTTACACATAGGGGTATCGCCAAGCGGTAAGGCACGAGACTTTGACTTTCGTATGCGCAGGTTCGAATCCTGCTACCCCTGCCAAATTGAATAATTTCCCACGAAGGGGTATCGCCAAGTGGTAAGGCAACGGACTCTGACTCCGTCATTTCGAAAGTTCGAATCTTTCTACCCCTGCCACCACACTATATGTTGTGTATCATGAATTTCTACTACAACATATAGTGTTTTGTTTTTGGGGCATTTTTTACTCAAACTCCCATTTTAATGACTTATTGCCCGAAAAATAGGCATTTGGCGAGTTTTTGGGGAGTAGGCAGGGCTTTTTTTGAGGCTAAAAACGATCTAATTCCCTTCCGTTTGCTCGCTGAAATCCCATTGAAGATAATCCACCTTCTCGGCTTCTTTGAGCAGGAATTCGTCTGAAAAGTCGGTATAACCTCGGTCTATCCTCGAAGAATGTATCGTGTTGTCATCCTCGTGACCGTCCCACAGCATTACGACTTCTCCGTGTACGCCGCACTCTTTACAGCGCGTAATAAAGCTATATCGCAATTCGTGCAGATGGTGTTCGGGGAATATCCGTTTCATCGTTCCGTGCAGTGTGCTTACGTTTACCCTTTT
>JAFLVC010000014.1 GCA_022508505.1 Clostridiales bacterium | reverse complement strand
GGAAAACTCGATAATCTGTTTACCGTCAAGTTCGTTACCGGTTGTTATGATAGGCGCGTTTATGCGTTCAACATAATTTCCGGTCATCAGTATTTGTTCACTGTGATCGATAAGCGTATGGGCAACAATGTCCTCGATACGAAAAATATGCCATATCGAATAAGCAATCGTTTTGCTGTGATAACCCTCATCATTTGAATAAGGGGAAGAATTAAAATCCTCTCGCGACAGTTCCGTCTTAAACCCGCACAGCATATCGAATAGCTGTTGCCTCAACTCCAAAACCGTTTTAACGCCGGCTTCAAACGTGTTTTCTTTTTTGAGTTGACTTTGTAAAGTCTTATTAAGCTCCGCCCATTCTTTATTCACGGAAGCACCTCCGAATTGAAAATTGTCAATTGAAATAACCTTCTGCTTTTAACAATTCCAGTACTCTTGCGTCGCGTTCGAGCATTGTTTGGTCAGTCTGGCCATGATGTACGTTCCTATTTACGCATATAGCCTTGTCGGGCGTTACGTACTCCAACGTGAATTTTTCGTCAGCCTCGTAATCATCTAATTTTTGAAGCATTATCGTCTCTTCGACGTCGCAAAGAAAGTAATAGTTATCTTGAACAAAATAATCCGCATCGTCATTATCGCTTTTTTGAATTCTATGCACATAGCCGTATTCTCTTATTGATTCCGCTACAACAATCATTCCGGTTTCCTCTTGCGTTTCTCTAATCATTGCTTTTTCTTTACTTTCATTTTGCTCTATTCCGCCGCCGGGAAATTTGTAATAGTCGTATTGGGTGCTGTGAACCATAGCCACCTGTCCATTTTTGATGTGAATACAACGGGCAGAATGCCGTACAAATCCTACGCCGTTTATATCGTAATCTTTTGTATCTAATTCAAATAACAGTCGCATGTTTCTCCTGTAAATTGGAATTTATAAACTATTTATCTCATTTTTATGGCTTTCGATAAATTCACGCGAATAGACTTTGGGCAAATCGGAAGAACGTAAAATCGCCCAAAACTTGCTTGCCGCTTTTAGTTTATTCGGGTAAATATCGTTAATCTCGTCTGCGCAAAAGTCTTTTAAAAATCTATTCCATTGACAGCTTGAATTATCAAATTTTTTATATGCTTTCTTTCCGAGCTTGATGTCAAGCAAATCGCCTAACGTAAAGCCGCTATCCTGCTTTTCCTTTACTGCTTTTACGGTCGCAACCATATCGGCAGTAAACTTAAAATTTTTATCGCCCGTTACCTGTATATAAAAATCTCTAAAACGTTGTCCGAATGTAAATCAGCAGTCGATTAATCTTGTTTCAAGAGTAAGAGTTTCGATGTTACTTTTAAATGATGCTTTTGGTTTATGCGGAATAATCACACCCTCAAAGTATGATTTAATTACATTATTCAATTCGGCTTTCCCACCGACATATTCCAAATGCAACGCTTTACATATAGCTTGCAATTCTTCCAAATACCAATAGTATTTTATAAATTCGTCGTACGATCTTATATCTTCAAACCGCGGTCTATCCATATTTATTACCAAGTTAAATTGAAATTCAGAAGTTATACTTTGACTTTTATTTCAACGATTTTAATCCCCGACGCATTCATTGCTAATTCAGAGCCACAAAATACGATATTACCGAACTTCCCGTCGTTTTCCATTTCAACAAGTTTATTGCTATTCGGATAAAGCCCATCTAAAAGGTTATAAAAATAATCGCAGGCTTCGGCATCGTCCAACCAATAAAATTCAATATATTCGTTCTCTTTCTTGGCTGTTAAATGAGTACCGCTATACCCGCCCCCTAATTCATTGGAGAGTGTAACTGCATATCCGGCTTCTTCAAGATTTATCTGCATTTCATTACTCGTTGGAATGACTGTACCTGTATCTTTGTCAGTACAAGCCGCAAAGCACAAACAGATAACAACCAATAAACAAATTAACAATACATTATTCAATATATTTTTCATTTTAAACCTCGTTAAATTGAAATTTATCATCACAAACTTTCTATCGCTGTATATACTTTTTCCGTCCATTCCCAAATATCTTTGCAATCATTCTCAATATACAAAACTTTGTTTTGCAGTTCTGACGGAATTACATCTTCCATTTCCAAGCGTAATTCGGATGGTATAACAATCGCGTAAACCCACTTGGACAAATCTATCTCATCCTTGATTTTCATAGGTAAAACGCCGTCAAACACTCTTTGAGGATGCTTTACCAAATCCTCATAGCGAAAGTAAAATCTTATTCCTGCGGTAAAATTTGTGCTTAAATCAGTTTCGTTGGGAAACCTGCCTAATTTTCGCTCCATTACAAGCCTGTCACCCGATTGACAATTCCCCCAAGCGAGCATGACATAATCAAAGTAATCGGCAGGGTCATTTGCCGCATTCCGTTTTTCATTTACAAGTTGTTCTATCGGGACTCCTCTCGCAAGACGGGCAGAAAGGAGTTTTCCCGATTGAAATATCCTTATCGCATTTTCGGGTGACGTTGTATGGCAAACAAACTCTGTTACGCAGCCTTTTCTATGCGGACAAGCCGTACATTCAGTAATCAATTTCGGGCGGGGTGTATCAATGTATTTTTCTCGTTTACTTAATTTTCTATGAATGGCATTGAGTACGCGCTTATCATCGCATTCTATCTCGCACTCTCGTCCTTGCCTATTTTCATAGTCTATAAACTCAATAATGGTACGAATCTCCCAATCTGTAATGTTCGGATAATCGGACAGTTTCTTATAAAAGACGCCATCCCACACTTCCGTATAATCAAAATTCCCTATCTTAATAAGCATTTTTGCACCGCTAAATTACAGTATATCACCCGAGCACAAAACGTAGTAGTCGTCAAACGCTTCGCCTGCGTTGCCTTTTAACGCAATCTTAGGCAACACAAATCCCAGCCGATTAACTGCCGCAAGCCGTTCGGTTGCACTCGCCTTTACCTTTGTTACAACCTTGTCGCCGAATAAGTCAAATACAAACTCTGTTATAAGAGATAATATTTCGGTAATAGCATCGGCTTTTTCAAAGTCGCTCCTAAGATCCAAGCGCAACAGTCCGCAATTATCATAGTCCTCCACCTCGTCCTCACGGTGGAAAAGCTCGATTGTACCTATCGCTTCGTTTGTTTCTTTACAAACTATTGCCCAGCGTACGAAGTAGCCGTTATCGTAGCTGAACAGCCAAAATTTAACGGCTTCTTTCATTCGTTCGAGCGTAGTGTAATGAAAGTCGTCGCCGTGGCAATTATCTCCGTTAAAGAACGGCACGGCTTTTTCGTCGGAATAAACCTTCAACAAGTCTTCCGCGTCCGCCATGGTAACACCGCGCAACAAGAAATGCGCGCTTTCGAATGCCGGTAAGCTTTTGTAAACGTCCATAAAATATCCTCCCGCGGTTCGCTCTGATGAGCGAGATGCCAAAAAAATCACAAAAGATATAGGTTAATGTTAATTGCCGAGCATATCCTTCAAATTGTCAACAATATTGGTCAGAATGCTTTTTAACTCCTGCGGATTGACAAACATTGCCGCAAACAGTTTATTCAAATTCTCCTCAAAATCGCGCGGAAGCGCTTTGCAATCACGTTTACATAGAGCAACAAGACGCTTTTCGCCGGGATGAGTGAGCCGATTGTAGGCAAAAATAACGTCGAAGTAAGATTCTAGAAACGCCGCCGTTCTATGGTTTATGCTAACCTTATCGTTACGCTTGACTGCCTTTGCGATTTGCCCGTCGTAGGCAGGCATCGTGCCGTGAAGCAAATTCATATTGCGCGTGATAATATTCTGCCTTAGCATTTCGGGATACGGCACTTTAAACCGCTTCTGCACCTGTGTCAATCTACAGTTTCTGTCAAAAATGATTTTACAGGTTTTGATATTGTGCCACATACAGGTTGTATAACCGTTGTATGCATTATACCGCTCTACCACAGAAGCCACTTGTTCTGCAATGTCGTCGAGGTTGCGGTAAAGAATATCTATGTCAATGCCGTTTTTGAGTGTGCAGTTGTCTTCATTTTCCCAATAGGTGTTGCCAAGTTCTAAGTACGAGCAGTATTTTGTCAATATGGCGTTTCGTACATCGTCGGCAATTTCGCCTGTGCAGTACAGATAAACGTCGTAGTCGGATTTTTCGTCAAAAGCCGTTCCAGCGCGCGAGCCGCCCAACGCTATCGCTTCCACCTGCGGCAATCCCGCCAATTCTTCAAACAATTTTTCAACCATGTTGCAGTACCTCAAGTTGTCGAAAATCATTATAGCATAAATGTTACAAAAGAACAAACGGTTTTCATTCTTTGTCTTTTAAATTATGCAAAATATGTAAAACTTTTTTAAATTAAGGGATTAAGTAGTTACACATTATAAACATAAAATTACCCATTTTAAATTTCTTTTGCGAAATTTTCTCCGTCAGCTGTCTGCTTTCAATAAATTCGTCCGTTACGGTTACGAAATACTGTTTGTCCGCGTCATTTACCAAATAAAACTCTTTATCTGTATTTTTTATCCCGTTTAAAAAATCTGGGATGCCGAAAGCGAAAAAAGTAAATCCGAATACATTGTCCGAAATCTTCTCGCCACGCATCAATATTTGCTTGCCGATTAGCGCGTGTATTTCCGCATTGGGGAATTTTTCTCTGACAATCATATCTTTTTTGCCCGTTTTTTTCGTCCATCTTCCGCCCTTTTTTCGTTTATAGTTATAAGCGTCGAGATTGATTGCTTCTCTCATAAAGGAAAGATCGATTTGTTTCCAGTTGTCAAGGAGATAATCGAGGCTGACTCCAAGTAGCTTTGACAAGTGTTTCAAATTATCGATATCGGGCATCCCTTTATCGGATTCCCATTTTGTAATCGCCTGCCTTGAAACCGAAAGCTTATCTGCAAGCTGTTCTTGTGTAAGTCCTGCACTTTTTCGAGCGGTTTTAAGCTTTTCGCCCAATGTCATCTTTGTTTCTTCCATTTCGGTTTTTTCTCCGAATATTTTTTATCGGTAATATTGTATCAAAATAAAAAGCACAATACAAGAAGAAATCGCTTGCAAAAGGGCAACGCTCCGTAGCAAAATGTTCATTATGGCATAATTATCTATCATTTTTCGGTAGATGCTTTTTAATGGAACATTTCGTGGTATGGCATATTACTTTTTTTTGCTTCCGACTTTCTCAATAATTGCAACCGTCGCTATCAAGAGTAAAGTATAAAATAGCAAATAGAGAATGTGCGGATAAATACATTTTGCGCCGACCGAATGAATTTCGCTTGCAATTAAGACAGAATGACCGAATGGCAGCAAATTTATAAATGTCGCAAATCCGCCCGAAAACGCACTTACAGGCATAAACACCCCACCGAATATTCCCGTAAGCGAAATAAAAATAGATGTTAACGGGCCCGTTTGTTTTTCGTTTTTACAAATGCATCCTATTAAAATGCCTATGCAGATATAGAAAAAAGCAGATGGCAATAGATATATAATGCTTAAAAGAAGGTTTATACCGAATGGAAACTTAAAAATCAGAGCTATCAAAAAAAATAGCACGGTTTGAATGAGTGCCATAGGCAAAGCGGAAAGAAAAAAACTGCCGTAATAAGTGAACTTACTAATCGGAGAAATATTGATACGTTTGATAAACGAAGTGTTTTTATCGGATGAAATTTGCATAGCGACAAATAAGCAAATAAATGTGTACCCGAAAACACAAATTCCTGCGGTATAGTTTGCAATTTCAAAATTAGCCGAAACAAATTCCATATTGGTAAATATCAACTGCATTAGTAGTAGCATAACAAGCGGAAAGCCTAAACAAAAAACCAAACTTAAAGGCTCTCTCAGCATTTCCTTGATATTTCTTTGCGACAAGACCAAGCAATTTTTCATCATTCTTCCTCCGTCAGCATAATAAAAGCGGATTCAAGACTGTCCGTTTTGCAGTTATTGACGATTTCGTCACGAGATCCGATTACCTGCATTTTACCACGACTTATTATGCCGATTCGGTCTGCCAAAAACTCAACTTCTTCCAAATAGTGGGTAGTGAGCAGAATAGTTAAGTTGTCTTTGATTTCTTTTATTATTTCCCATAAGGTTTTGCGAGATTTTACGTCAAGCCCAAGCGTCGGCTCGTCAAGGAAAAGTATTTTTGGTTCCGTAATCATTGCAAGCGCTATACTAACTCTGCGGAGTTGTCCGCCGCTGAGTTTCTTACACTGCACATTTTCTTTTTCTTTAAGCGCAAATTTATCTATGATAGCGTCGATTTTGCTTCTTCTGTTTTCGATGCCATATAGAGAAGCTATTAATTCCAAGTTTTCTCTGACGGTTAGGTTTTTAGCCACAGCGCTTTCCTGCGGAGAAATATTGATTATCTTTCGGATATTATCCCTTTCTCCCAATAGGTCAAAACCGTTTATCGTTGCCGTTCCGGAAGTCGGTAAAAGTCCGGTTGAAAGAATGTTTATCAAAGTGGATTTGCCTGCACCGTTAAGTCCGAGCAAAGCAAAGCACTCGTTGTCGTTTATTGAAAATAACACGTTATCAACGGCAACAACTTTTGAATACTTCTTTGTTATGCCTTTAATTTCAATCATTATTGTCCCCGTTTTTAGCCTTAAAAATTTCTTCGGCAAACTTCAAATAGTCGTCATATTTTGCAATAGCAATACCTCTTTGTTTATCGCCAAGCAAAATCAAAGTGTCGCCTTCGTTAAAGCCGAATACTTCTCGCGCTTGTTTCGGAAGAACAATTTGTCCTTTGCCAGACAATTTTGTCGTCCAAATAAACTTATCTTGTTCGTCGCCCATTAAAAATACTCCTTTCTTACAAATCTTACTTATCTTACTTTTAGGAAATTATATCACAATGCAAAAATAAAAGTCAAGCGAAAATAATATTTGATTTAAAGAATTTTTCGTCAAGTATCTACAAAGTAGTTCATGTTCTCGAATAAGGATGAATTCTTGTTAAACCACCTAATACCACTTGACATTAATCTACTTTTGTGATATTCTTAATACGATTTTAATATAGAGAGTATATATGAAAGAAAAACCTACCATTGTAGCTAATAGAATGAGAGAACTCCGAGAAGGTATTAAGCTATCCCAAGCGAAACTTGCAGCTCTTTTGGAGAACATCGAGCAGCCTGCAATCTTCCGCTATGAAAGCGGTCAATCATTCCCGCCATATGGAGTGCTTATGCAGTACGCCGATTTTTTTGACATTTCACTTGACTATCTTTTTGGCAGAACGGACAATCCGCAAGGCAAGCTGTATAACTTTCAGCCGAAAGTATGGAAAAATCAAGGACAAATACAAGAGCTAATCGAAATGTGTTTTGATCCTGCTTCCCCTGCCAACGCGCAGTTAAAGGAAACGCTTTTGCGTATTATGGAGGAACAAAATAAATGAGAGCAGTAATTTACGCACGATACAGTTCGGATAACAAAAGAGAAGAAAGCATTGAAGGTCAGCTCCGTGAATGTATGGAGTTTGCCGAACACGCAGGAATTGATGTTATCAAAACATATATAGACCGTTCGCTTTCCGCAAAAACAGACCACCGTCCCGAATTTCAGAAAATGATAAAGGACAGCTACAAGCACGCTTTCGACTGTATCATAGTTTGGAAGTTAGACCGCTTTTCGCGCAACCGTTATGACAGCGCACACTATAAAGCCCTACTCCGCAAAAATGGAGTTAAGGTTGTGTCCGCAAAGGAAACGATAGCCGAAGGCTCGGAAGGCATACTTCTTGAATCGGTTTTGGAAGGCATGGCGGAATACTATTCAGCCGAGCTTGCCGAAAAGGTTGTGCGCGGTATGACCGAAAATGCGCTAAAAGGAATAAACAATGGCGGGCAAATTACTTTTGGGTACAAACTCAATGCGGAAAGAAGGTTTGAACCGCACGAAACATATGCCCCTATCCTTGTGGAAATATTTACCATGTATGCCGACGGCAAAACGGTAAAGAACATTGTCGATTATCTGGACGAAAAGAAGATACTCTCCTATCGCGGTGGCAAAATCAACATAATGGCAGTTCAAAGAATGTTATCCAACCGTCGTTATTTGGGTGAGCTTAAATTCCGAGATATTGTAGTCCCGAACTGTATTCCCAGGCTTATATCTGATGAGCTATTCGAGAAGGTGCAACGGCGTTTGGAAACCAATAAGAAAGCTCCGACAAGGCACAAAGCGGATGAAGATTATTTGCTTACGCTAAAACTTTTCTGTGGCAAATGCAAAGCGCACATGATCGGCGAAAGCGGAATGGGCACGTCAAAGGTTTACCGTTACTACAAATGCGCTAACACCAAAAAGGTACATATCTGCGATAAGAAGCCGGTGCGGAAAGAATGGATAGAAGATTTAGTAGTTAAAAACGCTATGGAAATTCTACAAAATGACGAGTTGTTGAATTATCTTTCGGAAACTGCTTTCAGATTGCAAGGTGAAGAAAATCCGAGAATACCCCACCTGAAAGGACAGCTCGCCGACATTGAAAAGCGCATTGAAAATCTTATGAGTGCTATCGAGCAAGGCATCATCACCGACACTACAAAAGACAGACTTAATCAGCTTGAAAAGAAAAAGAAAGAAATCAAGATAGCTATTTTGCAAGAGCAAATCAAAAAGCCATTCCTTACAAAAGATCAAATTCCATACGGTTTGGAGCAGTTTAGAGACCTTGACGTTAGCACGACAGAAGGAAAACAGCGGCTAATTGACGGGTTTGTCAACGCAATTTACCTTTATGACGACAGATTCGATATTACCCTTAACTTTAAAGGCGGTACAAAAACGGTATACTTTTCCGAGATAGCGGCCGCCAAAAATTCGGGTTTCAAATCGCTCGCTGTACCATGTAAAACCCAAGTCGACACTTTGTAGACTTGGGTTGTTCTTTTTATCGAAAATTATTGACTTTGTAAAATAGTAGGTTTATAATAGAACAAAAATCGAGGTGAATTATGAAGTGCGTCATTCAGCATGAGCGATTAGGCGAAATAACCTACGTCGAAAGCCCCTGGACGGGAAAAAAGAGTTTGCTTATAAACGGGCAGCAGCTCGAAAAGACGGCTAAGAACGTTTTTCAGACTGCCGACGGCGAGACCGTCACGCTGACCGGCAACTTTTTTCGCGGCACGACAGCCACGATAGGTGCGGAAACCATCACCCTGACGCCGCCTTGCAAGTGGTATGAATACTTATTAGCCTTCCCGCCATTTATTCTGATTTTGGTTTGGGGAAACAGTGTTGCGCTGTGCAGAATCCTCCCCGTCGTCGGCGGTGCTATCGGCGGTGCTATCGGCGGCGTGTTTCTCGTACTCACTATGTTTGCGGTAAGAAAAGTCGATAATATCCTCTTAAAAATCCTGATTTCAGTTCTTATGACAGGAATTTGCTTTGTTATTTGTTATTTGATCGCATTGGCAATTTTGGCATAGGCATTACATTCGAGCGCAGCTATGTTCGACTTATGTGCTTAGCGGCACGTCAAAACAATATTTGCTCGGACATAATATGTTCGAGCTTTTTTGTATCATGAACAATATAAGACACGCGACGCACGGCGAAGTTCCGCCTATCGTCGACTTTAACAGCAAAGTACTCGTCCTCGGCTCCATGCTTTCGCCAAAATCTTCGGAAGCGCGGTTTTACTACGCGCACCCGCAAAACAGGTTTTGGCAGGTGCTGTCCGCAGTTCTCAATGCGCCTCTATGCGCCGGCAACGACGATCGCAAAAAGCTCGCTCTCACCCACGGCATAGCGCTCTGGGACGTCATAGACAGCTGCGACATAGTCGGCGCAAACGACAGCACGATAAAAAACGTCGTTTATAATGACATCGTTGGCTTACTGAATAAGCACGAAAACATAGTCAAGGTTTTCACAACCGGCGGCAAGGCGCACGAACTTTTACTTAGATACAACAGACAGCACAACAATAAACACATAGCCGCCGCAACTCGCCTGCCGTCCACAAGCCCGCTAAACTGCGCCGCAAAGCTCGACGACTTAATCGAAGCGTACAAAGTTATTAACGAATATTTATAGTAAAAAGGCGGGACGTTGCCCCGCCTTTAAATTTATTTGCGCTTATTTACCGGCAAGCCGCTTTCCAAAATGTCGACAGCTGCGTCCGCGTAATCGACGTCGAGCTTGTCGAGCTTTCCGCCGTCGCTCGCCTCGACGATTTTCGAGTCGTACGGGATTTCGGCAAGCAGCGGCAGCCCGAATTTTTTTGCGATTTTTTCGGTCTTGCCCGAGCCGAACAGGTGCATCTTTTTGCCGCAGTCGGGGCAAACGACGTAGCTCATGTTTTCGACGAGCCCCAATACGGGAATGTGCATGAGGTTTGCCATCTTGACAGCCTTTTCTACTATCATCGAAACGAGCTCCTGCGGCGTCGTAACGACGACTATTCCGTCGACCTTAATCGATTGGAAGACTGTGAGCGGCACGTCGCCTGTTCCCGGCGGACAGTCGACGAACATGTAGTCGACGTCGCCCCATATCACGTCCGTCCAGAACTGCTTGACCATGCCTGCGATTATCGGGCCGCGCCATACTACGGGGTCGGTCTCGTTTTCGAGGAGCAGATTGGACGACATTATCCGAATATCCGACGACGTTTTCGCGGCAAAAATGCCCGTACCGTCGCCCGTCACACCGCCTTTAACGCCGAACATCTTGGGTATCGACGCTCCCGTTATATCGGCGTCGAGGACGGCACACGTATAACCCTTTTTGCGCATTGCGACGGTCAGCATTCCGGTTACCGCAGACTTACCTACGCCGCCCTTTCCGCTCATAACGGCAATCACGCGCTGCACTCTCGACAGCTTGTGCGTGTTTTCCTTTTGCGGAGCTTGATCGCACTTAGACGAACAGCTCGAACAATCGTGATTACACCCGCTCATTAGCTTCACCTTCGACATTATTTTCGATATTTTGCTCCTCGGGCAACTCGTCTATCTCCGCCGAGGATGATTTTACGTGCTTGACGTCCGCTTCGATAAGCGCGAGAAGCGTCGAATAGTACAAAAGATTTGGCGGAAGCGTCATAGCTATATCGAGGAGCGCGTTAAAAACCATTGCGAGCACGCTAAGCGCGACGAACACTCGCTCTGCGGTAAGCTTTGCCGCAAATGTGAGCCGCACCGTCTTATACCTGTGATAGCCGTACGCGACAAGCCCCACAAGCCCCGCGCAATACAGATACGTCAGCGGCGTACAGTGGAACGAATAATACCGCCGCCCGCCGAGCTGCAAAAACTGCAACCCGACGCCCAAAAACGGGCTATCCTTCCACGCAATAAACCCTTCCTTCCAAATTGTTACTCGCCCGCTCGAGCTGATATTTCCGTCGAACACAGCTGAAACTATGCTCCAAATTCTGTTTCTGAACAGCACGGCAAGCGCAATGACTCCGACTGCCGCGACGCCGCATGCAATCCAATACGCGAGCCGTCCCGACTTCTTTTTAAAGCACAACCACACCGCGACGATTGCCGTCCCCGGCACGGCGACGACAAGCGTAGCGCGCGAATATGTCGCGACTATTATAAACAGCTCGAGAGCAACGAGCAGCAGGAACAAAAAGCCGTATTTATATTTATAGACGAAGTAGAACGTCAGCGGGATTGCGAGAACGACTATCGCGGCCGCCGTGTTTGAAATAGCGTAACCGAATTGAAGATCTGCGCGCTTATTGCCTATTTTAAAGCCGTGGACGGCGTACTGTTCGAATACCGCCGCGCCTATGACTATAGCGGCGGCAACCGTCGCCCATGCTATATACTCTATTGTTTTCCTGCCCTCGTACTCCCCGCAGTTTATCAAGAACGCGTAAGGAAAAAACATCGTGACTCCGATACCGAGCGCAAGCCCTATCCCGCCGAGCGTAAACGTCGGAGAAAACAAACCGCCGACAATCAACACTCCGCTGCACAGCGCGAGCGACACGGTAAGATGCGCGCGCTTGAATATTTTTTTCCATTTACCGTAGTAGACAAGGTTGAACACGAGCGCCGCCGCAAGCACTGCGAGCATAAGGCACAGCGGCACGAGCTTCCCCGCACTGCCGTAATACCCCGATTGCGGCATGGTGTCCTCCGATATGACAAACGAGCACATAAACAGGAACGGCACCAAAACAAACGAGTTTTTGCAGAATATGAGAGCCGGTACGAGAGTTAAGGTCAACAAAAAAGCGCCGACAACCGGAATGTCGAGCGTGTGGCACAGTATGCATATCGCCGCAATGACAGCGGAATACCAAGGCGTATTGATAAACCTGTCTATGCCTTTGCCGATGCGACTGTTTACTATTTTGTCGAACTTCTCTCGCATTACTTTAAATTATAAGCCGCGCGGCGCGATTAGTCAACCGAATGTATATCAAAATTTGATTTTGCCCGCTGCGAGCCGCTTTGCGAACGACATCATGAGCTCGTTTGCGGCGAATGCATCCTCTCCTCGCCAATTGAGCGAAAAACAGTGTATGGCACTGTTGTGCCGCGCTTCGTAGTGCTCGTTGTACACGCCGAGCTCGTCAAGCCTGTCTTTGAGCACGTCGCCTTGATTTTTGCAGAAAAAATCGCTCGGCGAATAGATGAGAAAGGACGGCGGAAAATCGCTATTGATATAATCGAACGGCATGCACACGTCCTTGTACTTGTAGTCGTTAAACTCGCTCTTTCTTACACCCGTAAAGCTTACCAACACGCCGTCGTCGATGTTGAGAAAGTATTTAGAATTCAATACGACTTGCATATTATAAAGCCCGCAGTTTAGCACTGTGCCGAGGAGTCGCGGCTTTACCTTACAGCCGTAAGCCGCCGCGTAATCGCCGTTAGCGCCGATTGTGGCGACAATACTCGCGTAGTACGCGCCCGCGCTGTCGCCCGCTACGATTATGCGGTCGCGGTCGATGCCAAAGCGATCTGCGTTGTCAAATACGAAATTGACGGCGTTTACAAGCTGAACTATCGGTTCTGGGAAAACATAGTCGGGCGCCAAACCGTAGTTGACAGTAAAAACGGTAAATCCGTTTATAGCAAAAAACCTCGAAAGCCCCTTTCGGTATTTCTTGTCGCCCGCCGAAAAACCTCCGCCGTGTATGAGCACGACGGCGGGCCGGGCGCACTCGGTCTTTACGCGGTATACATCCATTACGCAGACGCCACCGTTTTTATCGTCATAGACGACGTCCTCATCGCAGTCTATCGTTTCGAGGTTTTTGTCGTTAATATAAGGGCAAGCGTTTTGCGACGCGCTGAACAGTATATCGATAGCACGAAAAATAGCTTGCGACGTCTTTGCGGCGCGTTTTCTCTTGCGCTGCTCCGCTTTTGACATCGTAGGCTCGGAGTTTTCTGCCATATCAAACGTAACCGTTTCGGCGGTCAAGTCTGTCGATGTTTCCGCACGCACTTTTCCGCTATTTAATTTGTCGTCGTCTTTTTCCATTTTACCACACAAAAAGCTTTGATATGTCGGTCGTGAGATATTTTTCGTTCTTCGCGCGTTTTCGATAAACGCCTTAATTATGTCTATCTGCAAAGTTTATCTCATATACAATTGCATGTCAAATAAATTAAAGTGTATTAGCACAAAATAACAATTTTGTGACGGCATTTTCAACAAAATAATATCTGATGCAAATATAGTATGGTCTCAAATCCGTAAGTACAATCCGCCAAAAAGGAACAGGCTTACGCGGTCGTTCGAGTAAGCCTGTTGTGCTTTAACTTTTAAACATTGCTAAGTGCGAGATTACTTGGAAAAGAGGTCGTCCACCGACATCATGCCCTTTGCAATCATGAGGAACTTATCGTTATACTCGTCCACCGTATACAAAGCGCAACCGACCATGTACTTCATCAGCTCCATGGAAATCAAGCTATCGCGGTAGCTCGAAGTCATTCTGAACATGACTTTGCCCTCTTTGAAATCGTAGTCGAAGCTTCCGTCCGCAAGAGCGTAGTTGACGCGGCTGGTCGCCAACGCGCCCTCGACGCGCTTATCCTCGCCGAACGAGATGGGAATGGGAGACATCAGGCGCACGAGTTCGCGATCTGCGTCGATGTAAATGATAAACTGCATGGGGATATCGTCACCCCGCGCCGTGAAGGTGATGACTAAATCTTCCTTGTGCTGTTCGTAGTGCCAGCTCTTTTCGTCGAGCATTCCGCATAATGAAGCGTATACCGTCTGCGCTTTTTTAAGTTGTTTTTCGTCTGCCATGATTAACCTCCTATTTGATAAATTCGAGAATTTCTTCGTTGGTCATTTCGCTCTTGGCGACCATGAGAAATTTGTCGTTGTAGTCGTCAATCGTCTTACAAGAGCACATAACCATATAGACCATCAGGTCTTTCCCGATAAGGCTGTCGAGATAGCTCGACGTCATGCGGAATATAATTCTGCCGCTCGTGTAGTCGTAGTCGAAGCTTCCGTCGACCATGCCGTTGTTCGCCTGACTGACGGCTACAGCCAATGCTGCTCTACGCTCGGGAGCGACAGAGAACGGCATTTTTGACAACAGCGTGATGAGATGGCGCTTCATGTCGACTTCTACATGGAGGTCAATCGGCAAGTCGTCACCCTGCGCAGCACAAGAAATGGAAAGATCCTCATCGTGCTTCTCGTAGTGCCAACCATGTTCATCCAACATATTGCAAAGCGTCGAATAAACTGTTTGGGCATGTTTTAGTTCTTTTTCGTCTGACATTTTAAGCCTCCTAAATTATATATTAAAACCAATCCTGGCTTTTTTAGGCATTGTGCTGATAAAATCTTTGTCCGCGCTCGCCTGCTCAAAGTCCTCGCGAGTCAGCGTGACATTCGCGCTTCCGCTCAACTGGCAGCGCATGGCTGCTTTTGCCCAGGTCCGCTCGAACAGGTTGCGCACATAGCGAGCGTTCGAGAATTCTTTGGACGACAAGGTTTCGTCGGGCAACCCGTCAAAAAACTTTCGCGCGGCGTCAAGCAAACCGCTGTCGCATTTGAACTTTTCGTTGACCATCGACTTGAAAATCTCATAGAGCTGCTCGCGCGTAAAGTTGGGAAATTCGATCGTGTACGGCATTCTGCTAGCAAGCCCGAGGTTGCCCTTCATCAGCTTGTTCATGTCGTCGACATACCCCGCCATGATCACAACCAAATCGTTGCGGTGATTTTCCATCTCGGCAATCAGAGTGTCTATAGCCTCGCGCCCGAAATCCCTGCTGTCGTCATCGGCGCGGTAAAGCGAATACGCCTCGTCGATAAACAGCACCGAGCCGTAGGCGTCTCTGCAGATGCTCGTCGTTTTGGGCGCCGTCTCGCCCACGTACCGACCGCAAAAATCGCGCCCGCCGTACTCAAAGAAAGCGCCGACGCGCAAAACACCTTTGTCCTTCAAAATTCTTCCGATGATGCGCGCGACAGTCGTTTTGCCCGTTCCGGGATTTCCGACGAAACGCATATGAATGCACGGACGCTGCGCCGAACCGTCTTGAATCGACATCTCGATTTGAGCGATTATTTCTTCCACGCGTTTTTTGACGCTTTCAATTCCGACAAGCTTATCGAGCTGTTCCATGCCCGACAGATTCGAGCTGTTGGCGTTTCCTGTCACAGCCTTGGCGTCGTTGATTGTTATTTGACTGCTCTTGTGCGTCTTGTTGATATTGGACAGGTGCTTTTGATACACAAGCTCTCTGACGACCTTCTTTACCGTGTTGATACCGTAAAACTTGCCGTCGCTCTTTTCTTCCGCTATACGCTCGAATATAAACTTCCATGCGCCCTTGACGACCGAAAAACCGAACCGATCGAATTCCGAAACGGCGCAAGCCTGAATTTCATCATGATTCAACGGCGGGAACGACACCGTCTTTACGCTCAGCAAATCGGACAGCGAATACCGTATTTTCGCCAAGACGTCCTTGTCGACAAACGGAATCCTAAACACAACTATAAACTCGTTTGCATGCTTTTCGACAGCACGCAAAAACTGCTTGAAATAGTGGTTGTCGGTGTGGTTCATCCACTCGCTGATGTCGACGCATAGCACCCTGAGCGATTTCGAGTTGCCGACGTTGAGCGTGCGCATAACCTCTTCAAACGGTTCAAGGCTTTCGCGGTACGGCGCAAGGCTCTCTTCGCGCACACCCGCCGACTTTCCGCCCAGCCCCACACTCGATATAAGCTCGGCAAGCGAATCCAAATATGTAGTCAAGCCGCAGCCGTCGCCTATAGAAAAAAGATAGCACCAATTGGTAAAGACCTCTTGTGTGTTCGTTCTCTTTACCTCATCGGCGATGTCCGCTATCTCGTGAGCAAGCCGCTTGAACTCCAAAGCTCCCACCAACGCGTCGATTTTTTGCAACACTCCGGCGGTTTTATTATCGGTCTTAAGTCCGTCTTCTTTCGGTTGCCCCGACTGACTATCGGAACCGGACTGAGGTTTGCCTTCGGTCTCGCCGCTACTGGGATCGTCGCTCGTTTGATTGACGTCTTTTTCTTCGGGTACGTCGACAATTTCAACAGACAGTATGTCATCGCTCTTGTCTTGCGGATATCTGTCGGCAATCAGCTTCTTTATTAACTCTGTTATGTCGCCCGTATCTGCCTTTTGCTCGTCAAAAACCAAAGTAAGCGAAGTGAGCGAACTGTCCTTTTCTTGAACGCCGGACAATTTGCTCAGTTCGTTTTTTAAGATTGCAATAGGCAATTCATCGTCGTCTCGATGCTGTAATACCCAAGCCCCATCAAATTCTATAGTCAATTTTTTCATGTACTACCTGCCCATAAACATCTCAACGCAAAACGGACCCGTCGAAAAATCCCCTTTGTGCAAGTTTCATGCCGTAATTTTTTAAATTATATCATGTTCTTACGCGGTTTTCAAGTACTTGCGGAAAAAAAACGAAAAATGTCGAAAAAAATCTACATTTTCCGTTCAAAGAGGATATCGTATTTGAAAGCAAAGTAAATCTAAAACGTGCGATTACTTGTTGCCGTCGTTAAAGTACAGAATGCCGAGTGTGTGGCCGCCGCAGTGGCTTGCTATGGTGCCGCCGGCGTGGGTTTCGTAGATATTCTTAAACCCCGCGTTTTCGCATGCCGTGCGCGCCGCCGCCACCATCTCGTCCGTCGCCGTCGTGTAAGTGATAAATACGCAGTCCAAGTCGGGCGTATTGAAATCTTCCAACACACTTTTGCAGTATTTTTCCACCACGCGCTCAATCGGGCCTCTGAATTTGGAATCGGAACGCATCGACCCGTCCTTCATGACGATTCGGGGGCGAAGCCGCAAAAGGTTTGCGCCGAAGTAAGCAAGACTGCTACACCTGCCGCCCTTGTACAGATAGTCAAGCCGTTCTATGACAAAGCTCGCTTGAATATGCTTTTTGCGCTCTTCGAGCTTTGCGCATATCTCTTCGATGTCGGCGCCGCTCTCGACGAGAATGCCCGCGTATCTTACGAGAAGTCCCAGCCCCGTGGAAAGCGAAAGGCTGTCTATGACGTGAACGTTTTCGAACTGCTTAGCTACGCTTGACGCATTTGCCGTCGCCGCCGTTATGTGACTCGAAAGAGAGATGTGAATGATTCCGTCGTATTCCTGTTTGAGCTTTGTGAAATGCTCGGTGAACTCGTGCTCGTTGACCGCCGAGGTCTTGGGAAGCTCCTTAGTGCGCTCTGCGAGCTCGAAAATTTCGGGAGTGGACAATTCGCCGTCGTAAAACGAACGCTCGCCTATCTGAATTTTATAGGGAACGATTTTGACGTCGTACTTTTCGATGAGATCTTTGGTCAAATCACAAGTGGATTCAGAGCTTATCGCTATTTTCATGTTGCGCCCCCTTACTCGCCTTTGCGGTTACGTAATTTCATAGAATATTATCACATTTTGATGTGTTTGTCAATATTAATTTTTCATTTGTGATTTTATATGCAAAATAGCTTGATATACTAAACAATCACTTTACATCGATATTATGGTTCTCGTCGATTACTGTCGGTAAAATATAATAATGAAGTCGCGCATAAACTCTAATGAAGAATAAAAAAGGCGCGAAGTTTCACCGTAATTAGCGAGCGAACGTCATTCTTCATGCCGCGACAGCGGAGCTTCATTTCGCAGCAAGGACGAGACTTGATTAGTATTTGCTATCGCAAATATGCACGCTTCTCGGCATAGCCGCTCATGCGCTTCCCTACAAACATGCCACAGGCATGTTTGCTTAACGATCGCGCCCCGAGGGGTTCAAGCACCATCTATTTTCATACTAAAAGGAAAAAGGGCTTCACGCCCTTTTTCCTTTTGGTGCGAAGGACGGGACTTGAACCCGTACGGTCACCCACACGCCCCTCAAACGTGCGCGTCTGCCAATTCCGCCACCCTCGCTCGATTGTGATTATTGTACTAAATAATTAAATGTTTGTCAACTCAAATCAGCCGTTTTTCGCAAATTTTATAAAACTGCACTCGCTCGCTGCTCTCACCGCTTTTCGCCGCTCGAAAATGCTGCTATATCGACAAGGTTTTGCCTTGTCAACGCGGTCTCCGATCGCATATCCGCATTTGCGGTCAGTCTCAAAAATTCGAGCTCGTAATCTATCGAACACGCCTTATTGTACTTGCCGTCGAACGTACCGACGCCCACTCTTATTCCGCGCGCTACAGCCGCGCAAACAGGCGCATACCCATGACCGTATCCCGCCGCCGCAGTCGGAAGTACGACGAGCGGAACACTCTCTTGCGCCATTAAATCGAGGTCGTCGTTGTCGAGACACACGCCGCCGACAACCGTGCAGCTTTTCAACACGCCTAACTTATGCAACAGCATGATCGGCGACAGCTTGTACCGCGCCTCAATCCGTCCCGCCTCCTCGAGGTCGAACGCCGCAAGCACGTAAGCCTTTAAATTCTCTGCCAATATCCTATCGCAAGCCGAAGCAAACGCGTCCTCGTCGGACATCGACGGAATATATATTCCGCCGCTCTTGCCACCAACGCCGAGTACTTCTACGCGGCTGTCCGTTACGAGTCCATCGCCGCAGTACACAGCTTTATCGCAATATTCGAGCGCGTCGTCAATCCGCTCCGTGCAAAACGCATTTACTCGCATTTCGCCGCCGCCGCTTTTATATACGCGGCAAATTTGTCCTTAAATTCGGGGTTTTGGAGCGCAAAGTCGACCGTCGCCGTCAGCGCGCCGAACTTATCGCCCATGTCGTAACGCTTCCCTTCGAACTCATAGGCATAGGCTTTGCCGTCCTTCATCATCTCGCATATCGCGTCGGATAGACGAATCTCGCCGCCCACCTCCTCGCAACGCTCGATATAATCGTAAATTTCGGGCGTCAACACGTATCTGCCGAGCGCGGCAAACAGTGACGGCGGGTTGCTCTTTGGCTTTTCTATCATGCCGTCGCACCACACGACGCGGCCGTCGACGCTCTTTGGAACAACAATGCCGTATTTATCGGTTTCGGACTCCGCTATTTTTTGAACGCCCATAATGACGCCAGGGATCTTTTCGTAAGAGTCCGCGAGCTGTCTTGTGACGGGAACGCTTGCTACAATGAGGTCGTCGCCGTTCGACATGCAAAACGGCTCGTCGCCCGTAAACTCCTTCGCTTGCAAAACCGCGTCGCCGCTGCCCTTAGGCTCGCGCTGAACGGCAAACTTGATATCCGCTTTTTTGTTTATATCGCGCACGAGCTCGAGAAGGTGCGGCTTGTTTTTAAGCGCTTTTTCGAGCTTGGGCTTTTCCGTGAAAAATTCGCGTATGGCTTCCTTGCCCTCGCCGATAATTATAAGTATTTCCTCGATGCCGCTGTCGACTATCTCGTCGGTTATGTATTTGAGCACCGGCGTGTCTATAATGGGCAGTATTTCCTTGGGTACCGCCTTTGTGACGGGCAGAAATCTCGTACCCATGCCGCCGCACGGAATTATCGCTTTGCGAATTTTCATTATGCGTCCCCTGTCAGTTAAGCTTTACTATTATACGCCGACAAGTGTCGCAATGACACCAACCTTTATCTTTAAGCAGCGTGTTTCCTTGCTGAGAAAGGTTGAGTCCGCACCCGCCGCAGTTGAACATGCCCTTGCGCTCGTCGCCTGTTGCAGGAACGACCGGAGGGAATTTGTTTTCGGCGTCGAGCTTGTTGTATTCCGCCAACAGCTGAGCGCTCAGCTCGCTCCTCAGCGCGTCCAGCTCGGCGGTGAGCTTTGCAATCTCGGCGGCCTTAGAGCTTACAAGCTCGTTGTGCTTGTCGCTCGCCTCGTTATACTTTTGACGCGCAATCTTTCCCGACTTCATTGCTTCGCCGCGAACCCTGCCAATTTCCTTCGAACGACGGTCTATCTCGCCCGCCTTTTTGTCGGCGTTCGTGAACTTGGTCCTGAAGCTTTCAAGCTTTCTGATCCGCTCTTCGAGTTCTTCCTCTGTTTCCGCCGTGCCGCTTTCGAACGCGCTGAAAGCCGCTTCGTTGTCGTCGACGTACTTGCAAAGCTCGGCGTAAGTGGAAAGCAAGGCGCCGGACGCTTGCTCGCACTCCTCTACCTTTTGCTTGGCGTCGTTGAACGCCTTTTTCTGCTTGTTCTTCTCGATAAGAGCGGCATCACGTTCTATTACGAGATTGAGCTTGCGAAGCTCCATGTCTTTCTTTTGATATGCGATAAGCTTTTGCAGTTCTTTTTTGAGGGTTTCGTCCATGATAATCTCCTATATGTCGCCGCCGACGTCCGCGCCTTGAAGGCTCAAACAGTCGCGCAGTTTTGACAGTTTGTCGGCGTTGCGCTCGGGCGCAACAAGATAAATTTTGTACTTTTCTGTAAGATATTCGACGAGCACGTCGCTCTTTACTTCGCAAAACGCACCGAAAAGATATTGCCGTTCGGTAAGACTTTGCGCCGCGCCCCGTCTTTCGGCACGAATGACCGAATAGTATCTGCCGCGGTCTTTGATCATAAAGTCCTTATCGATACCGTATTTCAGCTCGGTCAGCTTGCGCCTAACGGCGTCGGCGTCGCGGTGCGGGAGCAAAACGAGCGTAGTCGGCAACAGTCCGTCGGCGTTTGCCCTGTCCAAGATCCCGCAAATCAAAAGCCCGCCCATACCGGAAATAACAGCCTCGTCGCAAGAATACCCTATGCCGTCGCACCGAACGAATTGCACGTTTTTCTCGTCGGCGAGCGTGTGCCGCGCCTTGTCGAGACACGCTTCGCTTATGTCGGAAGCTATGACGAGTTCGGCAAGTCCCGCCGTCACGCAGTACTTTGCGACCAGTCCGTGATCGCAACCGACGTCGGCTATCGTTTCTGCGGGCACGATTACCGATTCAAGCGCGTCGAGGCGCGTCATCTGTCGGTAAAGTCTTTGAGGCGCTTGCTACGGTTGGGATGGCGGAGCTTACGGAGCGCCTTTGCTTCTATCTGGCGTATGCGCTCGCGCGTGACGCCGAACTCCCTGCCGACGTCCTCAAGCGTGCGCGGACGCGCGTCGGAAAGGCCGTAGCGCAGGCGTATGACCATCTCCTCGCGCGGAGTGAGCGTATTTAGCACGGCGGAGAGCTGTTCGCGGAGCATTCCCGCCTCCGAATAGTCTTGCGGCGCCTTGGACTTCTCGTCCTCGAGGAAGTCTCCGAGGTGGCTGTCCTCCTCCTCGCCGACAGGCATTTCGAGCGAAACGGGGTCTTGACTTATGCGCTGAATTTCCACGACGCGCTCAACAGAAAGCCCCATTTCCTCCGCAATCTCTTCGGGCGTGGGATCGCGCCCCAGCTTTTGAACGAGAATGCGGTTTGTGCGCGAAAGCTTATTGATAGTCTCCACCATGTGGACGGGAATTCGTATCGTTCGCGCTTGATCGGCAATCGCCCTCGTAATCGCCTGTCTTATCCACCAAGTGGCATACGTCGAAAACCTGAAGCCCTTGGTGTAGTCGAATTTTTCGACCGCTTTCATAAGCCCGAGGTTGCCCTCTTGTATGAGGTCGAGAAGCTGCATTCCGCGTCCGACATAACGTTTTGCAAGAGCTACGACGAGACGGAGGTTTGCTTCGGACAGCTTTGTCTTTGCCTCCTCGTCGCCTTCGGACATCTGCGTCGCAAGAAGAGTTTCCTCGTCTGCGGTCAAAAGCGGAATCTTGCCTATATCTTTGAGATAGACCTTGACCGGATCGTCGGTGCTGATCTCGCCGAGCATGCTCTCTATGCTTTTGAGCTCGGTGCGCTTTACCTGTCCGTCGGTTATTTCGATGCCGCTCTCCGTAATGATGCGCATAGCCTCTTCGAGCTGACTTGCGTCGGCGCCGCACTCAATCGTAAGCTTTTCGCCTATTTCAATGTTTGAGAGATAACCGCGCGGCGTGCCGATAGCTATAAGCTTGCTCAAAGCGTTGTTCATCTTTAATGTGAGGACGGGCGCTTTGACGCCGTCCTTCAATATACTGACGCCGTTTTCCTCGAACAGCTTGAGCGCATAATCCATATCGTTGGCGTCCGCTTCAAGCGCAAGCAGCTTGTCAATAAGCGTATTGTACTCTATCCCGCCGCTCTCCGTTGCGGACTTTAACATTTCGTCGAGCATAGTCGATACGCCCTCGGAAGGCGCGTACTGCGACTCCTCATGCGGCTCTTCAACTGTCGTCACATTGCTCTTATTCTTGTTTTTGTCTTTCATTTTGTACTCCCGAGGGTTTGTATTTTGTAAACTAAGTCTTGAAGGTGCTTTAGATCTTCCAAGCTGTTCGTTATTTTGACCCGTTCTTGATACATCTTTTGCTCGTTCTCGAGCGCTTTTATCTGAACTTTTCGTTGCACGTCGTCGAACATTTGTTTGTCGTCGCTGCCGACAAACTTGTATCCGACAAGCTCGTTTATCCTCGCAACGTCGTCTCCGTAAAACTCGGACTCGCAATATTTGAGCGCTTGTTGTCCGTACTTTTTGCAAAACCAGTATAACCTTTGCGAAAAATCGTCCGTCATGGCGTTTGAGACGTCGACGTCGTAATTGACGAAATCGTATCCCCACAACAAGAACGACAGGTATTTTTTGACGTTTTCGTCAAACGCTTCCGTCATATCCGTTTTTGCGGGCTGGGGCTTTTGCTCGGCGTCCGCGGCAACGCTGCTTGCGAGCGCCGCTTGCCGTCGAAGCGCCTCTATCGCAAACCCCGAAACGTCTGCGACGTAGTGAAGATACTGCTCCTGTTCGACGGGATTGTCAAGCGCAACAACCGTCTTGGCCGCCTCGATAGCGAACTTTGCGCGCTCGTCGGGGTCTTCGACGTTGTACTTGCTGCGCAACACCTCTATCTTGTATGCGGTAAGCGGTATCGCCTCGTCCAACAGCTTTTGATAACCTGCCGGACCGTCGCGCTTAATTATGTCGTCGGGGTCGAGCTCGTCCGGAATGCGCACCACCTTAACGGTTAAACCCGTTTCGCGCAGTATTTCGAGCCCGCGCATCGTAGCCTTTTGCCCCGCCGTATCGCCGTCGTAGCTGATATACACCGTATCGGCGTACATTTTCAGCTGCCGCGCGTGGCGAACGGTAAGCGAAGTACCCATCGAGGCGACTGCCGTATCGAACCCCGCCTTGTGAAGCGCTATTACGTCCATGTACCCTTCGGTCATTATGACGTAATCGATAGGGCCTTGCGTCTTGCGCTTTTTGAGAAGGTTTACGCCGTAAAGTACGTTTGACTTATCGAAAATGACAGTCTGCATACTGTTGCGGTATTTTGGTCGAGTTTCGGTTTTTGTTTTTTCGAGTATCCTTCCGCCGAAAGCGACCACGCGACCTAGGTTGTCAATTATGGGATACATAAGCCGCTCGCCGAACACGTCGTACACTCTGCCGTTTTTTGATTCGGCTATGCCGACAAGGCGCATTTGTTCGACGGTGTAGCCATTTTTCAGGAGAAAGTTCGGCATTTCGTCGTAGCTCAGGCTTGCGCCCAAGCCGAACCGCCGCACTATGCCGCCTTCGAGCTTTCGTTCTTTGATGTAATCGTTAAACTTTCCCGCTCGCGGGTCGGAAAGGTTATCGTGATAGTGCCGCGCCGCGTCGCGCATGAGCGCATACAGCTTTTCGCGGTCCTCCTTTTTCATGCCGTCGTCGTAAGACCCGCTCCTTTTCGGCATTTCGAGTCCCGCTTCTTCGGCGAGCATTTTGAGAGCGTCGATAAACTCGACGTTGTTTGCCTTCATGACAAACGAAATCGCATTGCCGCCGACGCCGCAGCCGAAGCAGTGAAAGAACTGCCTGTCCGGGACGACCGAAAAAGACGGCGTCTTTTCGTTGTGAAACGGGCAGCACGCCATGTACGTGTTCCCTTTCTTGTTCAGCTTGACATAGCGCGAGATAAGCGAGACTATATCGGTCTTGTCAAGAACGTTGGAAATAAACTCGGAAAATTCTTTATCCACAAATCGCCTTGTCTATAGCTTCGACCAATTGCGCGGAACGGTTACTTCTTCGAAAGCTCGCACCGCATAACGGTCTGTCATGGTAGAGATGAAATCGCACACGCGCCGCTCGATTGGGTCGTCGTCGTAAACGAACTGCTCGGGCATTTCGTCCTCGTGGTCGCAGTAGTACAGATACAGATACTCGATCATTTTGATCGCTTTCTTTTCTTCGGACTTTGCGTTCGGCGAGGTGTACACGTTGTCGAACATGTAGGCGCGAAGCTCGTTCATGCCGTCCCTGAATTCTGCGGATTGCTCGATGGAATTTTTGCCATAACTCGCTTTAATTATATCTGAAATCATAGCGGAAATGCGCTTGCTGTGAGTGTCGCCAAACATGTCCGTAAACCGCTTGGGAATATCCGCGCTCGTGATTATGCCGCCCCTTATCGCGTCGTCGATGTCGTGATTTATGTACGCTATTCTGTCCGCAAGAGCTACGACTCGCCCTTCGAGCGTTGCGGCAGTGCCGCCGCCGGTGTGGTGCAAAATTCCGTCGCGCACCTCGAAGGTAAGATTCATGCCCGCCCCGTTATTTTCTATTACGTCGACCATACGAAGGCTTTGCTCGTTGTGCGCGAAGTGCGTAAACTTGCCGAGCGCGCGCTCGCCGGCATGTCCGTACGGCGTGTGTCCGAGGTCGTGACCGAGAGCGATCGCCTCGGTCAAATCCTCGTTCAGCCGCAGACACCGCGAAACGGTGCGCGCAATCTGGCTTACTTCGAGCGTGTGCGTGAGCCGCGTTCTGTAATGGTCGCCTTCCGGCGAGAGAAAAACCTGCGTCTTGTGCTTCAAACGACGAAACGCTTTGCTGTGAATTATCCTGTCGCGGTCACGTTGAAATTCGGTGCGCATGGGACATGCGGGCAACGGCTTCGCTCTGCCCCTCGTGTCTTTGTCCTTGCAAGCAAACTCCGACAAATACTTATCCTGTATTTCGTAAACCGTCGACTTGTAATCCATAGCAGTCTGTTTTACTTTTATACCTCCCCATAAAGCGGAAAGCCTATTACACCGCTACTCCACCTAATTACCGAAAACTTTAACAGATTATGTGCTGTTTGTCAAGTATTTTATACAAATTTTTCTTACACTTGACAAATTATTCAACGTTTAATATACTGAATACCAATGAAACTCGAAATTGCACAAAAGCGCGAATACAGCGCCGTTAAGCGCATTTACAACGAGGCCTTCCCTCCTTGCGAGCGCGCTCCGTTCCGCATAATCAAGCGCCGCGCGCAAAGCGGCAGCGCACAAATGCTTGCGGCGAAGATCGGCGACGAAATTATCGGGTTTGCATACGTCGTCGCCAACGACAAGGTCTGCTACCTATTTTATCTTGCGGTGCGCAAAGACAGCCGCGGCGGCGGCGTAGGCACCGAAATAGTCAGGTTTGTGAAGGACGCCTACCAAGGCAAAAAGATTTTCATTGCGCGAGAAAAATTGGACGAGCCGTGCGACAATTACGACATGCGCGTAAGAAGGCGCGACTTTTACGTCAGGAACGGATTTACCGATATTCCGCGTACGATTAAGGAAGGTCCCGTACGCTTCGACGTGATGTCGATAGGCGGCGTCGACATAACACGCGACGAATATCTTTCGCTCATGGAAAATTGGGGCGGCAGTCGTGTTTTAAAGCTCGTCGACATGATTTATACCGATTAAAAACACGCTCCTGAAAGAGCGTGTTTTTGTTTGTTTTCAGTTACGACTTATTCGGTTGGCGAAATTTCTTCGCTTACTTCCTCCGAAGCCGCCGCTTCTTTGAACGCGCCGTCGTCGTCGCTTGTCTCAGCGATTTCCGCCGCGGTATTTTGCCTTACCGCTCTCACTGTCAGCCACACGAGCACGGCAATCCCCGCCGCCGCGAGCACGGTGAATATTATGGGGATTATCTTGTAATACGCGAAGCCGACGTCGGCATTGGGACGGTAACCGTGGAGGTAACCGTTCATCGCCGACGAATTGGCGACGGCATAGAGGACGTTTTTAGCGGCTTTCAAGGCATAGCGTATATTTTCGTTTCTGTCGCCGCCCTTTTTCACGCCCGACCATTTTTTGTTGTAGATGTTGAGCTTGATGTCGCCGCCCGCTTCCACCATTTGCTTGTTGTTGCTCTTCATGTAGTTGCCGGTGTCGTAGTCGGTGAGCACCATGCCCTTAAAGCCGAACTCTTCGCGAAGTACGCGCGTAATGAGGTTGTAGTTTCCGCCCGCCCAAGTGGCGCCAAGCCTGTTAAACGACGACATGACCGCCGTAGCCGCGGGCATTTCCGCCTGCTTCATCTCGTAGCCGACCGTCTTGCCGCTCTCGTTTTTGACGGGCGCGTTGTAGTTGACCGTTACGGTGTTGTCGCGTATCGCAATCTCGAACGGCTTGAAATACAGCTCGCGCATTGCCTGCTCGTTGCTGAAAGTCAACAGTCCGTTCTGGTCGCGGTGCGTTTCCTGATCGTTTAGCGCAAAGTGCTTCATGTATGCGAACAACCCTTTACGTGCCGCGCCTTGCACCTCGGCCTTGCCCATGACGCCGCTTATGTACGCGTCTTCCGAATAGTACTCGAAGTTGCGCCCCGCAAAAGGCGTGCGGTGAAGATTCATGCCCGGACCGTACCAGCCGTGAGCGTCGCCGTGCAAGCCGTCCTCGC
Source organism: Clostridiales bacterium (assembly GCA_022508505.1). Classification (GTDB taxonomy): domain Bacteria; phylum Bacillota; class Clostridia; order Christensenellales; family Pumilibacteraceae; genus Anaerocaecibacter. The sequence continues at coordinate 19,222 of JAFLVC010000014.1, read as the reverse complement.
CGACAGCCTCGCCCATTTTGAGCGCAAGCTCCTCGTCCCACGTGCTTGCAAGCATGTACTCGGTAACCCAAGTCATAGCCTTGAGCCCGTTTCCGATCGGTATAGAGCCGTGAACGCCTGCGACGTTGAGTCCCGCAGGGCCGTCGAGGTCGACGGTCTTGGGCTTGTTTACTGACGGCATGGCGACCGTATTGTGGCCGCAGCCCGCGATGAGGCTTGCGAGTTCGTCGGCAGTTACCTGCTCCAACAGCTTATCCCACAGCGGGTCGTCGTAGTCGAGACCGCGCATGTCTATAAGCTCCAACCCGTTGTCCGCGCCGAGAGTGGGCTTTGTCGCATTGCTCGCCTTGGCGTCGTCGGGTATCAGCGAATCGCTCGAAATGAGCTTTTCGAGAAGCCCGTCGGGAATGACCGCGCGGAACTGCTTGCCGTTTATTTCGGTGCAAGCCGCGAGATGGTAGTTGCCCCAAGGGTTCTTCTGTCCGACACAACCGACTTCGAACTGAGCGGTCGCATAGCGGAGACCGTCATTATCCATCATAGCCCAATTGTTGCGCGTGAGGTAATCGGCGCGATCGATGAGCGTCGCGTCCGAAAAGAGATTTTTAACATTGCCGATCGCTGCGCTTTCGGATACGACGTGCTTATAGACGAGCGCCGCCGAGCTCTCGATGTACGGAACGCCGGTAAGCTCCGCCGTCTCGCAGATGTTGTCGAGAACGGGCTCGCCCGCGCACTTGCGCTTCAAAATGCTGTTGACCGCGGTGTGAGCGTCGGGCGCGAGGGTCACGTAGTAGTCGCCAGCTTCGAGGATATATCCGCCGTTTCCGCTGTCGTCGTACGACTTGAAATCATTGATATTGAACGATATTGCAACGCGCTCGCTGCTGCCCGACTTTAACAGTCCGGTTTTGGCAAACCCGCCGAGATTTACCGAAGCCTTTTCGACGTGGTGCGCTACGTCGTAGTCGGTGTACGGCGCCTGATAGTACAGCTGAACGACGTCTCTGCCCGCGCGGTCGCCCACATTCTTGACGACAACGGAAGCGGTCATGTTTCCGTTCGCGTCGGGCGAAGAGACTTCGAGACCGCTCCACTCGAACGACGTGTACGACGCGCCGAAGCCGAACGGATATGTAACCGTCGCGGCGTAATCGTAGCTGCCGACGTTCGCCTTGCCGAGAATGTAGTCCTCGTAGCGCGTTTCGTAGTACTTATAGCCGACGTAAATTCCCTCGCTATACGAAACGAAGTAGAACGGACAACGCCCGTCGTCCTCGTTTATCTCGTCGGCCTTGTTGCCGTAGTTGCCGTTCGAGTACATGATATCGCCACCCGAGTACATAATGACTCGGCCCTGCGCGTCGGTGAACACTGCGTCGCCGAAGTTTTGCGACGCGGGCGACGAGAAATTGTCGTATACGAGCGTGTCGACGAGATGTCCGGACGGAGAAATCTCTTTGCCGTCCGCGTCATAGCCGCGCAGGAAATACCCGAGACCGTACACGCCGAACCGTCCCGCGCCCGGGAAGTTTACGACAGCTTTGATGTTTTTGTAATTTGCCGTATCGAACACGAATCCGAGCTCGAACGCATTGTTTGAGTTGACGAGAATTATGACGTTGTCATAGTGCCGACCGAGAAACTTGACGGTGTCACGCTCGTTCTTGTCGAGCTCGAGGTAGTGCTCGCCGCGCTCGCCGCCGAACTCCTTCATGTCGCGAGGCTCGTCGCCGCCCTCGCCGCCCGTGCGCGAAATGACGAACATAGCTACGTTTTTGCGGTCTATGCTGTTCATGACAGACGTGTCCGCTTCGATAACAGAGACGGGACATTCGCCTATCTTCCAATCGTAGCCCCTGCCGTAATTTACGACGCCTTCGCCTCTGCCGTAGCTCGAGCCGCCGCCGGTCTTATAAAAGTCCCACAGCTTTTCGTTGACCTTAAAGCCCGTGCCTTCGAGACCCGTTTTAAGGTCGACTGTAAGCTCGAAGCTGCCCGAGCCCGAGCCCGAGCCGCCGCTGACGAGGTTTACCGACGAAACGCTGTAGATGTCGAGCTGCGTGCCCGTTTTGAGCGGCAACAGCCCGTCGTTTTTAAGAAGCGTCGTGCCGTCCTGAGCTATTTCCGCGCACAGCTTTTCCTCATAGGCGTAGAGGTCCGCCGCGCAGTGAAAATCGCTCTTGACGTATTCGAGGTCGGCGCCGTACGTTGTGCCCTTTGCCCCCGCATTTGACGTGCCCATGCGCGCCGTCAGCTCGGCGTCATAGACGCCGAGCATAAGCACGTTGAGAAGCACGATGAAGAGCATTATTACGGCAATACATACTGCAAATATTGCGAGCTTGCGGTCGGTCGGCAAATGCGCGGTCCTATTGTTGTGTTTACTCATCACCGTTTACCTGCCTTTATAACGTAGTAGCCGTATTATTCGGCCTTTTTCATCGCAACCTTGCTGATTGTGATGTCGCCGGTGCTCGCGCTTTCCGCCGTGTTGTTCACACCGAAGCAAATATTCGTTCCGCCTGCGTTAATCTTGAACTCGACGATAATGGTTTTGCCCGCCTCAACGGTAACGGTGTTGCCGTTGAGCGTATAGTCGCCCGCTTCACCTGTAATCGTTATCGAGCTTTCGTCTATGACGTTGGCATAGCTGCTGTTTTGCACCCACAAAGCGATGAGCGCGGTGACGTCGCCGTTGTTTGTGATTTCGAGGTGAACGAGATTGTTATCGCCGTAATCGACGGCGTGGTTGATATTGCCTTCGGTTACGGGAAGTTCGGAGTGCTTTATGTTGATGCTGTTTGCGTTCTCCTCGAGAGTGTAGCGGTTGCCTTGGTCTTTATGATACACGCCCGAACCTTTAAGATTTATTCCCGTCCAGCCGTCGCCTTCGGGAAGATCCATTTCCTCGGGCACTGCGCCTGTCATGCAGATGTCGCTTATAGTTACGTTGCCGGCTTCCGCGCCGTCTGCCATGTTGTTGACGCCGAAAGCGAGATTGACCGCTCCGTCCGGGTTGATTACGCATTCGAACACTATATCCGCGTTTGCTGCAAGCTCGACCGTAACGCCGTCCCAGTTGTCGCCGGCAGGCACTGTAATCGGTTGACCGTCAACCGTAGCTTTGAGTATAACGGTCTTATAGCCGGCGCTCGCGCTTTGGACGTTGACGCGCATTTTATACGCGGAATCGAGGTTGTTCTTGATATTCATGCGTATCTTATTGTTGCCGTTGTACGCAACGTCTTTGAATACGCTTGAAGAAGCCTTCGGCTTGGTGCTGTGAGTAATGGTTATGCTGTTTTCGGTCGCCGTATACGAATAGATGTTGTCGGCATCGTCGTTTTTCGAAACGCCCGAAGAAAAGTCGATGGGCGTCCAAACCTCGTCGCCGGGCTCTTCGGGACCGGGTTCTTGGCTCTCTTCCTTGGTAAAGCTCATGCCCGAAATAGTGACGCTGCCGGTGTGCGTTCCATCATCCTGCCAATCTGAAGATTCGATAAAGAACGCAACTTGGCTGTTTGCAACGGCCGCGTCAAATACTATCTTGCCTGTAACCGTGCCGCCCGCCTTGATGACAACCTTGTCGGCGCCGCCGTATTGGTAGTCTTCGCCCGACGACACTACGTCGCCGGTAAACGTGCCTTTGAGGTTGCTGTATGTACCGTTAGCTACGTCATAAACTGCGCCGAGCGGACATTTGATGTCTATGCGCACCAACGCGTCCGTCTCGTTGTTGTTCTTAATCGTGAAGTTGAACACATTGTTGTCGCCGATTATATTTGTTATATCTGCGACGATATTGTTGTAGCTGTTGCCGCCCAACTCCGCATACGCCACTGTCATAGCCGACTTATCTTCCGCATACGACACGGAATAGCCGTTGCCCGAGAACGCGACCTCTGATTCGCCGATTTTGACGCCGCCGTCGCCTTCGGGCGGAAGCTCGGGGTCTTCACCGGCCTCGGCGGGAATGCCTTTAAGCGCGGAAATAGTGATATCGCCCTTTGCCGCGTTGGGAGCGTCCATCGAGTTGAGGAACACGACAAATTGATTGATCGTTACGGTGTCTTTTATCTTGCACGCGACATCCGCTTCCTCGCCCGCAGCGAGCTTAATCGATACAGCGCTTTCGGCGGCGATATGCGATACGCCCTCGTGTTCGCTTACTACTGCCGCCACGCCGCCTGCGGAGGGATTTTCCTTCTTGATGTCGACGCGAACGGCGGCGGCTTCTTCGGAGTTGTTCTTGATGTGGAACTTAACCCAGGAATAGTTGGAAGCGAGCGACATACCTTCGCACTTATAGCTGTTTGTCGTAAAGGCGCTTTCGTGCTTCATGCTTATGCCGTCGTCGTGGTGTTCAACGGTGTACATGCCCCAACCGCCGAAGCCTGAGGTGTCGATATCCGTCCAGCCGCTTTCGGGGACTTCTACCTCTTCGGGCGGCGCGGGAGGCGCTACCGTAGGATCGTCCAAAGGCGTTGCGGACGAAGCGATGTACTTATACTCCGCTTTGCCCGAGTAGTCGTTGGGGAACGGTTTCATCCAATTCTCGGAAGCTTTTGTGCCCGTCCAATAGTTAGTAAGAATTCTGCCCGGCGTAGAGGGCATGGGATTTTTGCTCGACTTGCTCACCTTGTAAACGGGCTTGCCGTCGACAAACCAAACGATATAATCCTCCGCCCAGCGGAAGCCGTAGGTGTGGAATTCTTTGGACGCGTCGAAGCCGAGCTTGTACTTGAACTCGTGCCCGCCCTTGCCGTCTACGAAGTAGTTGAACTGAACGAACGTCGTGTCGTAGCCGAGGAACTCGATGTCGATCTCGTCGTGCTTGTTGGGTACGCCCGTTTCGTAGTTGACGTCGTAAGGACCCGTACAGACAAAGAAGGTGCTCGCCGTGCCTGCGATTTTCGCGGGCTTCATGCTGACCTCGTAGTCGCCGTAGCCGTAATAATTGGTCGTGCGGAGCTCGCCGCCGTAGTAATCGGCTTGACAGTCGACAAACGCTTCGGTTTCCGCATCCCACTTCTGTTCCTTTTCGGTCATTTCGGAAATGGAAAGCTGTGCGAGGTTGTTGTCGAAGCTGACGTTGTCCGCGCTCCACCAAGTGTTGAAAACGTCGCCGTTTTCAAAGCCGGCGCTGGCGAAAACGCCCGATCTGTCGCTCGCCTGACCCGTCGTGTAGTCGGCTACCTTGGTGACCTTGAGCGCTTCGTCCGTAAGAGTCGGAAGCTTTTGCTCGGGATCGTCGCCGCCGCCGCAACCGACAAGAGCACCGCCGCAAAACGACATCGCAAAGACGGAAGCGAGTGTGACACTGATTGCTTTCTTTTTCATATTCATTTTTCTCCCTTTTGGTATTTTTTATTCTTAATACGCTCGAAAGCGAATATAACTTGATAAATCTAAATCGGCCTGTACCCTACCCACTTATACTCGGCGGTGAGCTCGCCTATATTGTTTTTGTCGAACGTGCCCAGCCAGCCTTTGACGCTGTTGTCGCCCTCCGACTTGCCGTTCCACACGTTCATCATGATTTTTGTGTCGTGTGTGGGAATGTTGGCCGTCGCTTTGTACACGCCCTTGCCGTCGACGTACCAGGTTATTTTGTCTTCTTCCCATTTGAAACCGTATTCGTGGTAGCCCTCCGACGCGTCAAACCCGAGATTAATCAACTTTTCGTGCTTACCTACGCCATTGGTAAAATAATTAAACTGAACCTTTGTAGTATCTTTTCCGAGAAACTCAATATCTATCTCGTCCCACTGCGGCCAACCGACGTACGTGAAAAACGACGAGACGACACCCTCTCTTTTTATCGGTTTCATTCGCACCGAATAGTAGCCGTAGCCGTACGTGTTGTAGCTTTGATATTCCGCGCCGTAGACCATGTTGCTGTCGCCCGTAAGCTTTAGCTTTAAGGCGCCTTTTGCCCCGTCATGTTCTGCGTTGTTGCCGCTCCAAACGCAATCGAACATTCCGCCGTTGCCGTAGCCGCTCGACGCCCTAAAGAGCTCGCGCCCGTCGGCAATGGAAAAGTCGACTATCTTGTCGTTTATGCCCGTGTACGAACCGAGGTTTTCCATGGGGTGCTCGTCATCGTCTTTTTTTGTGGGAACGCAACCGAAAAGACTTGCGCAAAAAATCGCAAGCGCACAAACGACGATAGCAAGTCTCTTCATCATTTCTTTCAAATCGAACACTCCCGTATCGCTTTTCATTATAAATAACGATACGGGAACTGTCAAGACAATTTCTTTTTTTGAATGTTTATTACTTAAATTGCAGCTATATCGGTTTTATCCTGTTTGTCTCCCGACGTCGGGAAAAGCACTGTCAGTCTGAAAACGTCGCCGCTCGCGTCGACTATCATCTCTCCGCCGTACTTGTGGACAATCATGCGCATGCTCGACATTCCGAAACCGTGATAGTTCTTGTCGTTCTTGGTCGTAATCGGCAATCCGTCGTTCATGACTGCGTTTCCCGAATAAAAATTTTCGGCGGTGACGATAACCATGCCGTCCTTTGCTCTTACCACTATGTCTATTACCCTGCGCTCGCGCTCTTTTATCTCGGTAACCGCTTCGAGCGCGTTATCCGCGATATTGCCAAACAAGCAGTAAAGGTCGCCGTCGTCCATAAACGACAGCCGCGCGCCGTCTATCATACATGAAAGCGTTATGCCGTGCTGCTCGCAATACAGGCTCTTTTCGGTAAATAGAACGTCGAGCAGCTTGTTCCCTGTTTCGATATTGCTGTCGTATATCGCAATCGACTTCTTCAAGTCCGCTACTGCGTCCGGCGAAACGCCGTCCTTTATCGCAGCGTCCAGCTTGTACTTTATGTCGTGACACTTAATGTTTATCATGTCGATCGTGTCCTTGCTTATGCGGTACTGCTGTTCGCTCTGGCGGATTGCATGGCGGAGCTGCTCCACGTCGCGCTGCAGACCGCGCTGTTCGAGCGTTTTATACATTACGAGAAGTATCGTCACGCAACACACTGCGTTCATGACAAGGCTCGCTTGCCTAAGCGCGAACAAATTGCCGGCTGACGCTTTGGGCATATCGACGCTCATACCGGCGCGCGCGAAGTAAATGTCCTCAACCGAACACAGTATGACCGACACGATAAGAATAAACACCGCCGCAGTGAAAATCTTGTAATTGAGCTGCTCTATCGGAAGCTTTCCGCTCATCTTTTTGATTACGGCAAACCACATCGCCGTAGCGAGCGCCGCAAACACGGTATAGTACATAAGCCGAAACAGGAACTTTCCAAGCGCACCTCTTCCAAACCTGTAAATTCCCGCGAGCTTGCCGAAAAAGTATTGGAATAGGTAGACGTTATACACGAGGTTTTGCACCGCGTACGCCGCAACGGCGCAAAACAGCACCGTCCACACGTCCTCTCTGAATATCAAAAGTCCCTGCCCGAACACCATTCCGAAAAGCGCTAAATACACGAGCACTCTGCCCCAAAACGTGTCGCCGAAAGCAGTGTAGAACGCCGCAACGCCTATCGACACGCCTAAAATTACCGCCGTCGTCAAAATTGTGCGCAACAAAAAGCGCGGCTTTTTACTAAGCCGAAACGATATCATACCGAAAAACACGTAAAGCTCGAATAAAAATTCGATTATTACCATGCCGTAGTTAGAAAAGAGCGCGCCCGCCGTCATGACCGACTTCCTTCCGACCGCCCAGCAAACCACTGCGTGAGCTTGGTCATAAACGCCGCCCGCCGCGGCCGGCTTATGGTGAGTTCGTCGTTGCCGACGGTAACCGTCTGGCCTTTCACGCTGACAACAAACTGCGGGTTGACGAGATAGCAGCTGTTACACCGCAAAAACCCGTGGCGCTCCAGCTGTTTTTCGACGACAGACAGCACGCCCGTCGTCTGTATCACGTCGTCGACGAGATGATAGTACAGCCTGTGCTTCAGTATTTCCACATACATCAACTTATCGCATGAAATACGTACCATGCCGCCCGCTATTTCGAGCACGACGTTGCGTTCCTCCGCCATGACGTATCTATCGAGCGCTTTTCGGAACTTGAGCGAAAAATCGTAATACGAAAACGGCTTGAGAATGTACCCCACCGCGTCGACCTCGTATCCCTTTTGCGCGTACTGCATTAGGTTGGTTATAAATACGAGCGACACCGACTTGTCTATATTTCGTAGCTCGAACGCCGCGTCCATGCCGTTTGACCTCGGCATCTGTATATCCATAAACACGACGGCATACACGGACTTATAGTCTGCAAGAAAATCGGCGGCGTCGACAAAGCGCACGATATTAAACTCGCAATCGAATTCCGATTGATAGCGCTTAATGCTTTCGACAAGCTTTTCCGCCGCCGAATCCTCGTCTTCAACAATGGCTATGTTTTTCAAATCCGCCCTCGAAAGTGTTTGTCTTCGGACTAATTCAGTTTTTGCCCGCAGCCGGCGCAGAACTTTGCGGCAGCCTTGTTCTTTTTGCCGCACTCGGGACAATAAATAACGTTCTCGTCAATTTGCACCTTAGGTGCGGGTGCAGGCTGCGGTGCGGGTTGCGGCATAGGCGCAGGGGCTTCGGGAACGGCACTCGGCTGCGCGTTGACCGTTGCGTTCGGCTGTGCTGCTACTGCGGCCTCGGCTGTTTGCTTGGGCTTGCGCGCGAACAAGATGAAGAAAATCGCCGAGAGCACCGCCGAAATCATAAGAGCGGTTGCAGCCGTCACATACTCGCCGTACAATTGATAGTCGCCCGTCGACACGTATCCGTTATACACTCCCACATTCTCTCTCAATATGACAACGCTTATTATAAAATACAGCACGGCAACGGCGGCCGAAATTACGGAAAGTAATATGCGCACCTTCTTCCCCAGAATGATCGCGACGGTAAGCCCGATTGCGACGAGCGCAAACATCAGCTCCACCACGCCTATTGCGTAGTTGTACAGGTAGTCGCTTGAGCCGATTAGATCGCCGAAATCGATTAGCAATATGAACGCCGCGACGATTGCGCTCATCACAGCCGACGCGAGCGACACTAGCGCTACGCCCAAAATGACGGCATAAACGGTTTCTTTCTTAGTCATATCGTTCTCCTTTATTCAGTAAGCTTTACATCATTATACATTTTCGCATGCGGCGTGTCAAGAGGCAATTCGCTTATTATAATTTAAAAGACCGTCGCAAAGTGCAACGGCCTGTCTGTATCGTGCAATTAATTGAATGTCATATCTATGCTTGCCGCATTGCGGTCAATTATTAGAGCTGTCGCCGTTTGTTTCGGTCGAAGGCGCAACCGCTTCCGCATTGTCTTGCTTCTTATTCCACGCGAGCATAATATAAGCGCCTGCGGCAAGCACTGCGGATATAGCGAGAGATACGGAAGTCGTCACGTACGACAAGAACAGAGAATAATCGCGGCTGTCTATTCTTCCTCTTGCATATGTTTCCACATTGATCCTAAAAACGATAACAGATGCAATAAAATACAGCAGTATGACGACGGCGGCTACAATCGTGAGCTTATTGCGTTTTTTCTTTGCTGCGACAATCGCGGCAGTAAATCCGATCGCCGCAAGAGCGAGCCCCATCTCCACAGCGCCTATCGCATAGGGATAAAGATATTCATCAAACCTGTTGACGTCGTTATAGTCGATGAGAAGCGTCATCGACTCTATGAGTGCGCCTATTACGGCAGACACGAGCGACACGAGTGCAACGCCCAATACGACGTTACAGATAGTTTCCTTTTTTACCATGTTATTCTCCTTTTTTGTGTAATTTAAATATGATTATACACTTTTAAGCATATTTGTCAAGAGCAAAATGCATTTAAAAAGGCTTATTCACACGGAAAAAGCCAAAACTAAATGCAAACTTGATTTATTTCTTTAATGCGGTTATCTTTGCGACAAACGCCCCTTTTGCCGCCGTATAGCCGTCTCTGTCGTGCTCGAACCTTTTCCACAGCGAAAGCTTGAGCTCTTCGTATTCTTTGGCTATTTCGGTGTGCGCGTTGAGATAATCGCGAAAGAATATCTCGTCGTTGTCGCCCGCGTAGCGCAGGTGCAGGTGGAAAACCTTTTCGGCAAAACCGTTTTCTGTGTAGCCCTTGTTCAGCGAAATGCGCCTGTCGTCTCGGCTCATCTCCGTCCAACCGTTACTTTTAAGAACAGCTGCGGCGGCGGGCAAATTCCCGCCCACCTCGACGAGAATGTCTATTGTCGGCTTTGCCCAAATGCCTTTTATTGCCGTGCTTCCGACGTGATTTACGACGGCTGACGGCAATAGCTTTTTCAGTTCTGCCGCTTCTTCTTCGTAGTATAAAGCCCAACGCTCGTCGTGCTCGGTCAACACAATCGGAAAAAGCGCCCACAGCTCCTCGAGCGTCATTTCGGACAGTTTTTTACTCATTCGTCACTCCGAAAAATTGAAATTTAACAAGTTTGCTTATTGTCAATAATTTTTTTATCTCCTATAATTTGGGCATGTCTGTTAAGTGCAAAAAGCCTTTTAAAAGCGCTAATAACAGTTCGGCGCCGATCCCTGCTCTAAAACAATAGCTTACATATATATTAAAATGTATTAATAGCACTATACATAGAACCATACATAATAATGTAATAATGTTGAGCGCAAAAGTCACTACTATTGTTATTTTATTTATCGCACCCCTCAAGCCCAACAAAAATATTTTCTTATAAAACGGATAGCTTAAATACGGATATACTTTTTTATTCTTTTTGTAATGCTTATGCCCTTCCGTTTTAATAATATACAAAATTGGTAACGAAAACATAGCCCATATGATGGGAATTACAAACAACATTGCAATCAGCGTTCCCGTATCCATAAATTCTCATTCTTCCTTAATGTTTGATATAAATTCTTTAATTACCGTAAGAGCATTATCAACTTTAAACGAACATTCTCCGTTAAATTATTGTTTATAGTACTATCATTATATCAAACTTTTATAGACTTATCAATATGATAGAGCAAATGCGGCGAAAAAACACGGCGGACTTATTCCGCTTGGAAATAAGTCCGTCTTTTACATTGCTTTAATAATTTGCACGCCGCGATTACATTTTGTCGATGATGTCTTTGCGTTTTGCGGCGTATTCTTCCTCTGTGATTATACCCTTATCCAAAAGATCCTTGATTTTGGCGAGCTGCTGTTCGGGATCCTTTTCGACAGGTGCGCTCTGCTGCGGCGAAGGTGCGGGCTCCGCCGTTTTCCTATTTGCCTGCGCGTCGATGAGGTCGACGTCGCCGTCGGTCAGAGCTTCCATGTCGCCCTTCATAAACAATTCGATTTCCTTGCGCCTTGCCTGTGAGCCGAAGATTGCGCCCGCCGCAATGAGCGCGACAAGCATCATGACCGCAAGCACCCACAAGAAGGTGTTTGATATGGGCGGGAACGTTCTACTCGTGAGTCCGTTAATCGTCACGCCGCCGACAAACCAGGACAGCCAAATGTCAAGATACAGCGCCGCAACATACATCACCACGCGAAGCATAAGATACTTGTTGCCGTAGCGCATGGTGCTAGCGCCTATGACCGACCCTACCGCGACCTGCAACGTCACGATTATAGAAACGCGAAGCATGGTGTACGCTTTGAGAAGCGTGGGGTCGAGCGGGCTCTTATCTTCGCCGGACACCGCCTGAACGAATGTCAATATGCCGTCTCCGACGACAAAAACCGAAATAATCCACAGCACCACGCAGACGCCGATAAGCCCCCAAAACGCGAAAACCATAATCTTGTGCCAAGCAGGCACGGCCTCGCCCTTTTGAGCTTTGCGCTTATCTCTGTCGTACTGCGTAATCCAAGGCAGCATCATGCCGCCGCCGGCGCACAGCGCAAAAATCACGAAAACAAATTCGAATACGCCCTTTTTGCGCAAATCGGACACGAAAAGTGCGAGGAGAAAGAGCGTTACCGACAAAGCGGTCGCAATGATAACCGCCGTGCGAACGCCGCGGTACAGCTTTGACTTTTGCTTGCGAATTTCGCGCAAAGCATTGCGGTATTCATCCGACATTCCGTTGTTTCTGCGGCTGCCGAAGCCGCCAAAAAACAAATCAAACAGTCCCATTTTACACTCCGATGATAAAGTTATTAACAAAACCGGTGTGAATAATGCTTGCCGTCAATTAAATGCCACATCATACGGCTTAGTTGTATTTATTTTATCATCTTTTTCGCGCTGTGTCAATAGCGAATTGAAATATTGTTTTACGAAACGGAAACCACGCCGAAAAATAAGCAAGCTTCCGCTACTTATCAAAAAAATCGACCGCACCGCTGTCGGTGTGGTACAGCGCACCGATTACAGTGGCGTTTGACTTTGCCAAGCCGTTTCGTATTTTCGATACGCTCTGATTGACGTTGAGGACGCTCGCCTTGACGGCGTCCTTTTCCGTGCCTATAGCGCGGCTTATCTCGTCGGTGATGTGCTTGACGTACCCGCAATTATCGTGCATCGCCGCGCCGACCGCGCCGCAGCCTGTGTGACCGAGAACGACGACGAGCGGGCACCCGAGGTGATCGACCGCATACTCTACGCTGCCGAGCTGAATGTTGTCGACGACGTTTCCGGCGACGCGAATGACGAATAGCTCGCCTATCCCCGCCGAAAAAATGCTCTCGGGAATTACGCGAGAATCGGCGCAACCGACGATTACGGCGTACGGGTGCTGACCGTTTTTGCTCGTGTCGAGCCGCTTTTCGGGCGAAATATCGCCGTCGTTTTTCGACGCTTTCAAATACGCCTTATTTCCCGCCTTAAGCCGCTCCAGCGCGTCCGCCGCAGATGCTTGATTTTCTTGCATTTAATTACCTCGCTTTATTCAGACTTACTCAATCGTTTTTTGCAGAAGCTCGTTTTGCCGCACTTGGGGCATTTGAGCATTCTTGTAGTCGGCGTATGCGGAGCGATAATATACGCCTTCATTGTCGGGACAAACCTCGCGCCGCAGTGCTTGCACTCGTACGCCCCTGCGTCCCTTTCGAGCACACAGGCGATTCCGATGCCGGTGATGATGATGATGAATCCTACGACAATCAAAACAATTCTCAACCACGTCTCCATTTCCAGCAGTTCTGTCAAAAGCATTATCGTAAGCCCTGCCGCCAAAGTAATGACGGCGACTATTACGGCGAGAATGAGCTTCTTTTTTGACTCCGCTTTTTCTTCAATCAGCGAAATCATGTTTTTCTCAGCCTTTTCGACGTACTGCTTTTCGTCGAGCTTTTCGCCCGATAACAGCTCGTTTACGCTGATTTCGAGCAATTCGCAAAGCGGAAGCATTAAATCGACTTCGGGAAGACCGTTACCCGTTTCCCACTTGGACACCGTCTTTTCGGATATGTTCAGTTTTTCGGCGAGCTCGCGCTGCGTTAAACCCTTCTCCTTTCGGCAGTCCTTGATAAATTGTCCGGTTTTTATTTGATCCATACCGACCTCCTTTTGAAACAGCATACCACTGTTTCGTCAAGAAAACCACCCACGCTCCGTAGAGTTTTGCAAAATCGCGCCGAAAAAAGCCGAAAAACCGCACTTTACTTCCTTTTTGTTTTGGGCGGCGGCAGTTCGTCGAACATAGCCTCGAACAGTCCCGACAAAAACTCCCTATCGTCGACGTTTTCTACGAGTAGCATTTCCTTCCCGCCATCGTACGGCAGAGAGTAAACCGCTTGCGGCATGTAAGCTACCGCCGACTTGACAGGCTTTACGAGCAGTCTGTCGTCGTAAATGCCGCCGACGAGCCTCCCGCGGTAATAAAGCAAAAACTCGCCCATCATCGGCTTACAGTCTACCTCACTCGAGCCGAGCTGCTCCAATACAAAATTCAAATATTCCTTACTCGACGGCATACTTCTGCCCTTCAACTATTATATATCGACATTACGAAGTCCAAGTCGTATGACTGTACTCTATGCCGTGCTCCTTGCAAAACATCTCAAACTCGGGAATTTTAAATGTTTCGCCAAACGCCGCGACAAGCATTTCCTTGTGCGTTCCGCCGTACTTTTCTTCGAGAGCGGAAAACAGTTGCTCGGCGTTTTTCTTGTCGAACCTGTAAGTGCTTTCCCAATCGCCGCCGCCGAAAAAACCGACGCCGTAGTCGACGACCACAATGGTAATGCTCCCGTCGCTGTTTTCGGTGAGCATAGGCCCGCTCGTACCCTCTCGCATATTTCCTCGCTTTATTTTTTAATCTTGGGCTTTTTATCTTCGTCGTCGGTTTTTCTGCGATTGACGAGAATTATAATCAAAATAGCTATTATTACAGTCGCTATCGTAACGATTAAATGTATCCACCACCACGAGGACTGTTCGTCGCTACCCTTGGGTGCTTTAGCGGCAGGCTCGACGGTGATTGTAAGCGCTACGGTAACGGTGTTGTAATTTTCCGCATCGTCGGGTGTGTATGTCGCATAGAATATCCTCTCGCCGACGTCCCCTACCTTTGTGGTGAGCGCGTCGACCCAAGCCCAACCGTCGGGCAATGCCACAGCGGCGAGCGTGTCGCCGTACTTTGCCGTGAGCCCCGTAGGCTCCACATACTCCGGCATAATCTTTTCGACGGTAATGACAAGCTCTATCGACACAGTGCGGTAGTTAGCCGTATCGCTCGGCGTAAAGGTCGCTTTGAACACTCGCTCGCCTGCATTTCCGACCTTGGTGGTGAGCTCGTCATTCCACGCCCAGCCGCGCGGAAGCGCAACGGCGGCAAGCGTGTCGCCGTAGCGCGCCGTAAGTCCTGTCGGCTTTACGTATTCGGGCGTAGCCTTTTCTACCGTGACGGTAAGAACTACGGTGACGGTATAGTAGTTATCGGGATCGTTCGGCGTAAACATCGCATAAAACTCCCGCTCGCCCGCGTTTCCTACCGAAGTGGTGAGCGCTTCTCTCCACGCCCAGCCATGCGGCAATTTAACATCGCTCAAAGTGTCGCCGTATGTCGCCGTAAGCCCGTCGGGCTCCGTATATTCGGGCATAGCCTTGTCGACCGTGACTGTCAAAACGACGGTAACTGGCACGTAGTTGTCGACGTCATCGTCCGTGTAGATTGCCTTGAAGCTGTTTACACCTGCGTTACCCACGGAAAGCGCACCGTTCTCCCACGCCCAGCCTTGCGGCAATGCGACGTCATCGAGCCTGTCTCCGTATGTCGCCTTCAACCCGTCGGGAACAGAATAATTCGGTATAGCCTTTTCGACGGCAAAGCTGATTATGGTCGATGTTTCGTTGTAATCGTCGTCGCCGTGCTTTACGATGGTTATCGTGACGAGAGAGCACGCGCCGACAATCTTGACGGTGATTTTGCCGTCGTTGTCTCCGGGAACGAGTGTGACGAAGCCTTTGCCGTCTGTGACCGACCACTCAAAGCTTCCCGTGCCGTCGCCGCCTTCTGCGGTGAGCTCGAAGTCCTCTCCGTTATAGAACACGCTCGGCGGAAGCCCCTTAATCGTAACGGCTCTTTGGTTGGTCTTGCCGACCGCAAAGCTTATCTCCGCCGAAATATCGTTATAGTGTTGATCGCCGTATTTTACGACGGTTATCGTGACGAGCTCGCACGCGCCGATAATCTCTATCTTGGCATTTTTAGCGTCTGTTCTGCCGACGAACGCTACGCAGTCGCCGCCGTTTTTTACAGACCACTCATAGCCGCCCGTGCTCTCGTCCGCGCCGTCTGCCGTAAGCTCGAACGGAATGTCTCCGAATTTGACGCCGTTGGGAAGCCCCGTAATGGCAAGACCTCTCTGGTTCGCCTTGTTGACTGTGAAACTTATCGAAGCCGAAACCGAGTTGTGATTGCTGTCGCCGGACTTGGTCGCGGTGATCGTGACATAGCCAACGCCAGTAACGGTAACGGTGACGGTCTCGCCCGTAGCTTGTTCGGGAAGCGAAGCAAATCCGTCGCCGTCTGCAATCTCCCATTTCACCTCGCCGTCGCCCGAACCTCCGTCTGCCGCAAGCTCGAACGTATCGTTGTACGTCACGACGGCAGGCACGCCGTCTATTGTAAAATAGCTCTGGTTGGCCTTGTGCACGACAAAGACAACAACTGCCGAAATGTCGTTATAGTTGTCGCCGCCCGACTTGGTTGCCGTAACGGTCACTCCGTCCTCGTACGCGCCGACGATAGTAACAGTGCCGTCGGGCGCGATCTTTACTCTTTCATTGCACTCGGAAATGCTCCAAACGACGTCGCCACCGCCCGAGCCGCCGATTGCAAAAAGCTTGAACGAGCCCATTCCGTACACGACGCTTTCGGGCAGCTCTTCAATCATCAAATGCGCTTGGTTTGCCTTATGTATTTCGAATTTGACAGTATCCGATATGCCGAAGTAGTTTGTTCCGCCCGATTTGGTAGCCGTAATTTCAACCCACTCGCACACGCCGATAATATCGACGGTAATCCTCGTGGAGTCGTCGTATCTCGTAACGGAAACGCAGCCATCTTTGGCGGCTTTGACAGTCCATTCCACTTCGCCGTCGCCCGTGCCGCCTTCGACGTACAGCTCTAACTTGTCGCCGTAAACGACGCTTTTGTCGAGCCCCTCGATATTGATTATGCCTTGATGCGCTCTGCCGGGAGTAAACGTGAACGACGCCGTCACGTCGTAATAGTAGTCGCCGCCCGGCCGTTTAGCCGTTATCGTGACGGCAACGTCGCCCGCCTGCTTGACGGTGACAAGTCCCGTGCGTTCGTCTATGCCGACATATTGATCGTTATCTACCGACCACTCGATATCAAGTCCGCTCGATCCGCCCTCTGCAATGAGCGTAAAGCTACTGCCGTACTCCTCGTCGTCGGGATCGGGAAGATTCGTTATAGTAAGCGTCGCTTGATTGGCTTTTTGCGCGGTCAGAGTTATCTCGTCGGATATGTCGTAGTAGTTGTTGTTTCCGTCCGTTTTTTTGGCGACAATCGTAAAGCTTCCGACGCCGACGACGGTAAACTCGCCCGCTTTTGTGCCTTCGTTGACGACGCCGTCGCCGTACTTGATTGACCATTCTACGGTAAGACCGTCCGCGCCGCCAACCGTACCGAGAGTAAACGTGTCGCCGTAAACGACGATTCCAGGTATATCTTTAATAGAAAACGCGCTTTGGTTGGCCTTGTTTACGGCAAATTCGATAAAATCGGAAATTTCGTAGTAGAAGTCGCCGCCCGACTTCTTTGCCGTTATCACGATCCTTTCGCACGCGCCTACAACCGTAACCGTAATTGTTTTTCCGACGGCAACCTCGGGAAGCGTAACATAACCTTCGCCCTCGGTGATTTCCCACGTGACGGCGCCGTCGCCCGAGCCGCCGTCTGCAACGAGCGTAAACGACACGTTCTCGCCGTAGGTTACTGCATTGTCGAGGTCCTTAATCGCGAAATACGCTTGATTGGCTTTATGCACGTCAAAGCTGAACGACACCGAAACATCGTTATAATTGTCGCCGCCCGCCATCGTAGCGGTTATCGTAACATTCTCGCCGACGCCGACTATGCTAAACTCGCCGGAAGCTTTGCCGAGCTCTACAATTCCTTCTCCGCCGGTTACTTCCCACGTGACGGCAAGACCGCTCGAGCCGCCGCTTGCGCTAAGCGTCAGTGTATCTCCGTACGCGACGTTTCCCGGCATGCCGACGATTGAAAGCGGTTTTTGGTTGGCTTTGTTTACTGTGAAAACAATCCTATCGGATATGTCGTTATAATTGTCGCCGCCTGCTTTCGTCGCCGTTATAGCAACAGTCTCGCACGCGCCGATGATTGTCACCGTTCCATCGGAAGCGACTTCGACATATTTGTCGCCCTCGGTTACCTCCCACGTGACGGCGCCGTCGCCAGAGCCGCCGACGGCAGAAAGCTTGAACGGTTTGTCCTCGTATGTAATGTTTGCGGGAATGTCGGTGATAGTAAACGGACTTTGGTTCGCCTTGTTTACGGTGAAGCCGAACGTCGCGGAAATATCCTCGTAATACTCGTCGCCCGCCTTTGTCGCACAGACCATAACGCTGCCTACGCCTGTGATTTGAACCGTGCCCGTAGTTTTTCCTATCGTAGCAAATTGTTTACCGTCTATAATTTCCCAGGTCACGTCACTATTGCTCGAACCGCCTTCCGTTTTCAGCGTAAACTGATTGCCGTACGTCACACTGCTCGGAATATCGATGATTGTCAAAGCATCTTGAACGGCCTTGTTTGCAGTTATTGTAATAGTGTCGGATATGTCGTTATAGTTGTTGCCGCCCGACTTTTTGGCGGTTATTCGGAACTCGCCTACGCCGTTTACTTCGACGTTTCCGTCTGGATCGACCTTGAATAACTCGCCGCCGTCAATTCCGGAACCCATCTGCACGGTCCATGTAACACCGCCGCTTCCCGTGCCGCCAATCGTTTCGAGCTTGAACCTGTCGCCGTAAGCAACCCTATCAGGCACGTTGGTTATTCCGAAGAATTGCTGTTCTGCCTTTTCGATATCGACATGCACGCTCAAAACAACGTCGTCTTTGCCGAAATCAGAAACGCTAAGCGCGGAAATCGAGCGCACTTCGGTATCGATTAGCGGCGATTTTTCACGAGCCGTGATTTGAAGAGTGTAGCCGCCGCTTCTGACATCGACGTTGTCGGGAATTATGAGAATGTTGTCCTCTATCGTCGCGTCGGCAATTCCGCCTTTGTCTGTGATTGTGTATGTAAATCTGCCTTCGACCGAACTGCCGTTTTCGTACGCCATCCATTCGTCAAGGTTTTTCTTCGCTGTCTGCCCGTAAGTCGCGGTGACGGCATTACCTGTCGCGCCGCCGAAGTAAACGCGCAGTCCGAACGCCGTATCTTTTGTAACAGGCGCCACATTGAAAAATTTGCCGTCGGCATCATACCACTCGTCGTCTGTGGACGGCGTTACCGTGCCGCCGTTATTGACGTAGGTAACGTAAATCGTTTCGCCGTTCTTGATAAACGAGGCCTGCCACACTCTTTTGGGAAGTTGATCGGTCAGAACAGGGTATGAATCTATTGATTCACTACCTTTTAGCGACTGACCCCAAACCTGTATGCCGTAGTCGGGCTGCCCTTTCTGCAGCAGCCAAGCTATCTCGCCGGAGGCGAACTCGTTTTGCGTTTTGACCAACGCACCGGCTGCGCCGCCGCCGCTTGCCGTATCTGTCAGATAATAGCAGTTTTCGACCGTGCC
>JAFLVC010000013.1 GCA_022508505.1 Clostridiales bacterium | reverse complement strand
CCCACAAACGTTGACCAGCCGCTCGCCGCCCGCATACGGAGCCTTGGCCTCGTTCTGCTCCACTACTCTTTCGGGCGAGCAGCAGAGCGCACGCGCCGCCTGCCACAGCGTTTCGCCCGGCTTGGCGATATGGACGATGACGGTGGCGTTGGGGCGCTCGATGGGCGCGCCGAGCTTGACGGAGCACACCGCTTTTACAGTCTTACACGACGTCAGCCGTGCCGCGAAAGCTATCTCCGCTTTTACGTCGAACACCGATTCGCGGCGAATCTTTACGCCTATGTCGGTCACGGTCGCCGTTACGCTCACGCACTCCGACTCCGTGTGTAGCGACAGCGGCATGGCGAACGGCAGGCGGAATGCAAGCGTACCGACGGCGTTCTTTTCGGCATTGTAGTAGACTATGTCGCCGCCGACAAGCCCCTCTATGTTGACTCGCTTATCCTCGACCGCCGCCTTGGTGACAGTGCAGAATGTGTTCATGACGCACATGACGTTGTCCGCCGCAAGACTGTCCGCGCCGAGCGCGACTTGACCGTCCACGCTGTCCGTCACCGTGGTGAGCGGCTCTACGAGGCACAGCTTGGCGTCGACGAACGTAGCCTCGAGTTCGTTGTCGGCGCAGAAAACGTCGACGGCAACCGACTTGGTGTTCTTTTCGACGACGGTCGCCGAAAGCGCGAGAGTGATTGCGAGCTCGATCGACTTGCTGTCGCCGTCGACGGTCAGCGTCGCGACCGTGTCGGAAACCGCCGCCGTAGCTATCGCAGTGTTGTCGGAGGTGACGCCGGGCGCCGAAAGGTTTTTTACGAACGGCGTGACGAGTCGGTACGAGGTCGCAAGATCGTCGTCGGTACGCGCCACGACGGTTGTGTAGACCGCGCCCGATAGCTTGACGACGTCGTCGCCGCACTCGGCGCTCGTGATTGCGACGGAACTAAACGCGCAAAGAACCTCGTCTGCCTTGACGTTTGACAGCCCATCGGTGATGTACGCCGTTTCGGACAGCTCGGAAACGGCGGTGCAATACTCGATCGTCTGCTTTTCCGCGTATACGCCTTCCTCCGGCTCGGAAAGACAGGTGAAGTCGCAGTGCGTTACGGCGTACGCGCTCGTGTCGACTACCGCGGTAAGCTTGAGCGTGCCGTTTTCGATGCTCGCTTCGGTGTTGACGATCTCGGCGGTTATCACCGGATTCATGCCGGAAGTGATGTCTGCCGAGGATATCTTGTCCGAAAATTCGGCAACCGCAGTTATGCACTCGAGCTTGCCGTCCTGCATAATGAGACAGTCGAACTTGACCTTGCCGCTGTACCGCACCTCGCCAGCAAAGACGTCGCCGGGCGCGACCGAGCACGCCGCGGACACTGAAAGAACGCGGCACTCGCCCTCTATCGCCTGCCGCGCCTCAACAACGGCTTGACCGCGCGCTATCTCGGAAAGATCGTCGCTTTTGATACTGATGTTTTCGGGCATATCAGCCTCCTACGAAAAGAATTACGCTCTTATCCTATTCGGCACGGTAGAACAATATGACATATTTTAAAAACCCCTTTCCCCCGCTCCGCGGGGACTTTCCCCTTTACCCGCTGACGCGAGAAAAGTGGACAGCGAGACGTTACCGTAATCAATGTGCACCGTACAGATTCTTCGACTCCGCTTGCGACGCTAACGCGCCACCGCTCGGCGTAGCCTCGCTCGGCTCTCGCGGCAAACAGCCCACAGGGCTGTTTGCTTTCCGCTCGATTGCTCAGAATGACACAGGCACAGCCTGATTTTTGTCGTGTATGTACTGCCGTTATTTGTCTTGCGCTACACCCGACAAGTCACGCCATTACTATGTCCTACGAAGCAACCGAAGGTTATTCCGAGCTTGTCGAGGAATCTGAAAAGCGCGGGCATATCTATCCCGCGCTTCCTCTTTATTCGGCTCCCCTGTGTAAGGGGAGCTGTCAGCCGAATGGCTGACTGAGGGACTGTCCCTCTTATCTCTTATCTTAGGTGCGAAGCACCGCATTACAGGTCGTCGTCCTCTTCCTCGTCGTAGTCCTCGAAATCGTTGGGGTCGATATTGTAGTCGAAGTCGTCGGGCTCGTCGGACACGGTCTCGACGATCTCGTCCTCCTCCTCTTCTTCCTCTTCCTCGTCGTCGAGGAGCATTTCCTGCATGCCCTCGGGGATTTCCTCCTCGGCGTCGTCCGCGAACGGCTCCCAATCGGCGGGGTTATCCTCGTCGTCGGATATCTCGCTCGCTTCCTTTTCCTTTTCCTCGCGTTCCTTTCTGCACTCGATGCAGATGTCCTCGTCCTCCGCCAAGAGGTTGACGCGGCAGACGGGGCAAACGCGCTCGTCCTGTTCCTCCTCGTCGACGGGCAGGAATATGGACGGATCGCCCATGCCGAGCTCGGCCTTGCACACCGCGCAATACTTTTCCTTTTTATCTATATAATTGATCTCGCAGCGAGGGCAAAGAATGTAGACTGGGAGAGCGTCCTGCGCGGCGTTCTTTTCGGTTTTTTTCATGGCTTTTCTCCGAACACTTGCCCATACGGGCTAAATCGCACTTATTATATGCGTTTTGTTGTGGTTTGTAAACTGTTTGACAGCCCCTTTTGCAACATTTTAGTATTTTTTTGCGTGGGTCGGGATTAAATCTACCTTCGCTGTCGATAATTAGGCAATAACGAGCCGAAAAGGAGGATTGTCGTGAGAGCTTGCACGAAAAATATCGATGAAGTAAAGGCCCGCATAGCCGGTCTTAAAGGCAAAGCGCTTTCGGTGTCCGTCAATAAGGGCAGGAAAAAGACGGTCGACCTCGACGGGTTTATCGCCGACGTGTTCCCGTCGGTGTTCACCTTCCGCGCAGGCGACGAGCTGGTGTCGTTCTCCTACTCCGACGTTATATGCGGCGACATCGTCATCCGCGCATAAAAATCGGATAATAATTAAATTCTTCGCCTCGATCGTAATAAAAGCCGTTCGGACAAAACGGCTTTATTATCGTTTTAAGCTCTATTGTACTTTTCGGCGAGCTTTCTTATCGCCGCCGCCTTCTTTTCCCAGACCGGCTTGGAGCGCCACGCCCAGTTTCCGCCGAGCGTAGACGGAATGTTCATGCGCGCCTTTGTCGGAAGGCCGAGAAAATCCTGCATGGGAATAATGACGGTGTCGGCAGCGGACGAGTACAGCCGTTCTACTATCTCGCCGCAAACGTCGTCGCCGTAATAGCCGAGCGTGCGGCGAACGAGCATTTTCACGCTGTCGTCCTGCGCATCGAACCAGCCGCGCGTCGTATCGTTGTCGTGCGTGCCGGGGTACGCGACGCAGTTGGGCTTATAATTGGTGTAGTAGAAATCGTTGTACGGATTGCCGTCGAACGAGAACTGCATGATTTTCATGCCGGGATAGCCGGTGTTTCTCACGAGCTCGCGCACGCAATCGTGAAGTTCGCCGAGGTCCTCCGCAATGATGGCAGGGTTATTCAGCTCACGGTTTATGACGTCGAAAAGCTCCATGCCGGGGCCGGGCCGCCACTCGCCCACGCGCGCGTCGGTGCGGCTTGCGGGAATGACGTAATAGTCGGCAAACGCGCGGAAGTGATCGATACGCACTATGTCATACAGTTTAAGCGCCATGCGCATACGCGTAACCCACCAATCGTAGCGCGTGCTTTTCATGTAGTCCCAATCGTAAATGGGATTGCCCCAAAGCTGACCGTCCGCCGAGAAATAGTCGGGCGGGACTCCGGCAACAACCTTTCTCGACAGGTCGTCGTTTAAAAGGAACTGCTTGGGATTGCCCCACACCTCGACCGAGTCGTATGCTACATAGATAGGCATATCGCCCACTATCTTGATTCCCTTTTCGTTGGCGTACTTTTTAAGCGCCGCCCACTGCTTGAAGAACTCGTACTGCAAGAACTTGTGGAACTCAGCCGCTCTTTCAAATTTTTTCATATCGGCGGAACGGTACTTGTACGCGTCCTCCCACGTCTCCCACGCCTGCATTCCGTGCGCCTCTTTTATAGCCATGAAAAGCGCGTAGTCGTCTAACCAGAATGCGTTTTCCTCTTTGAACTCGGCGTAGTCCTCGGGCGGTTTTTTAATGAAACGCTTGAACGCCTTTTTGAGCGTTTCGTATCTTTCGTAGTACACCGCCGCGTAGTCAATCGGCCCGATTTTATAAACGGGAAGCTCCTCCGACTTTAACAGCTTGTCCTCTGCGAGAATGTCCAAATCGATAAAGTACGGATTGCCCGCGAGCGCCGACGGCGACTGGTACGGCGAATCGCCGTACGACGTCGGGCAGAGCGGGAGTACCTGCCATAAGCCCAGCTTGGCTTTTGCGAGGAAATCGACAAACTCGAATGCCGATTTCCCCATCGAACCGATGCCGCGCTCGTTGGGCAGCGAAGATATATGCATTAACACGCCGGCTTTCCTTTCCATATACAACTCCGAAAATATAGTATGCGCGAAAAATTATTTTACATATTTATTATGCGCGAAATAGATTATATCATGTCGAAAAGCGAAATACAATACAATACAAAAAATTTAATGCGAAATTTTGCGATATTGATTAAAAGCAAAATCCGCGCGGAAGCGTCTTAAAGCGACTGCGCGGATTTTAAATGCGTTACGTTATTTAAATTGTGTTACGCCTTGGGCCCGGCCGCGACGATCTTCTCGTCGAGGTTGTACTTTTTGATGTTCTCCGCAAAGTCCTTGGCGAGCTTTTTGGCGAGGCGGTCGTACTCCTTTTTGTCCTTCCACACGTTTTTGGGATTGAGGATGTTGCTGTCGACGTTGGGGCAGGACTTAGGGATTGCGAGCCCGAAGAAGGGTTCGGTCTCGTACTCCTGCTTTGCGAGCGTGCCGTCGAGCGCCGCAGTTACGATTGCGCGGGTTGCGGGCAGGCTCATGCGCTTGCCCACGCCGTACGCGCCACCCGTCCAGCCTGTGTTGATGAGGTAGACGTCGGAGCCGTGCTTTTCGATCTTTTCGCCGAGGAGCGTCGCATACTCGGACGAAGGAAGCGGCATGAACGGTGCGCCGAAGCAGGTCGAGAACGTGCTGACGGGATCGGTTATGCCGCGCTCGGTGCCGGCGACCTTACTCGTGTAGCCGGACACGAAGTAGAACATCGCCTGCTCTTTTGTGAGCTTTGCGACGGGCGGCAATACGCCGAACGCGTCGGCGGTGAGGAATATGACCGTCTTGGGGTGCTTGCCTACGGACGGCACGACCTTGTTGGGAATGAAGTCTATGGGATACGATACGCGCGTGTTCTCGGTGAGAGAGCGGTCCTTGTAGTCGGGCGCGCGGGTTTCGTCGTCTATTACGACGTTTTCGACGAGCGCGCCGAACTTGATTGCGCCGTAGATTTCGGGCTCGTGCTCTTTGCTGAGGTCTATGCACTTAGCGTAGCAACCGCCCTCGATGTTGAATATGCCGTCGTCCGACCAGCCGTGCTCGTCGTCGCCGATGAGCCCGCGCTTGGGATCTGCGGAAAGCGTCGTTTTGCCGGTGCCCGAAAGCCCGAAGAACAGCGCGGTGTCGCCGCTGCCGTCGAGCGCCATGTTAGCCGAGCAGTGCATGCCGAGTACGCCCTTTTGCGGAAGCAGGTAGTTCATCAGCGAGAACACCGACTTTTTCATCTCGCCCGCGTACTTGGAACCGACGACGAGGATTATCTTCTTTTCGAGGCACAGCAATATTGCCGCCTCGCTGTTGGTGCCGCACTCCTTGGGATCGAGCTTGAGTCCGGGCGCGGCGATGAGCACGTAGTCCTCTTTGAACGCCTTGAGTTCCGCCTCGGTCGGGCGAATGAGCATGTTGTTCATGAACAGGTTTTCGCTCGCGTACTCGTTGATGACGCGGACGGAAACACGGTACTTGGGGTCTGCGCCGGCAAAGCCGTCGAAGATATAGATGTTCTTGCCGGACAGGTACTCGCCCACCTTTTTGTAGATGAGCTCAAACTTGTCGAGCGGGAACTTTTTGTTCTCGGTTCCCCAGCCGATTTTGGCGGACACTGCGGGCTCGTCGACTATGAACCTGTCCTTGGGGCTGCGGCCGGTGTACGCGCCCGTCTCGACGAGAAGCGCGCCGGTATCCATGAGCCGGCAAGGCTCGGTCTTGAGCGCCTCTTCGGTAAGCACCGCGGGGCTGTGGTTGCGGTCGACCTTTTTGGGGCCTTTGATGCCGTACTTTTCGATTCCGTAGGTTTGCATTTTTTATCTCCTTTTGCCGCGTGCGCATATATGCGCCTACACGACTATATATATTGCGTTATTAACTGTTTTGCGCCGAACTTTAGTTTGCCGCTTACACCCTGCCGAGCTCTTTCCCGAGCTTCATCAGCCCGTCCGCGCCGAGCTCCTCCGCCCGTGCCGTCGGCGCAAAGCCGAGTTTTTCAAGCGCGGCCGTTATGTCGGGCTTGGCAATTCCCGCCGCAGTGAGGTTGTTTACGAGAGTTTTTCGCTTTTGCGCGAAGCAGTCTTTAAAGAACTTGTCGAGCGCGTCCGAAAACGCCGTGCCCGACTTTCTGTCGAGGCGAATGAGCGCGCTGTCCACTTCGGGCTGCGGGTTGAAGTCCCACGACTTAATTATGCGCACTATCTTCGGCTCCGCTACCGCCTGCACCGACGCCGAAAGCGCGCCGAAGTCGCCACCGCCATATGAACAAATACGCTCCGCTACTTCCTTTTGCACGAGACAGGTTATCGAGCCGCACAGCTCGCTTCTCAAAAAGAAAAATATCAAGGGCGTCGTTATGTAGTAAGGAAGATTGGCGATTACTATGTACGGCTCGCCGATAAGCGTGTCGACCGTTTCGATGCCGAGCTCCAAGACGTTGTTGCTGAAAAGCTGGACGTTGTCGAGACCTTCGAGCGTTTCCTCGAGCACGGGGAAAAGCGTCTCGTCTATCTCGAACGAATTGAGCTTTTTTGCGCGTTTTGCAATCGCGCGGGAAAGCGTACCCGCGCCCGCACCTATCTCGACCACGGTAGCGTTATCCGCCCCGCCTGCGGCGGCTATCTCGTCCAAAAGCTCGTCGTCGTAGATAAAATTCTGACCGAGCGATTTCTTGAACTTGAACTTATGTTTTATGAGTACGCTCTCGTAATCGACCATGTTTTAAGTATACCACAACCGCACAAAAAAGGCAAATATTTTTATGTCGTGTGCGGACTTAGGTGATTAGTTCTTTGTTTCACCCGACCAACCACAGGTTGGATTTATGTCGTGTGTTTACTGCCGTTGTTCGTTTGCGGTTACACCCGTCGAGGGGCTTGGCGTTGGAAAATAATAAACGCCATTCTGTCGTGAATGACGATAATAGAGCGCTTTTCAGATTCCTCGACAAGCTCGGAATGACACAATACAACAAAGCCGTTCTTTTAGACGCGACTATTCAATGGAGACATGAAACTGCTGTGTCATCCTGAGCAATCGAGCGGAAAGCAAACAGCCCTGTGGGCTGTTTGCCGCGAGAGCCGAGCGAGGCTACGCCGAGCGGTGGCGCGTTAGCGTCGCAAGCGAAGTCGATGGATCTATTTGTCTTCACATCCCCTCAGTCGCCTAACGGCGACTGAGGGGATGTTCAGGCTCCCCTTAACAAGGGGAGCTGGCTGCGAGATTGCTCGCAGACTGAGGGGATGTGAAATATTCCCATGTGTCCTGTGCGAAACGAAGAATCTATCACTCAAATCGCGCACGCAAAAAGCAACCCCGAAAGTTCGAGGTTGCTTTTTGTGATAAAGCCGCTAAGTAATCATGCGTAGGTAATGTCGGTCGTCGTCAAAGTGTACTTCCACTTATCGCCATTCCAATCAAAGTCATCTACTTTACCTTTGCTATTCGTAACAATGTTTACTTTATTGTTAGTAAACCTTGAACACGATATGCTTTCGGTATTCTTTCCCGCTGAGCCTTGCATAAATCCTACCATGAAGGAAACCGCGCTCTTATTCTTATTGATTGTATACGTCGAGCCGTTAAGCAAATATCTACTACCCCAATCGCCGCCGTCGTAAGCGAACGCGGTGCCGGCGTCGCCCCATCCGGGCATATGTCCAAGCTGGAGCACGAACATGCCGTCATTAAACTTGAATATCGCAGAGTTGGCGGGGAGCTCAATTATCGGGTCGCCTGCATAATCGCCTACGCGAGTAATCGAAAGCGTGGGGCCTGTTTCGGAAAGCTCAAACTTGTATTTTCCGGACTCCTTAATTTGAATGTTCTGATCAGTCGAAGCCTCTTGTACATAATTGCTACCGACGCTAATTGATACTTTATTAGTACCGCTGTATCCATACCAAGTATCGGAAGTGCCGGATTTTACAATCTTGAATGTGGTATTTTTAGGCAAATCGAGAGTGACGGAAGCCGTGGCGGTATCAAACTTATAGCTCGCCGACTTACCCCAGTCGGTAAGTGCGCCTACATAATACCAAGTACTTGTCAACGGTTTTACTACGACAAACTTCGCGCCTGCTACCCACAGTCTGTTGGCAAACTTATCGGTATCGGTCCCGGGATTGCTTGCACGCTTTGCGTAGTTGTAGTAGAAGGTGTACTTTCCTGCGGTAACAGTGAATGTTCCCGCTACAGTACCTTTTTTAGCGTCAAGACCGTCGGCGCAGTTGACCGTTTCCAAAGTTGCCGTCGTACCTTTATATTTGAGCGTAACGGTAACTGTTTGAGGATTATTAGCGTCGCCGATAGTTACGTCTTCTGCCATTATCTGGTTAAAGCTGTTGGAGTTGACAACCCAATCCGCAACTTTATCGTTGCCGATATAAATACCGTCGCCGGCTTGAATGTCGGGCTCGACATATAGGTCTTTTGAGCAAATGTACTCTACCCACAAGCCCGCATCATTGCCGCTAAACATATTGTAGAGGTTGTATACGCCGCTACCGCCTGTTTGAACAGTATAGATTGTGCCGCTGAGCTTAAAGTAATTCTGATAGGTGTTGTCAGCCGTAGCCGATTTGACTGCCGTCTTGTCTGCATTGCCGTTGCGGTACATCTTGAATTGGTCACCGGCTGTAAGCACAACGCCTTTTGCCGCCACTTCGATAGTAGGATTGTCGTCGCTCGGTACAAAGCCGTTATGCCATTCGTACTTGTTGTTTGTCGTATTCAGCAGCCAAATACCGTCGTTGTAAGCCCACTTGGCGTACAGAGTGAAGCTCTCCTCTATTGCCGTGCCGAAGTCGAACGCGACATCGGTTGCCGCAGGAGTCTTGGACTTATACCAGCCGTCAAAACCGTAGCCTTCGCGCACGGGCGTTTCGGGCTGCGTCGCCGTTCCGCCGTGAGTGATTTGCTGGTCGGCAATCGTAGCCGCGCCCGTATAGTTGAGGTCGAACTTGACGGTGTACTCGGCGGTTTCCCAATGCGCGGTGAGAATAATGTCGCCTTCAATCGGCGTATGCTCGAAGTCGAACGCTTCTTCCGCACCGTCGAGGAACCAGCCGACGAACTTGAAGCCTTTCTTTTGGGGAACGTTCGGCTCTGTCGCAAAGCTACCTTCTTGGACGCGCTGCGGCTCTTCCGTCGTGTCGCCGCCCGCGGTGTCGAACGTGACGGTGTACATTATCGGATTCCAATGCGCGGTCAGCGTGATGTTGCCCGTTATCGGGGTCTTTGCAAAGTCGAACGCTTCTTCCGCGCTACCTAAGAACCACCCCGCAAACGTAAAGTGTTCTCTCGTGGGCGCAGGCGTAGGCGCGGTGGCGTATCCGTTTTCTATTACAAGCTGAGCCGCTATCTCGGTGCCGCCGTCGCTGTCGAACGTCACTTTATAGCACCACACGGCATACAGCGTGATGTTGGTCGAGACAGTATCGGTTTCAAAGTTCCAAGCCTTGTCGGAAGCGGTCGGCGTTGCCGTCCTGTACCAGCCGCCGAACGTGTAGCCTTCTCTCGTCGGCTCTTCGGGCTTTTCGACCTTGGCGCCCTTTTCCACCTCTTGAGGCTTGGGCGTGGGATTTCCGCCTTGCGCGTCGAACTCTACCGTCACGGTCGACTTTTCGTCGAACTGCGCGTAGATTGTGATCGAAGTCTTGCCTGCGAGGTTGTCGAACAGATCGGGCGTGATTTCGGTTATCTGCTTGCTCGCCGCATCCGTCCAGCGCACGAACACGTACTTGCTTTCCGTCGTCGTTGCGGGCAGGAGCTTGACAATGCCGTTGCCGTTGTCGGTAACCCTGTACTCTGTCGGGTTGCCGCCGTCGGTGCGGCCCTCGCCGTCGCAGTTGGCGTAGATTACGGTGTAGACGTACGCGTTCCACTTGGCGGTGAGCGTTATGTCGTCGGTGATTTCCGTGTTCGTAAAGTCGAACGCGGTATCTGCGCTCGGAGCGTACCAGCCCGCGAACGTGTAGTGCTTGCGCGTCGGATCGGCAGGCTTTTCGGCGTGGTCGCCGTCGAATATGCTCTGCTCGGCCGCCTCGCCGCTTCCGCCGTTAAGCTCGAACTTCACCGAATGACGGATTTCCTCCCACTTGGCGTGGAGAGTGATGTCGCCGGTAATTGCCGTGCCGAAGTCGTAAGGCGTATTTTCGTCGGTCAAGTACCAATGCTTGAAGGTGTAGTGATTCTTCGTCGGCGGAGTCAAAGGCTCTGTCGCGTGGTCGAGGTAGTCAACCTTTTGCTCGTCGACAGCGGTGCCGCCCTCGCTATTGAACGTGACGGTGTACTTGACGGGCGCCCAGTGCGCGGTCAGCGTGATATGATCAGTTATAGCTGTGCCCTCGAAGTCGAACGCGGTATCCGAGTTAGGCGCAAACCAGCCTACAAACGTATAGTGTTCTTTTTCGGGCGGCGTCAACGGCTCGGTCGCATGTCCGTTATACTCGACCTCCTGCGGCTCGATATAGCTTCCGCCGTCGCTCTCGAACGTCACGGTGTACTTGTTTATCTCATAGCACGGCTTGAGCGTAAGCAAATGCTTGCTTCCGGCTCTGCTTGCCGTGTATTCGGGGAGCAGTCGCGCCTGCGTGAGCTCTTTGAAGATGTGCTCTGCGGTGGGCTCTGCAAGCTCGTAGTATGTCCAGCCTATGAACGTGTACCCTGTTACTTGGTCCGCTTCTGCCAAAGGATGCGCAGGGAATATGTTGTTTTGAGCCGCATAGTCAAACGACGCCGCCGACGTGCCTTCGTCGTAAGAAACCATGTAAACGTTGGACGTCCACTTGGCGTAAAGCACGGTGTCGTCGATTACTTGAGACGCCGCTCTTCCCGAAGCGTCGTCCGAGAATATCCACTCGGTCGTGCAATCCGCCTCGGTGTACCAGCCGACAAACGTGAAGCCGTAACTGACGGGAACGGCGGGCGTTGCAATCGTGCTCTCAAATACGTAGTACGTTTCGTCGGGCACATTGTACGTCTCGTAGTCGCCGTTATTGCCCTCGTAAGATACCTTGTATCTCGTCGTGTTGATGACGGTGATGTTTTCAATAGCCACCGAGAAAGTCTTGCCGCCTTCAATATAGTTGGCGCTGACAGGCGCATTTTCGCCGTACTTTCTAAACGTGCCGCTCACTAACCAGTTGTCGGTAGCTGTAAACGTTATGCCTGTCGTGCCGCTTATCTTTTCGCGCGTGTCGTTGTTGAACACCTTGTAGAACGTAAGGCCGTGCGCGTCGAACGCCCTGTTAAGATACTGCTCGATAGGCGTGCCCTCGTACTCGAGCTCGGTCATAGCCTTTGCGATAACCTCTATCTCGATTTCGCACGTGACGGTTATTTCGCGAACGAGGTTTTCGATATAGGTTACGGTTATCTTTTTCGTGCCCGTCGTCGCCATGTCGATAGTCGCGGCATTGGTCGTGTAGACGGTAACCGCCCTGCCGTTTTCTTCCGCGCCGTTGTAGTAAGCGGTTATGACGACGCCCTTGAGCTCGAGCTTGTCGCCGACAACCCAGCCCGCGGCGTGCGGCGCGGTGGGCGCCGTCGTGACGGCTATCTTCGTCAGCTTGTCGTAGACGGTGACGGTGAGCGTGCCGCTGACCGTAACATTGCCGTCCGCAGTGTACGCCGCGGTTACGGCTACGCTTTCGCCCGCCGCGGAGAACGCCTCGCCGCCGTTAAAGGTGAGCTCGGAAGCGGCAAGCGGCTTGGTGTCGCCGTTGTTCAAGGTTGCGGTTATCTTGAGCCCTGTGCCGTCGAATGTATCGCCGACGTAGTACTTGTTCGTGTACGCGCCCGTCGTGTCGATTTCGACCGAAACTATGACGGGCTCGGTGACGTCGACGTTTACCGTCGTCGTGACGGTCACGCCGTTTTCGGTGTACGAAACGGTAATTACGCCCTTGCCCTCGCCGACCGTCGAAAGGTCGACAGTTATCTTGCACTTGCCGAGCTCGACGCCGCCCGTACCCTCGGTCGCGCCGTCTACGCCGCTGTTGTACGTCGCGGTGACGGTCATGCCAGCCGTGTCGAGAAGTTCAAGCGCCTTTTTGGCGTCGAGCTGCTGCGGGTAGGACGAAGTCGTAGGCGACGTCGCCGCTATCGACGACAGCTTGTCGGCTATCTCAATCTCTATGTCTGCGGCAAAGACCGCGGTGACGTCGCCGTACTTGGCGACGACTTTCGCCGTGCCGCTCTTTATGAGCTCGCCGCGCTCGTTTGTAGCTGTCTCGCCGTCAACCGTTATCTCGTACGTCATGTCGGCGGGAGAAATCTGGACGGACGAGCCGTGCGAGTCGTTCTTCTTGCCCGTAAACGTCAAGCCTGTATAATCGAACTCGGAGCCGATAAGCTGAATCGCTTTGGTCGGCGTGCCGTAGCCCGCTATCTCGACGACGTACGGCTCGACGACCGTAACGGTGAACTTGCCGGTAACGGTGCGCGTGAGCGACTCGAAGGTCTCGGTGTACGTGATGATGATTTCGTAGCTGCCCGCAATTTCGTAATCATATGCGTCGGCGTTTACCGTGTAGCCCGCCTTTTCCGCTTCCGCAAGCGTTATGACCGCCGTGACGGGATTTTCGCTGTCCGCCGTCGTGCCGTTGTAGTAAGCGGTTACGACGAGCCCGTCAAGCTCAAGCTCCTCGTCGACGCCCTTGACGTACTGCGTCGTGGTGGGGCCTTCTATGACTATCGAGGTGAGCTCGTTGTAAATCTCTATGTCAATCTTGCAGTTTTCAAACGTCGTCTCGTCGAACAGCACCGTAACACGAATGCTTCCCGCTCTTAAGAACGCGCCGTCCGCATAATATTCTTCGGCAAGCTCGAACTTGATTCTCTCCCAAAGCGGGGTGCTGTCGAGGCTGACCTCGAGCGTGTCGCCGCTCTCGTAGCGAACGGTGAGCACGATATCGCTAAAGTCGTACGCCGTTCCGACGTAGTAAGCGACAGTCGACGGCGCGTGCGTAATCTCTATGCTTTCGATTGCGTCCGCCAAAGCGGTGTACGTGATTTTCGCTATCGCGCCCTTTTCGAGGTAGACTATCGTCACGGCGTTTTCGCCCTCTTCCGCAATGTCGGCGATTATGATATAGTCGCCCTCTTCGAGCTGCTCGCCGTCGTAGCTGACTGTGAGGTGCTCGGGCTCAATGGTTTTACCCGCATACACCGTGCCGGTGACGGAAGCGGTGAGCGGCTTGCTCTCGATCATGGTGACCGTGCCGTACGCCGCGTCGTAAACAATGTTGTACTTGCCCGCTTGCGCGACGAGCTGAACCGCCGAGCTCTTGTCGCCCGCAACGAGCTTGAACTCGTCGTACTTGCGAAGCGTTATGCCCTCAAACACGTACTTGTTGCCCACCTTGGCGGTCGTTATGACGTCGCCCTCGGTCGACCATTCGTCGTACAGCTTGAAGTCGGCGGTGAAGTTGCCCGCGATGTAAACGCCGCTCTCGGCGCTCTCGGTCTCGGTGTAGTCGGCGCTCTCGCCCTCGGGCGTCAACAGCCCGATATAACCGCCCTCTCTGTCGAGAACGAAGTCGGCCTTGCCGTCCGCAATTACGAGCGTCCAGGTCGCGCTCTCGAGCGTCATAGCGCCTATCGAGTAATCGCCGCCGACAACGGTTACCGTCATGCCCGCCTGCGGGTGAACCTTTATTTCCGTAGCGGCGTCAACCCATACGTAGTTGCCCGTCGACTTGGTGTAGTTGATGAGCTTGAAGGTGTCATTGGCTTCGAGCTCAAGCCCTTCTATCCGATAGCTGTTTTCGGAAACGACCTCGACCTTAAAGTCGGCGATGTTTTCGGCGTGCATATTCCTGTCGTTGACAGTGCCGTACACGTAGACGCCGTCGTCGGGGTTTTCGGCCCACTTGGCG
Organism: Clostridiales bacterium; assembly: GCA_022508505.1. Lineage (GTDB taxonomy): Bacteria > Bacillota > Clostridia > Christensenellales > Pumilibacteraceae > Anaerocaecibacter. The sequence continues at coordinate 37,486 of JAFLVC010000013.1, read as the reverse complement.
TATACCACACACACGGCGTTGACGTCAAAGCCCGCGGTAACCGGTGTAGCCGTGCCGCCCTCGCCCGTAAACACCCACGCGGTCTCGCCGCTTCTATCGACATACCAGCCGACAAAGGTGTAGTTTTCGCGCGTCGGAACTTCTGCGGGACGGGCTATGCCGTTGCCGTAGGTGACGTTGGATATGTCCTTGGGCATGCCGAGGACTTCGCCGTCCGATACGTTTTCGTCAAACGTGACGGTGTACTTGTTGTGGCTGTTCACGTAAATTGTTATTACGTTCTTTTCCGCTCTCTGTATGTCGGCGGGCGTGATCTTCGTTATAGCCGTCTTGTGCGCCGAATCACTGTAGAAGCCGAAGAAGCGGTAGCCCATGGGAAGGTTTTCGGCGGTGAGAGCTACGAGTGAAACCTCATTCTGCGTCACGTTGTACGCGACGGGATTGGGGTTGGTCGCGCCGCTCGGAAGCCCCACGTAGGTTACGGTGTATTCAATCGCGGTCCAATGCGCATACACGGTGGTATCGGTGTTAATCGCCGTGCCGTCGAAATCAAACACACTGCCGCCGTCTTTTGCCGTGTACCAATTGTCGAACGTGTAGCCGTCGCGCGTCGGATCGGGCGAAAGCGGCTGCGCCTTGTCGCCCTTGATGACCTTGACGACCGTCGGATCGACGTCGTAGCCGTAATCGAACGTTACGTCGCACGTCTCGGCCTCGACTATCCTCGCGACGAACACCTTGCTGCCGTAGTCGGTAGCCGAAACTGCGGTGACTATGCGGGACTCCTGCCCTTCGAGATACCAACCCATGAAGTGGAACTCGACCGCCTCGCCCTGTTTGAGAACGGTTATAGAGACGCTCTTTTCGGCGGGGAGCGTCGCGCCCTTACCGTAAACGTACTCGGTGGGGACTGCCGCGCCGCTTATAAACGCCGCGTTGTAGTCGGTGCCCTGACCGCTGCCCCACTTGTATTCTATCGTGTATGTTTCGGGATTGAACTTTGCGTACAGCGTGATGTTGTCGCCGTCGGCATACTCGGTAACAACGGCGTACGTCAGCTTTTTGACAACCGTCGAGAACGCAGAATCGAGATACCAACCGCCGAACGTGTTGTGCCCTTTGCTCGGATCGAGAAGCTCGACTTCCTCAAACACTCCGTCCGTCGCGGTGTACGTCGCCTTGTTGCCGTTGGCGTTGTCGCCGTCGTACAGCTTGTATTCTATATTGTATACTATCGCCGTCCACTTGGCGTAGAGCTCGGTGTCGGCCGTTACGCCCGTTTGGAAATCCCACTTGTCTGTGCACGCCGCATCGGTGTACCAGCCGCCGAACACGAAGCCGCCGAGCTCGGGGTTCTGCGGCTCGTCAATCGTCTCGCCCTCGACTATGCGCTGCGGGGAACGCGGCATGCCCGTTATGTACTCGGCGTACGCCGCGTTGTTGGCGTGGAACTCGACGTCGTACTTGGTATCTTCGGGCACGACGACTTTTACCGAAAGCTTGGTCGCCGCCGTAACGTCGCCGTACTTGACGGTTATTTCGGCGGTGCCTTCGGCGGTGAACTTTCCGCCCTCCAGAAGCGGCGACGAGAAGATGACGTCGTCTACCTTGAGCGCCGCTCTGTCGCCGTCGTTGTAGACCGCGGTAAACGTAAGTCCCGTCGGATCGAACTTGGCGCCTACTTCCTGCGTCGCGTTTACAAGGTCGCCGCCTATCTCTAACCTTACGACCGCCTTTGCGACGATGTTAATCGTAAACTTGTCGGTGAGAGTGCCCGTCGCCGTTACGTATGTGACGATTACGTCCTGCTGACCGATCTTTGTCATGTCGGGAACGGACACTGTGTAGTCGACGCCCTTTGTGAGCGTTTCGGGTTGCTTGCCGCCGCTGTAGAGCGCACGGACGACGAGTCCGTCGTCGCTGAATGCTTGACCGACAACGTACTCCGTCTTGGTCGGCGCTTGGTAAACCTCGATGCCCGTAATGACAGGCTCGGTGTCGACTTCCTTCCAATGCGCGTACAGCGAAAGGTCGCTCGTTACCGCGCTGTTAAAGTTGTACGAAGTGCCGCCCACGGGCTGTTCGAACCAACCCTCGAACTCGTATGAGCCGCGGGAGGGCGCGGGCGTAGGCTCCGCCACCTTCTCGCCGTGGTCGACGTACGACGTTTTGAACAGGGCCGTCGGCGAGCCCTCGTAGTTATAGTAGAACTTGACCGCGTGCTGCCCGACAGGGGTTTCGGTGCCCCACACGGCGTAAAAGTCGGTATCCTTGTTGATGGCATACTGCGCGAGGTTGACGGTATCCTTTGACTTCGCGCTGAGCGACCAGCCGAGGAAATCGAGCTCCTCATGGTTGGGAATCTCGTTGCCCTTGGCGTAGCCGCCCTTATCGACCTTTTCGCGCACCGTCACGACGCCGGAGTCGAAAACACCGCCGTTTGCGTGGAAGGACGCTACGTATTTTTTGCCCGCAGTGTCGGAGCACGCCGCAAACGCGAGTCCGCACAGCGACATGATAAGCACTGCAATAACAACCAAAAACCGCTTTTTAATCATTATTTTCCCCTATTTTCAAGCACGGTAAAACCCACGCTTTCAATGATATACTGTAATGATACTACTTTATGTCGGCGTTGTCAATACCCAACCGAAAATTTTAGGAGCGCGCCGCCTCCCGCCTTTCATTGACAATTGGGCGCGGGAGTGATATAATTTTAATAATATTGTAGGAGAACGGCGTTATGAAGCTTATCGGAAAGGAAGTCAATCTCGACGGAATAGACTGTCATATCCACAGCCGCTTTTCGGTCGACGCGCTCCGCGCCGGCGCGGCTTCCCCCGACGAAATCGCAAACACCGTGAGGTCGCATGGCTTACGCGGCTTTATCGTCACCGACCACCTCGACATCGGGCATTGGCCGTCCATCGACACTTCGCGGTTTAACGAATATTTCGACGTTTGGAACGAGGTGCGCGACAAAAACCCCGACCTTACTATTTATATAGGAATGGAGGTAGGGTTTGAAAAGGAGACCGCAGAACAAGCCGCCGAGCTCATTCAGTCCCTCCCGCTCGAGTACGTTATAAACAGCGTTCACTATTGGAAATGGTTAGACGAAAACGACAACGGCCGCGTGTCCGTTTTCGCGGGATATCTGCAATGCGTGCTCGCGTCACTCGACGCGCCGTACTCGTTTACGACGATAGGCCACCTCGGCTTTCCCGAGCGGTACGTTAAATACCCAATCGGCGAGCGCGAAATGGAATATAAACTGTTCAAGCCGCTCATGGACGAGATAATCGAAAAGACGGTCGAGCGCGGCATACGGTTTGAGGAAAACACCAACGCCGGCGGCGTCATGCGCCTGCCCCGCGCCGACTTTTTGAGAGCGTACAAAAAAGCGGGCGGCATGCGGCCCGTGATCGGATCGGACGCGCACAAGTCCGACGAAATCGGACAGCACTTCGGCGTCGCAACCAAGTTTTTGGATAAGATATTTCAATAATAAGCGCATACGGATTTTTCGACTCCGCGCCGCAAGCGGCGCTCCGCTCAAAATGACAGGCACAGCCTGATTTTTGTCGTGTGTGTACTACCGTTATTCGTTGTTTGTTACACCGGACGAGTCACGTCTTATTGTGTCATTCCGAGCTTATAGAGGAATCTGAAAAGCGCGGGCTCATTTCGCCCGCGCTTCCTCTTTATTCGGTTCCCCTGTGTAAGACCTGTCGCCGTCAGGCGACTGAGGGACTGTCCTCAATTCTTATTTCTTATTTCTTCTCTTCATTCTCTTCCTCGATTATCTCATAACCGAAGATGTCGTACTTCTTTTCTTCTTTTTCGTCGGGGAGGCCGAGCGGGTTGCCCGACGTTTCGCTTTTTTCTTTGGGCTTTTCTTCCCTGCTCTCGACTTCCACTCGCCCGCCATCTCTTATCGCGGGCAGTCTTTTGAGAATGACAATCGACATAGCTGTCAGCACGACGTCGAGCGGAACGAGCACGACCGTGCCTATTATCGCTATAACCCAATATCCGCCGAGGCGGTTTACCCACTGCGTGATCGGGATGTCGAGGGTTATTACGACGCGCGTCGCGACGAGGTACAAAAAGAACATCGTAAGGTTGAAGTACGCCGCCATCACTATCCCGCGAATAATTCCGCTTTTCGGTCTGAAATAGGTAAACCTTTGCATGAAGTACGCGAGCAACCCGTACGGCGCAAACATGAAGAGCAGCATGAACCAAGACGCCGAAAGCCCTGTCAGCGCAAACATGACGCCGACGGTAGCCAAAGCGCACAGCGAGCCGTACGCAAGGTTTCCGCGCTTGCATGCCAAAAATATACAGAATGCCGCTAAGTAAAGCGGCATAAAGCTAAAAGGCAGGTATGCGGTGAACAAGCACATTATGACGGCGAGAGCGGTGCATACCGCCGCAGTCGTCAGTTTTGCCGTTTGAGCGCGCATCTCTACAGACAGCGCATCGCACTACACAGACAGTCGGTCAAGCAGTACGCACAGCAGCACGAAGAAAGACAGTTTGCCATCTGGTCGGCCTGCGACGGCTGAGGCTGATAGTCGCCGTTGTTGTACGGACCGTTTTGGTTGGTGTAGCCGCCGTTATTCATGTACGGCGGTTGCGGCGCGGGACGAGGTCCGCCGCCGAGAGTCATATTCAGTTTGTCGAGCGAGGAGCGGTACTTATGATTGTTAGGGTCATCTTTGAGCGCCATTTCGAGCTGGGTCTTTGCCTCGGTCAACCATTCGCGCTTATAAAAGACGATCGCCTGCATGTAGTGCCACTCGCCCTTGCGTTCCGTAATGGTGTCGAGCATATCCTGCGCCTCGTTGTACTTTCCGGCGCGGATGAGCGCGTCGATCTGGCTGTAGTCGCCGCCGAACGCCGTCGTCTTTTCGGTCTTTTCTATGTTCGCGCTTATGAGCACCCACGCTTCTTCAAGCTCTTGAAGCTTGCGCGCGCCTTCGTTGCCCTCTTCGCCCGACTTAAACCTCTGCTCGCCGTAAAGGTCGTGCAGTTCATTATATTTTGCTTTTAACTGCTCGGGCGACGAGTCGCGGCTCAGCCCGAGTACGGAATAGGGATCTTTCATAGTCTCTCCTTTTTGTCTTGCCACTTAGACGGATATATTATACGCAATCAACATTAACGCAAGTTATGACAATCATTAAAATTTGTTAAGAATCATATTCGCGGCGGAGGCAGTTTTTTAACCGACTTCAAAAGCTCGTCCGTCTTTTGGGTCATGCCGTCGCACACGATGTTGCTAATCAGCGAAAAGCTTTGAGTAAACACCATGCCGCTCATCGCTTCCTCCGCTCTGCCGCAACACGAGCGAAGGTAAAACCCGAGCTCGTCCGCATGCTCCGCTATAAACTCTTTTCTGCCCTTGAAATTCTTTTTGGTAATCGCATACGCCGCGGCGAAAGGGTTGTAGCGGTTTTTCTTTACGTCGCTCTCGATATCGTCGAGCGCGTCGGCGATATACACGAACTTGCCGATATTATAGCACAACGCTTTGAGCTTGTCATCTGTTTTTTCGCCCAATATCAAATCGGGAAGGTCGCGCATGAGGCTTGCGAATGGGTCGGCGGCGCGGTCGACCGACTTAACGCCCGATTTTTCGACCTCGCGCTGCACCTTGTACGCCTCGCTTATGCGCTCCCAAATATCACCGTACGCCTTTTTAGCCGACAGGAAGGAACGCTTGAGCATTCTTCGCGCCACTCTGTACTTGAAGCCGTCGCCGTCGATAACCCCGTCGTCCGCCTTTTGGTAGGCGAGCATTATGTTTGCGGCGGCGAGCCTTGCGAGCAATGTGTTTGGCATGACCGTCGCCTTTTTTCTGACGGGATTGAGCACGCATATATGCTCTTCTATGACGAGGTCGGACTTTGAATAGTCGTGAAGAAGCGCCGACAAAAACGCGAAATCGTAGTTTGTCGTAAAGCGCGGAAGCTGACCGTACAGCTTGCCGGTCTGACAGCATATCCCGCAGTAGAACGCGCGGTATAAGACGAAATCGCTCGCTCTAAGCGTCTGTTTGTATGGAACGACGTATCCGTACATTACAGCCTTACAAACCCGACCTTTTTATATACCTTTTCGAGCGTGCGCGCCGCTATGCGCTCCGCTTTTTGCGCACCCGCACGCATGAGCTCGAGGAGCGACCCGTCGTCGCGGCGAAGCGCCTCGTACTTTTCGCGCACAGGGCGCAGCCTTTCGACTACCGCCTCGCCCACGCGAAGCTTAAAGTCGGCGTAATTGCTATTGGAAAATTCTTTTTCGGCGTTTTCCACCGTTGCATCGGTGACGGCGGCGTAGATTGTCAAAAGATTGGTTATGCCGGGTTTGTCGTCGGAAGCTATTACGTGCGTGTCGCTGTCCGTCACCGCGCGCTTGAACTTACGCATGATGTCATCCGGTCTATCGAGAATGTACACCGTGCCGCTGTCGTCGCCGTCCGACTTGCCCATCTTCGCCGTAGGGTCTGCGAGCGAGTATATCCTCGCGCCCGTCTTTGCAAGCTTGCACTCGGGGATTGTAAACGTCGGAGAATACCTGCCGTTAAACCTTTGGGCGATATTACGGCACAGCTCGACGTGCTGGACCTGATCGTCGCCTACGGGAACGTAGTCAGCCTGATACAGCAGAATGTCGGCGGCCATGAGCACGGGATAGTCGAAAAGCCCGACGTTGACGTTTTCGGGCGCTTTTTCGCTCTTTTCCTTGAACTGCGTCATGCGCCGCGCCTCTCCGAACATAGTGTAGTTGTTGAGAAGCCAGCAAAGCTCCGCATGCGCCCTTACATGCGACTGCAAGAAAACGACGTTCTTGTCGGGATCGACGCCCACCGCGACGAGCAGCGCAAAAAGCCGCTTGGTGTTTTCGCGAAGCTCCTTGGGCTCGATGGCGACGGTTATCGCGTGCAAATCCGCGACCGAAAACAGGCAGTCGAACTCGTCGCACATGCCGCCCCAACGGCTCATCGTGCCGATATAGTTGCCGAGCGTGGGATTGCCTGTCGGCTTTATTGCCGAGAACACTCTCTTTTTTTGTTCAATAGTTTCCATATTTTCGCCTATCTGTCCATGCTGTACCGTCGTGTAATATATCCGAGTATATCCTTTGAATCGACCGTCTCGTTGAACCTTATTTTCTCGCCGAATACGCCGATAAGCGATTCGGGAATATCCATAGCCGTGATGTCGCACAGCTTTTCAAGCATTTTTTCGTTCGCGTCACCCGCCGTCTTTTCGCCGAGCGCCTTTAAAACCGCGGGCGCAAACTTGTACGGGTTTGCCGTCGACACGACCACCGTCGGGCGGCTAAAGCCGCGCCGTTTCGCCACCGAGTACGCGACCGCCGTGTGCGGATCGATGAGGTAGCCGTACTCGTCGAACATATCGGCAATCGCCGTTTCGGTCTCTCCTTCGTCGGCATAGCCGCAGGCAAAGACCTCGCGCATTTTTTCGTGCTCGCCCGCCGTAATCTCGTACCGCCCCGTAGCCTTGAGCTCCGCCATGCGCTCTGCCGTAAGAGCGGCGTTCCGCCCCGAAAGCTCGAAGATCAGCCGCTCGAGATTGCTCGACACGAGAATATCCATTGACGGACTGCTCGTCTTAAAGAACTCGCGGTTGGCGTCGTAAATTCCGCCCGTCACAAAGTCGGAGAGAACGTTGTTTTTGTTGGAAGCGCACACGAGCTTGTTTACGGGGAGTCCCATGCGCAGCGCATAGTAGCCTGCGAGAATGTTGCCGAAGTTGCCCGTCGGAACGACGAAGTCGATTTTCTCGCCCGCCTTTATCTCGCCGCTGTCTACGAGATCGCAGTACGTAGAAAAGTAGTACGCAACCTGCGGCACGAGCCGCCCGATGTTTATCGAGTTAGCGGACGAAAGCCTAACTCCCGCCGCCTTTAACTTTTCCCCAAGCGCGCCGTCGCTAAACGCGATTTTTACCGCGCTCTGCGCGTCGTCGAAGTTGCCGACTACGCCGACGGCGTTCACGTTGTCGCCCGCCTGCGTCTGCATGGCGAGCTTTTGCACTCTGCTGACGCCGTCCGTCGGATAGAACACGCACACGCTCGTCCCCTCGACGTCCTTAAATCCTTCGAGCGCCGCTTTGCCGGTGTCGCCGCTCGTCGCGACGAGGACGAGAGTTTTATCGCCGTCGCCCTCCGCCTTTTTGGCGGCGCAGAGAAGTCGCGGCAAGACGGAGAGCGCCATGTCCTTAAAGGCGTGCGTCTTTCCGTGCCACAGCTCGAGCACGAACAGCTTGTCATCGAGCTTGACCGCGGGCGCAGGATCGCCGTCCTCGAAGTCGGTGTACGCGTCGTCCGCTATCCCCTCGATATCGAAATCGAAAAAGGCGCGCAAAACCCTGTCGCAGCGCGCCGCATAATCGAGCCCGAAAAGCGTCTTGTAATCGAGCTTAACAAATTCCGTCGGAACATACAATCCGCCGTTCGGCGCTATGCCGTCGATGACGGCACGGGAAGCGGACGCTTCCGCTCCGCCGCGCGTGGATATGTATTTTATACCTGTACTCATGAGAATATCGTAAAAGCGCTTTTGCTTCGACGTCGCCACGCGTTTGCCCGCGAGTACTGCCGAATGAAAGCCGCGCTACTTACTTTGCCGCGTACGACTTCAAGTACTTGGGAAGGGTGTCGGTCGAAACGGTGACGACAAAGTCGATCTTGTCGGCAGCCTTTTCGATAGCCTCGAACACCGGCTTGAGCTCCTCGGCGGGAAGACCCACGAAGCGGCTGATTCCGTCGATGTATACGCTCTGAATGTCGAAGTCGGTGGCGAGCATGCCCTTGAGGAAGGCGACGAGCTGTTCCTCGCCCGAAATGGCGTACTCGTTGAGGTTGATAAACCTTATGTTCGTTGCGATCCCGAGCGACTGCGAGTTGTCCGTTATGTAGATGACCTTGCCGGTCGCCTTTTCGGCGGCCGCGTTGGCGGCGTCCTTGATGCGTTGGGTTTTGCCCGTGCCCTTTGCTCCGTAGATGACAGAAATCATGTTTGTCTCCTTGTCCGTGATATATATTTGCGGCTAAACCGCGTGTTGACTATTTTAGCTGAGAAATAAAGTCGGCAATCTTTGCGAGCCCGCGCTCGATATCCTTTTCGGACGCCGCGTACGACAAGCGAATGTAGTCGGGCGCACCGAAGCTCTCGCACGGAATGACTGCGACCTGCGCATTTTCGAGAAGAACGGAAGCGAGGTCGTACGCCGTCTTGATGACGTGCCCGTCGTAGCTCTTGCCCTCGAACGGCTTGATCGATACCATGATGTAGAACGCGCCCTTGGGCTCGATATAGTCGAGGTTGAGCCGCGAAAGCTTGAGCATCATGAGAGCGCGCCTCGCGTCAAAGGTCGCCTTCATGTCCTCAAGGAAGGCTTCACCGTGGTACTTGTCGGAAAGCGCGATGTACGAAGCGTACTGCGCGACGGCGTTTACGTTGGACGTCGAGTGGCTCTGCAGACTGACCATGGCGGACGCGATCTTCTCGTTGGCGGCGGCGTAACCGACGCGCCAGCCCGTCATGGAATACGTCTTACTCATGCCGTTGATGAGAATGGTCCTGTCCTTCAGTAGGTCGGAGCACGCCGCAATAGAGCGGTGAATGTGCTCGTAGTTGAGCTTTTCGTATATCTCGTCCGAAATGACGTACACCTCGTGCCGCTCTATGACGGCGGCGAGCGCGTTTAAATCCTTGCTCGTATACACCGCGCCCGTAGGGTTGTTGGGGTTGTTCAGTATGAATGCCTTGGTCTTGGGCGTTATCGCATTTTCAAGCTCTTCGGCGGTTATCTTAAACCTGTTTTCCGCCTTGGTGTCGACGATTACGGGAACGCCGCCCGCCATCTTTACGATTTCGGGATAGCTAAGCCAGTACGGCGCGGGAATAATTACCTCGTCGCCGGGGTTGAGTATAGCCATAAACGCGTTGAAAAGCGCGTGCTTACCGCCGTTGCTGACGACGATCTGCGACGGCTTGTAGTCGAGCGCGTTGTCGCTTTTGAGCTTTTGGCAGATCGCCTCGCGAAGCTCGATAATGCCGCCCGCGGGCGTGTACTTGGTCATGCCGAGCTCGAGCGCCTTGTGCCCCGCCTCGATTATGTATTCGGGCGTGTTGAAATCGGGCTCGCCCGCCGCGAACGAAACGACCTTGATGCCGTCCGCTTTCATCTTCTTTGCGCGCGCCGTTATTTCGAGAGTGAGCGACGGCGCAATCTGTTTTGCTCTTTTTGCTATGTCCATGATGTATTCTCCGTTCACCTCATAGTATAGCATATATCGGAAGGCAAATCAAGCATTTTGGAAACAAATTGGACTGCTCGCCTTTTATATATGAAAACGGCGCCGCTTTTTACGCGACGCCGCTATTTAGCCGATATTTACTTAGTGTACGAATTGCGCTCGGCTATTGCGATGTTCAGGTTCTTTAAAATATCCTCCGCCTTGGCGAGCGAGCTGTCCTTGCCCTTTGTAAGCGCAATCTTGAGGTCGCCCGCGAGCGCACCAATCTTTTTATCGACCTGCGTAGCTCCGGCGGCGGCGGTGGGCGTCATGTACCTGACCGAATCGTACGCGCGCTCCACTTCCTCTTTGAGCTCGCCTTCCGCAAGCTCGACGCACACCGAAAGAACGCGCGCGTTGCTCTCGACGTATTCGCGGCTGTCCGCAAGTAAATCCTTTTTGTCGGGTGACGAAAAACAAAATCCCATGATATGTACTCCTTAATTTATTTTTATTTTTTGTAGAGAACGGCGTCAAAGCCTTTCGCCCCGCACCTATTGTAAGAATGGCGTCGAGACATTTCTAACGCCGCGCAACTCCTCGGGTGAAACAATGAACGAATAACGGCTGTAAACACACGACATAAATCAAACCTTTGGTTTGCCGCAGTTGGCGCAGAACTTATCGGCGGCGCCGAGCTTATGTCCGCAGTGCGGGCAGAACACGTCGGCGAGCGAGCTTCCGCATTCGGGGCAGAACTTGGCGTTTGCGGCGATCGACGTACCGCAGACGGGACACGTCCTGCCGTTACGGTTGATTTCGTCGCGCTTTCTTTCGATTGCCATGATGTCTGCGTCGGAGATGATGGCGCCCATTACCATGAACGAGCAAAGCTCCAAACCGTACTCGGTGGCGAACAGCTCGCTTATCTGCGACTTGATGCTTTCGGAAAGAGTGGACTTGTTCTCCGAAAACTCGGTATAGCTTATCTTCTGCTCGCGCATGGACTTGGCAATCGCCGGCTCGATCACGCTCATCAGCCGCGAGAGTATGCGCTTTTTGAGCTTGTCGACGCTGTACTCGGTGTCCGCGCCGACGAGCTCGAGATAGAACTTTTTGGGCGTTTTGACGCGGAATTCGAGCTCGCCGTTTACGCCTATCGAGACGGGAACGCCGGTCATGGGGTCGCGCGTCTTTATGGGCGAGCTCGTCCCCCACAGCATTTGGAGCTTTGCCGTTTTTGACACGAACACGAAATCGACGGTTGCGCAGTCGCTGTCCTTTTTGAGCCTGAACAGTCCGTTCTCGGTGTCGAAAATATCGTGCCTGCCGGGCTGCAGGGCTTCGGAGACCACGCCGTCCTTTATCAAAAGCACGGTGTGCGTTTCGGGCACAATGACCTGCGCCTTTGCGTGGAGCGAGTCCGCGCACTCGCGGCAAAACAGCTCCGAGTTGTTTCCTGTGAACTTGACAATTTCAGACATAATATTCACCTCTTTTTATTGTTTTTGTTTTTGGTTATCGCCGTAATGCCGAGCACAAAAGCGACGATTGTTAAAATGAGCGCGCCTATAACCTCGCCCACAAAATATGTATAACTGCCTATAACCAACAGAATGGGAAAGGCTATTCCGCAGAGCGCCAGGTTGATGACCGCAATTGCGATCGGCGGCTTGAGGCTTCCGCTCACTATGCGAAACACCGCCGACACGATAAACAGCACGCATGCCGACGTCAGCGCGTCGCTTCGGTCGTATATGACAATACCGCTTATCGTCATATAGTCGAACTTGGAAATGCCCGTCGCAAACGTGACAATGCCGGAGATAAACAGCACGTACGACACAAGCGACACTATCCACATCACTGCCGTTTTTGCCGCGCTCGGCTTGGGCGGCGCGTCGATTTGAGCTTGCCCGCTCTCGCGTTTGGCGCGCGCTTCGGCGTCGCACCTTCGCCTGTTCTCGCGGTTTGCGTCGAGCGTCGCCGCGAGCTCGTCGTACGCAATCTTTTGTTCGGGCGTCGCCAGAGACTGCGCGAGCATGAAGTACTCGTTGGTCGATATGTCAATCGCGGACGCTTTTAACTGCGCTTCGGTCATATTGAGACCTTTGAGCATCTTACGGAAGTACAGCAGCGACGAGTAGTAATTGTATATTTCGATCGGCAGAATGTTCTTGTTGTCGACCAGGTAGTCGACGAGCTTGCCGTCGTTCGATCTGTTCTTGCTGCGTTCTCTCAGGAAGAGCTGCGCGTTCTTGGACACAGTCGCCCTCGCCTTTTCGTACTCCGCCGCCTGCGCGGGCGAGGCGTACTTGACCGCCGCCTTGTATTCGCGCTCGCGCGTTATGTCCTCCACGCAGACGAGCGGCGTCTGTCCGTACTTGGCCCACAGCCTAAGCCAATAGTACCTGCTCGCGACGTCGGGGAACCGCGAAAATATTATTCCGTCCTCATCCTCGAACGCGCCCTTGCACTTGTCGAGCGTTCTGTTTACCGACGTGAAATCCTCGAACTTGTAGTATCTTTCCGCCTCGTCGAGCGCCTCGTTGACCGTTTTTATGGCGCGAACGTCGTAGTCGTTTGTCGCGCGGTCTATTCTGCGCCGAATGGCGGGGTCGGCAAACCGCACCGCGTTCTTGTAATTGGCGTTGACCGTAAAATCCCTGTTGAGCGCGACTAGCTCCGCGTCGTTTTTCACGCGGTAGTCGCACAGCATGAGCAACCACCAAGCGAGCGCGTTTTCGGGATCGCAGTCGAGCACGCCGTCGAGCATGTCCTCGGCGCGGGAATAGTTGCCCGATTCCACTTCTATTTCGGCGCGCTTGAGTTTTGCGCGGTAATTGTATGTAGGGGCCGCGTGCGTTTCGCCGGAAACCATCTTCTCGAGCCGCTCGAGCCGTTCCTTGTCGCGCGACCGCTGCTCTTCGGCACGGCGGCGTTCGAGCTCGCGCGCGGCGAGCCGCTTTTCTTCGAGTATCGCCTTTTCGCGCTCGTCCTCGGCGAGCATGCCCTTGATGTCTATTACGAGCTGCTCGAGGTGCGCGTACGGGTCGTCGATCGCGTCCAGCCACTGCACCGACGACAGCGCCTTTCTCGACGCGCCGTCGTACTCCGTGTCGTCTATGCGGTAGCTGTACAGCACCTTGTCGGCGAGCACCGCCGCGCGAAGCTCGGTCTCGCAGTCCTCCGAGTATATCGACTTGAAGCTCGAAACAAAGAGGAACAGCCGGCAGTTTTCGACGCCCTTTATTATGTCGCGGTCGTAGTTCTGCGAGCCGGCGAGAATGTTGCGCGGCGCAATCCAGCACCTTAAGCCCCGCTCTTCGAGCCGCGTGCATATTGCGTCCGCAATATCCTGATCCGGTGCGGCAGTGCGGTGGCATATAAACACGTCGCGCTCGTTTTGCGCGGCGAGCCGCAGCTTTTGTATATGGCTTTTGACGTTGCGCTCGAGCGCCGCGTCGAAAGCCGAAGCCCCCGCGCCGTGTGCGCGCACGAGAAAAGCCTTGACGTCGTCGAGGTACTTGGGCTCGACCGTCGCAACGACGGAATCGGTAACCTCTTTTATCTCGTCGGTCGTCGCGTCGGACAGATTGGCGCTGCTCAAAAAGTGTACGAACGCCGTATCGTTGTCGCTGTAGCGCTCGGCGAGCGCGAGGTAGTACATCGCGCAGAAATCGTCGGGCAGTACCGACAGGATTTTTTGCGCGAACAGCTTGACGCCGCCGTAATCGCGCGCCTTGCTGCTCTCCTGCTGCAGTCGGAGCTGTTTTGCAAGATACTCGCGCCACGCGCGAACGTCGTGCGTGTGGTCAAGCTCGACCTTGGAAAACGCTGTCGCCTTCTTGACCAAAAACGTGCTCCCGCACGCCTCGCACTTGCAAAACTCCCCCGTCTCGTCGGGAACTATGGCGGCATAACCGCAATTTGTGCACCGTACCTGTAGCATTTTACGTGTACATTATACCACCGCTATCATTAGCAAAATATTCAACTATCATTAAAATTTCATTAAATTTTTTTAACCGTCGTGTGTAGACTTGGGTGGTTTGTTCTTTGTTACACCCGACGAGATGCGTATCGTTAAAAATTACTCAACGCCACTTTTTTAACCGTCGTGTGTTTGCTGCGAGAGTGATACGAGGTTTCACCCGACGAGGTGCGTATCGTTAGAAAGAAAAAACGCCTCTCTGTCGTGAATGACGGCAGTAGAGCGTTTTTGCGCACCCCCTATCAGGCTCCCCTGTGCAAGACCTGTCTGCCGCTTGCGGCAGACTGAGGGACTGTTCAGGCTCCCCTTAATAAGGGGAGCTGTCAGCGAAGCTGACTGAGGGGATGTGAAAACAGATTCTTCGACTGCGCTATCGCTCCGCTCAGAATGACACCGTTAGTACAACAGCGCATTTTTTTACGGCTCTTCTTTTCAATGAGGAATTGCTTTTACTGTGTCATTCCGAGCTTGTCGAGGAATCTGAAAAGCGCGGGCATTCAATCCCGCGCTTCATCTTTATTCGGCTCCCCTGTGTAAGGGGAGCTGGCTGCCGCTTGCGGCAGACTGAGGGACTGTCCCTCTTATCTCTTATCTATTCCTACCCACTACATTGTCCCGCCCAAACAGCTCTCGAGCGCGTGCGAGGTCGTCGGCGTACAGGTCCTCGTCCGTCTTTTCTATGCTCGCGGGCTTTGTCACTCCGACGGCTTTGAGCGCTTCGTCGAGTATGCCGACCACGTGCTTTTCGCTCATCAATAGAAAGCTGTCGTCGGGCACGACGAACGCCGTGACGTCCTCGCGCTCTTTTACCGCGACGCCGCGCGAGAGTAGCTCGCGCACGCGCGCCGCCTCGCCGTCGCCGCTCTTTCGAAGGTACGTGGCGATTTTTCCGAGAAGCTCCAAGCCGGACACCGAGTCGCTTCGAACGTGCATGAACTCGCCCTCGTCCGCTTTTTTGGGCATGGTCTTGGGAATCTCGACAGGCGTGTACTTGACTTCCGCCGAGCGCGGCACACTCTGCGCTTTAGGCGGTGTGCTCTGCACTTTGGTCGGCGTCGGTTTTTCAATCCTACGCGCGTAAGCGTCGGGCTCGGGCGGGGGCTCGTAGTCGTACTCTTGCGGAATGCTCTTCGGAGGTATGGGCGCGCTTTTTTGCGGCGCGCTATCTATATTTTTTTTTTGCTCCGCAACGGGCGTTGCGGAGAGGCGTTTTTCGAGCGCGGCTACGCGCTTTCTCAGGTCGTCGGCGTCGTCGCAGGTCAGTTTTACGAGCGACGTTTCGAGGTACAGCCGCGGGCTCACCGAGTATTTGAGGCCGTTCTCAGCTTCCGAAAAGCTTTCGAGAAGCTTGGCGCACGTCGCAATGTCGCACGTCTCGCACGACTTTTTGAGCCGTTCCGCCTGTGTGCGGTCGACGTTGAGTAGCCCCGACGACAGCGCCTTGTCGTATCCTACCGACTTGATAACGAGCGCGTTCCTCGCATACGTTTCGAGCTGGCGAACGACTGCGCTCATTGACTTTCCGCTTTTTGCGAGCGTGTCTACCGCGTTAAGACACCCCGCTATGTCGCGCGCCGACGCCCTGTCGAACAGTTCGGATATCGCCGTCGAGTCGCCCGCGCCTGTCAGCGCCAGCACGATCTCGGGCGTTACGACGTCCGCCGCCGAGCCGAGCGTGTCGGCAATGGAGAGCGCGTCGCGCACACTGCCCTCGCCGAGCCGAGCTATTTCGTCCGCGGCGTCTTTGGTGTACTTGATGCCTTCCGCGTCGTACACCTTTTGAATATGCTTTGAAAGCACGTCGGTCGGAACGAGCCGGAAGTCGAACCGCACGCACCGCGAGAGTATGGTCTGCGGAAGCTTTTGCGGCTCGGTCGTCGCGAGAATGAATATGACGTGCTCGGGCGGCTCCTCGATGGTCTTGAGCAGCGCGTTAAACGCGCCGCCGGTCAGCATGTGCACCTCGTCGATGATGTACACCTTGTACTTGCCGCAGACGGGCAGATACTTGACCTTTTCGCGGATATCCCGCGCGTCGTCCACGCCGTTGTTGCTCGCCGCGTCGAGCTCGATTATATCTACGTTGTCGGGCGCGTCCAGCTTTTTGCACACCTCGCACTCGCCGCACGGACTGCCGTTTATCGGGTGCAGACAGTTGACCGCGCGCGCGAATATCCTCGCGCACGATGTTTTGCCTATGCCGCGGCTGCCCGAAAACAGATACGCATGCCCGATCCTGCCCAGCTTTATCTGGTTGGTCAGCGTCGTCACAATCGGGTCCTGTCCGATTACGTCGTCGAATGTCTTGCTTCTGTATTTTCTATATAGCGTTGCCATGCTTAAAGTATAGCCTTTTATTTCTCTCTTGTCAACCTACTTCTTTTGAAAAGAAGTAGGCAAGAAATTTTTAACCTTCGTGTATGTGCTACCGTCGGTAATTGTGCGTTACGCCCGACGAGTTGCGTGTCGTTAGAAATTGCTAAACGCCACTCTTGCAGAGGGACGGGAACGCGTGCTTCGCGCGACCACTATTCGGCTCCCCTTAATAAGGGGAGCTGTCGGCGACGAAGGCGCCGACTGAGGGGATGTGAAATAAATGAATAATGAATAGATAATAGTGAAAATTGCGGTCGCGGCTTCGCCGCATTATTTATTTCTCGCGCTCCGCGCGACCACTATTCGGCTCCCCTGTGTAAGACCTGGCTGCCGCTTGCGGCAGACTGAGGGACTGTCAGGCTCCCCTTAATAAGGGGAGCTGTCAGCGTAGCTGACTGAGGGGATGTGAAATATCTCTTATCTGAGCAATAAAGCGCACCGCGCTTTACTGCGCTCAGTACCCAATCGCCGTAATACACACTCCCAGCGCCACCGAAATAACGTACATGACGGCAATTATAATCACGGTGTTCCGTATCGGTCTGTTCTGCTTGGCGAGCACGGCATACCCAATGCCCGCCGAAACGCACAGCCCCGCGACCGTGCCGCCGAGGTTGAGCCCGCCGACGACGTACATCTCGGTTATGACGACAGAGCCTGCACAGTTTGGAACGAGCCCCACGAGCGCCGCGAGCACGGGTTGCAAATATCCCGTCGAGCTTATAAACTCCGCAAGCCGCTTTTCGCCGACGTAATACACGATAACGCCGAAGATTACGTTGACTATAAATATGTAGAGAATGACGGTCGCGGTGTGAAGCAACGGGTGCTTTAGATATACGTTCCAAACGTGCGCCGCCTTTTGCCTTTTGGTCGCGCCCTCGCTGAGCTCGTCTTTCTCTTCGAGCGCGTGGTGATGACAGCCGTGTATGTGCACGTCTACGTCTTCGTCGTGATCGTGCTCGTGTTCGTGCCTGTGTTCATGTTCCGATTGTTGGGCGGCATCGTCATGCGCGACTTCTTGCAGTTGCGTCGGCTCGCCATGCGATTTTTTCCGAGCCATTATCTTTTCCACGCCGAACACGAGATAACCGACGACAAGCGCAAAGCACACTTTGATTATGAGAACGGGCAAAATCTTTAAAAAGCTTTCCGCGCTCGTAACGCTCGACAGCATGATGGGAAGCGCCTCGTCGCTCGTCGCAAGGTATACTGCAAGAAGGGTGCCGAGCGCTATCTTCCGCTTGGAGTACAGCTCGGTCGCTACGACCGAAAACCCGCACTGCGGAACGACGCCCACCGCCGTCCCGATGAGCGGCGCGACGGGGCCTTTCAAAATCCTGTTCGCCTTGAGCCCCTTGGTGCCGTACTCGACGAGCTCGATCAAAAAGTTCATGACGAGCAAAAACGGCAGCACCCACAACGTATCCAAAAACGCGTCTAAAAACACCTCGCCCATCTATCTCGCCTCCGAAAAAGACGCAATTAAATAGGCGCGCGTTCTTGCCGCGCGTTTAAGCTCGAATATTGCGGTGTGGGCTGAAAAATCGGACATGCCGAAATTATATCACCGCGAAATCGGTTTTGTCAAGGCACATCGTGTCGATATTCCTCGCCCGAAAAAATGTTTGACATCGCGGCTGTAATTGCGTAAAATAAATTAGGTATTATATCCCGGAGCAAGCTCCGGACTCGCGCACACCAAAGCGCGAGTTCCGCTGCAAGCAGCGAGATATTATACCGAATTTGTCGTCGTTGTAAATTTGCCATTGCAAGCAAGCAAATTTACTCCTTGAATAAATTACATGGGTTCAATGCAAAAGATTCATTCCCAAGAAGATCTGCTCGCCGCCGTCGAGGAGTACGGCATACTTCAATTCTGGTCGGAAGAGCGCTTATCGGCGTGGACGCTGTCGGGCGTCAACTTCAACACGCTGTGGAGCATACGCGAGAATCTTGTAAACTCAAAGGCGGTCGTGTACGGAAAGTACGCCGACAAAAAGGCGACCTTCGTCTCGCGCGACGTGTTCCCATATCTCGCTGCTCTCAGGCGGGACGGCTACGACTTCGACTCATTGAGCGACGAGGGGCTTGCTCCCAACCGCGAAACGCTCATCATGAACGCAGTCGGCGACGGGACGGAACCGTCGTACGCACTCGGTAAATCGCTCGGCATAAAGGGGTTCGACGCCGCATCGACCTCGCTCCAAAACAAGACATATCTGTGCCTGACATTCAAAAAGAGCATGATGGGAACGGCACTGCTTTCAAAGCCCGAAACGATCTTCGGCTACGACTACGTGCGCTCAAAGTACAATTTGTCGCCCGAAGAATGCGCCAAGGAAATAAAGCGCCGCGCGGCAAAGGGGCTCACCGCCTTCGACGAAAAAACGCTCAACAAGCTTCTTTCCCCCGCCGTTCATTAAATTATAAACCACGAAAAAAGCCCGACCGAACAGTCGGGCTTTTTGCTTATACCGATAAAGTCGGATATTTTTCAATCAACTGCTTATACCGATGACAGTCTTTTAAGTGGTCGTTGATTACGCCGCTCGCCTGCAAGTGGGCATAGACCGTTATCGTGCCGAGAAACTTCATTCCGCGCTTTTTAAGGTCGGCGGCTATCTTATCGGACAGCTCGTTGGAAGCCGGAATATTGCCGAGCTCGTGTCCGTTGTATAACAGCGTTTTGCCGCCTGTAAAGCCCCAAAGATATTCCGAAAAGGAGCCGAACTCCCCTCGTATCTCTTGAAATATTCTCGCGTTGTTTATGACCGCTTCTATCTTTTTCCGCGAGCGTATGACGCCTTCGGCGTTCATAATTCGCTCTACGTCGCGCTCGGAGTACCCTGCTATTTTATCATAGTCGAAGCCGTCAAAGCAAGAACGGAAAGCCTCGCGTTTTTTGAGAACGGTGTCCCAGCTCAGTCCGCATTGCATCACTTCAAGCATCAGATATTCGAATTGCTTTACGTCGTCGTGAACGGGAACGCCCCATTCCTCGTCATGATACTTTGTCTCGCGCTCGTTCATCAAGCACCACGGACACCTCTCCATATCTTATCCCCTATAACTTAACCAAAGCGTCTTTGACGAGGCTTGCGACGAGCTTTGCGCCGTCTACAGAAAAGTGTACGCCGTCGCCCGGGCGGAAAAGCGAGTTCAAATCCTCTTGCGCCTCGAACGCCTCGCGCACGTCGACGAGTGGCAAACCGTATTCATCCGCAATTCGGCGCTGTGTCGGGCACACTTCCGAGACGAGTATATCGTTGGGAATGTCGAAGGCGTTTCCGTCTAAGGTGGGCGGCGCGGTCAGCAAAAAGACTTCCTTTGCGCCCGCTTCAAAATACGCATCTATCAGCTTTTTGTATTCCCTCTCGAATGTCGGCTCGGAGCCCTTCCACGCCCAGCCGTCGTTACTGCCGAGCATGATGACCGCTATGTCGGGCTTAAATGCGAGGCTGTCCGCATACTCCTTCAGTTTGCTGTATTTGAGGTTGTAATTGGTACTGCGGTCGGTGACGGACGCACCGTTATAGCCGAAGTTTTTCACCTCGATGTCGCCCAAAAGCTCTTGCAAATACACGGGGTACGATTGGTCGTGCCAGGCGTGCCCGTATGTCAAGCTGTCGCCTATGCACGCGACGCGCTCGTAGACGTTTGCCGTAAACGTAAAGAACAGATCAAACGCCTTCTTTCCGTTCGACTTGACGCCCACGGTAATACACGCACTGCCCTCCGCGCCGTTCACCGTCGCGGTAAGAGTGTCGCCTTTCACTTCCGCGGTGACGACGTCCTCGTTGTCGCTCCGCACGGTATATGTAATCTTCGTGCCGTTTGCGTCGACGTAATCCCTTAAATCGACGGCGACGGTGTTTTCGTCGGCAAGCCCCGCAAAATACCCCTTCGTAAAATCTGCGCCGTCGCTCTTTTGCTTTGCGGTCTCGCCGCCGCAAGCCGTGCTAAATCCGAGGAGCGCCGCAATTACGATAAAGCATAAAAGCCGTTTCACTTCCATTCTCCTTCAATCGGTTTATTTCACGTCGTTATAGCGCGCGTCGATATCGCTGAGATAGTCCGCCGTGAGACCGTCCACACCTTTCGTAATCACCGTCGAAATCACTTCGGCAAGCATCGTGTAACCTTTTGTGCTCGGATGTATGCCGTCCGAAAACAACTTCGATTTATTCTTTGTAATCTCGTTGAGGTCTATAATCGGCAAGCCGCGCTCCTCGGCGACCTGGCGCTGCACGGGCACAATGATATTTGTGATGTTGCCGTTGTTGATTGTCCAAGATGACGAATATGCCTGCGCGGAAGTGCAGATATAAATTTTCATGTCGGGATTGACTTCGACAAGCTCGTCGAGAATGCGCTCAAAGGCGGCTCTGAAGTTTTCCTTAGTCGTCGCGGTCTTGAGTCCGGTCTTGGAATCGTTGGTGCCGAGCTTTACGATTGCGATGTCGGGAACAATCGCCTGTACGCCCTTCCACTGAAGATTGTCAATCCAGCCCACGGGATTGCCGCCGTCGGCGGGAAGGTCGGTGCGCGCCGTGCGGCCGCTCATGCCGAAGTTGACTACATTGTAATCCTTGCCGAGCATGGTCTGCATTTGCGCGGGGTAGCTTTCCGTATAGACGTTGCCCGCCGTCGAACCGTACGTTATGGAGTCGCCTATCGCCGCTATGACGGGAACGTCGTCCACGTCGTCGAGCTCCACGGGCTTTAGCTGAACGTAGTCGTTTGCGTACCAAACCTTGACGACAAACCAACCGCCCGTCGTAAAGCTTTCGGGCGCATAGTGATACAGCGCGTCGTCCTCTAATCTTACGTCCGTCTTGTTCTCCCTCGCCTTTAGCTCCGCGCGCTCGCCGTTTACGAAAATCTCTATCCGCGTGGCGTCCTCGTCTGTCGAGAACTCGACGTCAAACCGATTCCATTCGCCCGTCTCGTATGTGGAAACGACTGCCGCCGCCGCCTGATTGGGACTGCTCGAAATGACGAGGCGAAGCTCGCCGCCCGTGCGCACCAGCCGATAGCTGTTGTTTTTCGTATTGTCCTTGGAGCTCGAATTGAGCCAAATACTCCAATCGTTCGTTCCCTTCAGCATAAAGGAAATCGTGTCGTTTGTCATGTCGCCCAGCTCGTACGCCTGATTGGCGCGGTAAAACCGAATGGAGCCGTCAGCAAGCGAAACGGGCTTCTCGCCGGTGTCGAGCGACGCGCCCGAGTTGTTTGTCATGTACTCCCACAGCGTAGCGTCGTAGAAAGCGTTGTACGGAATCTCGCGCTTGGGCGGCTCTTTTTTCGGCGGTTCTTTCCCGTCGCCGCATGCGGCTATACACACGCAAACCGCCGCAAACATGACTGCGGACAAAAAGCACGCAATAAACTTTTTGAGTCTCATACATTCTCCTGTTATTGTAATTGTATTGTACAACCATTTTAGCACAAAGTAACGAGAAAAACAAGAGCAACGGTTAAATTCCCGTTGCTCTTTATAAAAGTATTTTCAGTTAAAACTTTCCTTGTAGGAACAGCTCTTGGCTGTTGACGGCGTCGCCACTCATATCAGGCATAACGTATTCGCCGCTCGAGGTCAGCCGCCGCGCCTTGACGTTGTCGGAAAGCATGACGTTTAGCATGCCGTAAATCCTGTCGGCGTTTGTCTTGTCGAGGACGGGCGTCGCTATCTCGACGCGCTTATCTGTGTTTCGCGTCATGAGGTCGGCGGACGAAATGAACATCACGCGGTCGTCGCCCTCGCCGAAACAGTATATTCTCGAGTGCTCCAAAAACCGCCCCACTATGCCGATTACGGATATGTTGTCGGTCTTGCCGGGAACCTCGGGAAGAAGACAGCAAATGCCGCGAACGACGAGCCTTATCTTTACGCCCGCCTTGCCCGCCGCAATCAGCTTGTCGATTATCGTGCGGTCGGTCAAGCTGTTCATCTTGGCGGAAATGCTCGCAGGCTTTCCTTTCTTTGCTTTTTCGGTTTCGCGCTCGATATACGAGATAATTCCGCGCTTTAGATACTTGGGCGCGATGAGAAGCCTTTCGTACTCGTGCTCTGTATTGCAAATCGCGATATTGCGGAAAAACGCCACAGCGTCGCGACCTATCGCGTCGTCGCTCGTTATGATGTTGAGGTCGGTGTACAGCTTGGAGGTCTGCTCGTTGTAGTTGCCCGTGCCGAGGTGGGTTACGTAGCGAATATCCTCGCCGTCGGCAAGCACTATCGAGATTATCTTGGAATGGACCTTGTAATTGCCCATGCCGTATATAATCGTGCAGCCCGCCTCTTTCAGCACTTCTGAAAAATGCAGGTTGTTCTCCTCGTCAAACCTCGCGCAAAGCTCGATTACGACGGTAACCTCCTTGCCGTTCTCGCTCGCCCGCTTTAACGCTTCCACTATGCGCGAGCGGTGGTCGAGGCGGTAAATTGTTATCTTTATTGCCGCGACGCGGCTGTCTTCCGCGCACTCGTCGAGAAGGCGCACCAAGGTATCCATGCTGTCGAATGGGTACGCGAGGAAGATATCGCCGGAGAGCGCCGCTTCCAAAACGGACGCGCCCTCGGGCACGGGCGGCGTGAGCGGCCGCGCGGGCTTATACTTTAGCGCGGGCAGCGCGTCGGGCGACATGAAGCTACCGAGCGACATCAAAAACTTGTAGTCGAAGCAATGCTTGACCTCGAAGCTGTGCGACTTCTTGAGCCCCAAAAGCTTCAAAACAAAGGAGCGTATTCCGTCGGCGTCGCCGTCTATCTGAAGCCGCACTGCGTCCTGCGTTCCGCGAAGCTCCACCTTTTGCTTTAGGAACTTTGAAAAATCAAAGTCGCGCTCGACGTCCGCGTCGTCCACGCTCGCGTCGAAATCGGCGTTGCGCGTGACGCGAAGCATAGCTTGACTCTTTATCGCGTAGCCGTCGAACGCCGCGCCGCCGAAAGTCCTTATCAGCTCCTCGACGGTGATTATGTTTATCTTCTTGCCGCCGTCGATTTTGTAGACGCGCGGAAGCTTGGGGCTTATCGCCATGACGCCGTACATCGTCCTGTCCGACTTCGTCAGCTCGAACATCATGTAGCAGTTCATGCTCTCGAACCTAATCATGGGGTGCTTAGCGTCTAACACCATGGGCGACAGGAGCGGTAAGATATGCGCTTCAAAGTACGCCTTGCATTTTTGACGCTGCTTGGAAGAAAGCTCCGCGCCCGTCTTGATTTTCAGTCCGTTTTTAGAAAGCTCGTTTTTGAGCTTGACGTACACGCCGTCTGCGGCGCGGTAGTAGTGCCGCGCTTCGGAAAGTATTCCGTCGATCTGTTCTTTGGCTGTTAAAAGGGTTTTGTTGTCCTTTGCCGACGGATCGAGCTTGGAGTCGTTCATCAGGCTTCCGACGCGCACCATGAAAAACTCGTCGAAGTTGGAGTGGAATATCGATAAAAACTTGCAGCGCTCGAGTAGCGGATTGGTGTTGTCCGTCGCTTGGTCGAGAACGCGCTTGTTGAACATCATCCAGCTGTGCTCGCGGTTGACGTATATGTCCTTTATGAATTTGATTTTCTTGTCTGACATTTCTCTACTCTTATTTATTTTCTTTCTTTTTTTCTTTGACCGCCGTCTTCTTTTTCTTGGGCGGCTCGGTCGGTTCGTAGGTCGGAATGGGCGCCGTAAGGTCGATAAACGCGCCATTTTCCCTGCCGGTCGCGACGAGCTCGAGATATCCTTCCTTGACGCCGCAGTCGCTTATGACGACTTCCTCGGGCTTGAACCGTTTTAAAAGCTCTTTGAGTATGACCGCCGCGACGGGCAGAACGTGTATCTTTTCGGGCGCGACCTTCATGATAAGGCGGGTGCGGTCGGGCGACTCGATTAGCATGTCGACAAACTTTTTATATTTGTCGTACGTGAATTCGGTGCCTATTTTTTTCTTTTCGCAGTACTCGCGGTAAACGGCGCACACCGCATCGTTTATCGAGCCGACAAGCACGACCGTGCGGAACTTGCCCTTGCCCGGCAGCCCCGCCTCGTCCGACTTTTTGCGCAAGAACTTTCGTATGCTCTTCGCCTCGTCCTCGGTGGGATAGATGTCGCTTACGTACTTGTTGCGAAGCTTAATAGGGCCGAATTCGAGGCAGACCATTTCGCTTTTTTCCGCCTTTTTGAGGTCGCACAGCTCGACGCTGCCGCCGCCGATATCTATGAGCACCGCCTTGTCGTACGCAGCATACTTGCTGTTGGAAACGAGATCGCAGTACGCCTCGGTTTTGCCGTCGAGGTGGTTAATCACCATGCCGGTACGAATGCGTATCTTTTCGGCGACTTCCTCGATGTTGTCGACGTGACGAAGCACCGCCGTCGACACGACGTAGCACTCGGACGCGCCCATAGCCTTTGCCGTCGACCGCGCCGAAATAAGCGCGTCGATAAGCTTGTCTATCCCGCGCGCCGAAATGCTCTTGCCGTCGAGATAATCGAATATGGCTATATTCGTGCGGTCCTTGTAAATCGTTTCGAATATGCCGACCTCTTTGTCGCCCTCGGCGATAATCATCGACACTCCAGTCGAGCTCAAATCAATAACTGCGTATTTCATAATCTTACCGTCCGAGGCAGATGCCTATACTCTCCGCCGTCTTTATCTCTTGACAGCCGTCGGGAACGAGCTTAGCTTTTCCCGCAATGTCCGCAAGCGCGTTGTATGTGACCTCGCCCTTTACCATGGCGACCGTAACGCCGAACCTGCCGTCTTTTACGAGCTTGCCCGCAAAGCTTCCGAACTCGGTGGAAAGCACCCTGTCGTAAGCGGAGGGACTTCCGCCGCGCTGAATGTGCCCGGGCACGACGACGCGCGTTTCGACGCCCGCCTTTTCCGCTATCGCCTTTGCGAGACGGTTGGTTATAGTCGTATCGGCGCCGCGCTTTTCGGCGCGTTCCTTCTTTTTCATCTTGGACTCTTCGATTGTCATGGCGCCCTCTGCGACGGCGACTATGCTAAACGCCTTGCCCGATTTTGCGCGGCGCTCTATAGCTTTTGCTACCTTTTCGATCGAGAACGGAATCTCGGGAAGAAGTATGACGTCCGCGCCGCCCGCAAGTCCCGAATACAGCGTGAGCCACCCAGCCTTGTTGCCCATGATCTCGACGACCATCGTCCTGCCGTGGCTTGCCGCCGTCGAGTGCAGCCTGTCTATGCACTCCGTCGCGATATCGACCGCGGTGTGGAAGCCGAACGTGACGTCCGTGCCCCAGATGTCGTTGTCTATCGTCTTGGGCAAGCCTATGACGTTGCAGCCCTCGGCGGAGAGAAGCGCCGCCGTCTTGTGCGTGCCCGCGCCGCCCAAAGTCAAAAGGCAGTCAAGCCCCATCTTTTTGTAGTTCTGCTTCATGAGATCGAGCCTTGACACACTGTTCTCGTCCTCGACGGTCATCAGCTTGAACGGCTGACGGCTTGTGCCGAGTATTGTGCCGCCGAGCGTCAGTATGCCCGTAAAGTCGGTTTTTTCCATCTTGCGGCACTCGCCGCGAATGAGACCGCCGTAGCCGTCGGCAATACCTATGAGCTCGACGTTTTTTACGTTTTCGAAAATGCTCTTGCCTATGCCGCGAATGACGGCGTTAAGTCCCGGGCAGTCCCCGCCCGAAGTCAGTATTCCTACTTTCATGACATCTCCTTTTGTGAGTGTTATTTCTTTTTACATTCTCTCGGGCGCGTCGAGAAGTATGAGAGATAAACCGTACTTTAGGGTTTCCGCGACGCGCGAAGTGAGGGCGAGCCGTGCGCTCTGCAACGAGCCGCCGCACATTATTCTGTCGGCGTTGTAGAACCTGTTAAACGCCTGACAGATTTTGACAAGCCGTCTCGACACAAACGACGGTTCGTACTTGACCGCCGCATTATAAACGACATCGTCGAAGTCGGCTATGAGCTTTGCCACCTCGTACGCCGCGTCGTCGGTGAGCTCTTTGTTGTCGAACTTGCCGCCGCTCTTTCCCGCTTTCGCGAGAACGGACTTACAGCGCGCGTACGTGTACTGAACGTACGGGCCTGTCTCGCCGTCGAAGTTGAGAGCGTCTTGGAGCGAGAAGTTTTTGTCCTTTAGCCGCCCGTCGTACAGCGCGTCGAACACGACCGCGCCCACGCCAACGCTTTCTGCGACCGTAGCCTTGTCATTTAACGCGGGATTGCGCTCTTCTATTATGGTGAGCGCTTTTTCGACGGCGGCGTTTAGAACGTCGTTTAGGAAAAGGACGTTGCCGTGCCGCGTGGAAAGCGCCATGCCCTCGACTGACACCATGCCGTAGCTGACGTGCACCATGTCCTTCGCCCACGGTTCGCCGAGAAGGTCGAGCACCTTGAAAAGCTGTTTGAAGTGCAGAGCTTGGTGGCTTGCGACGACGTACAAGCACTTGTCAAAGCCGTAATTTTCGTGGCGGTAGTACGCCGCGGCAAGGTCGCGCGCGATGTACAGCGACGCGCCGTCGCTTCTTCTTATAAGCGCGGGCGGCATTTTTTCGCCGCTTTCCTCGCTGTTTTCAAGCTCGACGATTTCGGCGCCGTCGCTTATTTTGAGCAAATTCTTTGCCTTGAGCTTATCTTCGACGGGCGCAACCTTGTCTACGTAAAAGCTCTCGCCGAGGTAGCTGTCGAACTCGATGTTGAGCCTGTCGTAAACCTTTTTCGCCTGCTCGAGCGTGATCGACTTAAACCGCTCGAAAAGCCCGACCGCATAAGGATCGCCGCTTTCTATCTTGTTCGACCAGGCGCGCGCTTCTTTGGCTATCTCCTCGTCGTTTTCCGCTTCCTTGTTGTACCTGACGTAAAGCTCCAAAAGCTCGTCCAGCCCACGCTCTTTTAGTTTTTCGTCGCTTCCCCACCTTCGAAACGCCGAAATCAGCCCGCCGAACTGCGTGCCGAAATCGCCGAGGTGGTTTATGCCGACAACGTACGCGCCGAGAGCGCGGTACATCTTGTAGAGAGCTCCGCCGATAACCGTCGTCATCAAGTGCCCGATATGGAAGGGCTTTGCGATATTGACCGACGAATAGTCTATGCACACCGTCTTGTCGGAAAGGGGCTTGTACTCACCGGGCTTTGACGAGAACACGTCGGCGACGACCGCCTCACGCGCAATGGTAAAGTTGAGGTAGCCGTTGAGCGCCTCCACCGTCATACCGTCGACCTTGAGCTTTGCCGCCGCCTCCTGCGCTATCACCATGGGGCTTTTGCGGTAAACCTTGGCAAACTTAAAGCACGGCACGCAGTAGTCGCAGAATGCATCTGCGGGCGCGACGTCGCCCTTTTCGAGCTCGGGCAGAACAGCCTTCGCCGCTTCGTATATTTTCGATTTGTAATCTGTCATTATAAATGTCCTTATTTAATTTGAGTTCACATCCCCTCAGCCGCCTACGGCGACAGCTCCACTTATTAAGGGGAGCCGGATAAGGTCTAAATTATACATTAAACTTAAACTCGACCACGTCTCCGTCTCTCATAACGTAGTCCTTACCTTCGCTCCTAAGCTTGCCCGCCGCTTTGACGGCCGCGACCGAGCCGCAGGAAACGAGGTCGTCGTAGGACACTATTTCGGCGCGGATAAAGCCGCGTTCAAAATCGGTGTGGATTTTTCCCGCCGCCTTGGGGGCAGTCGTGCCGCGCTCTATCGTCCAGGCGCGCACCTCTTTTTCGCCCGCCGTCAGATAGCTCATAAGCCCCAAAAGGCTGTAGCACGAAGTTATTATTCGTTCCAAGCCCGACTTTTCGAGCCCGAGCGCTTCAAGGTATTCGGCGCGCTCCTCGACAGGCAATGCAGAAATCTCCTGTTCGACCTTGGCGCAGATATCTACAGTCGCCGCGCCGTCGGCTTTCGCATATTCCCTTAACGCCGCGACGTACTTGTTGTCGCCCTTCCCGATATCACTTTCGGAGATGTTGGCGCAGTATATTATCGGCTTGACGGAGAGCAGGAACTGCCCGTCGACGAGAGAAAGCTGTTCAAAGTCGAGCTTGAGCGTCCTGAGTGATTTTCCGGCGTTTATGCACTCGGTCATTTTGTCGAGTATTGAAAGCGCCTCGACCGCTTTGGGATCGCCGCTCTTTACCACCTTTTCAAACCGCGCACGGCGCTTTTCTATGCTCTCGAGGTCGGCGAGCATTAGCTCTGTGTTGACTGTGTCCGCGTCGCGCACTGGGTCGACTGTGTCCAACACGTTGATTATGTTTTCGTCGTCGAAGCAGCGCAGCACCATTATTATCGCGTCCACCTCGCGTATGTGCGAGAGGAACTTGTTGCCGAGGCCCTCGCCGTGGCTCGCGCCCTTGACAAGCCCCGCAATGTCGACAAACTCGATTGTGGCGGGCACGACGCGCCGCGAATTGTACAGCTTTTCGAGAACGGAAAGCCGCTCGTCGGGCACTGCGACCACGCCGACGTTGGGCTCAATAGTGCAGAACGGATAGTTGGCACACTCCGCGCCCGCTTCCGTAATGGCGTTGAAAAGCGTGCTCTTTCCGACATTCGGAAGTCCGACAACACCGATTTTCATGTAGCTTTTTCTCCTACCGTAGTTGACAAATTCGGCAAACAAACAAGGTTGCTTCCTTGAAACAATATATAACACAATTATAAGTTTTTGTCAACAAAAAGCCCGACTGACGTCGGGCCTGCATTTTAATAATTATTTGAGCTTTTCTTCGAGCTTTTTGAGCGCCGAGTATGCGTCGGTCGTGTTCGCCCTAACCGTTATGCCGGTTATGGAGTACGTCTCGGACGAAAGCTCGTCGTTTTCGATAGCCTTGTTGTCGAGGCGCGCGTAGATGTACGGATAGAACCTGAGCGTTCCCACCTCGCCTTCCGAATCGGTGACGAACATCTTGATTCTGTCGTAGTACACCGTTTGACCGTCAACCACTATCTTCTGCGCCTTCTTATAGTCGAGCTTGCCGTTGACAACGGGGATTTGCGGATATACGAACTCTATCATAAATCCGTTTTCCTTTGCGCGAAGTCCGGTTATATCGGAAGCGGCGACCTTTATCTTCTTGTTGGACTTATTGCGTATAAAGCTGTACGAATAATCCCACTTGCCTTGAAGTATGCCGGTCATGACGGTAAAGTCCATGCCGTCGAGCGCCGCATAGATACCGCTCTGTGCGCTCTTCTCGTCTGCGGGGAGAAGATTGGTGCTGTCTGCGCCGTAAAACTCGTACCTTTCGGGACGCTTGATGTCGCTCATTGGATCGACGCTTATCAAGCTGAGCACCGCAATCGCAACGAGCACAAACGCGGCTATGCCTATAACGACGAACATTATAATGTTTGCCGTGCGCCTCGACTTGACCACTGTTACGCTTTTGTTCTTTGTGTTTGCCATGATTTCTTCCGTCCGAATTTTTTATTGCTTGTGACCGCTGTTATCGCCGTCGTCATTTGTTTCAGTTTTATCGCTCGCGCTCTTGCGCTTTATCGGCTTTTTCGCCGTCGGCTTTTTGGCTTCATCGCTCTCGCCGCTTTCGGTGGGTTCAGCCGCCTCCGCCTTGTCGGGTTTTTCGTCCTGCTTCGGCTTTTCTTCTTCCGCCTTGTCGGAAGCCTTTACCTTCGGTTCCGCTTTGGGCGGCTCGGCGCCTAAGTCAAACGGATCGGGCTTCACCTTTTCGACGACTATCGGCTCGATGTCCGAAAGCTTTTTGATAGGCGCCTTTTCCATATCTTTGCGGTGCTCTTCCTTGTGGCTAAGCCGCTCTTTGAGCTCTTGCTTGACTTCCTCGGGCGACGCGCCGTTCATCAGCATTTCGACCTCTTCGGTGTAAATGGTTTCGCACTCGAGTAGCACTCGCGCCATGTTCTCCATGACCTTGCGCTTTTCGGAAAGTATCTTGACCGCCGTCGCGTGCGCTTCGTCGACGAGGCGCTTGACCTCCGCGTCGATTTCTGCGGCGACCTTTTCGGAATACGAATGCTGGGTTTGGTAGTCCCTGCCGAGGAAAACCTCTTGACTGCCGCCGTAGTACACGGGACCGATCTTGTCGGACATGCCCCACTCGGTGACCATCTTACGCGCGAGGTTGGTCGCCTGCTGAATGTCGCCGATTGCGCCCGTCGTGTAGTCCTCTATGACGAGCTCTTCGGCAGAGCGTCCGCCCATTGCCTGCGCGAGCGTGCCGAGTAGCTTGCTGTACGGCATGTGGTTGTTGTCGTTGTCGGGACGGTACATTGTGTAGCCCGCCGCCTGACCGCGAGGAATGATCGAAACCTCTTGCACGGGATCGCACGCCTTGATACAGCACGCGACTATCGCATGCCCCGCCTCGTGATACGCCGTTATGCGCTGATCGACGGGGGTGACGAGCCGAGACTTCTTCTGCGGGCCCATGATTACCTTGTCGATGCCCTCAAACAGATCCTCCATCGAAATGCGCGTGCGGTTGTCGCGCGCCGTGAGGATTGCCGCCTCGTTGAGTAGATTTTCGAGGTCTGCGCCCGAGAACCCGCTCGTGATCCTCGCGAGCGTCTGGAAATCGACGTCGGATGCGAGCGGTTTGTTTCTCGCATGCACCTTGAGTATCGCTTCCCTGCCGCGAACGTCGGGAAGGTGGACGTAAATCTGTCTGTCGAATCGGCCGGGGCGCAGCAGCGCGGGGTCGAGAACGTCCGCGCGGTTTGTCGCCGCCATTACGATTATGTGCTCGTCCGACTCGAAGCCGTCCATCAATACGAGCAGCTGGTTGAGCGTCTGCTCGCGCTCGTCGTTGCCGCCGCCCATGCCTGCGCCGCGCTGACGGCCGACCGCGTCTATCTCGTCGATAAACACTATGCAAGGCGAGTTCTTTTTGGCCTGGTCGAACAGGTCGCGAACGCGCGACGCGCCCACGCCGACGAACATCTCGACAAAATCGGAGCCCGACTTGGAGAAGAAGGGCACGTTGGCCTCGCCCGCCACAGCCTTTGCGAACAGCGTTTTACCTGTTCCGGGCGGGCCGACTAAGAGCACGCCGTGCGGCACACGCGCGCCGACCGAGGTAAACTTTTGCGGGCTTTTGAGAAACTCGACGATCTCTTTGAGCTCCTCTTTTTCCTCCTCCGCGCCGGCGACGTCGGTAAACCTGACCTTGACCTGACCTTGCACGTTGTTCTTGGTCTTGCCGAAATCCATGGTCTGCTTGTTGCTGTTGCTCATCGCCCTGAACATGAACACCATGAGGACGACGAGGAGCACAAGCCCGAGCGCAGGGATTATATAATCGGTAAAGTCAGTCGCATAACGGTTGTTGTACGTGACCTCTATCAAAAGCTTCTTTTCGTTGCGGTCGTCGAGATTGAGCTTGTTGTTGTAATCGTTGATATAATTGGTGAGCTCGCTCTGCTCTTCCGAGTGGATGAACGCCTTGTACGACCAATCCATGTCGTTGCGGTTGCGCACGTAAACGGTGTCGTTTTCAAAGTAAACCTCGGCGACGTTATCCTCACGGACGAGATCGTTATAGACGTAGGAGTAGCTCTTTTCGTCAAGCCCCGTCGTAGCATACACGATGACGCCGATGATTACTCCTATGAGAATAACGCTTATAACAACTATTAAGACTTTGGTGCTTGTTTTCAAAAAAGTCCCTCCATGCGCCGCATCGGACTTACACAAAGTCTAATACGACAGCATTAGTATAACACGTTCGCCAAAAATGTACAACTGTTTTTTTGCGATAGACGTGTTTTTAATATGATTTTAATATCCCGTGGGCTACGCCCATACTACACTAAAAGGCAAAATGTATCAAAAAACGACGGAGGAAAGCTTTTTCTCGACGTCTTGCTCGGTCGGGTACTCGCCCGATTTGGAGTTTTCGGACAGCTTGAGCGCCGCGCACACCTCGGCGCGCTTCAACGCCTCGGTGCAATCGTACTTTCCGTAATAGTGCAAAAATCCGGTAAACAGCGCCGCGCCCGCGCCCGCCGTAAGTACGTCACCGTCGGACACCGCCTTAAGCCTTTTGAGCTCGCCGCCGCGCTCGCAGTACAAAACGCCCTCCTCGCCGAGCCCCATGACGATGACCTCCGCGTGTGTGCGCGTCTTTAGCTTTTCCATAAATTCCTCGCGCGAGGTGGAAATGCCCTCGTCGGACAGGAACAGAATGTCGGCGTTTTCTATGAACTCGGCGTTGAACTCGTCGTATACGTCGGACAGCAGCTGAACGTCGGTCGCAATCTTTTTGCCCAAGCTCTTCGCTACGGGAATAAACGCGCGGCTGAAATTGACGTTCAAAAGAGCGCAGACGTCTGCGCGCTCAATTGCGCCTCGCATTTTCTCGGCGTCGACGGACACGTCCTGCGCGTCCTTCAAGTCGGAATAGACCTGACGGCGACCGAACGGCACCTCTTGAAGCACCACCGATTGCGCGGTGCTCTTTAGCGCCGTAAACACGTACTTGTCGGATATGCCGGCTTTCAGTATTCCCTCTACGACGTGCTTGCCGTGGAAATCGTCGCCGATGAGCGTCATGAGCTCGACCTCGTCGCCGAGCGCGACGGCGGTGAGCGCCGTACGGTAGCCCGAGCCCGCCACTTCGGTGTTTATGCCGAAAAACGGAAAATCGACGGGATAGTATGTGACCGGAAAACCGCGCACGTCGAGCGTCGTTTCTATCTCCGATACTCCGGATATAAAAATCTTCACGTTGTACCTCTTGCGTAAATTTTTAGGTAGTCCCGCGTTGCGTTTAATATTACCGTTCTATATTTTAGCATTGCGATATCAAAATGTAAAGTTATTTGACGAAATAATAGCGATGCTCACGCTTTGCCTATCAATCTTTTCGCGCTTTTAAGCGGCACCGGCGTAACCTGACCGCTTACGTTGCGCTCGACCTTGACGACCGTCCCCACTCTTTCGGCGTCGATCCTGCCGAACGGCGCGCGCACCTTGTCGCCTTCCTCGACGTCAAACTCCGATATATACCAGCGCGGCGCGGGTTCGCCCTCGAAAGCCACCTTTACAAAAGTGTACGTGCCGTAGTCGGACAGTATGCCGCCGCTCATAGAATGTATCATGGTTATTCTACCTGTTTAATAAAATAGTCAACAATATCACAAGCCCGACAGAAACGACAGCGCCCGCAATCTCGAACGCGCGCACCACCTTACCGCGCTTTTGCTCGTCGACGTGGTAACCGCGCGGCTTGAGCTCGCCGCCGCACTTGGGACACTCGGTAAAGTGGTCGAGCACCTTTTCGCCGCAGTGCGGGCAGGGATACAAGTGCCGCTCTATGCCGCGCTTTTTCTTTTTGGGCGCGTCGGAACCTTCACCCGTCTCGCTCTCGGCGGCGGCTTCTGGCGCACTCTCTTCCGCGCTCTCCTTAGGACTGTTGTACGCCGCGATTATATCGTCGTCGGTTATTTCGATGTTGTCGTTTTTATCGTCTTTCATGTTTTTAGAAAAGCGCGCTCACCTCGCGGCAAGTGCGCCTTTTCCCTTTTTTTACTT
This sequence comes from Clostridiales bacterium, assembly GCA_022508505.1. Classification (GTDB taxonomy): domain Bacteria; phylum Bacillota; class Clostridia; order Christensenellales; family Pumilibacteraceae; genus Anaerocaecibacter. The sequence continues at coordinate 3,364 of JAFLVC010000013.1, read as the reverse complement.
CTTGGATTGCCGTTCTTTTCGAGCTTTTCGACAGCCAACAAACAGCGGTTTTACTCCGCGGAAGGGGTTTCGCCCCCCTCGTCCTCGATTATCTCTTGGTGCGGCGCGGTTGCGACGCAAACGACTTGCCCCTGGTTCTTGACGCGCATCATGCGAACGCCCTGCGTGTCTCTGCCTATCTTGGAAATCTCCTTGACGAGCATTCTTATTATCGTGCCGTTGTCGGAGATGACCATGACGTCGTCCTCGGGGTCGACGAGCTTCATGTTGACGAGCCGTCCCGTCTTTTGGTTGAACGTGCCCGCCTTGATGCCCTTGCCTGCACGCGACTGCAGTCTGAACTCCTCGATGTCGACGCGCTTGCCGTAGCCGTTTTCGCTGACGGTGAGGACGTCGCAGTCGGGGCGAACTATCGACATGTCGACGACGTTGTCGGTGCTGTCAAGCTTCATTGCGCGAACGCCCTGCGTGTCTCTGCCCATCGGGCGGACGTTTTCCTCGGAGAACCTTATGCACTTGCCGGTCTGGCTTGCAATCAGTATCTCGTCGATTCCGCACGAGTGCTGGACGGAAATGAGCTCGTCGCCCTCGTTGAGCTTGATTGCGACCTTGCCGACCTTGCGGATCTGTCTGAACTCGGTGAGCTCGGTCTTTTTGATCATGCCGCGCTTGGTCGCCATGACGAGGTTGCCCTTGTATTCGTCGTCCTTGATCGGAATAATCGCGCTGACCTTTTCTCCTTCCGCGAGCTGCAGAAGATTGACGATCGCCCTGCCCCTTGCCGTGCGCTCGGCCTCCGGCACTTCGTACGCCTTTGCGCCGTACACTCTGCCGTAGTTGGTAAAGTACAACAGCGTGTCGTGCGTACAGGTTACGAACATCTTTTCGACGAAGTCCTCTTCCTTGGGACGGTGCGCCGTAATGCCCTTGCCGCCGCGGTGCTGAGTCTTGTACTCTGTGGTCGGCAGGCGCTTGATGTAGCCGTAGTGCGTCATGGAAATGACGACGTCCTCGCGGTCGATGAGATCGCCTATGTCGAGCTCGTCGTAGTCGATTACGAGCTCGCTGCGGCGAGGATTGTCGTACTCTTCCTTGATGGTGTTGAGCTCGTCGCGAATGATGTCGGTTATGCGCTTGGGGTTGGCGAGTATGCTCTTGAAGTCGGCAATCTTGTCGATGAGGTTTTGGAGCTCGGTCTGCAACGCGTCTATTTCGAGGCTGGTCAAGCGGCGGAGCTTCATTTCGAGAATGGCGTTCGCCTGCTTGTCGGAGAGATAGAACTCCGCCATCAATCTTTCGGCGGCCTCGACATTGTCGCGGCTGGTCTTGATAATCTTGATTACCTTGTCGATGTTGGCCTGCGCCTTGACGAGACCTTCGACGATGTGCGCGCGCTCCTGCGCCGCCGCGAGGTCGTGCTTGGTGCGCCTTACGATTACGTCCTTTTGGTGCAGGAGGTAGTATTCCAGCATCTCTTTGAGGTTAAGCACCTTGGGCTCGCCGTCCGCGAGCGCGAGGAAGGTTATGCCCTGCGAGATTTGGAGGTTGGTGTGCTTGTACAGCGTGTTGAGAACGACCTGCGCCTGCGCGTCGCGCTTGACCTCTATGACTATGCGCATGCCCGAACGGTCGGATTCTTCCCTTATGTCCGAAATGCCCTCTATGCGCTTGTCCTTGACGAGGTCGGCTATTTGAACAATCAGCTTTTCCTTATTTACCTGGTACGGGAGCTCGGTGACGACTATGCGCTGACGCATGAGGTCGCTTCCTTCGCGCACCGGATATTCCTCGATCTCCGCCTTGGCGCGAATGACCACGCCGCCCTTGCCCGTCTTGTAGGCGCGCTTTATGTTCGCCCTGCCCATGATGAGGCCGCCCGTCGGGAAATCGGGCGCAGGCAAGTAGCGCATGAGCTCGTCAATCGTGATCTCGGGATTGTCAATGAGCGCGTCGACCGCGCTTATAACCTCGCCGAGGTTGTGCGGCGGAATGTTCGTCGCCATGCCGACCGCTATGCCGTCCGCACCGTTCACCAACAGGTTGGGGAATCGCGACGGGAGCACCGTCGGCTCTTGCAGGCTGTCGTCGAAGTTGTTCGTCCAGTCGACCGTTTCCTTGTCGATGTCGCGCAGCAGTTCGTCGGCAATCTTGGCGAGCCTCGCTTCCGTGTAACGCATGGCCGCGGGAGGATCGCCGTCAACCGAGCCGAAGTTGCCGTGGCCGTCGACTAACGGATAGCGCATGGAAAAGTCCTGCGCAAACCTGACGAGCGCGTCGTACACCGACGAGTCGCCGTGCGGGTGGTACTTACCCAAAACGTCGCCGACTACGCGCGCGCACTTTCTGTACGGCTTGTCGGAGCGCAAGCCCAGCTCGCCCATCGCATAGATTATGCGGCGGTGAACGGGCTTTAGTCCGTCGCGCACGTCCGGTATGGCGCGCGAAACGTTGACCGCCATCGCGTACGCGATAAAGCACTGCTTCATCTCGTCAACGACCTGGGTTTGAATTATCTTGGTGTTATCTATCCATTCCTTGCCGCTGTCGCCCTTTCCCGCGCCCGGCAATTTAACACTTCTCTTAGCCATTTTTATAACCCTCGTACATGGACTGCCTTTATTTTTTGGTTGTTACACTCGAGTAGCTTCGTTTCGTTAGTAATTTCTCAACGCTACGCGTACTCGGCGTTACACTTAATTTAGCTTATATATCGAGCTCGGAAACGAGCTTTGCGTTTTGCTCGATGAACTGCCGACGGAGCTCGGGCATGTCGCCCATGAGCACGCTGAAAATCTCGTCCGCCTCGAAGGCGTCCTCCATCGTTATACGCTTTAGCGTGCGGCGCTCGGGGCTCATGGTCGTGTCCCACAACTGCTCGGCGTTCATCTCGCCGAGACCTTTGTAGCGCTGCAGCTCGCAGCCCTTTCTGCCGAGCTGGTCGAGCGCGTCCTCGCGCTCTTTGTCGTCGTAGCAGTATATTTCCTTCTTGCCCTTTGCCACCTTGTAAAGAGGCGGGAGCGCCGCGTACACGTGTCCGTGCTCAATGAGCGGGCGCATGAAGCGGAAAAAGAATGTCAAAAGAAGTATCCTTATATGGCTGCCGTCTACGTCCGCGTCGGTCATGCAGATTATCTTGTCGTAGCGCAGCTTGCTCTCGTCGAAGTCGTCGCCTATGCCGCAGCCGAACGCCGTAATCATCGCCTTGATCTCGGCGTTTTCGAGAACGTGGTTGATCCTCGCCTTTTCGACGTTGAGTATCTTGCCGCGGAGAGGCAGAATCGCCTGGAACCTGCGGTCTCTGCCCTGCTTTGCCGTGCCGCCCGCGCTGTCGCCCTCGACGATGAATATTTCGCACATCGACGGA
>JAFLVC010000012.1 GCA_022508505.1 Clostridiales bacterium | reverse complement strand
AATGTGTTAACATTTACGTGTGTAGGTATATAATTATGAACAAATTGTTAACAAACACTTACAAACATACTACGAGCGCGAAGAGCGCGAGGAAGGTGGCTATATGAAAAAAAGAGCCGAAAATTCAACAGTCATATCGAAGTCCAAAAGACTTTTGATCTTGATTGTCAGCGGTATCATTGCGATAGCGCTGGGATTGACGTGCGGACTTTGCTTCGGAACGTCGAGCACAACGGGCACGACGAGCGGAGTGGAAGGCGGCGACGTCAGCAGGTCTGCGACCAAGACGTTGACGTCTGCGGGCACGTACACCTATACGGCTTCGGGCGCGATTATCAACAACGACGTCATCAACATGCAGTACTGCGGGGGTCTCTATACAATAAAGCTCCCCAAGGGAACGTATAAGTTCGAGGTTTGGGGCGCACAGGGCGGCAACGCAGCTAACAACGCGTACAAAGGCGGCTGGGGCGGCAAAGGCGGTTATGCCGTCGGCGCGTACACCATAACGGCGGACAGCGCTACGGTCTACGTAATTGTCGGTCAGCAGGGATATTCGTACGGCTCGACAGTAAAGCACGGCGCGGCGGGCGGCTTCGGCGCAGGCGGCGGCGGCGCGCACCCTTGGGGCAGCGGCAACTCGTCGGGCGGCGCAGGCGGCGGCGGACTATCGGGATTTTTCAAATCCACTACATACTTAAACAATGAGATACTCATTGCGGGCGCAGGCGGCGGCGGCGGCGGTTCGGCATACTCGAGCGGCAGCCAGCACAACGCGGGCACCGACGGCGGCTGGGGCGGCGGCACCACGGGCGGCGCGTCGCAGTACAACCTTTCGCAGGGCGCATCTGTATCCCATAAATCATCGGGCAACGCGGCAGGCGGCGCAACGCAGTCTGCTGCGGGAGCCGCAAAAGGTAGCGGCAAGGCAGGCGGACGCCTTTACGGAGGCGCCGGCTACGGCACTGTTGTCGGCAACAACGGCAACCCCACGACGCTTGCGGGCGGCGCGGCGCTTACGACGACTCCTTCCGGCAGTTCTGCGGGCGGCGGCGGCGGTGGCGGCTCCGGCTATTGGGGCGGCTCTGGTTCGGGTCCTTACGGCATGGGCGGCAGCGGCGGCTCGGGCTGGAACGGCGGCGTCATCACGACGACGGTAAACGGCATCACCGTAACCAAGAACCTCATAGCGGGCAACGCATCGATGCCTGCGCCTTCGTCAGGCAACGAGACCGGACACAGCGGCAACGGCTATGCCAAGATCACCGCTATACAGGTCAACCAACCGCCTACGGCAAAGGCGGGCGTTTCGTTCTCTCTCGGTGCGCGCGGTACGACAGGCAAAAGCGTACCTATCGCTGCTTCCGCGATAGCACAGGATACCGACTATGCCAACTACTCTGGCGGCAAAATAACAAACGTTTATTTCACGAACGGCACGACTTCCAACCTCGATACGGTGTCTAAGAGCACTACCAACTTGAGGCTGGAGAACGGCGCCTCGGCGAGTACTTATCTCGATTGGAATATAGATCAAAATACGATTACGATAACCGGCGTCAAGAAGTACCCGCGAAAGGGTGTGGACGGATCGACGCAGGCAGACGGAACACTTAAGCTTACTACAAAGGTGCGCGACGCGTTCGGCACAAATACGACGCGTGGATACGGTGACGTCACCTTCCTGGTTACAGTTACCGACAACGGGATTGGAATGCGCGCCGCGTCAAATCCCAATACGGGCGGAAAGACTGTAACAGACAAGGGTTCTTACATAGAGTATTCATATTCCGGCACGGGCGGAGCGTACAACTACCGTGTAGGTAATTCGGACAAATCGGCGGCCGGCGACGACGCGCTCGACTACATCGGCGGCGGGCATATATACAACAAGCTCGGCTCGAATAAACCTACGGTGTTTATACCGCAGCCGCTTACACCTAACAGGGTGGCTAACGCGGCGAGCCCCGTCGCAGCAAAGGACGGCTTTACGATCAAGGCGACGGACGTCTATTTCGATAACGACACCGTTGCCAATATGAACGACATAGTCGGCATACGATCAGTTGCTGCGGGCGCCGCGACCGAGACGCCTTATTACAGCATTCTGTATAACGCAAACAGCACGCTCTACGGCTCGACAGGTCTGTACGAGTCTATAACGATAGTGCCGACGGCGCTGAGGCCGTCCAAGTCGATATACGTCGCGCTCACCATCACGGCGGCGAGCTGCGAGCAAAACGGCAAGCTCGCGTTTGCAAACAACACCGCGGTAACGCTGGTGTTCAAGATAGCCAACACGCGCCCGCTGTACGCATCGGCTACGAGCAACAACCAAGGTCAGACCGAGCCGCTCATCACGCTCAAAGCGGGCGGAGACTCGGTTGACTTGGATCTCACCAAATTCGTCTACGATCCCGACGGCACGATTCCCACGTTCGACACGAAGGCGGGCTCGCTCAAGGTTCCCACCAATGAGTACGTTTCGGTCACACGCGAGAACACGCTCATAGATCTCAAAGCGGGAACAAACTACAACAGAGGCGGTTCTGCTGCCACCACGTATTCGACGGGCGAGGGCGCGACAAGAGCCTGGCGTGCCGACCTATACACGACTCCTACGTCGTATGCGAGCAATGATCAATTCGAAAGAATTCACCGCGTAATAGCGCAGACGGGTAGCGCCGATGCGGGCAAGGCGTGGTTGACTTACAGCTACGTCGGAACATCGACGATACGCTTTACTCCGCGTGCGGCGTCTCAGTACATGTACGCAGACGCAGGAAGGAGCGGAGACTTCTACGTATTGGTACGCGTGCTCGATCCGGGCGACACGTCCGACGACGGAATTTGGTTCCCGATTGCAATACAGGTTACGTCGTCGGCGCCGCGCGAGCCGTCGGTCACTTCAAGCTTCACGCTCGGCTTTGACGACGTTACGACAGGCACGGAAGACGTCGACGGAAAGCCGGGCACGGCTCAGAGCGTAATCCTCACGCCGCTAAGCTATACCGACACCAGCGGTAATATGCACGGCATAGGCGTCTCGGATATACGGACAATCACAAGCGCCGACGCAGAGCAAGCGTTGCCGTTTGTGACAGATAACGACATATTCTCGATCGGTTCAACCGCTTCGAGGACGAGCGAGTTTAACGAAATAGTGTTGCTCGCAGGCGACAGTATTGAGAGCATAGTAAACCTTTGCGGAGCGGGCGAGTTCTTCAGCGTTTCGCTCGTAAGGCTGTTCGCGCACGCATCGGTGTTCAGCAACGTCGATCCCAATAAGCACGCGTCATTCGGCATAACTCCCATAACAGACGAGGAAGCGGGGCAAGCGACGGGCATTGCGCGCGAGAACATAAGAGGCTTCTGGGGCTTGAGAATCACCGCAAATGCCTCGACCAACAACGAGTATTATGAGTTTGACGTAAAGGTCAAGGACTCCCACGGCACCGTTCCCGAAAAAATCGACGGAATAGACGGTACGGGTTATGTCCGCATTTACGTCAAGGTTAACAACCGCGCTCCCGCAGTTCGCCGCGAGGCGGAAATGCAATTGGAAGGGCAGGCGCGCACTTCGTATCCTTTCAACACCACGAAGTACGGCACTTACGTTCCGAGGGCGGGTGCTCGCGTAGCTTCGATTAACTACAAGCTGATTGCCAAGCAGGAGCTCATCATCACGCCTTACGACTTGGCGTACGACTTCGACTCCGTAAGCGGTCTCAACCAAAAGCAGAGCAACGGCAACTATATCTATAACACCAACCCGCTCGACGAAGGCTTTGCCGATGTCGCAAGGAACAAAATACTTCCCAAGTATGACGTCAAGAGCACCGCAACGCCGAGCGTCGCCGCAAAGCCCGCCAAGGTCAGCCGCGGCGCACTCAGCTTCACCAATAAGGACAGATTTGAATTAGCGGCGTCCGATTACAGCACGTATGTAACCGCTACGGTAGAGGATGGCTTCTACGTAGGCGACGACCACTATGCGATTTCGTGCATCAAGCTCCACGGCGAGACTCGTACTACAGCGAACAACCCGCTGCTCACAGTGTGGATAACGGACGGCATTTCGACAATCGAGTTTGCCATTTCGGTAACGGTCGAAAACGCCGCGCCGATTTTGAGGAATCCCGACACCCGCGTGTCTCTCACCGCGGGCAAGGTTGCGGGCGGAATAAACTCCGTTCAGTTCACCGCTTGGAGCACGAGCGAGGGCTCTGCCGACGGTCTTGCGTACGACATTGACGATGACTCCGTATTCTTTAACGGCGACCTCGTCAGAGTCGTCGCCATGGACAGCAACGGCAATTATTTCGACACCCTCAGGCTCAACGGCGACGGCACGTATACGCCGGTCGCAAACGGCAGCATACACCTCTCCGATTATGTCGGCGCGTCGATTACGAGCGGTACGGGCAACTACATCGGTCAGCAGGTGCTTTTGGTCCAAGCAAAGTCGTCCACGCAGCTGTTCAATATACCTATATATGTAGAGTTCAGCGTCGTCGACGGCTGGAGAGCTCAACCCGGCTACGCTACGCTGCGCATAGGCGTTGAGGTTATCAACAGCAACCCGACGTTCGAAAAAGGTTCGCTCACCGAGGTCGACAATGGCAACAAGTACACCTGGTACATGCAGTATGACACCATTTCACAGAAAGCTGCGGACCGCTACATAATCAACAGCAAAGCTCTGTACGACTCGACGGTCATACAGGCGTCTGCCGCAAACAAGATGCTTCTGTTTGCCGACGCCGACTCGGAGCAGACCGCACTTCTCGATACGGGCGAAGACAAGAACGTGAACGATCCCGGCAAGCTCGTCATGAAGTCCAACAACATGATCACCAAGGACGCATTCGGCACCGGCACGGCGATTATGTACACGCAGACGTATGCCGACAGTACGGGCATTTCCGAAAAGTTCCTCGATGTCGAGGTGCTGTTCTTTGATAGATCGGGCTCTGTCGAAACGGGCTACACGTTCACGCAGATCAAAGATCCGAGCCAACTCACCAATCTCGATCAGCTCAAGTACTGGGCTATCAAGATTAAGGACAAAGCGGCCACCACTACGGGCGCGCTTGACACGCAGATAGCTATAAGATACAAAGACGACCACCTCAACAAGGACGTCTACGGCTACGATAGGGACACCAAGGAATGGACGTCGTCTAAGAACACCGTTTCCGGCGATACGGTCGTCAATTTCTACTATCAGTATCTGTCGCCCGGTATAACGGCGATGCACGAGTACTACCGTACCGACGGTCAGACAGAGTCCACCATTTGGGCTGACTCCGCTACGCAGTCCGGCGATCGCAAGATCCAGCTCGAATATCTCGACGCCGACATGTTCACAACCAATGAGCTTCCGAGCAGTCAGGAAGCGCTCAGGACGTCAAGCTTCACCTCGAGGTTCAGATACCGCTATTTCGTCAACATCACGGGCGGCGACAACGAGGAGAGCAAAGAGGTAGGTAAGCGCTATCAGGATACGGCGGCCAGCGCGTTCTACTACGAGCCGGTCGAGCTCACCGCAGAGGCGGCGGCGATAATCCCGATGAGCTATATAGCAATGCCCAAAACGTTCGACATAACGAAGGGCACGGCGTCCGAGAACGAGACGCACGTATTGTTCGCAAACGTCGGCACCGCGGGACTTTCTGGTTACACAGATGCGTCGTTCACGGCTAACGCCGGCACCCCTCCTTACGTATCGTGGGCGACGGGCAACACCGCCAACGACGTCGCTATCAGGGCGGCAATTCTTCAAAACGTAACGCTCACCGACGACGACGGTCACGTATGGCGCGGTTCGGACGGCACGCTCAACAACAACGACTACATTACGATTGAATACACCGCCCACCAAAGCAAGCTCAACAGCAGATATATCAACTATCAGCGCGGTGTGCTCACTTCTTCCGGCGACGGCACTTACTCCAAGAACTTCTCCACGCACTCCGGCTTCAACTCGAGCACGGCTGTCAGCCCTTATCTAGAGGACAGGTACGGTTTCAGAGTCACGCGCAAAGGCAACAGCCCGCGGTATACGGGCTCGCTCCGCCTCACTGTAGAGGTCAAGACGAGCGGCGACGGCGCCAAGGTCGAAACGGCGTTTGTGGACATTCAGCTTCAGAACTCCACGCCCCAGAACTTCAACTACAACAGCGACAACTACATCGACGTTGATACCGGTCCGGGGGCAGGCGGCGACAGGGGCTTGACGATGGCGAATGCCGAGGGCAGCGCTCCCGGCGCATATATCGGCTTTGCTCGCTCGGGCAATGCTACGTTCCCTGTGGGCGCGGCGTACAAGTACTCGTTGCAGTTCAGCGACGCCGACGCCACCGACGAAATGATGTTCTACATGCCCACCGCTACGAGCGGCAAGCTCAGCGGCGACGGCGGTCTCACCGCGCAAGAACGTACGTACCTCTTGGACAACTCCGTTTCCACGGGTAGTCTTACGGCGTACTTCGGCAAGAACGAGTCGAGTGATATTACTCCCGAGTTCATGGCCGAATACGAGCCTAACCCCGGCTACGAGACATTCTTCTCGGTAGCGACGATCAAGGGCTCGACGCGAACGCTTCAAATAATACCCAACGCCAAGACCGCGCTCAACATTCCTTCGGGACAGAGCGAAGAAGAGTACCTCAAAGCGAACCATCTCATGAAGGATACGCACGGAATTTACTATCCGTTCAGAGTGCTCGCTTACGACAGCTGCAACGGCTCCGGCTTTACGGAAGGCAAGTGGGTGCTTGTAGTTGTCAAGGTGCACATTTCCAACAGCGAGATTTTGGCAAAGCCGGTCAACGAGACCAAGCTTACCAAGGGCGTTCCGTCCACGCTCGACGTTTCGACGCTCATAAGCGATAACGACATCGTCATGATCGACGGCAGATACGTCACCGAAATACCCGACACTCTGCCTCACGATTCGAACAGCAAAAAGGCGTCCGAGAATTCGGCGCTTATCCGCGACGTGTTGGTCATGCCCGTTACGGGCGGAAACGTCGTGTTTACAGCGACGGATATCGAAAACAATGCCGTGAACAAGACAGACTTGCCGATAACCGTCGAGGTCGACGCCGAGTCCAAGACGACGCTCGTCTTTACGGCGACGAGTGCGTTCAAGACCAAGTACAAGATAACGCTGACATTTAAGGATTCGGCATTGCCTACGCCCACGCAGGATTCCGTTACCATCACGTTTGCGTACTCAAACGAGGCGCCTACCGAAAACGATGACACCTACAAGGGCGCGTCGCTCAACATAACGATGCGCACGGGCGACAGCTTTACCATCAACTCCGCCGACGTCACCAACTTCGACGCGGACGTAAAGGGTAAGTTCACGTCCCCCTCGCATTTCAACGGCATTCGCGACTACTATCCTCAAAAGTCCGCCGCAGAACTTCGCAAAGAGTTTGAGCCCTTCATCGGCGGCTATGACGAGGATGTGGCAAAAGAACGCAACCACGAGCTCGGCGCTCTCATAATCGCGGGCGACGACGCTCCGAGCACGCTCAGAATTTTGGACAGCGGCACCAAGATGGCCGACGAAAACCTGAGAAGCTTGATCAACCTCTCTTTCTCCAACAAGATTCAGAACGAGGGTCTCGGTTCCAACCCCGTCACCGTCACCGTTACAGCGAGGGGCGTTGTTACCAATGCCGAGCTTATCATCGCCATTGTGGACAGCGAAGGTACCGACCACTTGACATATCTCAAGGTGTATATCACCGTCGAATCGTCCGCTCCGTACGTCAAGGATAAGCTCCCTGCAAACATGACCAAGAAGGAAGTGCAGGTAGGCGGCGACACCAAGACGATATACGAAGTAAATCTCAAGTACGGCGGCGCTCCGTTTGAGTACGAGTTCGAGCAGTTCATGGACGACGACGACAACGGCGATAAGGACGGATTCATCGCGCCGGCCATCTATGACGGTCTCACTTACAGGGTGACCAATTCCACCGGTCTGCAAGATCTGACTATTTCGCCGCTCAACGTCACGACGACGAGCGGGCTCGACCGCGGCAACAAGATCCGCATCGAGGCTGCCGACTACATTCCCGTAAAGGGTGAGTACACAGAGGTCGTGTTCAAGGTTGCCGACGCTCACGGCGTGCAGTCCGAAGAAATCACGCTCAGGGTTTACATTGCGCCGTCCGAAATGGAGGTCATATCGTCCATTTCCAAGCCTGCGGCGATAACCGTTCAGAGCTATCTCAAGTACTCTCAGACCCCCACCAAGCAGGTGATAGAGCTCGTATCTGCAAATAAGAACGCAACGCATATCTACGACCAAGACGCGAGCGCTCCTTCCGCAAGGTATTACGTCACCGTGTACGCCATGATCATGAAGAATGAGAACGGCGTTATGGAGCCTGTAAGATTCACGCAGTTCGAAGGTGAGAATTCCGACGCAGTAAAAGAGGCGACCAAGCTCATTACGGTTACCGAGGACGGACCTTCGGACAATCTCAACGGCGAAGTCTACAATTATGTGAGAAACTTCTTCGAGCTGACCGTGTCTGACGACGGCAAGACGCTTACGTTCGTCCCCAATGCCGCCAACATCAATCCCAACGGCACGCTTTCCTCCATCTCGCTGTACATCGAGGTCGGCAAGCGCTTCAAGGACGGCAATGCGAACGTCATGCCCACCAAGGGCATCGTTCAGACCAACGTCACCGTCGAGAACTCAGCGCCCGAAGCTATAAAGAGCGACGGTCTCAACTTCGGCTATCCGTTAAAGAATGGGGAAGAGCTGCGCTCCGAGAACTTCCTTGAATTCAGCGGCTATGCGGGTGATTCGCTCACCTGGATGTTGTGCAATCCCAAGGACGAGACGCTCGGACTGTTCCGCGATTACGATTTGCAGAAGAACAGGACAGGCAACGAGAAACTTGTGTTCGTGGCGGCAAAGCTGGGAAGCGGCGCGTCCGGTATACCCAACACCGAGAACATTCTCGAGGACAACACCAAACCAAACGATCCCGTTTTGACGGTGTCTAGCAATGTTGAGCAAGGCACGTTGACTATCAGGATCAACCGCAAGGTCAAAGACGGCAGTATTGCGAGGATGGTTATTCCCGTCGACATTTATGTCGCCGATATGTACACCAAAAAGCTGTACGACGACAAGGCCGTGACCCTCAACGATTGCTCCAAGACGACCATTATGGTAACTGTTCTGAACAGCAATCCCAAGTTCAAAGAGGTCGACGACATCGTCACCAACCGCTTCACGCTCTCTTACGACGCGCAGTACGGCTACGAGATGTATCTGTCTCTCGCTAAGGGCGACGCGTTGACGGTAGGGCTCGGCACCATTGTTGCCGACGCTGACTTTGACTTCGACAAGTACAAACTCGTCAGCACCGACGCGCCGTACTTGACCGACAGGCCGTCCGACGAACCCGGCAAGCTCTACGCTGCCGACAACAGAACGGAGCTGTTTGAGTACTACGCCACAAACGGCAACAACGACTACAACTTCCCCACATTAAAGAGCATAACGTTCAGGTGCACGTCGGTAGCGCGCGGCGAGATTGCCGTTTGCCACATGATGTTAGAAGACACATCTGAAGCGAGAACGAGCATGCTCACGATCTACCTGACCGTCGGCAACTTGGCGCCTAAGCAAAAGTCCGCCGATGTGCGCACGATAACGGTCATGGGATTGCCGCTCGACTCCGAATCCACGACGGCATTCGTTCCGCCCGAAAAGAGCAACATCGTCTACTATGTAACGGACGAGAACCCCAACGACGCTATCGACGTAGCGACCGACTACGACCCGACCGCGCTCATCAAGAAGTCCGTCACCTACGTCTATATCGACAGCTTTGACGTGCTCGACGTCGATGCCGCAAATCCGGCTGACAGGCCTATTCTTTACGGCCCCGGCGTGACAAAGACGATAGTCGACTCCGGAACGGGCGAGACCTACATAGAAGAAGCGACGGCGGTTTGCAGCATCACTTGGGCGGATGAATTCACGCATCAGACGTTTGCAATAACCGTTCTGCCCGGCGTGTACGGCACGCAGCGCATCAACCTCGTATGTCGTGACGGCGGCTTTATCGACGGCTCGACCGCGAGGATATCCGACGACCAGCGTGTCATCGTCGAGCTCATAGTCACCGTCGCTTGCCCTGTAGAGGACAAGGACTTGACAGAGCCCATCAAGATTGCGGAAGGCGTTTCGCGCAAGATCAGTCCCGAAATGCTGCTCGACACCGAGGAAGAGCTTAGGTCCGCCGGCTACAAGATTGTCAGCGTCGAATCGGCGGGCAACCTCGAGGTAATCGCGCCTACGGCAGTTGCGAGAGCGTCCTCTACGAATGCTGTTGCTTTGAGTGACGACGAGATGTGGCGCGTAAAGGCGTTGCGCCGCGGCGGCATCTCCGACAAGATCACGGTAACGTTTGACGTCGGCGGAATCACTCGCGTCAACAACTTCAATATTCTCGTAACCGAAAACCACAAACCCGAGCTCATTAAGAAGTCGTTCGAGTTCACAAAGAACATGCTCGGAGAAGGCAACCTCATTTCGATTAAGCCCGAGACGTGGTTCATAGACATCGACGAAGATGACGTCATGCGGTTCGTTTCGCCGGTCAAGGTCGCGTCGTCGCAGTATGCGGAAGTATTCTTGAAAGAAGGCGACAACCAGATAGACCTCAAGTTCAAGTACAGAGGCGAGACGCAGGTGACGATCACGCTGTCCGACGCTTCCAACAGACTCTACACATACGAGCTAACCGTCTCTTGTACGGATATGCCCGAGCCGAGCTGGTTCACGTCATTCCTCGGCAACATCGAATCCAATCCTCTGATGTGGGGCTTGATCTTCGGCGGAATACTGCTGTTCATCATCTTCCTCATCGTGCTTCTCGTCATACTCCACAAGCGTAGAAAGATGCGCCGCGAGATTGAGATGCTCCTCAACTCCGAAGCAGAGCTCAACGAAGAAATGATGCAGCTCAGCGCCGGAGCAGGTGCGGGAATGTTCAACTCGTTCGGCTATCTGCCGCCTACCAATCCTACGTTCAACGATCCGGGCTTGATGCTCGGCAGCGGCGCAGCAGCTCCTGCACCCAACACCTTGCAGCTTGGCGCAGGCACAGGTGAGAGCGCCGGTATCGAACAGCCGGCCGCTGCACCGACCATGCAGACTCCGCCTCCGGTAGCGCAGCCTACGCCGCCTCCGCCGGTACAGCCCGCGTCTCCGCCTCCGCCGGTACAGCCCACCAACCCGTATGCGGGCAACATGCCTCCTCAGCAGGGAATGCCGCAGCAGAATCCTGCGTACAGACCGGGCGTGCCGCCTCAACAGGGTGTGCCTCCGCAGAACCCGTATCAGCAGGCGCCTAACCCGTATCAACAGGCTCCGCAGAACCCGTACCAGCAGCAGGCGCCTAACCCGTATCAGCAGGCTCCGCAGAACCCGTATCAGCAGCAAGGTCAGAATCCCTATCAGCAACAGGGCCAGCAGAACCCCTATCAGCAGGGAATGCCCCCTCGTAACGACGGGTTCGATCCCAACAACTTCTAATACCCAAAAGTAAAAAACGGAGAGCGAAAGCTCTCCGTTTTTCTTTGCAAAATATCGTGGTTACGCCGAATATCGGCTAATCGAATAAGCCGTATACTTTGCGCGCTGTGGCTATGTCGTCGAGATACTTAGCCGTTTCGGGGAAGACTGCTTCTTCGCCACTCAAAAACTTCCGCGCATTGATTTCGCCGGCATTGTATGCCATGAGTGCCGCACGGCTGTTGCCGTCAAAGCGCTCTATTAGGAGCGAAAGGTAATAGCAGCCGCATCGCAGATTGTCGCGCGGCGAGTACGGATTGGCGTTTTGAATGTAAAGCGCGGTCGCACACGAATCAAATGTTTCGGGCATGAGCTGCATGAGTCCCTTGGCGCCCTTGTCGGATATGGCGCGGCTGTCGAACTTGCTCTCCGCCCATACGACGGCGCGTACGAGCGTCCTATCGAGCCCGAATTCATCGGCGGCATCATTTACCTCTGTGGCGTACTTGTTGGGGAAAATCATGCACAGCGTAACCGCGCCGATAATAATAATCGCCGCGACGACGGCGGCGATTACGGTAGCTGTTTTTGTATTACTTTTTTGAGCCCGCGCCATACCGTAATTATATGTACGGGGCGCATTTTTCATACTTTCGTGCGCTTGAAAAGCGTGTCGAACAGCTCGACAATCTCGGCTTGAAAGTCGGAAATGCCGACGTCGGACGGCACGCAGAATTCGGAAAGCGTCGCGCGTACGCTGTCTGGCAACTGCATGTCAACCATGCGCTCGGCGTCTCCGTGGGACAGTCCGTCGCGGCTCATAATGCGCTCTATTCGAATTCGCCTCGGACAGACTATGCACACTACGGCGTCGCAAAGCGAAGAGAGTGCCGTTTCGAACAGCAGCGGCGCTGAAATGATTATCGGCGGCGTTGCGGCGGCGACGGCCGTCTTGATTTTTTCGATGATGAGCGGGTGAGTGAATGCGTCGAGCTTTTTTCGCGCCTCGCCGTCTTGAGCAATGAGCTTGCGGAGTGCCGCTCTGTCGAGCTTGCCGCCCGCCGTCACCGTGCCGAACATGGCGGCAAGAGACTTTTCGGCGTCGGAGCCCGCCGCGGTGAGCGCGCGCGATATTTCGTCGGCATCGATTACGACGTAGCCCGCATTTCGGAGCGCCGCGGCTGCAACGGTCTTGCCGGAAGCAATGCCGCCCGTAAGACCGACTACGCGAACGTCGCGGTTAAATTCGGATATGGTGCGTTCGTTTCGTTTAAACCGCATGGGCTACTTGCACTCCATCCAATTTTTGCCGACCGATATGTCGACGTCGAGCGGAACGGAGAGCGACACTGCGTTTTCCATTTCGGTTTTCAGTATAGTCTTGACTTGTTCGAGTTCATCGGCTGCCGCGTCGACCACCAGCTCGTCGTGGACTTGAAGAATGAGCTTTGATTTCATGCCGGACAGCCGCTTTTGCACGTTGACCATGGCAATCTTGATTATGTCGGCGGCGGTGCCCTGAAGCGGAGTGTTCATCGCGACGCGCTCGCCGAACTTGCGTAGCTGAAACCGCGCCGACGTCAGCTCGGGTATTGCGCGCCGTCTGCCGAACGCAGTCTCGGCGTAGCCGCGGCTCTTTGCGAGCTCGATAAGCCCGTCGAGATAGCGCTTTACGGCGGGGAAGCGCTCGAAGTAGCGCTTGATGTACTCGTCGGCCTTGCGTGCGGATATGTTGATGTTTCTGCTCAGTCCGAAATTACTTATGCCGTAAACAATGCCGAAGTTGACAGCCTTCGCGTCGCGGCGCATCGCGGCGGTTACTTCGTCAATAGGCACGCCGAACACTTCGGCGGCAGTCGAGCGGTGAATATCCGCGCCGGTGTTAAATGCCTCCGTCATCTTGGGATCGCCCGAAAAGTGGGCGAGCAGCTTGAGTTCTATCTGGCTGTAATCGGCGTCGACGAGAACATTGCCGTCGCGCGGCACGAACATCGAGCGCAGCGTGCGCCCCTCGTCCGAGCGCGTCGGTATGTTTTGTAGGTTGGGCTCGGTGGAGGAGAGCCGCCCCGTCGCAGTCGACATCTGATTGAACGACGTGTGCACGGTGCAGTCTTTGCGCATGGCCTTTCTTATGCCGTCGATAAAGGTCGACTTGATTTTGGAGTTGAAGCGGTGCTTGAGTATCTCGTCGACGATCTCGTACTCGCCCGCGAGCTGTTGCAGGATTTCCGCCTTTGTCGAGTATGGCGGCTTTCCGGGGTACGGGATTTTAAGGTCCTCGAACAGTGCCGTGCCGAGCTGCTTGGGTGAGTTGAGGTTTATGTCCTTGCCGTAGATTTCGCGAATGCGCGCCGCGCTCTCCGCCTCGAGCTTGGAAAACTGCACGTCTATCTCGTCGAGCTTGTCGCGGTCTACTGTGAACCCGATTGTCTCCATGTCGTAAAGAACGCGCAATAGCGGCAGCTCGATATCCGAGTACAGCGCCGTCATGCCTTTCTCGTCGAGCGCCTTCTTGCACTCGGAATAGTCGGAATATAGCTCGGCGGCGCCGACGGGCGAAAGCCTGTATTCGAGAAGATAACTCATGAGCGCAACGTCGTCGGCATTTTTAATCTCGCGCGGCGCGACTTCGTGGAGCAGCGCTTTGAGGTCGTGCGCTATCACGTGCTTTTTAAAAAGCGGCGAAATTGTATCAATGCACGAGCCTACCGTGAATACCGAGAGTAGGTCGTCGGTTATGGGCGCGAAGTAGTCGGTAGAAGCGTCAAAAGCGAGGTGCAGGCCGTCCTGCGACAGGCGAATAGCGACGTCGCCATCCGCCTTATCAACGAGCGCGGCGAGCTCGCCTTGACTTTTGAGCGTTATTTTTTCGGTTTTGGTTTCGTGTTTGACGGGTGTCGCGGCAGTGGATTCGAAAATATCCGTGCGGCGGGACAGCGACTTGAACTCGTATTTGTCGATTATGTCGCGCGCGGCGGCAGGGAACGGAAAGTGCAGGCGGCACTCTTCGAGGTCGAAGTCGATAGGAACGTCCCTGTCGATAGTCGCAAGCTTGTATGACAGGTACGCGCTGTCCTTTCCGCTTAGGAGCTTGTCGCGGCGCGCGCCCTTGATTTCGTCAATGCGGTTGTAAATGCCGTCGAGCGAGCCGAACTCAGTGATGAGGTCGACGGCGGACTTGTCGCCGATCCCGGGTACGCCTAAGATGTTGTCCGAGCTGTCGCCCGCGAGCGCTTTAAAGTCCACTACGCGGTCTGCGGGCACACCGAAAACGCTCGGGACGTCATTGACAGAAACGTCGTCGAGCTCGGTTATGCCGCGCTTGGTGAGCAGCACGTGCGTCTTGTCGTCGACGAGCTGAAGGCTGTCGCGGTCGCTTGTAACAATGTAGGTGAAAGCGGAGGAGCGCTTTGCCATCGTGCCTATGAGGTCGTCCGCCTCGTAGCCCGCAAGCTCAAAGCGCTTGACGCCGAGAAGGTCGAGAAACTCCTTCATGCGGTCTATCTGCTCGCCGAGCGCCTCCGGCATGGGCTTTCGCGTCGCCTTGTACGCGTCGGACATCTTGTGTCGAAAGGTGGGCGCGTGTACGTCGAAGGTTGCGGCAAGATACTTCGGGCGGTACTCCTCGATAAGCTTTATCAGCATGACCGTAAAGCCGTATATCGCGCCGACAGGCTCGCCGCGCGACGTCACAAGTCCCGTCATGGCGTAGAACGCGCGGTTTAAAAGCGAGTTGGAATCTATGATAATAAGACTGTCTTTTTCCATACCGTAATTATACACCATTTCGGCACGGATTACAAGGCATTTAATCAATAATAAAGCACAAACAAAATCAAAACGTCCGTGTGGGGCGTTCTATGGCCGATATACGGCTTGAAAATTGTTTTATGTAAAGATGTAGGGTCGTTAATCGCGGTTTTCAATAATGCCCCATACAAGGCCGGCAGTGGCCAACCCGAACGTGCCGACAAGAACTCCGCCTACTACAAAGCCGGCACTTCTTTTGGTAACTATGATTTTGTCGCCGTCGATTTCGCAGCTCTCGTCGTCTTCGATATAGTCTACGATTTCGCCCGAAAATCTGTCGTAGACGTGGTGATAATCCTGCGCTACCCAATATTCGTCAGTAGAATAGCTTGTGGTTTCCGATTGCGTTATTAAAAGGATGATTCCTATTATCAGAGGAATAACGCAAATAGGCCACAATATTCGTATTACCTTCTTGCCGTTGTCGTCTTCCAAAGTTCTCCTAGGCTGTCAATTCATAAGCGTCTTTGCTCGGGTGGGGTGGCGAAGCTTTCTGAGTGCCTTGGCTTCGATCTGCCTTATGCGCTCGCGCGTGACGTTAAACGTCTGTCCGACGTCCTCGAGTGTTTTCGGTATGCCGTCGTCCAAGCCGTACCGCGAGCGAATGATTATTTCCTCGCGCGGGCTGAGTGTGGATAGAACCTTGGTTATTGTCTTTTGCCTGTCTGCACGAAACGCCGAGTCCTCGGGTAGCGTCGCGTCGTCGTCGAAGAGCAAATCTATGAGCTCGACGTCGTGATCGTCGCCTACGGGTGTATCCAAGGAGATGGGCGCCTGCGTCGACCTTTGCATGTACAGCACCCATTCCTCCGTCGTGCCCATAGAGTCGGCAAGCTCCAAAGCCGTCGGCTCGCGCCCGAGCTCTTGCTCGAGCAGGCGCGACGCGTTTTTCAGCTTGTTGAGCGACTCCACGAGGTGAACGGGCAGGCGAATGGTTCTGCCGCAGTCGGCAATGGCGCGTGTGATTGATTGCCTGATCCACCAAGTCGCGTATGTAGACAGCTTGCAGCCCATGGTGTAGTCAAACTTTTCGACCGCCTTCATCAGTCCGAGACTGCCTTCTTGAACGAGGTCGGCGAGCTTCATTCCGCTATTTGTGTAGCGTTTTGCGATTGCGACGACCAGCCGCAGATTGCTCTCGACAAGCATTTTGCGCGCTTCGGTGTCGCCCTCGGCAGACCTTTTCGCGAGCTCAAGCTCCTCCTCTGCGGTCAAAAGCTTGACGCTTCCGATATCGGACAGGTAAATCTTCATCGTGTCAAGCCCCGTAAAGTCGGTGTAAAAAGCTTCTTCTTCGCGTACTGTAGTTTTTTGCGCCATTCATAGCTCCTTAAAAAATATTCTATACCATTATACCAATTAAAAATGGACAAAACTATGACAAGCTTGCGATTTTAAAAATTTTGTCGAAAAAAATTATTTTTTATGATATGTAATAGTTTTGTCCGTACATTTGTGCTACAATATAGCTGAGGTGCCGCATGAAGAAAAACATTGCGAAAAAGACGCTTATACTTTACGTATTGAAAATGCTGTATAAGGGCTCGTCTAAGGACAAGCCGATCACAATAACCAACATGACCAAGGTTTTAAATTCCATGGAAATTGCTTGCGACCGCCGAACGGTTAGCCGCAACGTCGACTACATAATCGAGTTTGGGCTGCCCGTCGTCAAGATAAAGGGCGGGGGATGTTATTACGACCATACCGCCCAGGCTTCGGAATAGATAACAAAAACGGCTGCTTTGCGCGGCCGTTTTAAAATGCTTTAAAGGCTATCTTATCAGTTCGGTCTTAAAGTATTTTTCTTGAAACATTGTCTTTTCGATGATCTCTTCGTCGGTAGCTTGGTAGCCGCTTGGCGCGACAACCCATTTGTCCTCGTTGTCGTCAAGCCTGTGGATTACTGCGATTACAACTCCGTCAAACTCGGATATCGGCTCGTCGACGCCGAGCACGTAGGCGTCTTGCGCTTCGCCGTCACCGCCCATAACGTCCGGCACAAAGCCGTAGTTCAGCTCGTACACGATGTCGGAATGCTCGGGGTGGGCGGAGCCGAGCGGTCTGTCGATTACAACGTGCACAATCCTGCGGAGCGCTACACGAGCCGACGAGTATTTGGACGGGCTTGCCATTATGCGTTTAACGCGCGCATTTTTGCGGTTCACGCGCACGATAATAAAAATTATGTAAGCGACAAACAAGCCTATTCCTGTCAACAGCAATATCAGCCCGAGGTTTTTTTCGTCGCTCGGTCCAATAGCGAGCACCACACTCCCGATAATTATCAAGAGGAGCATCGACGCAAACACAAGGAAGAATAATATTAGAAGCAGCACTCTTGCCCACTTAGGTATTCTGCCGTTTGTTTCTATGTCTTCTGCAACGGGCTCGGCAAATAATGTGAGCACCGGCTCTAAGACGATTCGCAAAAGTATCTCCAATAATACTTCCATTTCCGCCTCGCATTTAGCTAATGGTGTCGGTCAGTTATGATGCGGCGAGTAAAAAGGGCAGCGGGCTTTGATGCACTGCTTGTTCCAATCGGTGAACTCGCACGTTATGTCTTCGCTTTCCATTTTGACGCCGTATTTTTCTTCTACAAACTTTATCGCCGCGCCGAGTGCAAGGAAGGCGTTGCGCTTGCAGCACCTCGGCCCGCCGATTTCGCTCATCTTGTTTATGCACGACGAGGTGTATTGCATGTGTTCTTTGTAAAAATCGTCGCCCGACAGCGGGCCGGTTCCGTGTATGACGGAAAGCGCCGCGCCGATTGACGTCGTCGAGCCGCAAACGCCCCACAGCCCGCACATTGCGCCCGGCATCTTTATCGTCCGCTCGCGAAGTGCGGATAGGGCATTGTTGAGATCGATTTGACCGCCTGCGTTGCTGTACGCCACCAAAAAAGCCGCGCCGTCCAAAAAGTGATGCTCAGGACCGTGAATGTTGACGTAGTCCTTGTGCATGAAGTCCTTTGCTATTTGAACGGGATTTTTTGACTTGGACTTTACTATCTCGCCGATAAGCAGATCGTATTTTTCGTTTAATGTGTATTCCATGTGATTTCCTAAACCATATAGGCAATATTATTATGACAATAATATAGCTTATATAAGGCGCACTGTCAATAGTGTTCGAGCATATACATTTGGTTTTACCCAAAATCAAAACGCCCCTTGCGGGGCGTTTGGTAGGAATGAGTGGACTCGAACCACCGACCCCCACCTTATAACCGCTTCGCGGTTGCTTCGTAGCAGGGTGGTGCCTAACCTGCCGAGCTACATTCCCAAAATCAAAACGCCCCTTGCGGGGCGTTTGGTAGGAATGAGTGGACTCGAACCACCGACCCCCACCTTATCAGGGTGGTGCTCTAACCTGCTGAGCTACATTCCTATATATTGAATTGATTGGCGGCGCTTACGCGCCTTGTCGAACCACGACCCCCGCCTTATAACCGCTTCGCGGTTGCTTCGTAGCAGGGTGGTGCTCATTGCAGGGCTATGTCTCTTTGTGCACCCTATTGGTGGAGATAAGCGGACTCGAACCGCTGACATCCTGCTTGCAAAGCAGGCGCTCTACCAACTGAGCTATACCCCCATGCTCTCGCACCGTAGATAATAATATCAAATATCAGCGCGGTTGTCAACCGTTTGCGCGTACTTTTTGATTTTGCTTTTTGCTATTGACGAAGCGTGGGTTTCATGATAGAATACTTGTGGTGGCGAGAGCTTTACCGAAAGGAGAGATTATGCGAAGAAGTTTTAATGCGTCGGTTGCGGCGGTGCTCGTAGGGGCAATGTTTTCACTCCCGCTCGTCGCGTGCGGCGCGGACAACACGATAACGCTGCGCGACGTGGACGGGTTTTTCGACGTGCACACGAGCGCACAGGCGGCGTATCTCGCGGGCGATTATAAAAACGTTCCGGCAAATGGCGTCGAGGAGCTCAGCCGCCCGCAGCCGCTACGGCTTAGCTGGAATGCGGAAGGCTCCGCCGATTTTACGGTCGAGCTCGCGCGCGACGCGGACTTTGACGACTGCGTAACCTACCGCACGAAAAAGCCGTACCTCGACGTTTACAATCTGTACGTAGGCACCGTTTACGGCTGGCGGGTGACGGCAAGGTTCAGCGGCGGTGAGACCGTCACGTCCGACACGTCGTTCTTCTATACCGAAGAAACAGCGCCGCGCAATATGTACGTCGACGGCATAACCAACGTGCGCGACCTCGGCGGTTGGAAGATAAACGGCTCCGACGAAAGGGTTAAGCAGGGCATGATTTACCGCTGTGGCAGGCTCAACAAGAGCAGACAGCCCGAAATCGAGATAGAAATAACCGAGCGCGGCGTTTTGACCATGCTCGGCGAAATGGGCATCAAATCGGAAGTCGACTTGCGCACTCCCGATAAGAACGGGCCCGAAACGGGCGGAATAACCTCCAGCCCGCTCGGCGACGGCGTAACATACTTCGTCGTTCCGTTGAATTGGGAACAGCTTATAAACGAAAAAGCGTCGATTGTGCGTATGTTCGAAATCCTCGCCGACATAAACAACTATCCGCTCATCTTCCATTGCGATATCGGAACGGACAGAACGGGAATGTTCGCATTCCTCATCAACGGACTCATGGGCGTTGCCGAAGAAGATCTGTACCGCGACTACCTGTTCTCCAACTTTGCGAACATAGGTGACAAGCGCTCGCTTTCCAACATAACGGGTGCGAACGGTTACGTCACCAAGATAAAGGCGCACAAGGGCTTATTGCTCAAAGATAAGATTCGCAACTACCTTGTCGAGGTCGTCGGGGTTGACGAGAGCGATATCGACGCGATGTGCGAGATACTGAGCGATAATTGAATAGGGAAGCGTCGGATTGAATGCCGACGCTTTTCAGATTCCTCGCTGCCGCTCGGAATGACACAGGTAAGAACTGTGCATTTCTTAACGACAAGCTATTTCTCGGGCGCAGCAAAAAATGAATAACGGCAGTCAACACACGACAAAAATCATGCTGTGCATGTGTCATTCCGAGCAAACGCGATAGCGTGAAGTGAAGAATCTAATCGCGCAAAGCAAATATAACAAATTCGTCGTTTTACACGGCGAGGCGAGCCGTAAAAATCGACAACAAAAATCCGCCTAAGCAACGCTTAGGCGGATTTTTTGTGTTTTGATATTCAGTTTGATTGTTTTGGATTATTCGGCTTCGTACTTCATGCAGACTTCGCTTATCGTAACGTTGCCGACTTCTGCACCGTCAGCCATGTTGTTTACACCGAAGCAGAGATTTACCGCGCCGTTCGGGTCGATAATGAATTCCAACACTATCTCGGCATTGGCTGCCAGCGTAACCGTTATGCCGTCCCAGTTTTCGCCGTAGGTAGGTACTTCAATCGCATTGCCGTCAACCGTTGCGCTCTTTATTACAGTCCTGTAATCCCAGCCGGCGTTTTGAACGTTGATTCTGATTTTGTATTCGGAATCGAGGTTGTTCTTAATCTTCATGTGGATTTTGTTGTTGTTGCCGTAGGACATGGACTTGTTTATGTTGGACGAAACGGTCGGCTTTGACTCGTGAGAAATATCTATGCTGTTGGCAGACGCGTTGAACGAATAAACGCCGCCGTCATTGTATCCGGCAAAGCCCGAAAGGTCAATTGCCGTCCAGCTGTCGTCGGGAACGTCTGGACCGACTACCTCTTCAGCGGTGAAGCTAATGGCGGAAAGGGTAACGCTGCCGGTGTGAGTGCCCTCGTCATTCCATGTGGACGAGTCGATATACAGCGCAAGAAGGTTTGCGCCGACGCCTGTCTTGAACGTAATCTTGCAGGTAACCGTGCCGCCTGCTTTGATTTGTACCCAGTCTGCTCCGCCGTATATATAGTCGTTTCCGCTACCTACGACATCGCCTTCGGCCGCACCGGTGTATTCCGCCTTGAGGTTGACGTAAGGGTAGTCGTTGCCGTACACGGAACCGGCGTTGCCGTTGACGTCGATACGCACTTTTGCGGTCTCTTCGCCGTTGTTCTTAATCGTGAGATTGAGGATGTTGTTTTCGCCGATTACGCTCGTAATGTCGCTTGACAACATCTGCGAGTAGCCGTTGCCCGAGATGTCCTCGTATGCAACGGTGAGCTCGCCTTCGCCCTCGGTGAACTGATAAACGCCTTGCTCGTCGGTGAACGTAACTTCTTCTCCGCCGATTGTTATCTTGCCGGAGGTGGCATCGGGAGCTTTTGCGCTAACCGATATTTCGCAGGTTTTAGACACGGTACCGTCTGTGACGGTGAGGGTGGTCGTGCCTTCACCGACAGCTGTGACGGTCGCCTTCTTGTTGTTTTCATCGTTCGCTACGACGGTGGCAATGCCGCTGTCTGTTTCGGGTATCGAGTAGGTGAGCGTGCCTTCTCCGTTGTATGTAACTTCAACCTCTTCCTCATCGCCCTCGACCATTTCGAGTTTATCGGGAGTAATCGTGATAGTAACCGTAGGTTCTTCGCCCTTTGCGGTGACGGTGATGTTTGCGGTCTTAGTCACTGCGCCGTCGGTGACGGTAAGCGTCGTGGTGCCCGCTTTGACGCCGTGAACGGTCGCCTTGGTTTGGTCTGCCTCGTCCATTGCGACGGTGGCGGTTTCGAGATCCGCCTTGGGAATGGAGTAGGTGAGCTTGCCAGCGCCGGTGTAGGTGACGGTTACGTTCGCATCCTCGCCCTCTGCAACCTCAATGGCCGCGGGGGAAATGGTGATCGTGACGCCGACTTGGTCATCGGTGACGGTGATGTCAGCAGTCTTTGTGACTGTGCCGTCGGTGACGGTGAGCGTCGTGGCACCTTTGGAAATTCCGTTGACGGTCGCTTTCTTTTGGTCGGTTGCGTCCTTGGTTACGGTCGCGACATCGTGGTCGCCGGTGTCGTAGGTGAGCGTGCCGGTGCCGGTGTAGGTGACGGTAATCGTCTCGCTGCCGCCCTTGGCAACCGAAACATTCGCCACCGTCAGCGTGACGGTTGTGCCGTCCGGCTTTTTGTTGTCGTCTTTGTTGCCGTTGTCATCGCCGCACGCCGCTAAAGCGAACACGCTGAACGCCATGACAAACGAGAGCAACAAAACAAGCAGTCTGTTTTTCTTCATTTCCTCCTCCTATTTTGGAAAATATGTATATAAATGTTAGCACATACGAAAAATGTTGTCAATAGATTTAAGGGGATATCGTTGTAAAGCGAAAGCGCGGGAGAGCGCCGCTTGCGATTTCGGACGCTTATTTCACATCCCCTCAGTCAGCCGTTCCACTTATTAAGGGGAGTTTGAGCGAGGCGCAGCCAAAGCGGTGACGCGTTAGCGGAGTACCCGCGGAGCGGGTGGAAAGGGTTTTAAAACCGGCGCACAATTATCGTCAAAACGATTGATTAAAAGCGTTTTATATGTTACAATGACTCGTAAGATATTCAAAGGAGAGTTGACATGAGCAATATACTTGTTGCGTATTTTTCATGCGGCGGCGACACTAAGCGCTGCGCAGAGGCTATTGCAAAAGCGGCGGGCGCCGACATTTACGAGATAAAGCCCAAGGTTCCGTACACCGAAGCCGACCTCGATTGGAAGGATAAGGACAGCCGCTCGTCCGTTGAGATGCGCGTGCTTTCGCGCCCCGAGATAGAGGGGAGCGTTCACAACATGAATAGCTACGACACCGTGTTTGTCGGGTTTCCGATCTGGTGGTACATGGCGCCGATGATAATAAACACCTTCCTCGAAAGCTACGACTTTTCGGGAAAGACGGTCATACCGTTTGCGACGAGCGGCGGCAGCGACCTCATCAAAGCGGAAGCCGTGCTCAAGGCGCGCTGCGCGAAAGACACCAAGTGGCTTGACGGCAAAATGCTCGGCGAGCTTTCGGACGCTGACATTGCCGAGTGGGTAAAGTCCTGCGTCAAGTAAGCAGTAAAACGCCGCGTTATAAAAAGTCTATGCGTCGCAATAACGCTTGACATGGCAAGTAAAATTTGGTAGAATAAAATCTAATGAATACTATCACAACATTCGAATCGGAGAGAAGTGTATATTAAGGTGTACATTTCTCTTTTTTTAAGGAGTATATTATGACCGATGTTAAGACAAAGTACGCCGAGTGGCTGAAAAAAGCGACCGCTTGCGAAAAAGAACTCAAGGCGATGAGCGAGGACGACGTTTTC
Source organism: Clostridiales bacterium (assembly GCA_022508505.1). Lineage (GTDB taxonomy): Bacteria > Bacillota > Clostridia > Christensenellales > Pumilibacteraceae > Anaerocaecibacter. Next base: position 32,880 of record JAFLVC010000012.1, on the reverse strand, counting down.
GAGGCGTTCTACAAGGATTTGGAGTTTGGCACGGCAGGGCTTCGCGGCATAATCGGTGCCGGCACCAACCGCCTGAACGTCTATACGATAGGTGGCGTCACGCAGGGGCTTTGCGACTACCTCAAGGCGCACGTAAAAAATCCCAAGGTCGCGATAAGCTACGACTCCAGACATTTTTCGGAGGAGTTTGCGCGCCACGCCGCGGCGGTGCTCGCTTATAACGGCGTCAAGTCGGTCATAACCAAGGAGCTCAAGCCCACGCCGTACCTGTCGTTCATGACGCGCCACTTCGGCTGCGACGCAGGCATAATGATTACGGCGAGCCACAACCCCGCCAAGTTCAACGGCTACAAGGTCTACGGCAGCGACGGCTGTCAGGTGACCGACGCGGCGGCGGACGAGATTTTCGGCTACATACAAAAGGTCGATATTTTCGGTGTGGGCGCGGCCGATTTCGACAAGGCTGTAAAGGGCGGCGACATCGAGTTTATCGACGTCACGCGCGAATACCTCGACGAGGTGTATAAGCGCTCGGTTGGGAAAAACCGCGACGTCTCGATAGCGTACACGCCGCTAAACGGCACGGGTTGCGACATAGTCCCGCAAATGCTCAAGGAGCGCGGATTTAAAAAGGTTGTAATCGTGCCCGAACAGGCGCGTCCCGACGGAGCGTTCCCGACGTGCTCGTACCCCAATCCCGAAAAGGCGGAAGCCCTTAAGCTCGCCGTCGAGCTCGGCAAAAAAGAGGATTGCGACATCGTAATCGGCACCGATCCCGACGCGGATAGGTTGGGCGCGGCTGTAAAGACGGCGGACGGCTACAGGCTGATAACGGGCAACGAGATGGGCGTTCTTTTGATAGACTACATCTTCTCGCACGGAAAGAGCTTGCCTAAAAGTCCGGTAATCGTAAAGACTATCGTTACGACCGACCTTGCGATAGAAGTCGCCAAGTCGTACGGCGCGGAGGTGCGCGAGGTTTTGACGGGCTTTAAGTACATCGGCGAGACCATTAAGAAATTGGAGCAAAAGGGCGAGGGCGACCGCTTCGTGTTCGGCTACGAGGAGAGCTACGGGTATCTATCGGGAAGCTACGTGCGCGACAAGGACGCCGTCGTCGCAACGATGTTGGTCGCCGAAATGGCAGCCGACTACAAGGCGGAGGGCAAGACGATTGCCGACGTTCTCGACGGTATTTATGCTAAATTCGGCAGATACTACCACCGCACTGTGTCGTTCACCTACGAGGGAGCGGCGGGCGCGCAGAAGATGAAGGAAGTGCTTGCCGGCATTCGCAAAAACCCGCCCGCCGACATAGACGGTTCTAAGGTCGCGACTGCAATCGACTACCTCACTCAAAAACAGTTCGAGCTGCCCAAGGCCGACGTGCTGTCGTTCAAGGCGGAGGACGGAAGCAAGCTGATAATCCGTCCGTCGGGCACCGAGCCGCTCATCAAGGTTTACATCACCGCAGCAAAGGGCGGCGAGGCGCGAATCGACGCGATACTCAAACAGGCCGAAAAATTCATGAACTGACGGAAGGCGATAGCCACCGACCGACATTTTTATACGGGAGTTAACCATGACAAGTTCTAAAAGCGAAGTTTTGGAATACGTAAGAGAAAACAACGTCAAATTTGTCAAGCTTACGTTTTGCGACATGCTCGGCAGACAGCGCAATATTTCGGTATTGAGCTCTCAGCTCGAGGACGCCTACGAAAACGGTGTGGCAATCGACAGCTCTGCCGTGACGGGCGTGGGCGGCATCGATTTAAAGCTTATGCCGGTGTCGTCGCTGCTTTCCGACCTTCCGTGGCGGCCGCATTCGGGCAAGGTCGTCAGCGTGTTTTGCCGGCTCGCGAACATAGACCGCACGCCGTACGCCTGCGATCCGATGGTTATGCTCGAAAAGCAGGTCAGCAAGCTCAAAGAGCTCGGGCTCACTGCCGAGGTCGCTACCGAGTGCGAGTTTTACGTGTTTAAGGAAGTGGAAGACGCGCTCGAGCCGATAGACTACGCCGACTATTGCGCGTGTCCGCCGCTCGACAAGTGCGAGAGCTTGCGCCGCGACGTTATACTCAGCCTCGAGGACATGGGGTTAAAGCCCATTTCGTCACATCACGAGCGCGGCCCCGGTCAGAACGAGGTCGACTTCGAGAGCGCAGATCCGCTGTCCGCAGCGCGCAACTTTATCATGTTCAAGTCGGCTGTAAAAAACGTGTGCGCGATAAACGGCGCGCATGCGTCCTTCCAGCCTATGCCGATGTCAGGTCAGCCCGGGAGCGGACTGCACCTTTCGATAACGCTTTCGGGCAAGAACAAGGCGGCGGCTACCCGCGCTTTCGCCGAGGGCGTCTTAAGGCGTTGCAAGGAGATAACCTGCTTTGCAAACCCGACGGTCAACAGCTATAAACGCATCAAATCGCGCAAGATATCTTATGACAGCCTTCGCGGCATGTCAATGCGCATATTCGGCGACGACGACAGCATCATACAGCTTCGCACTCCCGACTCGTCGTGCAATATATTTGCGGTGCTCGCGCTTATCTTTGCGGCGGGCAGAGAGGGAATAGAGGGTAAGTTTAAGCTCCGCGAGGCGGGAGAAGGCGAGCATCTGTTTGAAAATATAGGCGAGGCGATTGAGTTCGCGCGGGAAAGCGAGTGGCTGCACGGGCATTTCCCCGAGCAGCTCGACAACATTCTCGACACTCTGTCGCACCGTTGCGAAGAGGCGAGCAAGCTGACTACCGACCTTGAATTTTTCAAGTTTTACTCGGATATTTAATCGTACAATAAGATAAGGAGCGTTTTTGGAAGCACTGATAGTCGCAAGCACAATAAAGCAACAGCACTCGCTTTCCGAGGTGTTGCACGCCGTAAATATCGACGGCGTAGTGTGTTCGTCTGCCGCCGAGGCGAGGCGCGCGACTCTTTCTCGCTCTTTTGACATATTCGTCGTAAACGGCGGGCTGCCCGACGAACAGGGCAACGAGCTTGCGCGGTTCATTGCGGACACCTGCGACTGCGGCGGCGTGTATATAGACGACTTTGCGGCGGCGGACATGTTTGCCGAGGATCTCGGCAACGTCGGGGTGGTGACGCTCGTGCGGCCGATAACGAAGACTGCGCTCGCCGATGCGGTAAACCTCATATCGGTCGCAAACGCGCGCGTTCGTGCCCTCAAGGAAAAGAACAACGAGCTCATGGGAAAAATCGAGGACATGAAGTTTATCACCCGCGCGAAAATAGTTTTGATGCGCTCGCTCGGCTACTCGGAGGAGCAGGCGCACAAGTATATCGAAAAGAAGTCAATGGACTTGCGCTTGTCCAGAAGAAAAGTCGCTATGGACATTCTCAAAACGTATGAGGCATACTGACATGAACGAAAAACTACACGAAGAATGCGGCGTATTCGGAATAATATCGCCAAAGCCCGTACAGACCGTTCCGCTCGCGGCGAGCGCATTGCTCGCATTGCAGCACCGCGGACAGGAGAGCGCAGGCATTGCGACGTTTGTGGACGGCATGCTCAAATGCAAAAAAGGCATGGGGCTCGTTACGGACGTGTTCACGCACGATTACATGAGCTTTGTCGCAAACACAAAAATTGCGGTAGGGCACGTCAGATATTCGACGACGGGTTCGTGCAACCTCGAAAACGCACAGCCGATCGAGACGGTGCACAGCAAGGTGTCGCTCGCGCTCGTACATAACGGCAACCTCACCAACTCGGCGCAGATACGTCACGAGCTCGTTCAGTCGGGAATGGTTATGCACACGACCAACGACAGCGAGATATTGAATATCCTCATCGTTCGCAACATGATAAAGACCAACGACCTCGAAACGGCAATCGTCGACGCGATGAACTTTGTCGAAGGTGCGTTTTCCATAGTCATTGCGACAAAGGACAAGCTTATTGCCGTGCGCGACCGAAACGGCTTCCGACCGCTTTGCATAGGGCGTCTCGGCGACGCGATACTCTTTGCGTCCGAAAGCTGCGCACTCGACGCGCTCGGCGCGGAGTTCGTGCGCGACGTAAAGCCGGGAGAAGTCGTAAGCTGCGACCTCAAGGGCAACATGACTACATACATGCTAAGCCGCGCGTCGCAGAGCGGACTGTGCTCGTTCGAGTTTATATATTTCGCGCGCCCCGATTCGGTAATAGACGGCATAAGCGTGTACGAAGCTCGGCTCGAGATGGGGCGTGCGCTGTACCGCCAAAAGCCGACGGACGCCGACTTCGTGTGCGGCGTGCCCGATTCGGGCTTGCAGGCGGCGATGGGGTATTCGCTCGAATCGGGAATACCGATGGCGCCCGCGTTCGTCAAAAACAAGTACGTCGGCAGAAGCTTCATTCTGCCCGACCAGCTCTCGCGCGAGAACGCGGTCAACACCAAGCTAAACCCCATAAAGGCGGTTGTCGAGGGCAAACGCATAATCCTAATCGACGACTCGATCGTGCGCTCTACGACGAGCACGCGCATAATCAAAATGCTACGGCGTGCGGGCGCAAAGGAAGTGCATATGCGGATAAGCGCGCCGCCGTTTAAGTACGAGTGCTACTTCGGCGTCGACATAGACAGCCGCGACAAGCTCGTCGCAAACCACTACGACGTGGACGGCATTTGCAAGATAATCGGCGCGGACAGCCTTGAATACCTGTCGCTCGAAAATCTTAGGGCAATTTCGCCGACGACGTCGTTTTGCACGGGTTGCTTTACGGGCGACTATCCTGCGCCGGTGTCCCCGACGCTCAAAAACTCGTTCGACGACAACATGAGCCGATAAGGCATTACTATAAAGACAAACGGCAAGAGGTTTTTATGAAGAGATACTTGATAATGAAAGACGGGACGGTCTACACCGGAGAGGCGATAGGCGCCGACGGCACGGTCATGGGCGAGGCGGTGTTTACGACCGCCATGTGCGGCTACATGATGACGCTGACCGATCCAAGCTACTACGGCCAGCTCGTCGCGCACACCTTTCCGCTTATAGGCAACTACGGTGCGATCGACGACGACGCGGAGAGCGAAAAGCCGTACCTTTCGGGGTACATCGTGCGCGAGCTGTGCGAGATAGGCTCCAACTACCGCAAGCAGGAGGAGCTTGACGAGTTTCTCAAAAAGAACAACATCGTCGGCATTGCGGGCATCGATACGCGCGCGCTGACGCGTAAGATTCGCTCGTCGGGCGTAATGAGCGCCATGATAACGGACAGCGTCAAGGATTTGCCCGAAAAGATTGCTCAGCTCAAAAAGTTCAAGATTAAGGGCGCCGTCGAAAACACGTCGTGCAGCGAGCCGCAAAAGCTCAATTCGGACGGCAAGTACACCGTCGTTCTGTACGACTTCGGCGCTAAATCAAATATCGAGCGCATGCTGATCAAGAACGGCTGCAACGTAATTCGCGTTCCGTACAATACGACGGCGGAAGAGGTGCTTTCTTACAAACCGGACGGAATAATGCTCAGCAACGGCGGCGGCGATCCCGCCGACAACGTGGGCGTCATCGAGGAGCTCAAAAAGCTCATCAAGAGCGGAGTACCCATGTTCGGCATATGCCTTGGGCATCAGCTTCTCGCGCTTGCGCACGGGTTTAGCACCGTCAAGCTCAAGTACGGCCACCGCGGCGCAAACCAGCCTGTAAAGGACGTCGTCACCGGCAGGACGTTTATCACCAGCCAAAACCACGGCTATGCGGTAAAAATCGACACCGTTGATCCCGAAATCGCGACAGTTCGCTTCACCAACGCCAACGACAAGACCGTCGAGGGAATAGACTACAAAAACGAGCGCATATTCACCGTACAGTTCCACCCGGAAGCGTGCGGCGGACCCAAGGACACCGAATACATCTTCGGTCGCTTCGTCAACTTAATGGAGAACAATCATGCCTAAGGATAAAAGCATCAAGAAAGTACTCGTTATCGGCTCAGGCCCTATAACGATAGGACAGGCGGCGGAGTTCGACTACGCCGGAACGCAGGCTTGCAGGACGCTCAAGAGCCGCAAGATAGAAGTTGTTCTCGTCAACTCCAACCCCGCGACGATAATGACCGACAAGGCCATGGCGGATTCTATTTATATCGAGCCGTTGACCGTGCCTACGCTTGAGCGAATAATCGCGCTCGAAAAACCTGACAGCATACTGCCGGGGCTCGGCGGTCAGACGGGACTGACGCTCTCCATGGAGCTTGCCAAGTCGGGCTTTTTGGAAAAGCACGGCGTCAGGCTTCTCGGCGTGCGCCCCGAGACAATCGACAAGGCGGAGGATCGCGAGCTGTTTAAAGAAGCGATGCTCGAAATCGGTCAGCCGTGCGTTCCGTCCGACGTCGTAACGGACGAGCAGGCGGCGGTCGACTTTGCGGGCTCTATCGGCTATCCCGTAATCGTGCGCCCCGCATTCACTCTCGGCGGCGCGGGCGGCGGCATCGCCGAAAACGAGGCGGAGCTTCGCGAAATAGTGCGCGGCGGTCTCGAGCTTTCGCCCATACATCAGGCGCTCATCGAAAAGAGCATTTACGGCTGGAAGGAGATAGAGTTCGAGGTCATGCGCGACTCGGTGGGCAACGTCATTTGCGTTTGCTCGATGGAAAACCTCGACCCCGTCGGAATACACACCGGCGACAGCATAGTCGTAGCGCCGACAATGACGCTTTCGGACAAGGACTTCCAAATGTTGCGCTCGGCGGCGCTCGATATAATAACGCATTTGAAGATAGAGGGCGGCTGCAACTGCCAATTTGCACTCCATCCCGAATCGTCTGAGTACGCCGTAATAGAGGTCAACCCGCGCGTGTCGCGCTCGTCGGCGCTCGCGAGTAAGGCGACGGGCTATCCGATTGCAAAAGTCGCGACGCTCATCGCGCTCGGCTACACCCTCGACGAGATTCAAAACGCCGTAACGGGCAAGACGTGCGCTTGCTTCGAGCCCGCGATTGACTACTGCGTGGTCAAGCTTCCCAAGTGGCCGTTCGACAAGTTCGTGTACGCAAAGCGCTCGCTCGGTACGCAGATGAAGGCGACGGGCGAGGTCATGTCGATTGCGCCCGGCTTTGAGGCGGCTTTGCTCAAGGCTGTGCGCGGCGCGCTCGGAATGTCGACGTTGGAACACCCGCATTATGCCGAATTGACCGACGAAGAAATAGAAAATATGCTCATGCCTGCTACCGACTACCGCCTGTTCGTGCTGTACGAGGCGATAAAGCGCGGAATGTCGGTCGACAAGATATACGAAAAGACGCTCATCGATCCGTGGTTCTTGAACAAGATCAAAAACCTCGTAAATTACGAAAATTCGATAAGAGGGAACGAGCTTTCTTCCGACGAGTACTTAAAGGGTAAAAAGTTGGGCTATCCCGACAAGGCGCTCGAAAAGCTGTCGGGGCACCCGCTCAAATACCACCGCCGCGCCGTGTTCAAAACGGTCGACACCTGCGCCGCAGAGTTCAAGGCGGAAACGCCGTATTTCTACTCGACGTACGACGACGAGAACGAGGCGAAGGAATACATAGGCGGCAAGAACAGCAACGCAAAGCGAGTAATAGTTTTCGGCTCCGGCCCCATTCGAATCGGACAGGGCATAGAGTTCGACTACGCGTCCGTCCACTGCGTGTGGGAGCTCAAAGAGCTCGGCTTTGACGTAGCCATAGTCAACAACAATCCCGAAACGGTTTCCACCGACTTCGACACTGCGGACAGGCTGTACTTCGAGCCGCTCACCGACGAGGACGTGGACAACGTAATAGCGACCGAAAAGCCGTACGGCGTGGTCGTCGCGTTCGGCGGTCAGACGGCTATCAAGCTTACTAAGCACCTGTCCGAAAAAGGCGTAAAAATCCTCGGCACTCCCGCGGACTCAATCGACGCCGCGGAGGATAGGGAAAGGTTTGACGCCCTTCTCGAAGAGCTCGGCATAGCGCGCCCCAAGGGACATACCGTAAAGACGACTGAGGAGGCATTGAAGGCGGGTAGCGACCTCGGCTATCCCGTACTGCTCCGCCCGTCGTACGTTCTCGGCGGTCAGAACATGATAATTGCGTTCTCGGACGAGGACGTCAAGGAATACATGAAGATAATTCTCGACGAGAACCCCGACAACATCGTTCTCATCGACAAGTACGTCATGGGCACCGAGATAGAGGTGGACGCGATATGCGACGGCGAGGACATACTCATTCCGGGCATTATGGAGCACATCGAGCGCGCGGGCATACACAGCGGCGACTCGATAGCGGTCTACCCCTCGCAAAACATTTCGGACAAGAACAAGGAAGAGATAATCGAGTACACGAGGAAGCTCGCATTGTCGCTTGACACGAAGGGACTTGTCAATATACAATATATAATATCGGACGGCAAGATCTACGTCATAGAGGTCAACCCGCGCTCGTCGCGCACCATACCGTACATAAGCAAGGTTACGGGCGTTCCCATGATAAAACTCGCGACGCAGTGCATGATCGGCAAAAAGCTCAAAAAGCTGGGCTACGGCACGGGACTGTACCCGTCCGCGCCGTACGTCGCAGTCAAAGTGCCCATCTTCTCGTTCGAAAAGCTTACCGACCTCGATACACACCTCGGTCCCGAAATGAAGTCGACGGGCGAGGTGCTCGGAATCGGCAAAACGCTCGAGGAAGCGCTGTACAAGGGCTTGGTGGCGGCGGGTTACAAGATGAAGCGCACAGGCGGCATACTGCTTTCCGTCCGCAACGCCGACAAGCCGGAGATTGCCAACGTCGCAAAGAACTACTACGAGCTCGGCTTCAAGCTGTACGCGACGCGCGGCACGGCAGAGGTCATCGAAAAGAGCGGCATGCAGGTTACGGCTGTCGACAAGATAAGCGAGGCAAAGGACGGCGAGACGACGATCAGCCTTCTCAACTCGGGCAAGATCGACTACTTCGTGTCGACATCGACAAAGGGCAGAATCCCCACGCGCGACGACGTCAAGCTAAGGCGCCGCGCTGTCATGCTCAACATTCCGTGCCTTACCGCTATCGACACGGCAAACGCGTTAAGCTACGCACTCAAGAGCCGCTACAGCCAGGCAAACACCGAGCTTGTCGACATCAACGATATGCGCACCGAGCGCCAGAGGCTCAACTTTATCAAGATGCAGGGCTGCGGCAACGACTACATCTACGTAGACTGCCTGACAAAGCCGATAAGCAACATGGAATCGGTCGCGGTCAACCTTTCGGACAGGCGGTTCAGCGTGGGCGGAGACGGCGTGATATTCATCTATCCGTCCGAAAAAGGCGACGCACTCATGCGCATGTTCAACTCCGACGGCAGCGAAGGCAAGATGTGCGGCAACGGCATACGGTGCGTCGGCAAGTACCTGTACGACAACGGCAAGATTCCTAAGGATAAGCTCGACATAGTTGTCGACACGATTTCGGGCGCGCACAAGCTCAAGCTGTTCGCCCAGGACGGCAAGGTCAATTCGGTCAAGGTCGACATGGGCGCGGCGGTACTCGATCCCAAAAAGGTGCCCGTCAAGCTCGACGGCGACAGCGTCGTCAACCGCACGATAAAGACCGAAAAAGGCGAGTACGCGATAACTTGCTCATCCATGGGCAACCCCCACGCGACTGTGATAGTTCCCGACGTTCAAAACTACGACGTCGAGAGCGCCGCGAAGGCGATAGGCGACAAAAAGCTGTTCCCCGAGGGCGTAAACGTCGGCTTCATGCAGATCATAGACCGCACTCACCTCAAGGTCCGCGTGTACGAGCGCGGCACGGGCGAAACGCTTGCCTGCGGCACGGGCGCGTGCGCGGCGGCGGTCGCGGCGGTATTAAACGGCTACTGCGACAAGGACACCGACATCTCTGTAAGGCTCCCCGGCGGCGAGCTTACGATCCGCTACACCGACGAAACGGTGTACATGACGGGCGAGGCGCACGAGGTGTTCAGGGGCACGGTGCGCCTGTAAAAACCGCAACGCCAAATCAAACAGGCAGCGAATTACCGTAATAATCAAACAGGCTACGGAACACCGCAACGCCAAATCAAACAAGTAACACAAGAAGTAAAAATACGGAGTGAGAAATGGAAAAGTACATATTCGTAACAGGCGGAGTCGTATCGGGGCTCGGCAAGGGAATAACGGCGGCAAGCCTCGGGCGCATATTGAAGGCCAAGGGGCTTAAGGTCATCGCGCAAAAGCTCGATCCGTACATCAACGTCGATCCCGGCACTATGAGCCCGTATCAGCACGGCGAGGTGTACGTCACCGAGGACGGCGCGGAAACCGACCTTGACCTCGGGCACTACGAAAGGTTTATCGACGAAAACCTCAACAAGTTTTCCAACCTCACTACGGGCAGAGTGTACGAAACGGTGCTCGACAACGAGCGCCGCGGCGTGTACAACGGTGAGACCGTTCAGGTCATTCCGCACGTCACCAACGAGATAAAGAAGTTTATATATTCGGTGGGCAAAAAGAGCGCCGCCGACGTCGTAATAACGGAGATAGGCGGCACGGTGGGCGACATCGAAAGCCTGCCGTTTATCGAGGCCATTCGTCAGGTCAGCAACGACGTTGGGCGCGAAAACTGCCTTTTCGTGCACGTCACGCTCGCGCCGTGCCTGCCGAGCGGCGAGGTCAAGACCAAACCGACGCAGCACTCCGTGGCAACGCTCCGCTCGCTCGGCGTTTCGCCCAATCTCGTGGTGTTACGCACTAGCAAGCATATAGACGACAAAATCAAGAAAAAACTTGCGCTGTACTGTAACGTCGAGCCCGATTGCGTAATAGAAAATCTTGACGCAGATTTACTGTACGAAGTGCCGCTGATGCTACTTAACGGCGGCATAGACGAGATAGTGTCGCGCGAGCTCAACCTTCCGCCGACGCCGCCCGAGCTTTCGGATTGGCGAGCCATGGTGGAAAAGGCGAAAGCGCGCGACGGCTCGGTAGAGATTGCGCTCGTCGGAAAATACGTTCAGATGTTCGACGCGTACATATCGGTCGCCGAGGCTTTGACGCACGGCGGCATACATAACGGCGTAAAGATCGACCTCAAATGGGTGGACGCCGAAAAACTCACCGACAAGACGGTATCGGAGTACCTCGGCAGCGCCGACGGAGTAATCGTTCCCGGCGGGTTCGGCGACCGCGGAATAGAGGGCATGATCTCGGCGGCTAAGTACTGCCGCGAAAACGACAAGCCGTACTTCGGCATCTGTCTCGGCATGCAGATAGCGGTCATCGAGTTTGCGCGGCACGTATTAAAGTACGCCGACGCGACAAGCCGCGAGTTCAACCCCGCTTCGACGCACAAGGTCATCGACATCATGGAGGACCAGATAGGGTACGAAAACACGGGCGGCACAATGCGCCTCGGCGCTTACGAGTGCGTCATAACCCCCGGCACGACTCTTTCGCGCTGCTACGGCGAGGGCGTCAAGTCGGTCATGGAACGCCACCGCCACAGGTACGAGTTCAACAACGCCGAGCGCGAAGCGATGCAGGCGGCGGGTCTCACTCTCTGCGGCATATCGCCGAGCGGAAATCTCGTAGAGGCGGTCGAGGTCAGCAAAAATCTCTTCCACGTCGGCGTTCAATACCATCCCGAATTCAAGTCGCGCCCGGCGGCGCCTCAGCCGATATTCCGCGAGTTCATAGCCGCGGCAAAATCGTACAAGGCAAACCGCGGCTCGCAACCGACCAAAAAAAGGAGTAAGTGATGAAGCTCAACAAGAATTATAAACATCTGGGCGAAAACTACCTCTTTGCCGAGGTCTCGAAGCGCGTAGAAGCTTATAAATCGGAGTTTCCCAATTCGGATATAATAAGCCTCGGCATAGGCGACGTCACGCAGCCGCTTTCCGCCAAGGTGTCTGAAGCGTGCAGGGAAGCGGGCATGGAGCTTTCTACAAAGACAGGCTTTCACGGCTACGGTCCGTACGACGGCTATCCCTTCCTCAAAAACGCGATTGTCGCGTACTACAAAAAGCGCGGGATAGAGATCAATCCCGACGAGGTTTTCGTAACAGACGGTGCAAAGGACGCGCTCGGCGCCTTTCTCGATCTGTTCGACGTGAGCAATACCGTCATGATTCCCGATCCCGTGTATCCCGCGTACGTCGACGCCAACGTCATGGACGGCCGCAAAATCATTTATGTCGACGGCACGCGCGAAAACGGCTTTTTGCCCATGCCGCCCAAAGCGAAAGCGGATATTATATATCTGTGCTCGCCCAACAACCCGACGGGCGCGGCGTACACTGCGGAACAGCTCAACGAATGGGTGCAATACGCCTTGGACAACGAGGCGGTCATATTGTACGACGCGGCGTACGAGGCGTTTGTGGAGGACGGCAAAAAAGCGGCGCGCTCCATATTCGAGGTTACGGGCGCGCGCGACTGCGCCGTCGAATTCTGCTCGCTGTCTAAGCTCGCCGGATTTACGGGCGTTCGCTGCGGGTGGACGGTTATACCGATGGCGTCGCCGCTGAACAGAATGTTCATGCGCCGTCAGGCGACCAAGTTCAACGGCACGAGCTACGTCGTTCAGCGCATGGCGGCGAGCGCGCTGTCGGGCGCAGGTCTTGAAGAAACTATGAAGTCGGTAGCCGTGTACAAGAGCAACGCGAAGATAATAACCGACAAGTTCGACGCGCTCGGCATAGAGTACGTCGGCGGCAAGAACGCGCCGTACGTGTGGTTCTATTGCGGCATCGACTCGTGGGAGTTTTTCGACTACCTCCTCAAAAAGGCGCGCGTCGTCGTAACGCCGGGCAGCGGTTTCGGCAAGAACGGCGAGGGCTGGCTGCGCATAACCTCGTTCAACACGCCCGAGCGCACGCAAGAGGCGATGAAGCGGTTCGAAGCGTTTTGGAAGGAATACGTCGAAGTCAAAGGAAAACTGTTCAAAGTAATAAAGTAAAGCTAAATTGAAATCAACCGTAAAAATCCCCAAAAGCAGACTGACCGCGCCGATAGATTACGGCGAAGTCTTAAAGACATGCCGAGCGCTCGGCGTGGCGCTCGCTTATGAGGAGTACGATTTTATACAGACGGACGGCAATGTCGTCGTTTTCGACGCGTACTCTGCCGCACACTATTATTCGCCGCTCGACGTCAAGGGCGGCGTTATTGCTTTTCCGTTCCGTTTGAGCTGCAACACCGACTCGGGCGAGCGTGTAGCGTACTGCGGGCTGAGGTTTTCCGAATCGCGCATTGCCACGTGGAAGCCGATAATAAATGACTCGGCAAAAGCGCGGCTCGCCGTCGACGTCGACGCGGGCGCAATCCCGATAAGCTCGGGCGTGTGCTGCATATCGAGCGAGGCGGCGTACAATGAGTACAGGTCGCACCTAAAAGACGAGGAGCAACCGCTGTCCGGGCACATCATGCTCGACGGTCAGATAAACTCCGAGGTGGAGCTTTTCGGATACAAGTACGCCGTTTTTTCGACGGGCTGGGGTGACGGCAGATACAAGTGCTATGCGGGGTACACCGAGGACGGCACGGTGGCGGCGATCATGGTCGACTTCGGCATGATAGAGTACCGCATTCCCGAAAGCGACGAAACAATCGAGGTCGAGATTGAGGGGAGCGGTGTGTATATTGCCGATCCCAACAAGTCCGAGCCGCAGAACAATATCGAAAGATGGACGAGGGAGATAGAAGCGGCGACGACCAAGGAAGGAAAGTTCACCGCTTACGCCCGCCGCGGCTACGCGTATCACTCGCAGGGTGAAACCGAAAAGGCGCTTGCCGACTACATGAAAGCGATCGAGACGTGCGCAGGCATTTCCGACCGCGGCACGCTTCTTCGCGCCTGGCCGGTTTACGACAACGCCGCCGATATCTACATACGAAAGAGCGATTACGAAGCGGCGATAGCGATAATGACGGTGGCGCTTCGGGTGGGCGACCACTTTTACGCCGGCGCGTTTGTGCGGCTCATCGACCTGTACCTACTTACAAAGCACAACGACAAAGCTATGGAAATAGCCGAGCTCATGCTTAAAAATCGCCCCAACGACCCCGTCGCAAACATGAAGTTTGCGGAGGTGTGCGTTTCCGAAATGAAGTATGCCGCCGCCGCAACCGCGTACGAAAGATTGGCGTCGGAGTTCAAGCTTTACGACAATCTTTTCGACGAGGCGTCATGCCTGATTGAGCTCGGCGATCTCGACGGCGCGGACAGCGCGCTCGAAAGGTATCCGTCCAAGGAATACAACGAGCAGTATTGGTATTACAAGGCGTATATCGCGTTCAAAAAGCGCAACTATGCGGACGCGCTCGAAAGTGCCGAGCGCTCACACGCAATCGACGAGGAATACATGCCGGCGCTGTACCTCATCATAGACACGCTGTCGATAATGCAGGAGTACCACTCGGTTGCGATTTATGCCGAAAAGTACAAAAAGCTCAGGCCGGACAAGGAGTACGGCTACAGCGTTTGCGCCGAAGCGCACCTAATCTTAGGCAACTTTTCGGAGAGCGCCAAAAACTATTGGTATCTTTATAAAGCGATAAACAAGTCGGACAAGTACGCCGCGCTCGCCGCAATAACCGCTTCGAGAATGGGCGACAACAGCAGGCGCAACAAGCTGTTAAAATTGCTTCGCCGAAAAAGAAGCCGCTACTACGCCGCCGCCGCCTATGCTGCGCACATATCCAAGTATCGGAAAAGAAAGCTCGCAATCGTCAAGATAGTCTACAACCTGAACAGGGACGACGATTTTCTGTTGCAGCTTGCGGTGTATCTGGCGGGGACGGACAATGTGCGTCCTGCAACGCATATACTCGACGTCGTGTTCAAGGGCGACAACCCGTCGTTCGAGGTGGTAGCGCAGCAGGTGCGGATTGCGGCAAAGCTGGGCGACGACGAGCTTTTCGACAGGCTGTTCGACTACTACGTCGAGCACTTTGCGGGAAACGTCACCGACGACGACAAGCGCGTTATTTCCGAGCGCTTTCGAAGCTCTGTGGGCGCTCCCATACGCCGCGTCAATTGGGATCAAATCAAGCCCGAAACGCAGGACGAACCCGACGCTACCGCTCAAAACGCCGCCGCCGACGGCAATGGCGGCAGGTCATAGCATAAAACAAAATAAATGTCAATAGGTTTTGCGAAAATAAGTTGAACAAAATTTTTTCGTTCGGTATTGTTATTTTCGGCCGTTCCGTATATAATAAAGGTACATCCTGCGGTGTTCGAGATGACGCCTTATTTATAACCTCAATTCATAAAAGGGATGGCGCGTACGCGCGGAATATGTCGGGCCTCAGTAATTTTACTTCGGTAAGCAGGGGAAGACAGAAAACGCCGTCAGCCGACCCACCTGCCATAAGGCGGGTTTGAATACGGTTAATTCTGCGGCACAGGCGGGATTTTTTGTTGCTTGATTTGCGGTAAATTCTTATAGCTTTTTGCCTAAAAGCCGCAAGACGGCGCGGGGAATGGCTTCCTTGTCGGGCTTTGCCGTGCTGTTGTGGTCGAAGCAGTCGGCAAAGGCGCGAAGCTCTTTTGCGGTGCGCTCCGTGTCGGCATTCAGCGCACGCAAAACTTCCGCGGCAAACGCGCCAAGGCTCTTTCCTGCGTACTCGGCGGCGCGAAGCAGTTCTACGGCGTGCTTGTAGCAGTGGCTTGCCGATGTGAACAAGTGGGGGAACTCGGGCTCGGCGGCGAACATCTGCGCCACCGTCATATAATATCTCGGCATAAATTCGTCGAGCTCGTTGCAAATGACACAGCCGTCGTGAGCCGTCAGCTTTTCCGCCAAACGCTTGGCGGATTTTTTGTCGTTCGGCGGGTTTTTGACGAGGTCGGACAGATATGCGGCGCGCGTTTCGAGCTGGAGCGCGAGCCCCAACTTGTTCTCTCCGGCGTACAGCATTTTTACGTGCTCGGCGCAAAATCCGACGGAGTTTGACCGTTCCCGAAAGTGCGGGTCCATCACGTTCTCGTTGAGATACGACTTGACGAGCCGCTTTTCTTTGTTCTCGTAAATGCGGCACAGCGGACAGCCGTCGCCACTGTACGCCTCCCATATCGGAGCTGTCTGAATGTGATACTGCATATTTCCTTTTTCCCACTAATAGAATACGCTTGAATATAATATATCACAATTCGTGCGGTAGGGCAAGACCATGGCGCAATATTCTTCGGGTGCGTATTTCATATCGAAAAAGCGTAGAGGACCGAGCGGCGGCAGGCGCGGCGTCGGGTTTTTAATCGTCGTATTGCTGCTTCTGACAGCCGGAATTTGTATTCTCGCGGTGTTCTTTCCGTTCGGCTCAGAACAGGCATCTTCGGAAGCGGAAACAACCGCCGCTACTTTTTACTTCCTCGCTACGCAGGAATGTACCGACAGACAGGCGGCTTCCGACGGCGCGTTATCGGCGTCTTCTCGCGGCGGTGCGGGCTATATCTACAACGACGGCAGCTACAAGATAATTGCCGCGGCGTACAGAAAGGAGGGGGACGCAAAAGCGCTCGCCGAAGTCAACGACGGCGCATTCTACTTTAAGTTCGAGCTGAAGTTCGGCTCGATAGAAAGTAAAGACCGCGCGGCGGTCAAATACCTGACGGGCGAGTGGTTTGACGCGCTGTTTAACGCCGCCGACAGCTTAGAGCGCGGAAACATCACCGACGCGGAGGCCGACCGCACAGTCCGTGCCGCATGCCTAAAACTCCTGCGTTATGCCGACAAGTCAAACGGCAAATCGCTCGTTCGTGCGCTCCAAAAAGCGGGGGAGTATTCGCCGCCGACGGGTCGCTCATTGCAGTCGTATATAAGATACGTCGCCGTCCGCGCGCTCGACCTCGTCGCCCTTTCGTCCGCCGTCGTTTAAAAGCGGTTAGCGGCTGCTAACTTTTGATTAAAAAAGGCGGGAACACTTGTCATAGTTTGAAAAATATGTTACAATCAATCCGTACGGCATAAACGCGGTTTGTAGTGCCGACACGATTTTTAATCGGAGCGCACCGCGATAAAATTTAAGGAGCATACATAACATGACCGAAGAAAAGGACAAAGAGTTCGGCGAGGTTTTGGAAAGTCTCAAAGACGTTCCGGGACCTGTAATGATGGCGATGCAAAAGGCGCAGGACATCTACGGCTATCTTCCGATGGAGGTTCAGCTTCGCATTGCCGATTATTTCGGCGTTCCGCTCGCCAACGTATACGGCATTGCGACTTTCTATTCGCAGTTCCGCCTCGAGCGGCCCGGTCAAATCAAGATAGCGGTCTGTCTCGGCACGGCCTGCTACGTCAAGGGCAGCGGCGGCGTAATAGACAAGTTCGCGCGCACGTTCGGCATTGAGCCGGGGCACACCACGCCCGACGGCAGGTTTACTCTCGAGGCTACGCGTTGCATCGGCTGCTGCGGCCTTGCGCCCGTTCTCACGGTGAACGGCGAGGTTTACGGCAAGGTTACCGAGGCGAGCGTGGACGAGATTTTGGCCAAATATAACAACGCGTAATACGGAGAGGAAAATATATGAAAACCTTAAAACAATTGCAAGATATCCGCGAGCGCATGAAGGCGAACGTCGAGGAGCGCAAGGAGGGTGCCACTGTTACGGCAGGCGAGCCTCGCGCGCATGTTTTGGTCTGCGGCGGCACGGGCTGCACGTCCGGCAACAGCAAGATCATCTACGACAACTTTAAGTCGCTTCTTGCGGAAAAGAATGTTACCGACGTCAACGTCATAATGACGGGTTGCTTCGGACTTTGCTCCAAGGGCCCGATCGTCGTCGTTTATCCCGACGGCTCGTTCTACACTCACGTAAAGCCCGAGGACGTCGCGGAGATAGTCGAAGCGCACCTCGTCGGCGGCAAGCCCGTCGAGCGCCTTCTCCATTCCGAAAAGGACGCTAACGGCCAGATGAAGTCGATAAACGACACCGACTTCTACAAGAGCCAGTACCGCGTTGTTCTTCGCAACTGCGGCGTGATAGATCCCGAAAACATCGACGAGTACCTCGCTCGCGACGGCTACAAGGCGTACGAAAAGGCCGTTACGACCATGACCCAGCAGCAGGTAATCGACGAGATCAAAAAGAGCGGTTTGCGTGGCCGCGGCGGCGCAGGCTTTTCTACCGGTCTCAAGTGGCAGTTTACCCACGACGCGCCCGGCACCGAAAAGTACGTCGCATGTAACGCCGACGAGGGCGACCCCGGCGCGTTCATGGACCGTTCGCTTCTCGAGGGCGATCCTCACGCCGTAATCGAGGCGATGATGATAGCGGGCTATGCGGTAGGCGCAGAGCACGGCGTCATTTACGTCCGCGCGGAGTACCCGATTGCCGTTAACCGTCTCGAAGTCGCAATCAAGCAGGCGCACGAGTACGGCATACTCGGCAACAACGCCATGGGCCTCGGCAAAAACTTCGACCTCGAGCTCCGTCTCGGCGCGGGCGCGTTCGTCTGCGGCGAGGAGACGGCGTTGCTTAATTCAGCGGAAGGCAAGCGCGGCGAGCCCCGTCAGCGCCCGCCGTTCCCTGCGGTCAAGGGCCTGTTCGGCAAGCCGACGCTCATCAACAACGTCGAGACGTACGGCAACATCACTCAGATTATTTTGAACGGCGCCGATTGGTTTGCAAGCTTCGGCACCGAGAAGAGCAAGGGTACCAAGGTATTCGCGCTCGGCGGCAAGCTCGAAAACGTCGGACTTGTCGAAATTCCCATGGGCACGACGCTCCGCACGATTGTAGAGGACATCGGCGGCGGCTGCCCCAACGGCAAGAAGTTTAAAGCGGCGCAGACCGGCGGCCCGTCCGGCGGTTGCATTCCCGCTTCGCTCATTGACACCGCAATCGACTACGACAGCCTCATGGCAATCGGCTCGATGATGGGTTCGGGCGGACTTATCGTCATGGACGAGGACAACTGCATGGTCGACATCGCAAAGTTCTTCCTCGAGTTCACAGTCGAAGAGTCGTGCGGAAAGTGCACGCCCTGCCGTATCGGCAACAAGCGCCTTCTCGAAATGCTCGACAAGGTGACGAAGGGCGAGGCGACGCTCGAAGACCTCGACAAGATGGAAGAGCTGTGCTACTACATAAAGGACAACTCGTTGTGCGGTCTCGGTCAGACGGCGCCCAACCCCGTTCTTTCCACGCTCAGGTATTTCCGCGACGAGTACGAGGCGCACTGCAACGGCACCTGCCCCGCGGGCGTATGCAAAGCGCTTGTAAGCTACAAAATAGATAAAGAAAAGTGCATCGGCTGCGGCAAGTGCGCGCGCGGCTGCCCCGTTGCGGCTATCGATAAGACCGACTACGTAGCGCCCGGCCACAAGCTCGCGTCGTACGAGATTGTACCCGCTAAGTGCATCAAGTGCGGTGCTTGCGCCGGTCAGTGCCCCGTAAAAGCGATTTCCAAGTAGGCAATAGGAGATAGACAGAAACATGAAAAACGTGAATCTTAAAGTAAACGGCATTGACGTAACCGTTCCCGAGGGCACGCGCATTCTCGATGCGGCGCTCAAAGCGGGTTATAAGATCCCTACGCTGTGCTATATGAAGGACTTGTGCAACGAGTCGAGCTGCCGCGTTTGCGTCGTCGAGCTCAAGGGCAACCGCAAGCTGATGACGGCGTGCTCGACGCTCGTATCCGAGGGCATGGAAGTTTTGACCAACACCCCGAAGGTCCGCGCCGCGCGCAAAATGACGCTCGAGCTCCTTTTGAGCAATCACCACAAGGATTGTCTTAGCTGCGTGAGAAGCGGCAACTGCGAGCTCCAAACTCTTTCCAAGGAGTACGGTTGCGACGACAAGCGTTACGACGGCGAGATGAACAACTACGACGTCGACGACGCCACCGAATATCTCGTGCGCGACAATAACAAGTGCATACTCTGCCGTCGCTGCGTTGCGGCGTGCAACAAGGTGCAGTCCGTCGGCGTTATCGACGCGGGCAACCGCGGCTTTGCGACGCGCATAGCCAGCCCCTTCGATAAGAACCTCGGCGAAGTTCCGTGCGTCGCGTGCGGTCAATGCATCAACGTCTGCCCGACGGGTGCGCTCCGCGAAAAGGACAGCGTCGCGGCGGTCGACAAGCTGTTGCACGACCCCGAAAAGACCGTTATCGTCGGCACCGCGCCGTCGGTACGCGCCGCGCTCGGCGAGGAGTTCGGCTATCCCATCGGCACGGACACCGAGGGCAGAATGGTCGCCGCGCTCAAGGCGATCGGGTTTGACAAGGTGTTCGACGTCGACATGGCGGCGGACATGACGATAATGGAAGAGGGCGCGGAGTTCATAGCAAGGCTCAACGACAAGAACGCAGTGCTCCCCATGATCACCTCGTGCAGCGCGGGCTGGATAAGGTTTATCGAGTTCAACTATCCCGAGCTGTTGCCGCACCTTTCTACGTGCAAATCGCCGCAGCAGATGTTCGGCGCGATCATGAAGACGTACTACGCCAAAAAGATGGGGCTCGATCCCAAGAACGTCGCAGTCGTAACCGTCATGCCGTGCATAGCCAAAAAGTCCGAATTGCTTCGCGACGATCAGAGCGCGGCGGGCGCGGGCATTCCCGACGTCGACGAGTCGATCACGACGCGCGAGCTTGCCCGCATGATAAGAAACTACGGCATCGACTTCAAAGCGCTCGATCCCAAGGCGGAGTTCGACAACCCGATAGGCAAGGGCAGCTCGGCAGGCCTCATATTCGGCGCGACGGGCGGCGTCATGGAAGCGGCGCTCCGCACGGTTGCGGAGACCGTTACGGGCGAGACGCTCGAAAACATCGACTTCAAGGCAGTCCGCGGCACCAAGGGTATCAAGGAAGCTTCGATAACCCTCGCCGGAAAGACGATAAACATCTGCGTCGCGAGCGGACTTTCCAACGCGCGTAAGATAATGGACGAGGTCAAAGCGGGCAAGAGCAAGTACCACTTTATCGAGATCATGGCGTGCCCGGGCGGCTGTGTAAACGGCGGCGGTCAGCCTATCGTAAGCAGCTCGACGCGCAACGTCGTAGACGTCGCCAAGGTCCGTGCGGGCGTCCTGTACAAAAAGGACAAAAAGGACACGCTCCGTAAGTCGCACGAAAACCCCGCCGTCAAGACGCTTTACAAAGAGTACTTTGAAAAGCCCAACAGCCACGTCGCTCACGAAGTGCTCCACACGAGCTACGTAAAAAGAGATAGATATTAACATCCCCTCAGTCGCCTGACGGCGACAGCTCCCCTTATTAAGGGGAGCCTAATACAGCAAAAAAAGAACCGTCAAGCATGGCGGTTCTTTTTTTGTGCCGTGCCGTATTCCTCAAAATATTGCGGGCAAAATTGCTTATCGAAAGGCGAAAAGCAATTCGAGAAAACAGTTGATTTATGGGCGCAGTTGTAGTATAATGTACGCAGGGTATTATGCTTTGATGTCGGACGAGCTCAAACGCAATCTATATTCCGTTTTGTCGGCGGTGGATAGAGCCGCGGCGCGAACGGGAAGCAAAGTTACCGTTGTTGCGGCGACCAAAACGCTGGACGCAAAGACGGTTTCGGACGTAATCGAGCTCGGGCTTAAAGACGTCGGCGAAAACCGCGTTCAAGAGTACCTTGCAAAGAAAGACGGCGTGAGCGGCGCTAAATGGCACTTTATCGGTACTTTGCAGCGCAACAAGGCAAAATACCTTGTCGGCAATATAGCGCTGATACAGTCGGTGTCGAATGCCGCTCTTGCCGAGCAGATTGCAACTTTGGCGGAAAAGCGCGGAGTGGTACAGCCCGTGCTCGTAGAACTCAATGCGGGAAACGAGGAGAGCAAGACGGGCGCAAGGACGGACGAGATAGACGAGCTTATCGAGTTCGTTCGCGGCAAGAAAAGCTTGGAGCTTCGCGGGCTGATGGCGGTGCCGCCGATAGGTGCGGAGGACGGCGTTTACCGCGACGCGTACAAGGTGTTCGAGAAGTACCGCGACGGAAAGTTCGACATTCTGTCAATGGGAATGAGCGGCGACTACGAGCGGGCGATCGAATTCGGCAGCAACATGGTACGAATAGGTACGGCGATTTTCGGAAGCCGTAATGCCGTTCGACAACAGTAAAGATTTACCGCTACTGTTTTATATCCGTAACGACGGACAGAAAACCAACGCAAGGAGATAAAAAATGCCTAACGAAGATTTCGATACGTTTCTGTGGCGTGCGAGCAACTACAAGGGCGGGCAGCCCGAGATTTACGAGGACACGCACGACGAGAACGACAATTACGTCGGCGACAAAAAGAAAAAGCAGCAGAACGCTTTCGGCTACACTCAGCCGAGCTATTCTTCGCAGCAGGCACCGACATTTCCGCCCAAGCCGGATACTGTCGCAAAGACGGAACGCGACCTCGTAACCCCGCCCAAGTTTCAGTACTACGACGTTCCCGCACCCGAAAAGAAGGCGGCGCCTCTTCCCAAGGTCGACCAATTCATCTCGCCGCGCCTGTATCAAAACATCGTTTTGTACACGCCACGCAACGCTTCCGACGTCGAGCGGCTCATCGATTATATGCGCCGCAGAGAGCCGGCGATAGTCGACCTCGATCCGATAGCGGAAACCGACGACGCTCAGCGCGTTCTCGATTTCACGTCGGGCGCGGTGTACGCGCTCGGCGGCAGGGTAATACCGATAAAGACAAATATGTTCCTCATAGTTCCGGAGGGCATAGAGGTCGCAAAGCCCGAGTAAAACTCAAGGCTATCGACGACAAAACCGACATAAAGATAAAAATAAAAGCTGTAAAAAATTCGGAGAACGAATGGCTGACGAAAAGAAATCAACATTTAAAGATAAGCTTAGCGCATTTTGGGGCGTTGTAAAGCGTTACGCAAAACGCGTGTGGGCGTATCTGAAGGTCGCAAAAATGGAGTATATCGTCATGATCTCTCTTTTTGCGCTCGATTTGATTTCCAAGGCCATAATAAACGCGACGATCGACGTCGGCGAAACCGTCGTCGTCATTCCGTACGTCCTGCAATTCACAAACCTGCACAATTCCAATGCTGCGTTCGGTTCGTCCTGGATGACGAGCTGGCTGGGACCCTTGGGATCTCGCATATTTTTCTGCGTGTTCGCCGTTGCCGTGTCTGTGATTTTTATACTGATTCTCATACGGCACAAGGGCGGGAGCAAGCTGTTCCGCGTGTCGCTCGCCATGCTCGTCGCCGGCGCAATGGGCAACTGCATAGACCGCTGGGCGCTCGCATACGTCAGGGACTTCGTGGAGTTCGTGTACTTCGGGCTGACCATAGGCGGAAGAAAGAGCTTTTACGTATTCAATATAGCGGACGCGGAGCTTGTTATCGGCGTCATTCTCATAATAATATACTTCATATTCGTCTATAAGGACAAGAGCAGCGAGAAAAAGCAATCGCTCTTGCTAGGTAGCGAAGACGAGGACGAAGAAGGCGGAGTAGCCGTCGACGTCTCTATTGAAAGTGATTCGCCCGCGGTAAGCGCCGATACGACAGACGGCGAAGCGAGCGAGCAAGCGACTGCCGAAGCGATAGAGAGCGATTCAGCTCTTGACGGTGAAACGCCCGAGGAAACAATCGAAGAAGCGCCCGAAAGCGAAATGCTCGCAACCGACACGCAGGAAACCGATACGCAATACGGCGGCGGAGGTGGCGCTTGACGACGGTATATTGCACCGAAGGCGGCGCGCGGCTGGACGTGTTCCTCGCCGACGAAACGGAGCTTACGCGCTCGCACATAAAGCGGCTCATAGACACGGGAAAGGTGTTTGTGGGCGGCGAGGCGGCGACAAAGGCGGGGCGCACCGTCAAGACGGGCGACGAGGTAGCGTTTGACGATATCGAAGAAACCGAAGAGGTGCTAAAAGAAGATATACCGCTCGACGTCCTTTACGAGGACGACGACGTAGCAGTTATTAACAAACAGCGTGGCTTAGTAGTGCACCCGGGCGCGGGAAATCGCACGGGCACGCTCGTAAACGCCTTGAAGTTCCGCTACGGCGATAAGCTGTCGTCCGCTTACGGCGCGGTGCGTGCGGGAATCGTGCACAGGCTGGACAAGGACACGACGGGGCTCATCGTCGTAGCGCGCAACGATTTTTCGCACGCCGAGCTATCCAAGCAGTTCGCAGCGCGCACGGTAAAAAAGCTGTACCGCGCGATAGTCGACGGCAATTTCAAGGACGACAGCGGCACTGTGGAAAACAATATCGGACGGGACAAGCATAACAGGCTCAAAATGGCGGTCGTCCCCGACGGCAGACACGCCGCGACGAGATATAACGTGCTCGAGCGGTACAAGGGCAACTGCTACGCCGAGTTCGAGCTTTTGACGGGCAGGACGCACCAAATCCGCGTGCACTGCGCATACCTCGGCCACCCCGTGTCGTGCGACGCGCTGTACGGCGGAAGCATGCGGCTCGGAGCGGGCGGACAACTTCTTCACTCGCGGAGCATAACGTTTTGCCACCCTCGAGACGGCAGGGAAATGAGCTTTACGGCAGGCGAGCCCAAAGACTTTACGGCGGCGCTTGCGGCGTTGCGCGGCACAAGCGCTATTTGACGGATACAAGGAGAACGCATGAAAAGAAAGGACATTCTCGGAATAAAGGATCTATCCAAAGCGGAACTCAACGAGCTTCTCGTCGAGGCCGAGGTTATGCGCGGACACATCGACAGGCGCGAGCGGCTGAGCATTCTTTCGGGTAAGACGGTCGCGACGCTGTTTTACGAGAACTCGACGCGCACGCGCAATTCGTTCGACACTGCGGCAAAAAACCTCGGCGCGTCGACCATGGGAATATCGGTTGCGACTTCGTCTGTGCAAAAGGGCGAGTCGCTGATTGACACCGGAAAAACGCTCGTCGCACTCGGCGTGAATGCGATAGTGATACGGCACAGCGCGGCGGGCGCGCCGCGGCTTCTCGCCGAAAACGTCACGGCGTCCGTTATAAACGCCGGCGACGGTCAGTGCGAACACCCGTCGCAGGCTCTCCTCGACGTGTTCACCGCAAAGCGGCATTTCGACGACCTTGCGGGGCTCAAGGTGGTAATAGTCGGCGACATCAAACACTCTCGGGTTGCGCGAAGCGACACGCTGGCTTTTACAAAGCTGGGCGCGTCCGTAACGCTTTGCGCGCCGTACACACTCCTTCCCGAGGCGATAGAGGAGATGGGCGCGACGGTCGAGCCCGACTTTGACAAGGCGATAGCCGACGCGGATATAATAATGCCGCTTCGCATTCAGTTAGAACGAATGAACGGCGCGTACTTTTCGACGATCGAGGAATACCACGAGTGCTACGGTGTAAACGAAAGGCGGCTTGAGCGCGCCGCCGCCGACTCGATTGTCATGCACCCTGCGCCCATCAACCGCGGCGCGGAGATAGACGGCGTCGTCGCAGACGGCTACAACAGCGTCATAGAAGAGCAGGTGACAAACGGCGTTGCAATGCGAATGGCAATGCTCAAGTATTTATGCGCGCAATAGTCCACGAGTAGGAGAAAAAATGATGTTACTTTTAAAGAACGCGACGGTAGTAAACGCCGACGGCACTATGATAACCGACGTCCTTATCGGCGACGGAATAGTAAAGCGCATGGAACGCGACATCGACGAGCTCGAAGCGGAGATAATCGACTGCGCGGGAAAACTCGTTTTCCCGGGATTTATAGATATGCATTGCCATCTGCGCGACCCCGGGCAGACGCATAAGGAGGATATCGAGACGGGCTCACGTGCGGCGCTTGCGGGTGGCTATACCGCTGTGTGCTGCATGCCCAACACCACGCCGCCCCTCGATAACGCCGCTATGATCACTTATGTTAAAGAGCGGTCGCGCGTGGCGGGCAACGCCGAGGTGTACCCCATAGGCGCGATAACTCAGGGACAGGCGGGCGCAAAGCTCTGTGAATTCGGAAAGATGAAGGCGGCGGGCGCGATAGCGGTGTCCGACGACGGCAAGCCCGTCGAAAACGGCGCGGTCATGCTAAACGCATTAAAGTACGCAAAAACTTTCGGAATACCGCTCATCTCGCATAGCGAGGACAAGACGATAAGCGCCGACGGCGTAGTCAACGCAGGCGAGAACGCCACCGTAGCCGGATTTCGCGGCATACCCAAGGCGGCGGAGAGCGTGGCGGTAGCTCGCGACGTGCTTCTTGCAGAAGAGGCGGACGCGCCCATTCACATAGCGCACGTTTCGACGGCGCAGTCGATCGAAGTTATACGGAGCGCGAAAGCGCGCGGCGTAAAGGTCACGTGCGAAACCTGCCCGCACTACGTTGCGGCTACCGACGACGAGATACTTTCCTACAATACGAGCGCCAAGATAAACCCGCCGCTGAGGAGCAGTTCGGACGTAGAGGCGGTGATTGCGGGGCTTGTCGACGGCACTATAGACGTGATCGCAACCGACCACGCGCCGCACAGCCGCGACGAGAAGAACGTCGAGTTCGACTACGCGCCGTTCGGCTCTGTCGGCTTGGAGACGGCGTTCTCTGTAGCGTACACACACCTCGTTCTGACAGAAAACATCAAGCTCACCGACCTCAGTCGGCTCATGAGCGCAAAGCCCGCCGAAATTCTCGGGCTTGACGGCGGTCGCATAATAGAGGGTGCGCGCGCCGACATAGCAATCGTCGATCCCGACGAGGAGTACACCGTAAACGCCGAGGATTTCGTATCGAAGGGCAAGAACTCTGTGTTCGACGGTTGGCGGCTCAAGGGCCGAGTCGTAAAGACGATAGTCGGCGGCGAAGTAAAGTTTTAAGGAGAGGATATGAAAAACATAACCGATATACTCATAGACAAGATAAACGAAGTGCAAAACCCGACGGTCGCGGGGCTTGACACGCGCATAGATTTTTTGCCGGAGTCCATGACCAAAAACGCGAAAAGCGCCGAGGACAAGGCGAAGGCGATAACCGAGTACAACTATAAGCTGATCGACGCTTTAAAAGGCATAGTTCCGTCAGTCAAGATTCAGTCGGCGTACTACGAGATGTACGCGCACTACGGCGTTAAGGCTATGAACGACACGGCGGCGTACGCCAAAAAGAACGGCATGGTCGTCATGGCGGACGTAAAGCGCAACGACATAGGCGCAACTGCGGAAGCTTACGCGGCGGCGTACCTCGAGGATTCCGATTACGACTACATAACGGTCAATCCGTATCCCGGCTACGACGGCATCAAGCCGTTCGTCGACGCGGGCGAGAAAAACGGCAAGGGTATATTCGTGCTTGCGCGCATGTCCAATCCGTCGGCGGCGGAGCTGCAAAACCTCGACGTGGGCGGCGAGCCGTTGTATATGCGCGTCGGCTCGCTCATAGAAAAGTGGGGGGCAAGCGTTATCGGCAAGCACGGCTACAGCGCGGTCGGCGCGGTGGTCGGCGCGACGAATCCCACCGAGGCGAAAGAGCTTAGGAAAAGGTTTAAGACTGTGTTCTTCCTCGTGCCGGGCTACGGCGCGCAGGGCGGAAAGGGCGCGGACGCGGCGGCGTCGTTCGACGAAAAAGGCGGCGGCGCGATTGTCAACAATTCGAGAGGTCTCATTGCGGCGTACAAGAACGAAAAGTACAAGGGCATGACGTATTACGAAGCGGCGGCTGCCGCGGCGTGCGACATGAGAGAGGATCTTATGCGCGCGCTGAAAGACAACAGATAACCGACTACAGAGGACATAAAATGAAAGCCGTAAAAGCGGAACTTACTATTAAAAATATCGAGAGCTACGGGCATAAACTCTACCGCGTCGAGTGCGAGTCGGAAGAGATTTTGCCGCACATGGCGGCGGGGCAGTTCGCGCATATAAAAGTGCCGAACAGGGATTTGCGCCGTCCTATATGCATTTACGACAGCGAGGAGCACGGTGTCAGCTTTATAATAGCCGAAGTGGGCGCGGGGACGGCGGCGTTTACCGCGCAGAAAAAGGGCGCGAGGTTCGACGCTTTGCTTCCGCTCGGCAACGGTTTTCCCGTGCTTCCCGACAGAACGAACATAGCGCTCCTCGGCGGCGGCACGGGCTGTGCTCCGCTACTCAAAATAGCAAAGGACAATCCGTCTTTGAACTGCACCGCGCTATTGGGCTTTCCCGACGCTTCCGCTCGCGCGGTGTATAAGGACGATTTTGACAAGTACTGCAAAAAAGTGTGCTATTGCACCGACGACGGCAGCCTCGGCTATCACGGCTACCCGACGGAGCTTCTCACCGAGATTGCGCCCGAAGTCATCTACGTATGCGGCGCACCGGGACTTATGAGGACGGCGCAGAAGTTTTGCAAGGATCGCGGCGTCATCGGCTTTGCGAGCACCGAACAGCGCATGGGCTGCGGCGTAGGCGCGTGTCTCGTTTGCTCGGTCAAGATCGTGCGCGACGGCAAAGAGCGGCTGCTTCGCGCGTGCGCCGACGGGCCAGTGTTTCCCATAGAGGAGATTGTGCTATGAGCGTAAATATGAAAACGACGGTGGCGGGCGTCGAGTTTAAAAACCCGATAATAGCGGCGTCGGGAACCTTCGGGTTCGGGCGCGAGTACAACAACTTTTACAACGTAGGGCTTCTCGGCGGCATTAGTTCCAAGGGCCTCACCTTAAAGCCGAGGGAAGGCAATCCTCCGATCAGAATTGCCGAAACGCCGTCCGGCATGATAAACAGCGTCGGGCTTCAAAACCCCGGCGTAGAGGCGTTTATCGAAAACGAACTGCCGTTTATGAAGTCGCTCGGCACGGTGGTGATTGCAAACGCCGCGGGCGCGACGGAATCCGACTACGTGTCGATAGTTGATATTTTGAGCAAGACCGACGTCGACATGATAGAGCTGAACATATCGTGTCCCAACGTCAAAAACGGCGGCATGGCGTTCGGCGTCGATCCCGAGAGCGTCGAGCATATCACGAAAGCAGTCCGCAAGGCGTGCAAAAAACCGCTCATAATAAAGCTGACGCCAAACGTGTCGAGCATATCCGAAAACGCATTGGCGGCAGAGCGCGGCGGCGCGGACGCTGTAAGCCTTATAAACACCGTTGCGGCTATGGCGGTAGACTACAAGACGAGAAAGCCCGTTTTGGGCGTAGGCGGCGGCGGGCTTAGCGGCGCGTGCGTAAAGCCGATTGCTCTTCGCATGGTGCACGAGTGCTACAAAAAAGTGCATATCCCGATTATCGGGCTGGGCGGCATAATGACAGGCGAGGACGCGGCGGAGTTCATGCTGTGCGGCGCGGCGGCGGTGCAGGTGGGTACGGCGAATATTTTGGACCCGTTTGCCTCGATAAAGATACTAAATGAGTTGACAAGCCTTGCCGAAAGTGATAAAATTACAAACATAACAGAGCTTGTCGGAGGACTTAAAGCGTGAATAAAGTAATGCAACTGTTTGAACGCTCGGGCGCCGTCTTGAAAGGCCACTTCATTTTGACGAGCGGGCTTCACTCCGATACGTATATGCAGTGCGCCAAGCTCTTCGAGTTCGGCGACATATCGGAAGAGCTTTGCAAGATGGCGGCGGAAAAGGTCAAAAAGTACAATGCCGACGTCGTCGTGTCGCCCGCAGTGGGCGCAATCATATTCGGCTATGAGCTTTCTAAACAGCTCGGCATTCCCAACATGTTCGCAGAACGCGAAAAGGACGGCAACTTTGCGCTCCGTCGCGGCTTCGAACTCAAGAAGGGCAGCAAGGTTATAATCGCCGAAAACGTCGTGACGACGGGCGGCTCGGTCAAAGAGGTTATCGAGCTCGTTAAAGGCCTTGGCAGCGAGGTCGTGGCGGTTGCGGAGGTGGTAGATCGGAGCGGCGGCAAGGTCGACTTCGGCGTACCCAACGAGAGCTTGCTTCAAATCGACGTCAAGACTTACAGCCCCGACGAATGCCCCATGTGCAAGGCGGGCACGGCGGCTGTCAAGCCGGGAAGCAAAGGCCTTAAGTAATCGTATAAAATAATCGCAATAGGCAACAATTCGGTATAAAATTACCAAAGGAATTATTCAATCATGGAACGCTCATCACGGAAAAACCAAAACGTATTTGTACGGTACTTCACGCCGTTCGGGCTGAGGCAGGTCTGCGACTTTGTCATGCTCATCGGCTTCGTATTGCTTATAGTCGGGCTTTGCACCAACGAAAGCGTCCTGCTCGTAGGCTTTATATTCTACCTCGTAGGCTCGCTCGGCGCGGTGGTGCGCTGCTGCATAACGCTGTTTACGACCGAAAATCACCGCGATCCCGCTTTCAAAACGGCGATTATCAACGTCGTGATTATGGGAATTCTGTTCGCGCTCGCGCTTTTCGGAATGATCTGGACGATTGCGGCATAATTATCAACAACTTTAAACCGCGCATTTAGCGCGGTTTTTACTTTTGTAAAACATTATGGTAAAAAGATATAAAAAAGAAGATAACATATCGTACGCGCTCGGTGCGACGGTTGCGATGGAGCTGCTGAACAACAGGCCGGAATGCGTTCGCACGGTTTACATATCGCCGAAGTCGGACGTCGACGCCGTCGCAAAAAAGGCGAGAGAGCTCGGAGTAAACATAGTGGAGGGCGACAAGGCGTTCAACATCTTGAGCCCCAAAGAGAATTGCTTTGTAATCGGCGAGTTCGACAAGTTCGACACACGTTTAGACGAAGACAAAAATCACGTCGTGCTCGTCAATCCGTCCAACGCCGGCAACCTCGGAACAGTCATTCGCGCCGCGCTCGCTTTCGATTGCGGCAATATTGCGGTAATCCGTCCCGCAGTCGACTATTTCGATCCAAAGACGGTGCGTGCGAGCATGGGCGCTGTGTTCTCGGTGAATGTGATGATGTTCGACAGCTTCGAGGATTATGAAAAGAGCTTCCCGAATAGGGTGATAGTGCCGTTTATGCTCAGCGGAGAGCCGTTTGGCAAAAAGAGCTTTTCGCGCGACAAGAGGTATTCGCTTGTTTTCGGCAACGAGGCTACGGGGCTTCCCAAAGAGTTTGAAAAGTACGGCGCGGTGAGAATCGAGCAGTCCGACAAGGTGGACAGCCTAAACCTTTCCGTCGCCGCGTCGATAGCGATGTATAAGCTGAGCGTAGTATAACGATAAAAACCGAGAGCCTCACGCTCTCGGTTTTACATATAAGGTTTTGTATTCCTTGTATTCGACGTGGCCGCCGCCCTTTTGGTAAACGAACTTTATCTGCGTGTAGTCGACTGCGACGTTGTCGGCGCCGCGCGCGCTCGAATAGTACGCCGCAAGCTCGGCGGCGCGCGTCAACTGCGCGTCGGTGGGGGACGGGGTTTTCAGTACGGCGTGGCAGCCGTGTGCGTCCTTTACGTGTAGCCAAATGTCGGTCTTTTGCCCTCCGCGCGTTATTCTGTCGTTTTGCGCGTGGTTTTTGCCGACCAAAAGCGTCGCCCCGTCTATGTCGAATGAGTACGGCTCTGACTGAATTGGCTTTGCTTTTTTCTTTTTTGTATCGGGACGAATGAGCCCCAGCCCCTCGAGCTCGGCGCGCACCTCGTCGAGTTCCGTCTTTGTCGTGCAGAGCTCGAGCTCGGCCATAATCCCTTCGAGCCGATACAGCGCGTCGGTCGCGGCCTCTACTGCGGCTTTTGCGTAGACTGCGGCCTTTTTCTTTTTGTTGTATGCCTTAAAGTGCTTGGCGGCGTTTTGGGCGGGCGTCTTGTCGATGTCGAGCTTGAGTGAAACGAGCGCATTGTCGTTGTAAAAATCCTCGACTGTTACGGAGCTGTCGCCGCGCTTTATTCTGTAGATATTGGCGGTGATGAGCTCGCCGAGCTTTCTGTCCTGTTCTGCGCCCTCGCTCTCGGCTAGGGTGGACTGCGCGAGCTCGAGGCGCTTTTTGTTTTTCTTGACCGCCGCCGACACGGCGTTTTTGAGCGGCTTTATAAACATCGCGTGCTCGGCGGCGTCGAACAGCGCCGAGTAGTACGCGTCCATGGCGGCGTTGAGCGTGTCGAACTTGACCGCCGACCCGCCGCACGAAGCAAACGGCTCTGCGTAATAGTCGATAGGTTTTCCGCTCTCGTCAAAGGTGACGACGGGCGACATGGGGCTGTCGTAAAGCTCGACAGCCGCCGCAATAAAGGCGTTCGCGGCGCCGTCGTCGGGCGTCTTTGCGCCGTCAAGGCGAAGCCTGTGGACAAGCTCGTCCACCGTCGATTTAGCAAGCCCCGCCACGCAGTTGTTGATTGCGGCGCTCAGCGAGAGCCCTTCAAAAGCGTTTATTCGGCTTTTAAGCTCGTCGCGGTCGAATACCGACACCCGTCCCGTCGCGTTTGGTAGAGTGTAGGGTAGCCCGGGAAGAACGGCGCGCTTGCCGGGCGCCTCGGACGTCACACGGCGAAGTGCGTTGCCGATGACGCCGTTTTCGATAAAGACTATATTAGCGCACTTTCCGGTAAGCTCCACCGCGAGCTCGTATTCGACGGGGCGAAGCAGCTCGTCGCGCGCCGAAAAGGCGAGGGTGAGCATTCGTTCGCACCTGTCCTTTTTGACTTCCGTAATGACCGCGCCCGCTAACCGCTTTCGAAAATACATGAGCGTTCCCGACGCGGCGTCGGGATTAGTATATCTGCGCGTCGTGATGTGCGCGCGCGGCAGAGACGGATTGCACGACACGATGAGTCTGTGATTTCCCGAGCGCGTGTGAACGAGAAGGAGCAGCGTGTCGCGGTCGGGCATGTTGACCTTGTCGACCTTCCCGCCGACGAGCATATCGAGCTCGCACGCGGCGCGGTAGATTGTAAGTGCGTCCTTAGGCATAAAAGCATTATACCACTATTAAACAAAAGAATCAAGACCTTTGCAATTCGTCGGGTGTAACGAAAAATCACCGACGGCAGTCTACACACGACAAAAATCCAAGCTGTGCTTGGTCGGGTGTAACGAAAAATCACCGACGGCAGTCTACACACGACAGAAATCCAAGCTGTGCTTGGTCGGGTGT
>JAFLVC010000011.1 GCA_022508505.1 Clostridiales bacterium | reverse complement strand
TTTGGAAGAAGTATTACACGACAACAAGCGAGCTTGCAAAAGTACCTCTGGGTACAAACAGTAAGACGATATGCTTTGATGTGCAAGCTCTTACAGAGACGGAAATCGAGGCAGGTAAAGGTTACAAGTTTACGATTGAGTGTACGGCAAATCCAATAAACGCGAACGCTATGTTGAGTTATTATGAGGCTGTACAATATGGATCGCAGACAATTAAAACGGTAATTCCTGTAGGAACTGTCGAATATTCATGGGATATATATACGCGAGAAACAATACTTGTAGATGCAACCTCTGTAAAAGTAAGTACCGTGTTCAATTTTCAAGATTTTTCTGTTATGACAAGTGGAGGCGCCTTTATTACAAAAGGTGAAAAGTATTCATGTTATGATCTGCTACGAAAAGCGTTACTAACTTGCGATACACATTTAATTGATAATAGCAAAGTAAGCCTTGATGAATACGATAATTCAGGTGAGCCGCAACCGTCATTGCAACACGCGATTGTGTTAGACGATGCATGGAACAATCGACTTAAAACATCAAAAATGCAAGAAACTATATTCGAGGGAAAGAATTTATGGGAAGTTTTGCTGCAGATCGGTTACTATTTGCACGCTATACCGTATCTCGAATTTGCGGACAATGACGATCGATTTGTTTTGAAATTTAAGCAGCTTGGTAATGTGGAGAAAAAAAGCGATGGAAGTAACAAGATTACCGTATTCAACAGTCGCAACCTTTCAGAATTTTTCACGCAGTACGACAGCTATGTCACAAACTTATTCTCTCCGCAAAACTTGGTAGATGAATGGATTGTTCCAAAAACGAGCGACAGTTCATATCTCGTATCAAACAATACCTCTGAATTGCAATTGTCGTATGCGATAACGGAACTATTGGAGTTTGATATATCTATGCAGATGCCAGATGAATCGTGGGATACGCAGCCGGCTATAGAA
Organism: Clostridiales bacterium; assembly: GCA_022508505.1. Lineage (GTDB taxonomy): Bacteria > Bacillota > Clostridia > Christensenellales > Pumilibacteraceae > Anaerocaecibacter. The sequence goes on along the minus strand of JAFLVC010000011.1, from coordinate 64,376 downwards.
CATATATTTGAAAAATCAATATATGATATATTGAGCAATGATAACCCATATCAAGTATATCCTTGCAAAGGCTCCGCTCTATATTATTCGTTGGGTGATAACAGAATACAGGGATTAAATTTTGTGCCGCCGTGCGAACATGATGGCGATTTGCCAATGGCACTAAAACGAATTTTGCAAATTTTATGGCAAGGAAAGTCAATTAAAGATGTAAAGAATATTCGATTTAACGATTTAAGATTTCATGTTAAATATCATACGCAAGACGCAGTAAGACTGACACAAGTTCGTCCTGATTTGCAAAACTTCATGAAAAACAGTGTATATGAGAAGTATCCACACCACGAACAGTACTATGGGCAACAAGACAAAATTATTGACAGCGAAAGGTTTTCCGCTAATCTTTTCGGCAAGCTAATACGTGTAGGTAACGCCGTATATCAACGGCAAGAGTGCGCGGATGCTGAAAGCGAAAAGGTAAGCGGCGACTTGGTAGAGATAAGCGGTGAACCGTATTATGTAACCTCTGTTGAAAACGAATATTATGCGGACGCAATTTTACAAAAGGTAACGTATTCGAAGAATTTTAATCAATTATCTCAAATAGTTACTATACCGAGTGAACCGCGATTCTATGAGGTAAGCGAGCGATCGAAAGTGCGGCGCGAAGTCCGCATTATGGAATTTTTCGAACTCTCAACGACCCCTCCGAACAATTCTGCAACGCCGCGATATTTGAATTCTACTATGTGGAAAGATTTTATAAAAAACTTAATTTTTAACAAAAACCCTGTAACACTTCCTAATTATGCGTTCACGAGATTTAAGGCAGATAGAAAAAGAAATCATATCGACAGCAATGGCTTCGTGATTACATATGATAAATTGTTCCCGTCGAGCTTGATTGTCAGAAAAAGTCTTGAAATAGGCATAAACGAAGTTTTTCCTCAAGCGCCAAATGATCACTCAGACTGCATAGTTCCTGTGTTACATTTTCCATTACATGATGGTATAGTTTTTGCGTGGGATATGGTTGACAATTTCAAGGCAGGCGATTTTGTTGATTCATTCGAATACAATAAAAAACTTGACAACGATAGTGCATATTTGTCGATGCAACCACTTCGTTATGTCGATGTATTAGGCCGGGCCGATTTGATGTCTTTTCGACTGTTTCATAAAACAGATTGGGAACCTGAGCAAGTACAGAAGTTACCTCAAGCGATTGTTTCTGTTTCTGATAGTGACAGCATTGTGCGCGTTCCAGGGGGAGATAACTGGGCTATTGCGCTTGATAAGGATTGTCGCGAAGAGATATCGTTCAACTATCAAATCAACCTTTTACACCGACCGACGCAAAATGACCGTGCAGATTTCTTTACATTCCCGAATCTTTTCGGAGAGAAAAAAAGCTCGCTCAAAGCTTGTTTGTTGAGTGAGTCTCAAAGTTTATTTAACGAGAATGTCAATATTTCTACAGCAGATATATTGGCTGATAAGGTGGATTACAAATTTTATGATGCGAGCGATGGGGCAATAGGAATACGTTTTAATCCGAGCGCTGAAATCGACTTGTCACGGGTAAAAGCAATCGTGCTTTATGATGAAGATGAAACACAAAGCGAACCTAGAACCCGGAGCGCATATATAGTAAAAAACATATCTCTACTTACACCCGATGGTAGATTACCGGATTGGTTTATTTATTCAGTTTTTAATTCGTAATACAAATAAGCATATAGAAGTTGCAAGACCGAAGAGCGATAATGCAAAGCTCAGCCAATTCCAAATAATTAGTTGTTTAACGATGGCAATTTCAGCTAGTAAAATATTATTCGGATCGATAATGTTTCCTGTAAGAAGCGATTGCATTACTGAATAATTAGAATAAATACAATAAGCGAAAAAAATAATCATATATATTAAGACAATACAAAGGACAAGGAATAGGAACCATATATATATCAATTGCTTAGATAACAATCTTTTTGGACAATAGTTGAAAGACATTGCGCATGTACAGCATATAGATAATAATAGAAGCGGTATTGCAATTGTGTATACTACTGAAAACGGCATAATGTAGTCACTCACTGATTGAATTAACGCGACTACTGCTAAAACAAGCAAGTAAACAAGTATAACAAGCACCAATGTTGTACACGTGATGCGAACGAGATGTTTGCCGCTAATATGTCCCATCTTCACCACCTCCAAAGGTGGTTTTATTATATACAAACGAAATCATAAAGTCAATACAAGGAGGCATTTTCATGAAAGAAAAACAGCTACGGCGCATAGCCGTAAAGCTCGGCGTAAGCGGCACGGTAGTACCGATATCCGAAACGAAGCTGTATAAAGGCGGCTACGGCTTTGTGGTATTGCAATGCTATGTGCCTGTCACGCAAAACCGCTCGCCGGGGATAACAAGTCCGTTATGCACGGTATTCCGCACAACGATAGACCGCTTCGGCAACCGTAAGCAGTTCAACAACGACATTTACAATATGCTGTACACGACCGATGCGGAAATCGACAACGCCAAGTACATGGTATTCGAGTGTCCGTTCCCGAAAGCATTTACAGACACAACCGGCACGCTTGAAATAGTGTTTACATATTCGGAGATAAACGCCGAGAATAAGGCTGCCTCGCGGCTCGCGAGTGGCATATATCGTACGGATATAGCCGAAAGTGATGTGTCGGACGGCGATACAGTAGATTCCGTTGGTGGCGAGTTGGCGCGGCTAAACGATTTGACTATCAAGATCGAGCATATAGAAGACAGCATAGAGGCGCTTTTGCAAAAGCCCGACTGCACCGACGCAAATAATGTCGGCGATGTGGATGTTTCGCTTGCTGATGATGGACGGCTTAAATTCATCAATCTGAAAGGCGAGACAGGTGACAAAGGCGACACAGGCGAGATAACGGTTGGAACGGTTGAAACTGTGTCGTATAACGAAAAAGCCGAGGTAACTAACAGTGGCACGTCGATCGACGCGGTACTTGATTTCAAGATACCGCAAGGAAAACCGGCGTTTATAAAACTTGGCAAGGTTGTTACATTGCCGCCCGAAAGTGATGCATTTGTCGTAAACACAGGAACGGATAATGAACCAATTTTTGACTTTTATATCCCCGAGGGCGTTGGTTTCCGTATTGATAAAACTTATCCGTCTATTGAAGCTATGAACGCCGGATTTGCTACTGACGGTGTGCGTCTGTACGGCTTCGTCGCAATAGAAACAGGCAATGTTGAGGATGAGGATAATGCTAAACTGTTTATAAAAACCGCAACCAAGTACGAATATCTTATCGACCTATCGGGAGCGCAGGGTATAAAGGGAGATAAGGGCGATAAAGGTGACAAGGGAGATAAGGGCGATAAGGGAGACCGAGGAGATCCGGCAAATATCGACGAATTAGACGAGCGTTATTATTGGGACGGAAATCCTCCGCCAGTCGCTACGGCAGACCAAAGCGGTACGGTTAAGCTCGGAAGCGATGTTGTTCAAAGCGTTCCGGCAAATGCACCGTCGCAAGTCGGAAATCGCTCGTACCGCGTGCAGTGCGATGAAAACGGAAGCCTGGTTGTAAACGTTCCTTGGACTGACACCGATACGACTTATAGCGTAGCTACGGCATCCAAAGCAGGGCTTGTCAAACCTACGAATGTCATTAGTAAGCCAACAATCCAAGCGGCGAGCAATACGAGTGGGCGCTATTATGGTGTTGAGATATCTTCTGACGGAACTATGTTCGTAAACGTGCCGTGGACAGATACCTACACTACTCTCGATCCTGCCGGAACATATCCAAATATGACGGTGGGGAAAGCGACGAATGCAGGAACTGCTGACAGCGCCACAAAGGCGACAAACGCTACGCAGTTATCTTCAATTCGATACATAGATGGCGTTGCGTTTAACGGCACACAGAACATAGCTCATTATGGAACCTGCTCGACAGCCGGCGCAACAGCTGCAAAAATTGTTACATTAACGGGCGATCAAACATTTTCATTAGTAGCAGGCGCGAGGGTAATCGTAAAGTTTACATACAAAAATACGGCAGCTAATCCAACACTGAATGTAAATAATTCAGGCGCTATTACGATTAAAGATGTAAGAATTGCAGCAGATACGAATATATATGCGTTACCAACGTGGGAAGATAACAATGGTGCTACAGGCGGTGGTTCTCTTGTCGAGTTTATATACGACGGTACGTGCTGGAGATTTCTATCTGGACAAAGTGCAGCAAATATAACTTCAGGAAGTAGTACAAATCGTAAATATCAGCATGATTACGTTAAGCAATACTACATTTCTTCTTCTACATTGGAGTGGTATAGGATATGGGCAAGCGGTTGGAAAGAGTGCGGTCGATTTGGTATATATGCCGGAACTTGGTCATTTCAAATTCCATTTTCAAGTACTTCATATACAGCTGTTTTAACACCAATAAAAGGGGATTCTTTATCGGGGGCGATTTCTCCCGTTATTGCAAGTAAAAGCACAACTTCTATTAGTTTTGTAGTAACTTGGGCAACGGCGTCGAAGGCAGGTACTGATGGAAGTGAGCTGGTAGATATGTATTGTTGCGGATATTAAAAGGAGAAATAATCATGGAATACAAAGTAGGGGATATATTTTACGCCGATGACGAGTACGCTCAGCGTGCGGAGTTTTGTAATTCTCTCGGAAATCTGTATATCGAGGAAATAGAGTCCGACGAAAACGGTCGGCGGTTTAGGATAGCCGAAGTACCGCAGCCAACACAAGACGAGTTGCTTAATATAAAACGTCAGCAACGTTCGTCGCTTCTTATCGCTTTCGATAAATGGGAAAAAGCCGTCCTGCGCGGTCGAGAAATTGACGACGATCAAGTAATGCGATGGTACAAGGCGTTACTTAACCTTGAAGAATGGGCTTTTTCGGATATACCAAGCCGCATCGCTTACTATTTATAGGGACGGTGGGATATGAAATACGAACTTATACATAATTCCGACGTCGGCGTCATAGTCGACTCCACGCCTATATTGCGCGACATCAAAGGCACTTTCACTGTGTCTTTTGTTTTGCCCGAAAACGGCGCGTATGTGGCACTGTTCCGCGACGAGAGCGGCATCGAGTACCGCACGATCGTAAAGGACGGTGTGGCGAAAGTGCCCAAGGAACTGCTCAAAAAAGAGCAGCTCGTCGGGCTGACGGTGTGCCAAGTGAGCGACGATGCGGTTCTGCGCTCTTGGGAATGTCAGACACTCAAAGTCGGATCGTTTATATCGCTCCGTCAAACCCAATGGCAAATCACCGCAGGCGTCGACGACAAGGCGCTCTTCGCGCGGCTCGCGGAAATCGAGAGCGCCAATGCGAAAGCGCGTGCCGAGTACAGCGCGTTGCTCGCGGCTTTCGATAGCCTACAAACCGAATTTGCAAGCTACAAGAAAGAAACCGACCGAGCCGAACAAGAACACGCCGAGCGGCTGACGGAGCTGTTAAAGGCGCTTGCGGCAGTGCAGGCGGCAAACGGAACGCTCGCAGAGAACTACAACAAAGCAATCGAAGTCATCAACAACCTTTCGGAGCGCTTGACCGCGCTTGAAAGCAACTACGATCCCACAGTAATCAATTAAAAAGGAGATATATCATGAACGCAATTTGGCAAACTGTACAGCCGTACATACTCTCAATCATCGGCGCACTCGGCGGCGGCACGATTATATATGTGCTCGCGCGTGTGCTTCTCGGGCAACTCATAGCAAAGGCATCGTCGGTCTACGACATAAACGCCATTGCAAGCAAGGTCGCGGACAAGCTCGCCGGAAAGACGCTTGATATCGACATCACGGCGATAGTCGAAAAACGACTGAAAGAGATAAGCGATGCGTTGTCCGAAAAAGTAAAAATCGTCGCCGATGAGACAAACTCTTACAAGCATCTTCTCGCACTTATAGGCGAGGCGCTTACGCACCTCAGAATGTTGACCGACGAGGAACGCGCCGCGCTTATAGCCGCAGTCAAGGAACTCGACAGCGAGTATAAGCCGCCCGAAAAAGAGGTTATCGCCACGGTCAAGCTCAATCCTATAAGTTTGGATAAGCCGACCGCAGAAGATAGGGCGGACACAATCAACTTCGGGTGATGCCATGAAGATAACGAAAAAGCTGATTATATTCACGGTGTTGCAGGCGCTGTTTTGCGCTGTGGCGCCGCTCGTGTTCATTTTCATACAGTATGGCGATACAGGCGGCGGACTTGCGTACAAGCTGCCGCTTGCCGCGCTGTTGCTTGTGATTGTTGTCGTGATAATCGCCAAGAACACGCTGTTGAAGCCGCGAATGACTAAGCTGTCGGCGCAGATCGCGCAGCAGGAAGCGGACTTGTCCGTCGAGTGCGACGCGGAAAAGGTCAAAAACTTGGAGTCCGACTTGAAGTGCAAGCGCACCGTCGAGGCGGTTATCAACGCCATTATTCCCGTACTGTTGCTCGCCGCGCTCCTGATAGCCTGTAAAGCTATGGAAAACGCTATTCTGCAGATGTCCGGCGCAATCGGTTTTACGCTCGCGGCGTATGTCGTCGGCACAGTGTTCGGCGTGCTCGCGGCGCGAGAAGTGCACGGCAAGCACGGAGGGGGAGAATCATGAAAGAGAAGATAAGCATCAGAGGTCTTATACCTATAACAATAAGCGCCCTTACAATCATTGTTACGCTTCTGTTGCAATTCGTCGTTTTCAGCCTTAACGACGAGTTCGACATGGCTGTGTTTTTGCCGCAGCTCATCATCAACATTTTTCTTTTGGTGTCGACTGCCATATTGTGGATAAATTCGGGGACTGACCGTGCCAAGCGCGAAGAGAACTCCGCTTATAAGGATAATGCCGCCATTTACGGTAAGCAGATTAAGGCTGTTACTGATGGCGGACAGCTCGGCGATCTACGAGCATTCTGCAAAGCAAAGACCGAGCAAATGCGAGATGATAAGATTACGGTCATTCTCGCAAATGTAGGTATAGACCGCAAGCTGTATGACGATACGCTTAAAACTATGTCTACCAAGAAGCTGAAAGAAGACGGTTATACTCGTCGACAGCGACGAGCGGTTGCAAAAGTTCAGAATGGGCGAGTACGCGTAGTGCCTGTTCGGGCGATTGATTTGTTGAGCGACAGCAAAACGGACGATGACTGCGGCGTGAACTATAACGAGCGTGCGGACAAGACGGCTCGCATATCGCTCCGTGCGCTCCGTGCCGTATTTATTGCTCTCATTTTGGCACTGCTTGCATGGGAGCCGGCAAAAGACATTACGGATATTAGCGCATGGGTGATGTTCTTTTTGCGGCTCCTAACAATAGTGCTGACGGCTTACAGTTCCGAGCACGAAGGTTATGCGCGGATTACAGAGACCAAAAACAAGGTCATTTTGCGGCGAATCGCTTTCTTGCATGAGTTCGACGAGTGGGTGAGCGTGCCGAGGTTAAGTGTAGCAAAAAAATGAAAATGTATTGACAAATCTCTGAAAATTGTGTAAAATAAAATAACAAATTGTAAAGAGGTGATGATTATGGGAGAAACGCTTATTCAAAAGATGATAAGGATTGGTAGCGGCGCAAAAGGAGATGATGGCACTCCGAGTTCATCGTCTTCTGCTAGTCCTGAACCTGCGCCCGAGCCTGAACCCGAAAAAGAAATTGGAGTTTAGTGATAATATTTTTGTTTCATAAATTAAAATCGGACGGCGGATATTGTCGTCCGATTTTAATTTGAAAAAAAGTAATAAAGTGTATTGACAAATTATAGATAATTGTATATAATGTTAAAACAATAAACAATTAGGAGGCAGTATTATGAGCGATGATGAAATCCTTAAAAGCGATAACCTTTATGGTTATAACGATGGTTCGTCACTAAGCGGCACTACGTACAGGAGTGGCGGTGGTGATGATGATGGTGAACCAGATACTTTCGCAACTCCAAGTTATTATGATGAAGATGAGCAAGAAATGTAATTTATATGAAATTCAAAAAGCGGCTGAATTCAGTCGCTTTTTAAAATTAGTCCCTATTGAAGTATCCGCTTAAATTGTGGCTTCTGGGCCCATGAGTCCGATGTCGGCAGAGCCCGAAATGACTGAAGTCATTACCTTGTCGGCGCCGCCGCCGTTTTGTAGCTCGATCTTGATGTTCTCGTCATCGAAATAGCCCTTGTTTATGGCTATGTACAGCGGCGCGTAGAAAATTGAGTGAGTGACCTCGCTGAGCCTAACGGTCGTCTTTCCGTCGTCCGAGCAGCCGGCGAGCCCGATGGGGAGTATCAACAGCGTCAGCGCCGTCAACATTGCGGTTAGTTTTTTCTTCATTGTTTTCCTCCGATTTGCCGCGATGTGCGGCGTAATTATATTTCAGTGTATGCGCGGCGGCGGCTGTCGTGCGACATAGAATATTACATATTTTCTGACAATATAATGTATTGACAGTTTACATTTCGACACACTTACACAAATTTGTTTATTTTGTATAAAAGGATATTTTTTAATCCTAAACCGCCTTTTTACAGTGTTAAAATGAAACCACAATAATCCTATTGGAGGTAGAAATGGAAGAAAAGACCAAAAAGCTCTGCGGCTTCATTTTCGCAGGCGTCGTCCTCGTCGGACTCGTGCTCGCCATTGTCGGCATGTTCATCGGCGAAGTCACCATGACGGCTGGGGCTTCGGTTGGGGGGCAAAGTATAAACACCAGCACGACCGTCAACCTGTTTGAAGAAGGTTGGGGCGAGATGGGCGCTCCGAGCAACGTGTTCGCGGTGATTTCGTTCATCGTTCTCGTTGTCGGACTTGCTGCCGCTCTCGTTGACGCGATACTTCGCCTGTTCGTCAAGAAGAACATCAAGCTTTTGACGCTTTGCGCGGCTATTGTTTCGCTTGTCGGCGCGGTTCTCGTTCTCGTTTCGGGCATTGTCCTTGCCGGTCAGTTCCCCGACGTCAACGTGCCGGGAATGACTGTATCTTACAGCATCGGCATCGGCGGCATCCTCGCTTTCATCGGCGGCTTGCTCGGCGGCGTTTGCGCACTGCTTCCCGCAGTCGGCCCTTTCAAAGAGTAATTTGATAATAATAATGCAAAGCAAAAAAGAGCGCTTCGGCGCTCTTTTTGTTTGCCTTTTTTTATGGCGCATGCTATACTTTAATGAGTTATATCAGTGGGTTTTGGAGCTCAACATGGATAAGACGTACGAACCGAAAAATTTCGAAGCGCGGATTGGCAAAAGGTGGCTGGATAACGGCTGTTTTCAGCCGCGACCCGGCAAGAAGAAAAAGAAGTTTTCTATAGTTTTGCCGCCGCCCAATATCACGGGACAGCTTCACATCGGGCATGCGATGAACATGACCATTCCCGACGCGATCGTTCGCTACAAGCGAATGAAGGGGTACGAGACGCTGTGGCTTCCCGGCTACGACCACGCCTCTATCGCCACCGAGATAAAGGTTGTCGAGGCGATGAAGGAGGAGGGCTTAACCAAAGCGGACGTCGGGCGCGACGGGTTTTTGGAACACGCCTGGGCGTGGAAGCGCAAGTACGGCGATCGCATAGTCGAACAGCAAAAGACCATGGGGTTCAGTCTCGACTGGTCGAGAATGTCTTTTACCATGGACGAAAAGCGCGCAAAGGCGGTGCGCGAGACGTTTGTTACGCTCTATAACGAGGGGTATATCTATCGCGGCGACAGGATTATCAATTGGTGCCCGGGCTGCAAAACCGCGATATCGGACGTCGAGGTCGACTACGTTTCCGAGCCGTCCCACCTTTGGCATATCAAGTATCCGTTTAAGGACGGCAAAGGGTATGTTACAGTCGCGACCACGCGGCCGGAAACGCTTCTCGGCGACACGGCAGTCGCGGTCAATCCCGAAGATCCGCGCTATGCGGGCATGGAAGGGCGAATCGTCGTGCTTCCGCTCGTCGGGCGCGAGATTCCCATTGTGTTCGACAGCTACGTAGAAAAGGATTTCGGAACGGGCGCGGTCAAGATTACACCTGCGCACGATCCCAACGACTTCGAAGTGGGGCAGAGACACAACCTTGCGGTCATACGCGTAATGAACGACGACGGCACTATGAACGCAGAGGCGGGCAAGTACGAGGGTATGACTCGTGATAGAGCGCGCAAGGCGATTGTCGCCGATTTGGAAAAGCTCGGGCTTCTCGAAAAGACGGAGGACTACACTCACAACGTCGGACATTGCAGTAGGTGCAAGCAGACGGTTGAGCCCATCGTTTCCAAGCAGTGGTTTGTAAAGATGAAGGAGCTTGCCGAGCCCGCGATTGCGGCTGTCAAGACGGGCAAGATCAAGTTCATACCCAAGCGTTTTGAAAAAGCGTACTTCAATTGGATGAACAACATAAGGGATTGGTGCATTTCCCGTCAGCTTTGGTGGGGACACCGCATTCCCGTTTTCTATTGCGACGGCTGCGGAAAAGAGTTTGCGAGCAATACCGACTTAACGGTTTGCCCTAAGTGCGGCGGAAAAGTGCGGCAGGACGAGGACGTTCTCGACACCTGGTTCTCGTCGGCGCTGTGGCCGTTCTCCACGCTCGGCTGGCCGGACAAGACGGACGACCTCGCAAAATACTATCCGACCGACCTTCTCGTTACGGCATACGACATCATCACGTTCTGGGTGTCGCGCATGATATTTTCGGGAATTAAATTCACGGGCGAGGTGCCGTTTAAAGAAGTGTATATCCACGGGCTTGTGCGCGACGGGCAGGGGCGCAAGATGAGTAAGTCGCTCGGCAACGGCGTCGATCCTTTGGAGGTCGTAAAAGAAACGGGCGCGGACGCACTGCGCTTTTCGCTCGTAAACGGCATAGCGCGCGGCGGCGACGTGTGCTTTTCCACCGAATCGCTCGCGAGCTACCGCAACTTTATGAATAAGCTTTACAATGCGGCAAAATTCGTTTTGGGCGCGTGCGATGGCGGCTACGAGAAAAAGCCCAAGCCCGTAACCGCCGCCGACGGTTGGCTTATGGGCAAGCTAAACAAGCTCATCGGCGACGTCAATACCGCCATGAACCGCTACGACGTGGGCCACGCCGCAGAAGCGCTTTACGACTTTATTTGGGACGAGTTCTGCGATTGGTACATCGAGTTCGGCAAGGTGCAGCTCCGCACCGACGACGCAAAAAACACCGCCGGCATTTTGCGGTATGCGCTCGAAACGCTGTTGAAGCTCGTGCACCCCATAATTCCATTCATCACGACGGAGATTTACGACAACCTGCCCGGCGCGGAAGGCGAGCTCATGCTGACCGACTATCCGAGCAAAAAGCGCGTCGACTATTCCGCATCGGAAAGCTTAATCGAGCGCGTAAAGGACTGCGTTCGCGCCGTGCGCAACCTAAAGCACACCAACGAGGCGGTCGCAAAGACGCCCGAGGTGTTCGTCGCGGGCGATGCCGAGCTCATTGGAGCTCTCCAAATGTACCTGCCTAAGCTCGCCGGAACGAGCGATGTGGTTGAGACGGCGGACGACGTTCAAAACGCCGCGCTCATAGCGCTCGACGGAATTAAGCTTTATATCCCGCTCGCCGACGCAGGCAAGGAGCGTGAGCGGCTTGAAAAGGAGCTGGAGTTTGCACTCAGCGAATTGAAACTCGCGCAGTCTAAGCTCAATAATGCCGGCTTTGTCGCAAAAGCGCCGCAAAAGCTTGTCGACGCCGAAAAGCAAAAGGTTGTCGACTTTACCGAGCGCGTCAGGGCGGTCAAAGAAAAGCTGGGCATAGCATAAAGCATAATCTGTCGGTTTTGCGCGGCTTTTTTTGCCCGAAAGGGTTTACATTTACATAGTTTCGTGTTATAATGCTGTTCTACCACAATTTCTGCGGTGGAACAATCGCACACTATATCGTTGGAGTTAATTTTGGAACAGGCCGAAGAAGATCTGCTTAATAAGCTCATCGTACTGTTCGTTTTCGACAAGATGGATATAGCGCTCGACGAGAAGACGCTGATTACTGTTTGCTACACTCAAAACGGCTGGATGGAGCCGCTCATTCTCTTAGACGCCATTCAAAAACTTGTCAAGGCGAACTTCATTCACCAAGTCGCACGCGGTCGGGAGAAGCTTTACACGCTCACCGCGGACGGCAGGGTTTGCCTTGCGAATTTCTACTCGCGAATACCCGAGTCGCTCCGGCAGGAGATAAGCGAGTACGTAAAAGAGAACCGCATGTCGTTCAAGCGTCAGCAGGAGTACATGCACACCTATTACAAGAATAAGGACGGCACGTACACCGTTTGGCTGCGCATAGTCGAGCCGACGGCGACGCTCATGGAGCTCAAGTTTGTCGTCGCCAACAACAAGACGGCAAAGTACATTCACGAAAACTGGGAAAAGAACGCGGCAAGCATTTATTTGTTGCTGCACGACAGACTTATCGAGTAGGGCTATATGGAATATACGACAAAAGGAACTTGTTCCAATAAGATAGTATTTGAAATAGAGGGCGACGTTTTGACTTCCGTCAAGTTTGTGGGCGGTTGCCGCGGCAACACGCAGGGTGTCGCTCGGCTTGCCGAGGGCAGAAAGGTCGACGACGTAATAAAGCTTCTCGACGGCGTGGTGTGCCGTAACGGCACGTCGTGCCCCGATCAGCTCGCCAAGGCGCTCAAGGCGTACAGAACGGAGCACACCCAAAAAGCGGACGGAGCCGCGCAATGAGCACGCGGAGACTTGTTTCGATCGCCGTATTTACGGCGCTCATAATTGTCGGCGGGCTCGTTTCGGTGCAAATACCGTTTACGCAGGTTCAGTTGTCTTTCCAAACGCTGTTTGTCGTGATGGCGGGATTGGTGCTCGGCGGTCGCGACGGCGCGCTTGCCGTACTCATATATATCGCCATGGGACTATTGGGGCTTCCCGTGTTTACGAGCGGCGGCGGACTCGCGTACGTGTTTATGCCGTCGTTTGGGTATTTGATAGGCTTCCCTATAGGTGCGTTTGTCGCAGGAGTAATAGCTTCGCGCGGCGAAAAGCCGACAAAAACGCGCGCATTCGTCGCGGCGCTCGTCGGCATGGTGCCTGTATACGTGATCGGCATGACCTATCAGGTGCTCATACTCTACTACTACATCGGAATCGGTTGGGCGGCGGCAGTGGGCGGGCTTCCCGCGGTGCTCGTGCTCGCCGTAAAGGACGCGGTGCTCTTGGGGATCGTCGCTTGGCTGTATCCTTCCATAATGCGGGCGCTGAGAAGCATGGGGCACGGCCGCAAAAACGAGCGCAAGCTCGCCGCATACAACACCGACGACAACTCCGCAAAATAGCGGAGTTTTTTGTGGTCAAATTATACAAAACATTGTCAAAATTTTATGCAGTTTTATATTGAAATTACTTCTTCAAAGGAGTATAATAAACTCAAAATAAACTATTATAAATAAGGAGAAAATTATGGCAGGTCTGTCTTTAAGACACATCTATAAGGTATATGACGGCGGCGTTCGCGCTGTCAGCGACTTTAACCTCGAAATCGACGACAAAGAGTTTATCGTGTTCGTCGGACCGTCCGGTTGCGGCAAATCCACGACGCTCCGCATGATAGCGGGTCTCGAGGACATATCGGCGGGCGAGCTGTACATCGAGGATCGGCTTGTAAACGACGTAGAGCCCAAGGACCGCGATATAGCGATGGTTTTCCAGAACTACGCGCTCTATCCGCATATGACGGTATACGACAACATGGCGTTCGGCTTGAAGCTGCGCCACATCTCTCCGCAGGTTATTGACGAGAAGATTCAAGAAGCCGCCGAAATCCTCGGTATCAAGCACCTTTTGGACCGCAGACCCAAAGCGCTTTCGGGCGGTCAGCGTCAGCGCGTCGCGCTCGGTCGTGCAATCGTTCGCGAGCCCAAGGTATTCCTTTTGGACGAGCCGCTCTCTAACCTCGACGCAAAACTGCGCGTGCAGATGCGCACCGAGATTACCAAGATACACCACAGGCTTGCAACCACATTTATTTACGTCACGCACGATCAGACCGAGGCTATGACGATGGGTACTCGTATCGTCGTCATGAAAGACGGTATCGTTCAGCAGGTCGACACCCCGACGACGCTGTACGACAATCCCGCCAACCTGTTTGTCGCGTGCTTCCTCGGCTCGCCGCAAATGAACATATTTAAGGCTAAGCTCGTCGAAGAGGGCGGCAACCTTTACGCTCTGATAGGCGAGACAAACAAGGTCATGATTCCCAAGTCGAGGGCGCAGCGCCTCATCGACAAGAGCGTTATCGGCAGCGACGTCCTGCTCGGCATTCGTCCCGAGGACGTGCACTATGAGCAAGCGCTTGTCGACGCTCATCCCGAGTCTGTCATAGACGCTACCGTAGACGTTATAGAAAATCTCGGCAACGAGACCATACTGTATCTCAACGTCGAGGGCAAAGAGGACTACACAATTTCGCGCGTCAATTCGCGTTACGTGTTCAATCAGGGCGATCAGGTCAAGATGTATCTCGCAACCGATCACGCGCACCTGTTCGATCCGAACACCGAGCTCACGCTCATGGGCGTCCCCGATTACAACCTCATTCCCGCTAAGCTCGTTGCCGTCGACGGCACGCTCGCCGTCATGTTCGGCGACACCACAATCAAGCTTCCCACTGCGGTTACCGAGCGCCTTACCGATCAGTCGGTAATAAACAACGACGTCATGCTCGGCATTCCGCCCAAGGCGTTCAAGTCGGAGGCAGACCACGGCGAAAACGACGTCGCCATCGAGGGCGTCGCCGAGTTCCACGACAAATATCCGCGCTACAAGGCGGTGTATGCGACCGTTCGCGGCATGAGCAACTACATGATTATAGCGCGCCCGCTCGACGAGTCATTTACGGGCGGCGAAAAGCTGACGATGTACGTCGATCCCAACGACATCAACCTGTTCAATGCGGACGGCGAGCGCATCATAACCGTAAAGCCTGTATCGGGCAACGCCGCTACCGGAACCGTTATCGACAACGGCAGTTCCGTCAGCTATAAGCTCGTAGGCGCTGACGGTTCCAAAGCCAAGATGTCGATTGACAAGGCGGCAATTACCGGCGCATTCGACAAGACCGAGACCGACGCGCCCGTGCACATTCTTTCGAACGGCTTCACCATCGAAAAGGCCGAGATTGCAAAGAATCCCAAGATGGTCGTTTCGGGCAATATTACCAACCTTGACGAGTACCGCAAGGACGCGGTCGTAACAGTGGAAGCGCCCGGCTTCGACGCGCCGCTGACGGTGCTCATCAAAAACTTCTCCGGCTACAACGTCGGCGACAGAATCAAGCTCGGCGTCAATCCCGCCGCGGTAAAGGTCGGACCTGTGTACACCAACGCCAATGCGATAGCGGATGCGCAGGCCGAGGGCGAGGTTCGCTATAAAGAAATTATGGCGGTGCGCGAGAAGGAGCGCGAGCTTGAGCTCAGCGCCGCAAAAGCCGCAGAAGAACAGGCCGCAATGGCGAACGAAATGGCGGAAGCGATTGCCGAAGCCGAAGCTTACGTCGCGGAAGAAAAGGCCAAAAAGCCCGCGGTCAAAAAGCCCGCAGCCAAGAAAACGACAGCCAAAAAACCCGCCGCAAAGACGACTGCAGCTAAAAAACCCGCAGCCAAGAAAACGACGACGGCCGCCAAAAAGCCCGCGGTCAAAAAACCCGCCGCCAAAAAGAAGTAACACGCTTATATAACGGCGAATAAAGATAAGAAAAACATTTAAGCGGGGTTCTTGTCGTGCAGACATTTATCGACGAAGTCCCTTGGATAATTTCTTTAATACTGACTGTCATCATCGATCCGATATGGCAGGGCGTCAACAGGATATTGCGCCACCGCGGCGAAGCAAAGGAAACGGCGTTCGGCGTGCTGTGGATATTGACGCTCGGGCTTTTCGGGATAGGGTGGCTACTCGATATATTCGCAGTTGCCATATTCAAAACAATAAAAATATTTGCTTGAAAAAAAGGAGCGCTTTTGCGCTCCTTTTAAGTTTGTAAAACTGTCAAATTATTTAAACTCTCAAATGAACTCAACCGTCTTACACTATTATATTGTGCGGAATTGTGTTAATTATACGCCAAATTTATTCGAGGAGTAAATTTCCTTGCTTGCAAAGGCAAATTTGCGACGAAAACAAATCGGTGTGTGCGCTACTTGGTTTAGCGGAACGGCGCACGCAGTGCGCGGCGACGCGGCTTGCTACGTCGGCACACTAATTTACTTTTTCTTTATTTCGTAGCCGTCCTTGCCGTCGAGCACTGTGTAGCCCAGCTTGTCGAGCTCTGCGCGGAGTGCGTCGGAGGTCGCCCAATCCTTGTTCTTGCGTGCCGCAAGCCGCTTGTCGGCTATCGCCCGAACGTCTGCGGGAATGTCGTCGTCCGCCTGTTTTTCGGGCGGGAGGTGAAGCTCTAAGCCGAACACGGCGTCAAGCTCTTTAGTCAGCTCGTAGATCTCACGGCAGGGTGTGAGTTTGGCTACAGTCCATAGCTCGCCGAGCGCGAGCGGGTAGTTGAGATCGTCGTACACCGCGTCGAGTATGTTCTTACGGTGCTTTGCAAGCTCCGGCAAAGCGTCTGGGTTTGACGGTGCGGACGCGCTTTGCGACAACGCGGCGCGCAGTCTGTCGTACGCCGTTTTTGCGCTGTCGAGCCCCGCAAATGTGAAGTTGAGCTTGTTGCGGTAGTGCGTGTTCATGCAGAAGTAGCGGAAGGCGAGCGGCGAGTATCCGCGCGCCATTAGATCGTCAATCGTGTACACGTTGCCGAGGGACTTGCTCATTTTTCCGCCGTCGACGAGCATGAATTCGCCGTGCAGCCACATTTCGACCACCTTGTGCCCTTCGAGCGCTTCCGATTGAGCGATCTCGTTTTCGTGGTGAATGGGAATATGGTCGACGCCGCCGGTGTGAATGTCAAAGCGCTCTCCGAGGAACTTTTTGCCCATGGCGGAGCACTCGATATGCCAACCGGGATAGCCCATTCCCCAAGGCGAGGGCCACTGCATTATGTGGTTCTTTTCGGCTTTTTTCCACAGCGCGAAGTCGGCGGGGTGGCGTTTTTGCGTGTTGACGGCAACTCGCGCACCGGCGAGCGCTTCGTCGAGATTGCAGCGCGACAGTTTGCCGTAACCGTCGAACTTGGATATGTCGAAATATATGCCGTCGTCCGTCTCGTAGCCGTAACCGAGTTCTACGAGCGTTTTGACGAAGTCGATCATCTCTTCGATGTTGTCGGTGGCCTTTGCTATTATTTCGGGCAGAAGAATGTTGAGTCGCTCCAAATCCTTGAAAAAGGCTGCCGAATACACGGCGGCGATTTCTTCGGGCGTCTTGTTCTGCTTGCGTGCCGCCGACTGCATTTTGTCCTCGCCGTCGTCGCCGTCAGACATCAAGTGCCCGACGTCGGTTATATTCATGACAGACTTCGTCGTGTAGCCTGCAAATTTGAGCGCACGGCGAAGCTCGTCCATAAACACGTACGTGCGCAAGTTACCGATATGCGCGTAGTTGTACACGGTCGGACCGCACGAATACATCGACACGGTGGGGGGAGCGATAGGCTTTAGCTCCTCTTTTTTTCGCGTAAGTGTGTTGTAAAGCACGATTTTTTCCATTTATTATTGCTCCGTGTCGGCGAGAGAAAAGTCGCCGTTTTCTTTAATAATATTTGCTAAAAGCCTTTCGAGCCCGTCAACTCGCTCTGTGAGCGCGGTTATTTCGTCATTAACGGGGTCGGGAAGCGTTTGGTCGAGCTCGTCTATGCGCTTTCCCGCAATACGGACGATGCGGCCGGGAACGCCCACGACCGTCGCGTGCGGCGGCACCTCGCCGAGCACTATCGAGCCCGAGCCTATTTTTGCGCCGCGTCCCACGGTGAACGGACCGAGCACCTTTGCGCCCGAACACACGACGACGTCGTTCTCGACGGTGGGGTGGCGCTTTCCCTTGTCTTTGCCCGTTCCGCCCAGCGTCACGCCCTGATATATGACGACGTTGTCGCCTACGACGGCGGTCTCGCCGATTACGACGCCCGCACCGTGGTCTATAAAGACGCCTTTGCCGATTACCGCGCCGGGATGAATTTCTATGCCGGTAAAAAAACGGGTGAGGGCGGAAAGAAAGCGCGCGAGCAAAAAGTATCGGTGAACGTACAAAAAGTGAAAAAACCGATACATGACGAGCGCGTGAAAGCCGCTGTAACACAGCGCCGCCTCAAGTTTGCTCTTTGCGGCGGGATCGTGCCGCATCACGGCGTTAAGGTCGTACCGAATGGCAGTAAATGCGCTCGTTCTCATGATGGACTCTTTTAAGGATCGGGAAGTGTGGTGTGAGAAAATCGTAAAATAAAACGCCGCAAAACGCGCGGCGTTTACACAGCAAAATAATTATTCTACGCCGTTGAGGAAATTGAGTGCGGCTTCGAGCTTTTTCTCGCCCTTTTGCACTTCTTTGTCATTGAGCTGCAGCTGCTTGACAATTGAGTCGTTGAGCTCGGCAATCATGCGGTTAAGCTCCTCCATGCCTTTGTCGGTGATGCGGTAGTGCACCGAGCGCATGTCGCGCTCCACGCGCATTTTTTCGATAAGTCCCTCGGCTATCATGTTGCGGGCGAGTATTGTGAGATTGGGCTTAGCTATGGAAAGCTCGCCTACAAGCTCGCGCGGGGAGAGAACTTCGTTGCGCACCAAATAAAGCAAACGCATTTTTTGCGTGATAATTGCACCGTTGTCGCAGTTTTTGCACAGCTTTCTCGTGGTGAGATTGAGTGAAAGAATTTGTTCTGCTAACATAAAAACGCCTCGTTTTCCGATTTTCGATATTCTATCATATTATATGCTCCTTTGTCAATCGGTTTTACGCCATTTTTAAAAATGAACGGTTTTGCGACGATTGTTCCGTGTTTTTGCTGTCGAATAAGCGTGAAAGTGCCACATTCCGCGCACATTTGACGGATATAAAAGTTAGTGCTCTCGTGCGTCAAGTGTTAGCAGTGTTATATGTAGACTGCTAAAAATAATATTTAAACATGACTAAAATAAATTTTATTATGTTTTGAGTATTGACCACTTGCGACCTAAAACAGGTGATAATCGAAATCAATTTCCAATATAATTGAAATTTCTCGATTATTGTCGCCGCAAATTGAATAATTTAGTAAACGCAATAAATTTAAATTCAGCTAAAATAAAGGCAATTTTCTGGTATATGATATTGACATTTGCAGTGTTTTAGTGTATCATATATCGGTAATACTGTAACATGAGGTGTATTATGCCCATTTCGGACGAGATCATCGAACTTGCCCCGGTTAAAAAAACCAAGAAAATAGTCATCATCATGATTGTGTTGTCGGCGCTGTTTCTTGCAGCCGCGGCGGCTATGTTGGTTTTGTATTTGTTAAAGCCGAGCGCGGTAGTAAGCGAAGGAAGTATAGACGGAGTCAGGATTACCGAATCGACTACGTTATTTTCGTCGATCGACGAAAACGGCGATCCCATTCTTACCGCTTCGGTAGGTAAGCCTTACACTGTGTATGCGACCATCAATCTCAAAGGCAAGATGAGCGCGGAAATAGTATGGCTCATCGAGTGCAACGGCAAAAAGGTCGATTCGACGGCAGTGTTTGCGGATACCAAGAGCGGCATTGCCGACAGCAAGTCGGTCGCAAACGCCGACGCCGTTTCGGGATCTGACGATTCGGACGTCAAGCGCTACACGTATTTCTTCACGTTCACGCCCAATGGCGCTCATGCCGGCGAGAAGATAACCGTTTCGGCTGTTTCACAGGAGAACACGGCAAAAAGCGATAAAATCACTTTTACAGTGGTAGAGCAGGCGACCGAGCACATATTCTTTACAAGATACCGTGGCGCGACGACGGGCAACCGTGACGTCGATATCAACGGCGACAAGCTGAACCTGCCCGTTTACATTTCTTCGAGCAACAACTCGCAGTATGTAGTCTCGTTCACGCAAAAGGGCAAAGCGGGCGTAAAGGAAAACGAGTATGCGGAAATTTCCGTAAATTCCGAAACCCAATCGAACGCAGTAAGGGTGACGTCCTCAAACACCAACGTCATCGACAGCATCAGCTACAACTACACGGCCTCGACGTTTGCATTTACGATCAAGTCTGCGGGCGAGACCAATATAATCGTCACCGCAAACGTCAACCGTCAGGGGGCCCCCGAAGTACGTGCGACGCTTCACGTAGTCGCGCAATCGTCGGGCGAGCTCGGCTACATCGAGGCTATATACTTTACCGACAAGCCGGTAACCGAAAAGTTTTTCGAGGCGAACTGGACGGACGCGTCGCTCGGCAGGGTGCCTAAGGACGCCGACGGCATAAAGGTTTCCACCACGCTCACCTTGCCGTACAACGAGGTTGCGCCTTACAATGACGTCTTAAAGCACGTTGTGCTCTTGCCGTTCACGCTTCAGTGCACCAAGACGGGCGAGGGCAACGCCGCAAAGTACGAGTTCAAAAAAGACGAATCGTGGAAGAATAAGATTAAAATCGCTTCGTCGGACTCGGCAATCTGCAACGTCATCGAGACGCGCCCCAATAATATCAAAAATTACGGCTTGACCTGCCGCGGACTTTCCACGGGATCGCAGTGCACGCTGACCATTACCGACGAATCGTCGGGCGCAGTCGCGTCGGCTTGTCGCGTTCTTTTGAGCGTCTTGGCGCCGAGCGGCGAATCCGATTTGGTAATGAGCCTATCCTTGGGAGGTCAGACGTATGACGACAAGGCTTTGGCGGCGTCCGCTGCGGGCGGCAACAAGGCGATAACAGTTTCTCAAGGCGTTGAGGCGACGCTCACCGTAACCTACACGTTCACCGCGCCCAAGACTGCCGACGTTTCCACGCTGGCGGACAGATACATAAGCAACACGTACCTCATGACGCTCAGCGAGACGGGCTTCTTGAAGGCGATGTTAAAAAAGGAAGGCGACGTTTCGCTCACCAAGGAAAACAAATTTACGAGCGAAAACTTCACGGTCAAAGCGGTCGCGGGCTCTCCGGCAACCAAAAACTTTACCGGTACGGCAGAGTTCAAGCTGACAATCGGCGACGAGGGCGTGGTCGAGAACGGTTCATATTATTACCTTAACTTTACAAAGATAGGTCTGCCGATTACGACGGTCGATCCCGATGTTGAGCGCACTATAGGCTTCTACGTTTCGGAGGTCGCGACGGCTGCGAACTTAGTCGATGAAGAAACCGGAAGATCGGTAGTAACCGCCGAAGGCAGGGCGGGCGATTTTGTCAAAAAATCGAATACCGAATGCGATATTTACATTCAGGTCCAAAAAGAAGGCTCGCTCACAGACTTAATAGACTTCTACGACTTGATAAAGCCCAACAAGGGCGCTTACAACATAACCGGCAGAATACAGAGCAACAGTTCGCAGAACGGGTCTTTTAACGGCAACAGCGGAAGACCTGCATCGGAGCTTACGTTTAACGGCAAGTATACGGACTTGCACGCGACGCTTCTTCTCACGGCGACCGCGTTAGGCAGCGGCGCGACAATCGGCACGTTTACGGTCAACGTCTACGTCGTAAACGAGATCGTGTCAATAAGTTGCGGCGACGATCCGAACAGCCCGAGATACTACACGGGCACCGACTTGTTGTTCGAGCTCGATACCGTATCGGGCACGGGCAAATACCCGGAAACGACCAATGCTCTTTCCTCCTCGGAATGGGAATTTACTCTCGCGTATTATTACGGCGGGGAATACGTCGACTTCGACGAGATAGGCAGCGGCAATAACAGGACCTTCCGCGTCATGTCGAGCGGCGAGTACAAGCAGGTGTTTAAGTTCAACGGCAATGAAATATATGCCGTAGGCGATCCTTTCCTCATTGCGTACGAAGCCGGAATCAAGCTCGACAAGATACGCATAACGTATAAGCTTTGCCCGAGGTCGCACGTCGTTCAAGAGCTTTACGAGTGCTACCGCACGTACGACATTATTCGCCACGTCGACAGTGTTGCGCTCTATGAGGACAATGATTATGTAAAAGAAGTCGCTAAGGACGCTCAAGGTTACATTTACGAGCTCAATCAGGGCGAGAGCGGCGCGGTTTTCGTCTCCGGAATAATAATGAACGGCGGCGAGAAGATCATAGTTTCCGACAAGTCGTTGACGCTTTCCAAGACAGAGGGCGTGTATATCCGCGCACCTCAGACCATCGGCTTGTCGCAGCTGGACGGCGACAAGTTCAAAGACGTCAAGGGCAATACCAAGAGCGACGCATACACGTCCATTACGTTTGTCGGGCCCGACGTTATCAACGAAAACGGCGATACTTATTCCGGCATATCGATTTACAAAGAGGACGCGTCTGGTACGCCTACGTTGGTCAAAGTAACCGTCAAGAACAGCGCACGTCCCATTGAGAGCATCGGGCTCTATCAAGACGCGAGCTGTGACAGGGCGCTCACCGAGCTCGACTTCGGTAGGTTCACCGACGATACGTCGTCGCCGTACGTCAAGACGCTCTACGTCAAAATAGAGTACGTCCGGATAACGGAAGAAAACACCGGCAAGTACGTGTACTTCGCTTCGGCGACGCTCGTTCTTCCCGAGTACCTGCAGCTCGCACTCGTCAACGGCACAGTCGGCGAATATAAGGGCGGCGGCATATACGAATTCCGCAATGACGTTTCCACCACCAACGGTCCCGACGGCATTTTAACCTCCAACGTAGACGACGAGACCGTCGTTTACATACAGG
The DNA here is from genome assembly GCA_022508505.1 of Clostridiales bacterium. Classification (GTDB taxonomy): domain Bacteria; phylum Bacillota; class Clostridia; order Christensenellales; family Pumilibacteraceae; genus Anaerocaecibacter. The sequence goes on along the minus strand of JAFLVC010000011.1, from coordinate 41,580 downwards.
AATGCTCGGTTAAGCTCGTTCCCGAGAGCGCGAAGTACGCCGACGGCGAGGGCGACGGCGACCGCATTCAGCTCAGCTATTCGGCGCAGACCGTTAACGCCAAGGCAATGGTCGGCACGGGCGTGGCGTCAATATCGTACACCGTCGACCAAAATACGCAAAACAGCGAGGACGGCGAGACGACCGACATCAAGTTCCCGCTTCTCATGAGCGCGAGCGACGAAAAGTCGGTCAAAGTCCCGTTTGCTGTCAACAGTTATGCGTCCGCCGACGGCTTCGGCTCGATTGAATACAAATTGTCCAAACTTTCGGTAAGCGGTGCGACGATGAACGGCATCACATTCACGTACAGCACGGACTCGCGCGACATGTACCTCATGTTCGCAATCAACAAGAACGAAATACGAAATATAGCGGGCGAGACGTTTACCGTCACGTTCACCGACAGCATGAGAATGCCTGCGCGTCAGATTACCGTCACGTTCAAAATCACCGTCGAGAGCGACATATACGCAATAGACAGCGGCTCGTACTCGTTCGTGACGAACGGCAAGGACGGCGACGCAGCGCCTCAGTCGGTACAAATCAAATACAACGGCGGCAATGTAAGCTTGCAGCCCTCGTCTGCGCTGATTAGCGAAGTCACGGCGGCGATTTACACGCTCGGCGACGGCACGTACTCGACGTACGTAGGCGACGTAAGAGTGAGCGGCGAGAACGGCGTGTTCTCAATCACCGTCAAGAACACTGTACTGAGCGGCAAATATTATCTCGGCTTGACCTACGGCGGCAAGACCTATTACGCACCCATAACCGTTACGACATCCTCGGAAGAGATCGAGCTCGAAAAGGGCGGCGACTATCTCGACGTCACCAACGCCGAGGTCAACGGCAGGTCGGGCGACGCTAGCGTCACCGTAAAGACGGCGGGCGATATATTCACTCTTCCCGCGCGCGTCGTCAACCGCGGAACGAACGAGCCGTCGGGCAAAACCGTAACGTATAAGCTGTATAATAGCAGTGCCCGCACGTCCGAAATGACCGGCGAAGACGCGGTCGCCAAAATCGATCAATACGGCAAGATTACGTTTGTCAAGCCGTCGTCGTACAGCGGCACGTTGTACTACCGCGCCGAGTTCTACGACGCAGGCCGTGAAGAACTCCGCTACATCGACGTCGATATCGAATACACAATTGCCATATCGAGCGTAACCGTATCGGGCGTCCTCGGCGGCATTATGAGCGACGACACGATCACGCTTTACTATGCACAAAGCGGCGCGTACACCCAGCTCGACCTCACGAACTTCATTACGGTCGGCACGCCTTTTGCAGGCGTCGCCGCTCCCGAAACGACAATAATCACCTTGACTCCGAGGAGCGCAAGCCTCACCGCCAACGGCAAGATTCTCGTGCCGAATGGCGCGGGCGAGGTTATGCTCGACGTGTCGGCGGCGGACGGAATAAACACCGTAAAGAGCACGTACAGGGTCAATATCGTCGCGCTCGAAAAGCCTCAGCTTTCTACGAGCAAGGACGAGATTAACGTCGTAAAGAACGAGGAGTCAGACATATCTGCAACCGTAAGAAACTACACCGGTCTTTCGTACACGTTTGATATCGCAAGCTACGACAGCGACATGTTCACCGTTGTAAAGACGGACACCAAGGGCTCCGAAAAGGTCAACGTCAAGGTAAACCGCAGCCACATCTTTGACGGCAGCGAGTACGCCGCAGATAAGACCTATTCGTTCACCGTTAAGATTACGTACTCCAACGACGGCACGAGTGCGACGGTTGAGGGCGGCGCAAGCTTCGCGGTCACACAGACAATCACGCTCGGACTCGATTGGCAGTATGACGAGCTCAAGTTCGAGATATACAGCGAAAAGAGCAACGATCAGAAAAAGCTTGCAGGCAGCGACAGCAACGAGCCCGTCGAGGTCACTTACGACGCGGACACCAAGTACTACGTCCGTATCGTCACGACAGACGTCAATGCGCTCGGCTGGTACGAGAGCGGCGATTGGACGTATTCCGCAAGCGACAGAAAGGGAATAGTTTCTATCGGCGCGTTCAGCTCGGACAGCGCGGAAATAACAATCGACAACAAGTTCGGCACGGCCACGATTGCAGTCGAAGCCGAAGCGTACGGCAAGACCACCACCGCGACAAGGAATATAACCTTTAATTACGGCGGCATGGCGACGAGTTCGCTTAGCGTTTCCACCGACGGCGGAGGTAGCTACGGCGAGGCGCTTGAGCTTTCCGGCAACAAGGGCAAGCTCGAGATTGACTTCGGCACGCCTGTGGGCGGCGGCACTGCGGTCAAAGCGCGCAAGATAAGGTACGATATCGACGCGTCGACAGTCGGTGTGGACGTGTCCGCTTCGGACATCAAGGTTCTGTACGGCGGCAACGTAACGCCCGACGGCGGCAAAGTGACGGTTCAAAGCGCGGGCGGCAACAAGTTCTACGTCGTGTTCACCGCCGAGCATGTTACTACGTTCACTGTCAGCAGCTCGATTGTCGTCGGCGGCAGAACGTATTACATGGATACGCTCACTCTCGAGCTTACGGCGACCGAACCGGAAATCACGGCCACCGTCAAGAAGGGCGGCACGGATGTCACCGAAATAATGCCCGACGAGACGGCGCAATTCGGCGCGACCGTCGAACAAGATAAGAAATTCGTCGGTGCATACACGGTGTCTTACGAAATAGTCGACGGCGGCGATTATGCGGATATTGTGGAAAGCACGGGCGTTCTTACTCCCAAAAAGAACAACGCCGAAAATCAGAGAATAGTCGTTCTCATTACCGTAAAAATCACGGACGGCGCCCTTATCGGTAGCTACACGCTCGAAAAGTCGATTATCATAGTCGGCATTCCGCTTCCCGACATGGTTATCAAAAACACGGCGAAGTGGAAGGATAATTCCACTACAATCGCTATCGGCGAAACACTCAGCTTCGCGGGCGTATTTGAGCTTTCTTCCGTAACGGTGGGCGAAGGCCACACGTATCACTTTAACAGTGTCGAATACAAGTACGAGTTCAAAGCGCCGAACGGCTATACCGCAGGCGATTACGGCACTACCGACAACTCGCTGACCGTAAAAGATCCAGAAGGCAAAACAACTCGCGCGGGCGGCACGTTCACTCTGACCGTCACGGCGACAATCCTTTCCGGCAGCGGCATAAACGTCGATAAGAAAATCGTTCGCACGTACTACATCTTCGTAGTGCCCAAAGCCAACGCCGTGTCCGGCGTGTCGATCTCGGCACAACACGGCAGCTACGACGTGTATACGGCGGTCTCGCTCAATACAAACGACACCGCAGAGTACACGGACCGCATCAAGAGCACCGACAAGTACACGGTATCGTACGAGCTCGCCAACGGCACTACGCAGATACCGGGCATCGACAAGACAATACAGGACGTCGTTTCCGTAGCGGGACGTGCGGTAACGCTCCATGAGAGCCTTGCGGTTTCGGGAGTCAACGTTATACTTAAACCCACCGTTACAATGACGACCGGCGTGTATGCCGGAATGTCGTTCGGCGGCGATGATGTTACAATAGCGCTCAACGGCTTTATGGCCGAGGTGAAAACGGTAGAGTGGAGCAATGATCAGAATAAGTATCCCGACGTCTATCTTAAGGATTATATCACAACTGCGCTTGCATCCAAGCTCCCGCAAGAGCTCGCGGAGTTGCCGCGCATAATCGAGGTCAAGGCGCGCACGTACACTTCGTTCGTGTGGATTATCGACCGCTCCAACGGCACGGCTGACGCTCACTTTGCAATCGAAAAGACGATAAATGTTAAGAAGCCCGGTGAAAACGATCCCGCGGTTGTCGAGCTCGAGTTTGTCATCTCGTTTACCGGTAGCTCAGTCGAGTATTTCGGTAAAGGCTCTGTCGCTGTCGGAGCGATTCATCCCGACGTAGCCGTCGTGCTCAATCCCGCGGCGAGCAGCAACGACGACACCCATCCCGTCGACCTTATCGCGGGCGGATCGCTCAGCGTGTCCATGACCGAAAAGCACGGCCTCGACATATTGGACGTCGAAGTGCAAGACCTCGGCGAATATCTGAGCTCTGCCAACAGCGGCGCAAATATCATAATCACCGCCGCGGATGTAACAGATTCTCAAGAGCAGACCGTCAAGATTGTCTACAGCGTGCGCGACCTCACAAGCACCTTTGATATAGACGGCGAGTATTCGATTAAAATCTCGATTTCGCCGCGCATGGAGGGCGACGCGTTCACCGTCACCAACGAGAGGGTTACGGTCGCAACGTCCAAAAAGTGGGTGTCATACAAGCCCTCCTCCGGCAATGCGCAAAACCAGACTGTGCACGGCTTTGTTTCCGAGTGGATCGCGAGCAAAGACAACGACTACAAGTATCCTTACAGCTTGACGCTCCGTCCTTCCACCGGCTATATTTCGTCAGTCGTTGCCTATGTCAAAGTAGAGGCATATGAAACGGTGGGCTCCGTAAGTCCGTACGGCACGACGGAATATGTCGTTTCCGGCTATTCGTCGGCGACGGTAAATCTTTCGCAAACTATCAGGGCGAAGGCGGCGGAGCGCGTCGTAATCACGTTCGGCATGGCCGCAACTTCGACTGCACAGTTCACGGTGCAATATCAGTCGCGCAACGGCTCGGCGTCTAACAGCGCGTCTACCACGATGAGCAAGATTTACGCCGTTAGCTTCAGCAGCAGCACGGTTCCTGTCTATCTCGACAAAAACGCTCCCGACGCAACTTTGGACAGCACGACGGCAAACGTAGCGTATAACGGAACGTATGCCAATATCCCGAGCGACAGCAGCCATACTCCCGAGCGCACCGGCTATGAGTTCAAAGGCTGGTATTTCGATAAGGAAGGCGAGAAACAAGCGACGGGAAGTCTCCCCGGATATTCTTCCACCGTCTACGCCAAGTGGCAAGCCAAGACATACCAAGTCGAGTTCAATTACGGCGGCGGCAAGGTCGGTCAGGCAGACAAGGAGACCGTAACCGAAACATTCGGTCAAGCTTACGTCCTGCCGGATGTTGAACCCACGCGCGAAGGCTACACCTTTGCGGGTTGGTACTCCGGCCCTCAGCGCATAACATCCAATAGGACCGTTCCCGCCGATCCTCAAACGGTTACCGCGCAGTGGACAGCAGAAACATACGTAGTGACGTTCGACGGCAACGGCGTTGAGCTTGACGATTTCGTAAAGACCAAGACCGTTACATACGCCGCCGAGTACGGCGCACTGCCCGTGCTGTCGAGAGTCGGATATAAGTTTGACGGCTGGTACACAACCGCAACCGATTCCGACGGTGCTACAGGCAAAAAAGTAAATGCAACCGACCATGTAGAGACCGCGAGAGCCCATACCCTCTTTGCAAGGTGGATTGCCGAGACGTATACCGTAACGCTCGATCCCGCAGGCGGTACGCTCGGCGATAGCCAGACGAAGCAGTATAAGGTCGCGTACGATACCGAGTATCCCGCTATGGGTAATTCCAAGCCCACTCGCGCAGGCTATGCATTCGGCGGTTGGTACACCCAGCCCAACGGCGGCGGCAAGCAGATTACGAACAATGAGGGCGCGCTCATCGAAGCCAATAAGGCCTTTAACGTAGCGTATGACCACACGCTGTACGCCTACTGGACGGCAAATGAGTACACCGTAACGCTTAGCGGCGGCACCGGCGCGACCGTAACGGTCAAAAACGCCGATGGTACGCCTACGAACACCGCCACGGTACGAGTAACCTACGACGGAACGTACGCAATTCTCGCCGACGTAACCGCGACGAGACCGGGCTACACCTTCGTCGAATGGCATGACGCGTCCGGCAACGTCGTAACCAAGGATACAAAGGTAACGATAACAGACAATGACACGACTCTCACCGCCGTATGGAAGGAAGTTCTCTACACGGTTACGCTCAATGCGGGCGAGGGCACTATCGGAAGCGTACATACGCTGTCCGTGCAGATGAAGACAGGCGATACGTTCGTCATGCACACCATGGTGACGCCCACTCGCGAAGGTTACAGGTTCGAGGGTTGGTTTGAAAATGAGCAGAATCAGGGCACGGACAAAAAGTGCGCGGAAACGATAACCGTCGGCACCAAAGACATCGTGCTCTATGCGCATTGGGCACAGCTTTTCGAAGTGTCGTTCGACCTCAACTATCCCGAAGACTTTAACGGTAATAAGAGTCAATCGTTTGAGTCGCAGTTCTACGCCGACGGCGATTTGTGCGACCTCCCTGAGCCCACCGACAGCAGCGACGAGTACGAGTTTGACGGCTGGTACACCGACAAAGAGGCGGGCCAAAAGATAACGGACGGCTCGGAACTTGAGCTTTCTGACGACCTGCCGCTTTACGCGCGCTGGAGCAAGAAAGACAACGGCTGAAAACACATGGATAAATTCTACAAAGTAGACATTTGCGGCAGGGTGGAAGAGCTTCCCGTAATGAAGTTACCTTCGGGCGTCGGGATATGCTTTTTCAACCTGCACGGCAATGTCGAGCTTACAGAGCATTGCGCAAAGAAGCTCGCGGAAAGGGTGAAAAAGTATGCTCCCGACGTAATTCTCACGGCGGAGAGCAAGGGCTTGCAGCTCGCGCATTGTATGGCGCGCGAGCTCGGCCATAGCATGTACGCCGTTGCGCGCAAGAGCAAAAAACTGTACATGCAGGACGGCATTTCGGTCGACGTCAAGACGATAACGACGGAGGAAAAGCAAACGCTGTACCTTTCCGCCCACGACGTCAACCTGTTGCGCGGCAAAAAGGTCGCCGTCGTCGACGACGTGATTAGTACGGGCGCCGCAAATGCCGCGCTGTGCGCTCTCGCCGAAAAAGCGGGCGGCGAGGTCGTGTGCCGCGCGTTCGTCCTCGCCGAGGGCGACGCCAAGGACCGCACCGACGTAGAATACCTCGCAACCATTCCTCTAATGTAAAGTAAAACAAAAAACCGCCCATGTGGCGGTTTTTGCGTTGAAAAAATAAAAGTCAGTTGTCGCAACCGCAGCCGCAGTTGCAGTTGGATGTGAGCGGTCCGAACTGCTGTTTTGCCTGCGCAATCTGGTCTTCGGGCGCTTGCTCGGTTTGATACAGCCCGCGCTTTTCCATATACTCGAAGGTGGAGTATTGGTCCTTTGCGCACTCTATGAGGTTTTCGCGAATGACGCCGCGAAGCGATTCCTCGGCGCTCTCGCAAAGCGCGGTGGAGTACAGCTTTACGAGCTGCTTCTCGCTGCCGAGCACGTCCGAAATTATCTCGTAGTCGTCGAGCGAGTATTTTTCGCGCGCCGACACGGTGGAATTGTTATAAAGCTCGTCGCTCGTCGCCGCCGTTTCGTCCTCGGGCGAGGGCTCGAACTCCTCCGACGTCTCGCTGTCGTTATCGCTATAGCCGCAGCCGCAACCGCCTTTATCTCCGTCTCCGCCGTAACCGGGACAGTCGTCGTCGCCGCAACCGCAGCCGCAACCGTTGTCCTCTGCGCTTTCTGTGTCGTAGAGACTGCCGAGGTCGGTGCGCCCGTCCGCGTAGTCGAGGGGCGCGATTATTCCCGGGCTGTTGAAAAAGTCTTTAGCGTCGTTCTCTTCCGACGTTTTGTCGGGCGTGCCGAATTCGGAGGGAGCGGGCGAGAATTCGTCCGAGCTCTCGGTGGAGTAGTCCGCGCCGCTCGAATATCCGTTGCAGTCGGCGGGATCGTTGTCGTAGTTCATTTCAAAATCGTTGTTCATGGTTTTTCTCCTTAGTTCTTGTCGAGATATGTGCGGAGCGATTCGTAACGCTGACGGTGACCGTTTGCGAGCTTGCCGAGCGCGCATTGAAGGTCGGCGTTGTCAGTTTCCGAAACGTAGTTGCAGCACTTTTTGTAGGCGAGTTTTTCACTGCGGCAAAGCTCGCTGAGTTCTTGAAGGCTTTTTGTTGTCATATTCTTCTCCTTGTCAAAAGTTAAAAATAATATGTGAGGCTTGATTTATTTTTATTCGCGGTGTATAATACGCGTATGGGTAGAATCACCGACATAGCTAAGCAAAAGCGCAATCCGTCGCGAGTGAGCGTTTTTATCGACGGCGAGTTCGCTATCGGGCTTGACGCGGTAACAGCCGTCGGCGCGCGAATTAAGATCGGCGACGAAATAACGGTGGAAAAGCTCAAAGAGGTGTCGCACAAGAGCGAGGTCAACTCGGCGTTCGAGCGAGCGGCGGGGTATCTGTCGTCGTCGCCGCGCTCTGCGCTCGAGATCAAGCGGTATCTAAAGGACAAGGGCTACGACGCGTCGGTTGTCGCCGAGGCGGTAGAGCGGCTCGAGCAGTACAGATATATCGACGACCGTGCATACGCAAACAGCTATATCAAGTCGAAATCACGTAAGTACGGCAAGATACGGCTTTCCGCTGAGCTCCGAAAGCGCGGCATATCCTCCGAAATAATCTCGGAGCTTCTTTCCGACGACTATGAGGACGAGTATGACGGAAGCAGTTACGACGAGGACGACGGCGCGGTGGAGACGGCGCGGCGGTACTTGAAAACACATAGATTTGCCGAAGTGCCCAAGCTGAAGCGGTACTTGGCTGGGCGCGGGTTTACTTGGGACAGCATAGGCGCGGCGGTGCGCATTCTCGGCGACGAGGGCGCATTCGAGGCGCCTGACGACGATGATTTTGAATAGATATAAGGAGATATCATGGACGAGATTCTTTTGCCGGACGGTATTAAAATAGGGCACGCGCAGGACGACTACACCGGCGTTACCTGCATACTGACAGAGCGCGCGGTGGGCGGCGTTTCGGTGCGCGGCGGCGCGCCGGGGACGCGCGAGACCGATATGCTCCGCGCCGACAAGTCGCAGGGGCATGTCGACGCAATAGTGCTTTCGGGCGGCTCGGCGTACGGGCTGGAGGCCGCTTGCGGCGTAGTCGAGTATCTAAAGGGAAAGGGCGTCGGCTTTGCGGTCGGCGACAAGGTCGTGCCGCTCGTCGCGCAGGCGATACTGTTTGACTTAAACACGCCCGGCGAATATCACTATCCAGATAAGAATATGGGCTACCTCGCCGCAAAAAACGCAAAGGCGCACGGCGTCGCTTTCGGAAACGTCGGAGCGGGCCGCGGCGCGACGGTCGGCAAAATCCTCGGGCCTGCGTGCATGAGTAAGAGCGGCATAGGCGCGGCTACGCTCAAGTTTAACGACGTGTTCGTGACGGCTGTCGTCGCGGTCAATGCGCTCGGCGACGTTTACGACCACCGCACGGGCAAAATCCTCGCAGGCGCTAAAGGCCCCGACGGAAGTTTTATCAACACAGTTGAGTGTCTAACGGGCGGCATATTCGCCGCACAGGCGGCCGCGGCTATGCAAAAGGCTTCGGGCACCAACACGACGATAGGCTGCGTCATGACAAACGCAAAGCTCGACAAGGCGCACGTAAATAAGCTTGCGGCAGTCGCGCACGACGGGCTCGCCATGTCAATTCGTCCCGTGCATACCGACGCCGACGGCGACACGATGTTTGCGCTAAGCGGCGGCGACAAGGTCATCGACTACAGCATTGTTGCGGCGCTCGCCGCAGAGGCTACGGCGTTCGCCATAGAAAACAGTGTGGGGCAGGGCACATGATTGGAATAGACACCGTTCACATTCCGAGAATAGAAAAGGCGGTAAAGAGCACGGCATTTAAAGAGCGCGTTTTTACCGAAACGGAGCGCGCGTACTGCGAGGGACGGGCGCACCCTGCCGCGAGCTTTGCCGGATTGTTTTGTGCCAAGGAGGCCGCAGTAAAGGCGTTAAAACGCGGCTTCGGCGGCGGAATCATGCCGTGCGACATAGAAATCGACCACGACAGGAACGGCACGCCGTTTTTTAAAGCGTGCGGCAAAGCGGCGATACTTTTCAGTGAATTCAACGTCGACGTGTCCATATCGCACGACGGGGATTACGCCGTCGCGGCGGTCATGCTCACCGAGAGAAAAACTCAATAGGAAACAGAGATGAAATTCGTTCTTACAGCAAACGAAGTGCGCGAGGCAGAGCGCAAGGCGATGGGCGACGGTGTAACGCTGTCCGCGCTTAAGATGCGCGCCGCGCTCGCCGTCGCCGACGAGTTGACGCCACGCGCGAGCATAGAAGGCGCAAAGACCGCCGTGTTTTGCGGCGGCGGTAACAACGGCGCGGACGGACTTTTGACGGCGGCGCGCCTACATTCGACGGGGTGTGCCGTAGAGGCGTATCTCGTATATCCCGATGCAAACGGTATAGCCGAGGAGGTCGCGGCGGCAAAGTCGATCGGCGTGCCTGTCAAAAAAGCCTCCGAGTACAGGGGCGACGCGAGCATAATCGTAGACGCTATTTTCGGGTTTGGACTAAACCGCGATATTGACGGCGCCGCCGCCGATATCATAGGCAGGCTGAACGTGCAGGACGGCGCATTCAAGGTCGCAATCGACATTCCGTCCGGAATCGATCCCGACAGCGGCGAGGTGCGCGGCATAGCGTTTAAGGCGGACGCGACAATCACTTTTTCTTGCATAAAGCGCGGAATGCTGTTTGGCGAAGGGCGCGAGTACTGCGGAAAGATTGCGGTCGAGGATATAGGCGTCAAGGTCGGTTCGACTTACCGCGTGTATGAGGACGAGGATTTCAAGCCCGTAAGGCGAAATAAAAACGCGCACAAGGGCACAAGCGGCAAGATTTTCATAATCGGCGGCTGTGCGACCATGGTTGGCGCGCCTATACTTGCGGGCGCGGCGGCGCATGCGGCGTCTTTAAGCGGCGCGGGCACGACTACGGTGTGTGTTCCCGCCATAAACCGCGTGGCTCTCGCGTCGCGTAGCGTGCTTTCCATGATGAAGTTTATGCCCGATACAATCGACGGGTTTATCAAGTTCGACGAAAAATCGCTCGACGAAATAATTTCGACGGCGGACGCGATAGTTATCGGTATGGGCATGGGCGAGGCGCCCGACTTGAAAAAGATTATTCGCTACTTGTGCGAGCACTACGACAAAACGCTCGTAATCGACGCCGACGGCATAAATGCGATAAAACGCGACTACGAGTTTTTGAAAACGAGTAAGGCAAAGGTTGTTTTAACGCCGCACGTCGGCGAGTTTAAGCGGCTGACGGGCGAGGTCGCTACCGAAGAAAACGCCAAAAAGCTTGCAAAAGACCTCGGCGTCGTCGTGGTTTTGAAGTCCGCGACAACCGCCGTGACGGACGGCAAGGAAGTGCGGCTCAATATCGCAGGCACGCCCGCGCTCGCAAAGGGCGGGAGCGGGGATGTTCTCGGCGGGTGTATAGCCGCGCTGTCGCGGTCTTTTTCGCCGATAGACGCCGCGTCGGTCGCGTGCTACCGCAACGGTCTCGGCGCCGAACGCGCGGTGAGCTCGTATGCCGAAATGATGCTTACGCCCAAAGAGTTTTTAAAGTTCGCAGACTACGAAGAAGTGTGATATATTATTCCTGACGCACGGAATAACCTGCGGTTGCTCCGTAGGACATCGATTGAAATAGCTGCACATATTTATCGATTTGTTATTTCGGTGTGTCATTCTGAGCGGAGCGCCGCATGGCGCGCAGTCGAAGAATCTATTTGTACGTGTCTAAACAGATTCTTCGCTAACGCTCAGAATGACATAGGGGGCAATAGTCGCGTTATAAATTATCAGCAACGCTTGGAATGATAGATTGCAGTAAAAATAATCATACAAATCCGAGCGAAATGAGCGTCGCGCGCTCTATCTTTCGCATGGCGACGGAGTCAAGCTCGCCGATACGCGCTTTAAGCCGACGCTTATCGAGCGTGCGGAGCTGCTCCAATAGCACAACGGAATCCTTTGACAGCCCAAAGCTTCCCGCCGGTATTTCTACGTGCGTGGGAAGCTTTGCTTTTGTTATTCTGCTCGTTACGGCGCACACTATGACGGTGGGCGAAAACTTGTTGCCGACGTCGTTCTGAATGATGAGCACGGGGCGCACTCCGCCTTGCTCGGAGCCTATTACCGGGCTGAGGTCGGCGTAATATATTTCTCCGCGCTTATATATCGACACAAGTGTTTCTCCTTTGTTAAAGGTTTGCCCAATCGAGATTTATCTCGGAGCAAGCGGCGATGCCGCGCTGCCACAGCTCGCTCTGTTCCATTATATGCGAGTCGATAACGTAGCGTTTCAAAAGCTCGACGATTAGAGCCTGAACGCTTATATTATTGCGCTTTGCGTTGTTAGTCAGAATGTCGTCCAAACCGTCCTCTACCTCGATGATATACTCCACGAATTGTCTCCTCTTGCGGTTGATTTTATACGTATAGTTTGCCGTCAAAGCTTTGGCGTTATGTATAAAAACCGTCAAAAATCGACAAGGGCAGGCGGTCGCACGGAAAATCGCACAAAAAAATCGGCAGCCACGAAGCTACCGACTTTGTTTTGTATTAAGTTGATTGCGGAATTATTATTCTGCCGACTTTGCCGCTACGCCGCAGTACACGGGGGGCGAGACCATGGGAATACCGTTGGACGCCTGCGTGAGCTCGGAAATGGTGAGCGACATCAAAGAGAACACGTTGCCGCAGAGGAAGTTGAAGTCCTTGACCTCGTACTTTTTGAGCTGCTCGCGGAAGTCGATATCCTGATTGACGTACTCGTCGGCGAGCTGGCGTCTTATCGTGTAAACGACGGTGATTTCAAAAACGCCCTCGGGATCGAAGTCCATTCTGCGGACGACCTCGTACTCGACGTTGGCGCCGTCCTGCTTTTGGAAGTAAACCTCGTCCTGCGTCCTGCCGCGGTAGTTGGTGTTGGGCTTGATGTTGAGGCGATCGAAGGTCGCTCTGCGCATCTGCGTGTTCAAGACAGCTTCTTTAAAGAGCTGAGTGAGTTCTATTTTCTCCATGTTTCCTCCGAATATAAAACGATTTAACAAATTATATAACATTTACAGCTCGTTGTCAATAGTTTTTTGGGGACATCTTCGGGATATTCGCACTTGACTTAATGCGTGTACAATGGGTATAATAGGTGTATGAGCGACAGGGTAATTCTTCATAGCGACCTCAATAATTTCTACGCTTCAGCCGAGTGCATTACGCACCCGGAATGGAAAACCGTGCCGCTCGCGGTCTGCGGAAACCCCGAAAAGCGGCACGGCGTCGTGCTCGCAAAAAACGATATCGCAAAAAAGTTCGGCGTGAGAACGGGCGACGTAATATGGGAAGCCAAGCAGAAGGCGCCCGGGCTCGTCGTCGTACCGCCGCATTTCGAGCTTTACATGAAGTATTCCAAAAAGATGTTCGAGCTGTATCAAGACTATACCGACATGGTAGAGCCGTTCGGCGCGGACGAGTGCTGGCTGGACGTTACGGGCTCGCAAAAGCTTTTCGGCGACGGCAAGACGATTGCGGACACCATACGCGAGCGCGTCAAAAAGGAGTTTAACCTCACTTGCTCGGTGGGCGTCAGCTTCAACAAGGTGTTCGCAAAGCTCGGCTCCGATTTGAAAAAGCCGGACGCGACCACCGTCATAGACAGGAACAACTACAAGGAAAAGATTTGGGGGCTTAACGCAGGCGAAATGCTCATGATAGGGCGGCGGACTTACGCAGAGCTCCAAAAGCTCAACATCATGACGATAGGCGACCTCGCAAAAGCCGACTCCGCGGTGCTCAAAAGCAAGTTCGGAATAAACGGGCTAAAAATGAAGGCGTACGCCAACGGCGACGACACCGAGCCTGTGCGCGAGGCGGTAAAGTCGCGCGACATAAAGTCGATAGGGCACGGAATGACCGCTGTCCGCGACATAGAAACGGAGTCGGACGCAAAAGACTTGATATTCTATTTGAGCGAGAAGGTTGCTGCACGAATGCGAAAGAACAATGTGAGGGGGAGCCTCGTTGCGGTGGGAATGCGCGACAATAGGCTGTTTTCTATCGTGCGCCAAAAGCCGCTCCCCATGCCGACGTATTCGTCCGACGAGATAGCGGAGTGCGCGTTTTCGCTGTTTATGGATAATTGGAACGGCGATCCCATGCGCACCGTAACCGTGTCCGTAGCAAAGCTCGAGCACGACGACAGTCCGAGGCAACTATCATTTTTCTCGGACGTGAACAGGAACGACAAGCTCGAAAAGCTTGACGAAACGCTCGATAACCTCAACAAAAAATACGGCAACATAATCCACCGCGCGTCGCTTCTCGGCAAGGACTTTATATACGACAAGACCGACGCCGAGGACTTTTTGCCGTTCCAAAGATAGGCGAGAATACCGCACAGCAAAGCCCGACCGCACAGCAGTCGGGCTTAAATGTTTTGCTTACAAATGTAATGATAAATTGATATTTATCTGTCGTTAAGATAAACCAAAATCAATCATTTCCTTGAAATGTTAGTTGAAATTAAATGAAACATTCTTAAAACGAGCGAGCTCTACCTTGGTTCCCGGGACGCAAACAACAAAATCAAGTCGTGTGATACTTGTATTTTCGATGTTTTTACTAGTATAATTAGATCCTGTAGAGGTTTCTACACCTTGCTTTGCTAATTCCGTAAAATCAGTAGAACGTAAATAGTCCCCCTTATCAGACTCAAGAAAGGTTCCAAAAACAACCTCACCTGTTTGTATATCTGAACACAATCCCGTTAAGTAAAAGTATGCATTTATAAGGTAATAGCCACCACTTGAGAAAGGGGTTCCATTTAGTGTATCAAATCTAAGTCTGATTTTATAAACAGCCGTGTCGCGGAAATATATTGTCATAGTGTCCGTTTCAGCATATTCTTTCTTGTCTGCCCAGAAAACGTTGAGATTATTGACCTGATTTTGCAGTTCGTTGTCCTTTTTCTTAAGATCTTCGTTCTCTTTTTCAAGCGCCTCGATGCGTTTGGTAAGTTCATCGATAGCAGTAGTATCCGTTGTTCCGCAACCAATAACTGCAATAGCCATAACAACGGTCATAAGCGTTAAAGCCAACACAGTCAATAGTTTTTTCATTTTAAGTACCTTCCTTTTGGTTTTTGTGTACATTATTGTACTACAAAACGAAACGGAAATCAAGCGTAGGTTTCCGCTTTTGTTTTGCCGAAAATCTGTTTTCCGAAAAATGCCTTTGCGGAGCGTCTATATAATTGACAGCGCGCGCTTATAAATGATATAATATACGGCAACAAGTTTTCGGGACAAGCGCAAAGATAAGGCAGAGTATGGAATTTAAGCTTCACAGCAATTACAAGCCGACGGGGGATCAGCCCGAGGCGATAAAGGAAATAGCGGACGGAATAGAGGACGGGCTTGCGGCGCAGGTACTTAAGGGCGTTACGGGCAGCGGCAAGACGTTTACAATGGCAAACGTAATCGAGCGCGTTCAGCGTCCGACGCTTGTTCTCGCGCACAACAAGACGCTCGCGGCACAGCTTTGCAACGAGTTCCGCGAGTTCTTTCCCGAAAACCGCGTCGAGTTCTTCGTCAGCTATTACGACTATTATCAGCCGGAAGCGTACATTCCGTCGACGGACACATATATCGAAAAGGACCTCGCCATAAACGACGAGATAGACAAGCTCCGCCACAGTGCGACGTGCTCGCTTCACGAAAGGCGGGACACGCTCGTCGTCGCTTCGGTCTCGTGCATATACGGTCTCGGCGCGCCCGAGGAGTATTACAGGCTTGCGCTTTCAGTCCGCCCGGGCGATCGGATTAGCCGCGACGCGCTCATATCGCGGCTTATCGAAATCAACTATAAAAGAAACGACATGGCGCCCGAACGCACCGATTTTCGCGTTCGCGGCGACACGGTGGATATTTTCCCCGCGAGCATGTCCGAACACGGAATACGCGTCGAGTTTTTCGGCAACGAGATAGACGGAGTGAGCGAGTTTGAAATCGTTTCGGGCAACGTCGTGTCGAGGCTCAGCCACGCGGCAATTTTTCCTGCGAGCCACTACGCCGTCGAGCACGCGACGCTTTTAAAAGCTATCGATCAAATAGAGGCGGACTGCGAGGCGCAGGTCAAGTTCTTTACCGACAATCACAAGCTTATCGAGGCGCAGAGAATAGGCGAGCGCGTTCGCTACGATATCGAGATGATGAAGGAAATCGGGTACTGCTCGGGCATAGAAAACTACTCGCGCTACTTTGACGGCCGCCTGCCCGGTCAGCCGCCGTTTACGCTTCTCGACTATTTCCCGCGCGACTTTTTGATGTTCATTGACGAGAGCCACATGACCGTTCCGCAACTTCGCGCCATGTATAACGGCGACCGCTCGCGAAAGACGGCGCTCGTCGATTACGGCTTCCGTTTGCCTGCGGCGTTCGACAACAGACCGTTAAAGTTCGACGAGTTCCGCGAACGCGTCAACCAAGTAGTTTACGTGTCGGCGACGCCCGCGCCGTACGAGCTGGAGCTTACGGGCGGGAGGTTTGCCCGACAAGTCATTCGCCCGACGGGGCTTGTCGATCCGCCTGTGACCGTCAAGCCGACTAAGGGGCAGGTGGACGACCTTTTGACCGAAATAAAAGACGTTACGGCAAGCGGCGGGCGCGTGCTTGTTACAACGCTGACAAAGCGAATGTCCGAAAGCCTTACAGATTGGCTCGCCGAGCAGGGCATTAAGGTCAAGTACCTGCACAGCGATATCGACACCATGGAGCGCGTTTCCATAGTCAACGCGCTTCGCCGCGGCGACTTTGACGTCGTGGTCGGAATAAACCTCCTGCGCGAGGGGTTGGATATTCCCGAGGTCAAGCTTGTAGCCATACTCGACGCAGACAAGGAAGGATTTTTGCGCTCGGAGACCTCGCTCATTCAGACGATAGGCCGCGCGGCGCGAAACAGCGAGAGCAGGGTTATCATGTACGGCGACACGATTACGGGCTCCATGCGCCGCGCAATCGACGAGACCGAAGAACGCCGCAAGGTGCAAATCGACTACAACCGCGAGCACGGAATAACGCCCAAAACGATTATCAAGCCGATCAAAAACACTATCGAGATAACGCATAAGCAATCGAAAGTCGAATTGAAGGATATCGGAAAAGAGCTCGACCGCCTGCGTGTGCTGATGAACGCCGCGAGCAAAGAGCTCGACTTTGAAACGGCTATTTCGTACCGCGACAGGATAGCGGAACTTAAGGAGCTTCAGCGCGACATGGCGGCAAACGCCAAAAAGCGCGGCAAGTAAACGGAGACGACATGGACGACAGGAATAACGAAATAGTGATTAAGGGCGCGCGCGCCAACAATCTGAAAAACATCAATCTCACGCTCCCAAAAGAGAAGTTTATCGTATTTACCGGACTTTCGGGAAGCGGTAAGACGTCGCTCGCTTTCGATACGATATTTGCCGAAGGGCAGAGGCGGTACGTCGAATCGCTGTCATCGTATGCGCGGCAGTTCCTCGGTCAGATGGACAAGCCCGACGTCGACAGCATAGACGGGCTTTCTCCCGCAATATCTATCGACCAAAAGACGACAGGACGCAATCCGCGCTCGACCGTCGGCACGGTTACAGAAATATACGACTATATGCGCCTCTTGTTTGCGCGCGTGGGCGACGTGTACTGCCCGAACTGCGGCTCCGAAATACACCAGCAGACAGTCGACGAGATAGTCGACAAGATCATGGCGCTTCCCAATGAGAGCCGCGTCATGATAATTTCGCCCGTCGTTCGCGGCAAGAAGGGCGAATACGTCAAGCTGTTCGAGGACTTTAAAAAGTCGGGCTATTCGCGCATGCGCGTCGACGGCAGTATCTACTCGCTCGACGAAGAAATCAAGCTCGACAAAAACTCCAAGCACGACATATCTGTCGTCGTCGACCGTCTCGTAATAGAGCCCGATATTCAAAAGCGGCTGACAGACTCGGTGGAGACTGCAATCAAGCTTTCGGACGGGCTTGTAATAGCGTTCTACGACGACAAAGAGATACTGTTCAACAC
The DNA here is from genome assembly GCA_022508505.1 of Clostridiales bacterium. Lineage (GTDB taxonomy): Bacteria > Bacillota > Clostridia > Christensenellales > Pumilibacteraceae > Anaerocaecibacter. The sequence goes on along the minus strand of JAFLVC010000011.1, from coordinate 23,622 downwards.
CAAGTACACCTGCGGAAACTGCGGACTTTCCATATCGGAGGTCGAGCCGCGGCTGTTCTCGTTCAACAGCCCGTGGGGCGCGTGCCCGACTTGCGGCGGTCTCGGATTTTTGACCAAAATAGATCCCGAACTGCTGTTTTTCGGCGATTCGTCGATAGTAGACTTATTGGACGGCGGTCAGCTCGACAGCACGCCGCACTTCGAGCAGTGCCTTTCCGCGCTCGCCAAAAAGTACGACTTCTCGCTCAAAACTCCGTTCAAAAAACTGAGCAAGGAAGTGCGCGACATAATCCTTTACGCAAAGGACGAGCCGCTTGTCGTCGAGTACACGACGGGGCACTACCACAGGAGCGAGCGCATAGCTTATGAAGGCATGGTGCCGTTTTTGGAGCGCAGGCTCGCGGAAACTACGAGCGACGGCGTCAGGTGGAAGATAGGCAGGTTTACAAACTCCCAACCGTGCCCCGACTGCGGAGGAAAGCGGCTAAAAAAAGAGGCGCTCTCCGTCAAGGTGGGCGGCAAGAATATCGACGAGCTGTGCGCGCTCCCCGTAAAGAAATTGCGCGGCTTTTTCGACAAGCTCGAGCTGTCTCCTTCAAAGGCGATGATTGCCGAGCGCGTGCTAAAAGAAATAAGAGCACGGCTCGACTTTTTGATAAACGTCGGGCTTGAATATTTGACGCTTTCGCGTTCGGCGGTAAGTCTTTCGGGCGGCGAGGCGCAGCGCATAAGGCTTGCCACGCAGATAGGCTCTGGACTGTCGGGCGTGCTCTATATCCTCGACGAGCCGAGCATAGGGCTTCACCAATGCGACAACGCGAAGCTGATAGATACGCTTAAAAATCTGCGCGACCTCGGCAACACCTTGATAGTAGTCGAGCATGACGAGGACACCATGCGTGCCGCAGACCACATAGTCGATATCGGCGAGGGCGCGGGAACGCACGGAGGTAAGGTTATTGCGCAGGGCACCGTTGACGATATAATCGCTTCGGGCTCGGTTACGGGCAAGTTCCTGTCGGGCGAGCGCACTATCAAAATCCCCGATAAGCGGCGGCTTGCCGACTCGTTTATTACGATTCGCGGCGCGGCGGAGAACAACCTTCAAAATATAGACGTCAAGATTCCGCTCGGCGTTTTTACATGTATCACAGGCGTATCGGGCAGTGGCAAATCGTCGCTCATCAATCAGACGCTTTATCCTGCCGCCGCCAATAGGTTTAACACAGTCAAGCAGCGCGTCGGCAAGATTGACGGCATAGACGGACTCGATCGCATTGACAAGGTGATAAACATCGACCAAAGCCCGATAGGGCGTACGCCGCGCTCAAACCCCGCGACGTACACGGGCGCCATGTCGACCATACGCGACCTTTTTGCAGAGCTTCCCGCCGCAAAGGAACGCGGTTATACGTCGGGACGGTTCTCATTCAATGTGCGCGGCGGGCGTTGCGAAAACTGCGAGGGCGACGGCATAATCTGTATCGAAATGAACTTCCTGCCCGACGTGTACGTTCCGTGCGACGTGTGCAAGGGCAAGCGCTTCAACCGCGAGACGTTGCAGGTCAAGTACCGCGACAAGTCGATAGCGGACGTACTCGAAATGACGATAGAAGAGGCGTACGAGTTCTTTAAAAATGTGCCTACGCTAAAGCGAAAGCTGGGGACGCTCCTTGACGTCGGACTCGGCTACGTCAAGCTCGGTCAGCCCGCGACGACGCTTTCGGGCGGCGAGGCGCAGCGCGTTAAGCTCGCAACGGAATTGAGTAAGGTCGCTACGAGCAACACTTTGTACGTCCTCGACGAGCCTACGACGGGGCTTCACTCCGCCGACGTAGAGCGGCTTATAGATATTCTCTCGCGCCTCGTCGACAACGGCAATACAGTCGTCGTAATAGAGCACAACCTCGACGTAATAAAGTGCGCCGACTATATAATCGACCTCGGTCCCGACGGCGGCGATATGGGCGGCAAGGTTGTCGCGGCGGGACTTCCCGAACGCGTCGCCGAGGTCGCGGAAAGCAAGACAGGACAGTATCTCAAATCCATTCTCGCAAAAGAGAACGGAAAATAAAGTTAAATCTGCGTAAGCTCACACTGCCGTCTTTAAATAGACGGCGGTTTTGTTTTCTTCGGCATAAATCTTTTGCCTTTTGCCATACTACAATCACTATGTTTGTGGTAATGTTGAAGTCGTTTATCATTTTTTTGGTGGTGTTCTTCGTAATTAGGCTGATGGGGAAAAGGCAGATAGGCGAAATGCAGCCCTTTGAGCTCGTCATAACGCTCATCATCTCCGAGGTCGCGTGTATTCCGATGAACGATCCGTACATTCCGCTCTATTACGGCTTGATTCCGATTATAACGCTCGCAATGCTTCACATTGTGCTGTCGTTCATTTCGAGAAAGTCGGTAAAGGCGCGAAAGATATTGAGCGGAAGCTCGGTGATAGTCATCGACAAGTCGGGGATAGTCTACGACAATCTTCAAAAGATGAATATGAATATGGCAGACCTTATCGAGGCGGTGCGTTCGGCGGGCTACGTCGATTTTTCGGAAATAGCGTACGCCATATTCGAAACCAACGGTCAGCTTTGCGTCGTGGAAAAGGAACAGCAAGAAGAGGACGAAAACGGCGATGCGCAGCCCACGCTTTTGCCGCTCGAGCTCGTCGTCGACGGCAAGATAAATCAAAAAAATCTCGAGCTTTCGGGCACCAAGCAGACCGACATCACCGACGTTCTTTCGGAGCACGGCGTAAAGCTTGAGGACCTTTTGTACTGCGACGTGCGGCAGGACGGCAACGCTTATTTTTCGCCTAAGCACAAAAAGGCGTTTTGCAGTAAGCTTGCGATTACGGGGGGCGGCAACTGGTGAAAAAGATGATCATTATTCTCACCGTTTTCGCTGTCGTCGTCGGCTGTATCATAGGCGAAATGGTGTACGAAAACAGACTGTATAACGATTTGCAGTCCGACCTCGAACGCATAGCGGTCAGCATAGAAAAAAACGAGGAGCACGTCGACAACCCCGAAACGGTGGAGCTTTGCAAAAAGCTCGTAAAAAAGTGGGAGAGCGGCAAACGCGTTCTTTTGATACTTCAAAACCATAACACCGTCCGCGCCCTCGACGACAAGATTGTAAGCCTTGAGAGCGTAGTCAAATCGGACAACTACAACGACGCCGTCATATTCGTAACGTCGGCTATCAACTATATCGACGACATTCTCCTCGACGGAATTCCGTTCTTATCGAATATATTGTAACGACATAATCGGGTTCGACAGCGGTAGAACCCGATTTTTATATAAATCGATTGATTTTTTCTTTTATTTGTATTATAATACCGATATGGAATTCGCCGAGCTTAAAAAGAGCCTAAAAGCGAACAATATCTGCGCGTGCTATTGTTGCTACGGCGACGACGAGAACCTCATCTCGCGCGCCGTCGCAATGATTAAAGAGCTTGCGGCGCCACCGCAGGAGTTTAACGTTTCCGACAAGGAGTTTGCTTCGGGGCGAGATCTTGTCGACGAGCTCATGCAGCTTCCTTTGATGGGCGAGCGGCGGGTAGTAATTGCGCGCGGCAAGGTTGACATGGCGGCGGTCGGGGAATACTTGAAGTCGCCAAATCCTCAGGCGGTGCTCGTGACGACAGACTACATTCCGCACGACAGTTGGAATAACCGCGCGGCGGCTCCGACGTACCCCGAGGGCGCGACCGCGGTGGATTGCAACCGCGTCGGAATAAATTACGTCGCGCCGTTTGTCAAAAAACAGGCGGCGGGCATGAACGCGACGATAGGCGACAGGGCGGTAAAAGAGCTGTACAGCCGCTGCGGCGGGTACATGTCGCGCATAACGCAGGAGTCCGAAAAGCTCGCGCTTCTTCGTGCGGGCGGCGAAATAACGGAAGCGGACGTCATTGCCGAGGTTCGCGCCGACACCGAGTACGTCGTTTTCGAGCTCACCGACTGTATAGTCAAGCGCGACACGGCAAGGGCGCTCAAAATAGTGGACGGCATGGCAAAGAGCAACGATCTCGTCGCGGCGTTCACCATTCTTTACAACAGGTTTAAAAAGATGTTTACCGTCGCCGTCGACAGCGGCGGCGCTGCGGCGCTCGGCATAAAGCAGTACGCCGCACAAAAGCTTAGGGAAGAGGGCGCGGCGTTCACCAAAGCGCGGCTCAAAGCCCTTGTCGACATGCTTGCCGACATAGATTACAGCTACAAGACGGGCGCAATATCGCAGTACGACGCGCTGTGCTCGTTTGTAATACAAGCGTCCGCAAGATAGAACTCAACACGGAGGTCAGTTTGATAAATATCGCCAAAAAGAAACTACCGATGCCGGTAATGGGATTGTTTGTATATCTCAGCTACTGCGCAATGTCTTGGTATACAATGCGCGGCACAATGGCGTACTACGGCGAGCAGTACGGCTTCGGCGCGTGGTTTGCAAATGACGTCTGGGCGTTTTTTATAGGCGGGATTTTCCCGCTCATAATCTACGAGGTTTTGACGATGTTTGTTTTCAAAACCGTGACCGTCAAGATCGGACTCAAAAACGACGTAGCGTCCGTGCGCTACGGCCTTTGCTTTGCCGTTATTGCGGCAAACATCGTCCTTTTCGGGCTTAAGTTTATATATGTAGCCGCACCCATGTATGCCGGCATACTCAATGCCATTCTCGATCCGGCGGTTACTTTTATATTTGTAGGGCTGTACTTGTGGTACGCGTTTTCGCAAAACTACGTCGATAAAACGGTGTACCGCATCGTCGTTTCGCACGTCATGGGCGCATTTATAGCCGTTTACGGCGTGCTCGCATTCATCTCAATCATCATGACGGTAGGCGGTGTGGCATGAAAAAACTCACGCGCGTTTTGTTCATATTGCTCTCCGTCGTCGTCGCCGCGTTCGCCCTTGTCGGCTGTTCCGATCCCGGCGCACCCGCGCATAAAATCGCAGATTCTTCCACGTACACGATATCTGTGGAAAGCGTGGAGCAAAAGCTCGACGAGTTTATGTCGAGCGGCAGATTCGACCGCACACGGTACACCTCCGCCGAAGCGGACGCGGCGGAATATCTCGCAAGAGAGCTCGCCAAGTACGGCTACGTAAAACCAGCAGCGCCCCAAGAGCCCGATGAACCGGAAGAACCCGAGGAGCTTGAGGAACCCGAGGAGCCGGAGCCGGACGCGGGGTGGGAAACGCTTGTGCAGCCGTTCGACATCAAATCGGACGACAGAGTTTTGACAAGTCAAAACATCGTCGCGGTGTATGAGCCGGAAGGCATTCCCGAATCGCATAAAAACGTCGTCATCGGCGCTTATTACGACAACTGCTACGACGCTCCGTACGAAGGCGACGGAACGGGCACGCGCTCGCACGGCGCACTCTCCAACGGCACGGGCGTAGCGACGCTTCTCGCGATAGCGGAGCACTTGCAGATTGAAAAGCCTGTGCTCGAGTATAGCGTGACGATTGTGTTTTTCGGCGCGTCCGCACTGAGGAGCTTGGGCGCATCGGAATTCTATTCGGGCATGACGGCGCAGGAAAAGACCAACACCGTGCTCATGATAGAACTTCAGCGGTTGGGCGTCGATCACGTGTACGCGTACTGTGATTCGCGCGAGACAAAACGCGAAAAGTTTTTCGACGGCATTGCAAAGGAAAACGGGTTGGATATTTACAAGGTAACGCAGAAAAGCCCCGCAATTACGAGCTTTTCGGCGCTTAACGGCATTCCGTATTATCAGTGGGCGATGAACGGCGACTTTGCCGTGTTTTTCAATCACAATATCCCCACGCTAAACCTCATCGGCGCCAATTGGGAAACGATTGACCTGACCGACGCCGAGTCGGCAAAAAACGACAGTGTCGAGCTCACCGAAAAAGACACCCTCGCAAACCTTAAAAAGCTGTATCCCGATTACGGCAAAAAAATGGCGGCGGCGGCGACGCTCGTCGTCGAGGGGCTCAAGGCGGCGGATTTTATCGACACAATGAGCTACGACCGCGATCATTTCCCTGACACCGACGTTCTCACCAAGGGCTGGGTGTGGAACCTCGTCGTGCTCGGCATAGCCGCCGTGGCAGGAGCGGTCATGATGTTTGTGACGTACCGCCTTACAAAGAAATATCCGATTGTCGCGCCCACCCCGCGCAAAATGAAAATGGCGGTGTTCGGCATGGACTATGAGGACCAAAAGGACGACGAGATATACATCGACGTCAAACAGCCTGATGAGGAAATCTTCCCGGGTGTGCCCAACAACGACCCTGCGGTCGATTTCGACGATCCGTTCTCGCTTATCACGTCTATACTTCGCGGCGGTCCGTCCCACGTCGGCACGTCCGAACAATCGGGCGATACCGCAAAGAACGAGGAAACAGAAGAGGAAATAGAAATAGACACGCACGAAGTCGAAACAATCGAGCAGGAAAACGACAGGGAAGAGACGGACGAAAAGCCGACGGAAGAGCAGACGACGGAAGAACCAAAGCAAGAAAAGGAAGCGGAAGAGAAGAAGCACGCTCAAGCGACCGCTGCAAAGAGCAATATCGAAGTTGTCAAAAGGTCGGGCGTAAAGTCTGCGTCAAAGAGCGGTACGGCGGCAAAGAAACCGTCTACCAAAAAGCCGATCAAGTCGACGGCGAAAAAGGACGCCGAAAACGACAAGACTGCTGAAAAGGAAAAAACCGACGTAAAGGAAAACGACAAACCGTCGGACGAATAGACCACAAACAAAAAGCGCGGCTTCCGGGTGTTTGTGATAGGGAATATCACAAACACCCAATGAAATTCGCCTTACGGCGAGTGAAATAGCTTCGCTATGAAATATTCCTTGCGGAATATGAAATGTGCTTCGCACATTACAAGGCGAATTTTATTTCATTTTGCGAAGCAAAATTTCATTTTTAGTCGCAAGGCTAAAAATTTCACTGCTTGCGCAGCAAGCAATTTCATTTGCTAAATGCACTTACAATAAAAAGTATAGCACACTATACTTTGTTTTCGAAGTGTAGTTTGCTTTTTCGTCCACAGGTAAATCCCTAAGAAATACACCTTTCGGCCGCGCTTTTTAGTTAATCGTGATGGGGAAGTGAGCAACAAAAAAGGCGGTGCATTTGCATCGCCTTAAAAAGTTTAACTGAATAGCCCTGTCAGCCAGTTCCAGAAGCCCTCAAAAGCCTGTGATATGCCGAACTTGCTCATCATATCCGAAAACACCGTGCCGAAGTTGAACTTGTCGACGGCGAGGAAGCACCACAGTATAACTATGCCGAGCGTCATGACGATAAGTATGAGAATATTGAGAAGGCAGCTCCTCACGTTGATGGGGCTGCGCAGCCTTTTGAGACGAGATTCGGGATCGGTGCTCTCTTTGAGCGCTTGCTCAATCTGTGCCGCCGTCATCTGCTCGGGCGACATGTTGGCAAGAGAAGTTGCGGCCTGTCCGTCTGCGGGTGCTCCGGCAGCGGCGGCGTCCTTTTTGCCTTTCTTGCCTTTTTCCTTCTTATCGTCCTTCTTTTTTTCTTCTTTGGCCTTCTCAGGCGTTGCAGCGTCCTTTTTTGCCATAAAACCCTCTTATACGGATGTGTACATTACATTATAACCTATAAAAACAAAAAAATCAAGTGTTTTTAAAAATTTGTTCATAATTTTCGGCGAATAAATTTAAGCGTTTTTCGGGGCGGGCGCGCTTTTTTCGGGTGGATAGCCCTACGCGTTCGGCCGGACAGTCGGCTCCACATTAGTTTGGGGCTTGTATCAAATTTAATGCGCAGACTACGGCGCAGTCGATAGAAAAAAGTAAAAAATTTTTTCGATTTCCGCAAAAAAGAAAGTAAAAAACGATTGAAAACGAATTGATTATATTGTATAATGATGATGGAGGAGCGTATGAAGGAGTTTTTTGTCCGAATATACGAGAGTATGGCAGATAATCCCGCCGCGTGCGTGATAGATGTCGTGCTCACCGCGCTGTTGATTTACGGCATTATTGTATTCCTTAAAAAGAACAACGCGGTCAAGCTCGTTGCCTATCTTTTGCCGCTCGTGTTTGCCGGCATCGTGCTGTCGTCCGACATGGTCGGGCTGACGGTTATAGGCACGGTTCTCTCGTACAGCTTGATTTTGGCTATCATCGCAATAGTTTTGCTGTTCCCGCAGGAGTCGAGAAGGGGCATAATGAAGCTCGCTTCGCCCAAGGAAGAGCATGACGTTTACATCACCGAAAACGATATCACGGACGATCAGCTCCACGAAACTATATCGCATATAGTGCGTGCCGCGCAAAACATGTCCAAAAAGAATGTCGGCGCGCTAATAGTTATTTCCACGCACAGCATGCCCGAGCATATTCTCGATTCGGGAACCGAGCTCGACGCTGTGCTTTCGTGCGCACTTTTGGAGAGTATATTCAACACCAAGGCGCCCCTTCACGACGGCGCGGTTTTCGTCCGCGGCAACAGAATAATCGCCGCCGGTTGCTTCTTGCCGCTGTCGCAGTCCAACTCGATCGACAAAGAGCTCGGAACGCGCCACCGCGCGGCTATAGGCGTAACCGAAAGCTACAACGTCCTCGCTATCATCGTGTCTGAGGAGACGGGCGTTATTTCGGTAGCGCACCACGGCAACATCACGCGCTACTACGATTCTCAGATGCTGACCGATCAGCTCGAACAGGTGTACGGTCTCAAAGCCGTGTCGGCAAAGAAGAAGACCAAGAGATCTTTAAGGAGCGATAAATAATGGAAGAGCAAAGACAGACGGCTAAGAAAAGCGAAAAAAAGGACGGAAAGTTCGTATCCGTTTTAAAGGCAATATTCGTGCACAATATAGGGTGGAAGCTGCTTGCAATCGGTACATCCTTCCTCATGTGGGCACTCGTCGCCGGACTCTCTCTTTAAAGACGATTAAAGAAGATGGTTATTGATTTCGACAGTCAAATATTGATTCCGAAGGGGGACGTCGGAGACTTTGCGGCAATTGCTTGCGATCAGTTTTCGTCGCAGCCCGAATATTGGAACAATCTGAAAACCGAACTTAAAGCGCAGTCTGCGCTCGATTTGATACTACCCGAATGCTTCTTGGACGAAGCGGAGGAACGCTTGCCGCTCATTCGCGAGATGTCCGAGGATATGCTGATAGGCGGCAGGTTTACGGCGGTGAAAGGCACTGTCGCGGTTACGCGTACAACGCCTTACGGCAGGGTGCGGCACGGGCTTGTCGCCGCCATCAATCTAGACGACTACGAGTACACCGCGGGCAACACCGCGCTCATACGCGCCTCTGAGCGCACCATACAGGAGCGTATCCCTCCGCGCGTCGCAATACGCGAGGCGATAGACATAGAGCTACCGCACATTCTCTTGCTCGTCGACGACCGCAAAAACGCGATTAAAAAAGCGGTTGACGCCGCACAAAAGACGCCGCTTTACGACGGCGATCTCAAGGGTGGCGGCGGACACATAACGGGCGAGCTCATAGCGCCCCGCGACACAGCGCCGCTCAAAAAAGCGGTTTTCGACATCATAGCCGAGTCCGAGAAAAAGTTCGGTACAAAGCTGTTTGCGCTCGTCGGTGACGGCAACCATTCGCTTGCGACCGCAAAGCATTGCAGGGACACTTCGCCAAATCCGTACAACGGCTACGCGCTCGTCGAGCTTGTCAACATCTACGACGATGGGCTGGTGTGCGAGCCCATACACAGACTTGTAAAGACCGACGATCCGGCGCTGTTTTTGGACGGACTGCGCTTGGCTGTTAACGGCACCGCCGTCACGACCGCGCACGCGAACGGAACCGTTTCGATAAACGTTCCCGAGGACAAGATACAGGCGATAAAGGAAGTGGACAACTACTGCGAGGCGTACGTCGAGCTTTTCGGCGGCAGCGTCGAATACGTACACGGTGACGACGCGCTTGTTCGCGAGGGCTGCGTCGGGATAAAGATGCGCGGCGTGGAAAAGTTCGAGCTTTTCAATTACGTCGTCAAAAACGGCACGCTTCCCAAAAAGACATTTTCGCTCGGCGAGGCGGAAGAAAAGCGCTACTACATCGAAGCGCGCATAATTCGTGAATAAAAACTCTGATGACAATGTCGCATTGGTGCTTTTCGGAATATAATAGAGCAACGGAGAAATAATGAAGGCTGTAAAGTTTGGCGGAACATCAATGTCCACAATAGAGAGCATAGAGCGCGTAAAGAGCATCATAACGTCCGACCGCGAGCGCAGGTTCGTCGTTGTTTCCGCGCCGGGGAAGGCGGACGGCTATCCCAAAGTTACCGATATGCTTATTGCCGTCGCAGACAAAGAGCCGGAGCTTCGCGCCGAGGCTTTTTTGCCCGTTATGCGGCGGTTCGAAGAGCTGTGCGGCGGACTTTTGGCGAATAAGGATTACCTTCGTCAGGACTTTGAACAAATCATCGAAAAACTTCCGACGGCGAGCGCCGACTACATCATATCGCGCGGCGAGTATCTTTGCGCAAAGCTTCTCGCGGCGGTGCTCGGCTACGACTTTGTCGACGCCTGCGAGCTGATCAAGTTCCGCGACGGAGTGTTTGACGACGACTACACCCAAAGCGTGTGCAAGCTCGCACTGTCGGGGTATAAGCGGGCGGTAATTCCCGGGTTTTACGGCAGCGACGCGAGCGGCGATATAGTTACGTTTACACGCGGCGGTTCGGACGTGTCCGGCGCGATAGTCGCGCGCGCGGTGAATGCGTCGCTTTACGAAAACTTCACCGACGTCGACGGGTTTATGACCTGCGATCCGCGCATAGCGCCGCACGCGACGATAATAGACGTTTTGACGTACAAGGAGCTCCGCGAGCTCGCGTATATGGGCGCAAACGTTCTCCATCCCGACTCGATATTTCCCGTCCGCAGGGCGAATATTCCCATTCACATTCTTAACACCTTCAATCCCGACTCGGAAGGGACCAAGATCGTGCCGACCGAAGCCTTTTTGAACGGCGAGTACAAGAGAAAGAACAAGCGGCCCATTACCGCCATTGCGGGCAAAAAGGACTTTTTCTCGTTGCACATAGATAAGTCGATGATGAACGCCGAGGTGGGTTTTGCGCGGCGCGTTTTAAACTGTTTCGAAAAGCTCAATATCCCGATCGAGCACATTCCGAGCGGCATCGACTCCATGACCGTAGTTTTTTCGGCTGTGGACGGCAAAACGGCGAACGAGCTCGTCGAGGCGGTGCAAAAGGAGGTCAATCCCGACCACATAAGCCTTTCGACAGACCTCGCGCTTATTGCAATCGTCGGTCACGGCATGGTAAGCCGTCCGGGCACGGCGGCGCGGGCGATAAGCAGGCTGTCGAACGCAGACATCAACCTCCGCATGATAGACCAGGGCGCGTCGGAGATAAACATAATCCTCGGCGTGTCGAACGACGATTTCGAAAGGGCGCTAAAAGCGCTCAACGGCGAGTTCGAGGTTTAGCGGCGCGGCGTAAGCATAAAAGCGGTTTTCGGGCGGTAAACGCAGTCGAATTCAGGAAATTTTGCGGACTACTTCTTATAAAAGAGGTAGTCTTTTTTGTTGACAGCAATTTTGCGTTGTGATATACTTATATCCGAACCGCACGAAAAGGGTTTTAAATTCGGTTCTCCGATACCCCGACGGCGAATACTAAACGGAGGTAATGCTGTGTTTGCTATCATCGAAACAGGCGGCAAGCAATACCGCGTCAATGTGGGCGACGTTCTCGACGTCGAGCATCTGGACGCGGAGGAGGGCGCGACGGTCGAGCTCAAGACGCTCATGACGGGCGAGGGCGCGAACATCGTTTGCGGCAAGGAAGCGGAGGCCAAAAAGGTTACCGCAACAGTCGTAAAGCAGCTCAAAGCGAAAAAGGTTGTCGTCTTTAAGTACAAGGCAAAAAAGAACGTGCGTAAAAAGCAAGGCCACAGGCAGTTCTATACGCGCATAAAGATCGAAAGTATTGCATGATAAAGGTTTCGTTCTCATCTGACGAAAAGACGCACAGGGTACGCGCCGAGGGCCACAGCGGTTACGCGGAGGCGGGAAGCGACATAGTTTGCGCGGCGGTATCCACACTCGTACAAACGGCGTATCTTGCAATAAAGGACCTCGGAGCTCCCGTCACGTTCGACCGTGACGACGGCAAAGCGCTGTTCGAGTTTCGGGCGGAGCGAGGGACAGAGTTCGATCACGACATTCAAGTTTTACTGCGCGCACTGCGCGTGGGAGTAGAGGATCTCCGCAGCGGCTATCCGCAATTCATCAAGACGGAGACGATTACGGGAGGAAATTAAAATGTTTATTAATATTCAGTTGTTTGCCCACAAAAAGGGCGGCGGTTCCACCAAGAACGGCAGAGACAGTAACGCGCAACGCCTCGGCGTCAAGCGCTCGGACGGTCAGTTCGTCTTGGCCGGCAACATACTCGTCCGCCAACGCGGCACCAAGTTCCACCCCGGTGAGAACGTAGGGCTTGGCGGCGACGACACGCTTTTCGCCTTGGTCGACGGAAAGGTCAAGTTCGAAAGCAAAGGCAATCGCAAGCAAGTAAGCGTTTATCCGATTGCACAATAACGGTTTGCACAAAGAAGGGCACGCAAAGCCCTTTTTTTGTAAAATTTATTCGATTAGGTATTTGTTATGTATAAGACAGACGCGGGCAGTATAACGGTGGACGCCGCCAACATCGACGTAAAAGCGACGCTTGAATGCGGTCAGCTTTTTCGCTTTGAAAAGGCGGACGATATTTACACGGTAAAGTCAGGGGAACACACGGCCAAAGTCTATACCAAGGGCAATTACGTAACGATCGAAACTACTTCCGTAAATTACTTTGTCAGCTTTTTTAACCTCGACCGCGACGTAAACCGTACAAAGCGCGAGCTTTCGCGTTTTCCCGAGCTTCAAAAAGCGCTTGACAGCTGCGGGGCGCTCAGGATTTTGCACCAGCCGCTTTTCGAAACGCTCATTTCGTTCATCATTTCTGCAAACAACAATATTCCGCGCATAAAGAGCATAATTAACAGACTGTGTGCGATGTTCGACGACGTGTTTCCGACGCCGGAGCAGCTTGCGTCGCTTGCCGTGCGTCAGCTCGACGCGATAGGCTGCGGCTACCGTTCGCAGTACATATACGACACCGCAAGAATTTGCGCGGAGACAGACATACTCAACAGAGTGCGCGGCGCGCGTACTACTGACGCCGAAAAGCTTTTGAGGTCGTTACCCGGCGTGGGACCCAAAGTCGCCGATTGCGTAATGCTGTTTGCGCTCGGGCGGCTAGAGATTTTTCCTGTCGATACTTGGATATTGCGAACGCTGCGGCAGGGCATGGAAACCGAAATGCAGTTAAGAACGCGTCTGATGTCGCGGTACGGCGACTACGCAGGCTACGCTCAGCAGTACATTTTCTATTACAACGCGATACTTCGCGAAAAGGCGTGATATGTCGCCGTCGGAGAGTTTTGCGGCGCTGTTCGGCTATATAGATATAGCGACGGTGTGCCTGTGGACGACGGGCTTTATACTGTTCGCCGTCGAGTATTTTCGGCCGCTTCACGGGCTGATGTATTCGCTGGGCATAACGCTTATCGGCGCGTCGTTCATAACGCGAATGATGCACGGCTCGCCGGGTGAAGCGTTTATGTTCGTGTTCTTGACGTCAATAGTCATGTTCGTCGTGCACATAGTGTCGCTCGCCACGCAAAAGCGTGATTGGCTCAGGGTCGCGCGAATAAAAAAATCGGACGGTATCAGCCGCAGATACGGAAGCCTTATCGGCAAGGTTGGCGTCGCGAATACGCCCATCGACCACACGGGCAACGTCGCAATCGACGACATAAACCTCGTGGTGTACAGCGAAAAACCGATCCCGAGCGGCGCGCGCGTCGTAATAACCGCCGTCACGCCCAACAGAATAATCATCGAAAAGCTCGACGAACAAGAGTAACGCACTTAAACGCACCGAACGGGTGCGTTTTTTGTATGCCGCGGGACGTTCTATGTCGAGGGCTTTTGACATAATAATAGTTCGATGAGCTTTATAGAACAGACAGCCAAATTATTCGGGAACGCCGTCGAAATCAAGTTTCATGCGATCATGTTCGGGCGCGACGGCATTTATATCGAGGGCGCAAAGCCTATGAGCATCGACAAATGCGAGATGATATTCCGCACGCCGCGGTGCATACTGACCGTGACGGGCGACGGCATGACGGTAAAGGACCTCACAGGCGACTGCACGGCAATCGTCGGAAGAATAGACGGAGTGTCGGTAAAAGATATATGAGCCGAGCGAAAAAGACAGACGGTGCCGCGGAAAAGAAACAGCGCGAGCAAGAGCTAAAACGCATCAAAGCGGCAAAAAAGGCGAAAAAGACGGAGTTAAAGCGCGAAAAGGAAGAGTCGCGCAAAAGAATCGCCGAAATAAATGCGAAAAAGCGTGCGGTAAAGCTTGAAGCGCGGCAAAAGGTCTACCGCAAAATAAAGAAAAAACTCAAAAACGACCCGCGCGGCTTCGGTTATAACAATTACGGGTTTTTGCCGCGCGTAGAGCTGAAAGTAAAGGGCGGCGGCGCGGAGGTCGCCTCGCGGCTTTCAACGGCGGGGATAGGTATGGCGGACGTCGCCGTCGGCGGCGGATTTTCGACATTTAAAATACGAAAAAAAGACTTTCACAAAGCTGTTGCTATTTTAAACGAATTGTGCTATAATTTTGAAATAGGCGAAGGCTTCGGTATAGGTCGGTTAACTCGTTTTTGGCTCGCGCGGTCGGGGCTAATCTTCGGCGCGGTCGCCGCGGCAATCGCTTTGAACATTTCTTATTCCCATATTTGGCGCATCGACATTTCGGGTAACGAGGTTTTGTCGGACGCGGCAATCGAGAGCGTCTTGAAAAAAGCGGGCTTCGTTTCGGGCGTTAAAAAGACCGACGTCGACACAGACCTCGTCTGCGCCGCAGTAAACGGCATGGACGGCGTTTCGGACGCCGGCGCGGAGATAATAGGCACCACGCTTTACGTCTACGTCCTCGAAGCTAAAGACTTTACCGTGCGGCAAAAGTTCGAGGCGTACGAGTCGGCTTACGACGCGACTGTTACGCGCATAGTCGTCAGGCGAGGCAGAGCTCACGTCGCGCGCGGCGACGTCGTAAAAAAAGGCGATCTTCTTGCGGACGGCGACGTGTATTCGACTGCGGGCGAGCTCTTGTATACGGGTGAGTGCGACGCCGACGTTTACGGCGACGTGTCGATTACGGTGACGGCGGAAGTCAGCGCGTACTCGGTGGAGTACCGCCGCACGGGCAAGAGCAAAAGGCAAACGTGCTTTACTGTTTTCGGCCGCAGACTGTTCACTCCCAAGCCGCCGTATAAGTCGTATGAAAGCAGGACGACGACGGCAAACTATGACGTGTTGATTCCGCTCTACGTCACGACTTACGAGTATTTCGAGACAAAGCCGGTGACGGTGGAGCGCGACGTCGACGCCGTAGCAAAGGAGTTTGCGGAAAGCAAGGCAAAAGAGCTCGAGTTTGTCGGCGAATTTACCACGTCGTACACTGTGAAGGCGACGGAGACAGGGCTGTACCGCGTCAACCTGTTTTTGAGCGGCGAGGCGCTGATATCCAAAGGCTCGCCGCGCCGCATGCCGCAGGATAGCGAGAATATAGGAGAATGAATTAGGTATTTCCCGGACAAGCTCCGAACTCGCGTGCTTGCACGCAAGCTCTGTCGCAAGCAGCGGAGACACCGAATTTGTCGTCGACGCAAATTTGCCATTGCGAGCAAACAAATTTGCTCCTCGAATAAGATGACGCACACATAACGGAGAAAAACTTTTGAGAGAGGCTTACAGCGAGGGCGAGCTGCGCGCGGTTTTCGGCGCATACGACGCCAATCTAAAAACAATAGAATCGCTGTGCGACGTGCGGTTGCGCGTCGCAGGCGATGAAGTTGTCATAACAGGTCAAAGCGTCGAGCTTGCGCGGCTTCTGTTGGACAAGCTCATCGACGCACAGGTGCGCGGCGAGACGGTAGATCCCGCCGCCGTAAAACGCTACTACGACATTTTGTGCGTCGAGCCCGACGGCCTCGAGAACATCGTCGCAAAGCCGATAGCTACCAACGCATACGGCAAAAAGATATTCGCAAAAACGCGCAATCAAAAGCGTTTTGCAGACGCCGTAAACAATAATCTTTTGACTTTTGCTATAGGCCCCGCAGGAACGGGCAAAACTTATCTTGCAGTCGCCATGGCGGCGGCGGCCGTAAAGCGCGGCGAGGTCAAGCGCATTATTTTGACAAGGCCTGCCATCGAAGCGGGTGAAAAGCTCGGTTTTTTGCCGGGCGACCTGCAGATGAAGGTCGATCCGTATCTGCGACCGCTTTACGACGCGCTCGGCGATATGTTCGGCGACGATTACGGCAAGCTCATCGAGCGCGGCACTGTCGAGATTGCACCGCTTGCGTACATGCGCGGCCGCACGCTTTCCTCGGCGTTCATGATACTCGACGAGGCGCAGAATACCACGCCCGAACAGATGAAAATGTTTTTGACGCGGTTCGGCGAGGGAAGCCGCGCAATAGTCACGGGCGACGACACGCAAGTCGATCTTCAGGGCGCGCCGTCGGGACTTAAGGATGCGGAAAGAGTGCTGAGCGGCGTCGAGTCGGTCGCGTTCGTGCGGCTTACGGGCAAGGACGTCGTGCGGCACGATCTCGTTCAAAGAATAGTCGAGGCGTATGACAAGGACGCAAGCAAGGGCCAAGCAAAGCCCGCCGACAAAGCAACAAAAACAAATAAAAACAAAGACAGTAAAACAGAATAAAACACAAAAGCATCAAAAGGAGAAATCATGGAAGTTCGGACGGATAAGCCGAATGTCGAAAAACCCAATTCACCGCCTAAAAGCGCATACGTTGTGCTCGCCGGAATATTTTTGGCGTCGTTTGCCGTTATTTACATAGCGCTCGTATTGCGCGTGCATTTTCTGACCGTAAAAGACGGAACGGAAGAGCTGTCGGAAACGGCGGCAAACCTAATATTTGCGTTTGCGCTCCTGACTATTCTCGGTGCGATGTACCTATATATTGCGTTTTCGCGCAAGGAGTTGATGTCGAGACTGAAAGAACCGACGGCGTTCATGTCCGTCTTTACGGTGGTTGTCACGGCTAATATATTTATTGCATACGTAAACCCTTACGGAATGCTCATATCATTGACGGCGCTTCTCGTTCTGCCGTTTTCGAAGCGACATGACGCATTTACGCTTAACGTGTTTGCCAGTCTTATATCGTCCTTCACGCTTGTCGACATTGTAAGCAACAGATTTGCCGTCGTGTCGTTTACCGCGATATCCGGCGTTCTCAGCGGTGCGATAGGCGTCTATGCTTTCCCGACCGCCATGACGCGAGTAAAATCGGTGTTCCGCGCGTTCGTCACGGTGCTGTCGGCAATGGCGATGTACGTCGTATTCCTTTCGGTATATTCGCTGAGCGTTGAGCCGCTCGTCGACAACTTCATGTATATCGGAATAACGGCGGCGGGGCAGATGCTGCTTGCGACATTCCTCGAGCCGATCATCGAAAGTGTGTTCAACGTGACGACGGACTTCAAGCTCGTAGAATTGACAAGCCACAAGCAGCCGCTCATTCACAGGCTGATAGTCGAAGCGCCGGGCACGTTCAATCACAGCATAGCGGTTGCCAACTTCGCCGAGATATGCGCGACGGCGATAGGCGAAAACCCGTACTTTGCCAGAGCTTGCGCCTACTATCACGACGTAGGTAAGCTCAACAACGCTATGTACTTTACCGAAAACCAGTCGGGCTACAACCCGCACAACGACATTTTGCCCGAGGTTTCGGCGGAGATTATTCGCCAGCACACCGTCGACGGTTATAATCTTTGCAAGGAGCATAGAATACCCGAAGAAATAGCTCGCGCCACGATAGAGCATCAGGGCACGCTCCCCATAACGTATTTTTACAACAAGGCGAAAAGCCTTACCGACGGCGAAGTCGACATGGAAGAATACCGCTATCACGGCGATACGCCGCGCGGCAAGGTTTCCGCAATACTCATGATTTGCGATTCGGCGGAAGCTGCCATCCGCGCTATGGACAACCCCGACGGCGAGAAGGTTGACAGGTTGTTAAAGGCGATGATCGACGAGCGCCTGCGGCTCGGTCAGTTCGACAAATGCGCGATAACCATGCAGGAGCTCAACACCATTCGCGCGGCAATCGTCGGAGCTTACGGCGGACTGTACCACAAGCGCATCAAGTACAACACTGGCGCGCAGAAAGACGACGCTCATGTTTAAGCTGACGGGCGATGCAAGGCCGGAATTTTTAAGGCTTGCCAATATTGCGTACGACGTGCTCTCTCTCAAGGGCAGCGCGTCGGTGGACGTCGAGATAATCGACGACGAAGAAATGCGCACTCTCAACCGCGACACGCGCGGTGTCGATAAGACGACGGACGTGTTGAGCTTTCCCGCGCTTGAAAAGATTGAAGAGCTAACCGAAAAGAACTATCCGAACGACTACGACAAATTGCAAAACGCAGTCGTTTTGGGCGAGATAGCGATAAACGAGGACGCCGCAAAGCGTCAGGCGGAGGAATACGGCACGGGCGAACGCGAGATAAACTACCTGTTCGTCCATGGGTTATTGCACATTCTCGGCTACGACCATATCGAGGACGAGGACAAAAAGAAAATGCGCGACATGGAGGAAAAAATCCTCGGCGCAAAAGACGAGTCCGTTGTCGTAGCGGTCGTCGGCCGTCCGAACGCAGGCAAGTCGTCGCTCGTAAACGCAATAGTCGGCGAAAAGGTTTCAATCGTTTCACCCAAGCCGCAGACGACGCGCGACAGGATTACGGGCATCTACACGGCGGGAAATAAGCAGATAGTATTCCTCGACACGCCGGGAATGTTCAAGCCGAGAAGCAAGCTCGACGAGCACATGGACAAGAGCATAAAGAGCTCGCTCGGCGGCGACGCCGACGTCGTTGTCGTCGTTCTCGACTGCACAAAGGGCATCACGCCCGACGATATCAAGTTGATAGAAGAACGGTTGAAATTCCGCGCCCCGCTGTACGTCGTAGTAAATAAGACCGATTTAAAGGGGTATGAGGCGATATATCCCATACTCGACAAGCTCAATCCGTACATGTCAAAAAAGGAAGGGCGCTCCATTCGCGACGTAATTCCGACGAGCTGCAAGACGGGACGGAACATAGACGTTCTTATTCGCGCGCTTAAAGGCGAATGCAGAGACGGCGGATTTTTGTTCCCGCCCGACGAGTACACCGACAGACCCGTCAAGTTCATGATAGGCGAGATTGTGCGCGAAAAGGCGCTGCTGTTTTTGCAGGACGAGATTCCGCACGGCGTGGGAGTTTCGGTCATGAAGGTTGACGAGAGTAAGTCACCGGTGCATATAACCGCCGACGTAATAGTAGACAAGCAGTCGCATAAAAGAATAGTAATCGGCGACGACGCGGCGATGATAAAGCGCATAGGCAGCTCGGCGCGCCGCGATATAGAAAAACTGCTCGACACGCAGGTCTACCTCGAGCTGTTCGTCAAGGTGCGCCCCGGCTGGCGCGACAAGCAAAACATATTGCGCGACATCGGATATTAAACAGTCCCTCAGTCGGCTCCTTCGTCGCCGCCCGGTCTTGCACAAGGGAGCCTAATGCGGTCGAAATAGCATAAACACTCACGTCGGTGGCAAAATAGACAGAGTAACCGACGGAGGTGTTTTATGAAAGAGGACGAAAAAATGCTGTGGGAATTGTTCTGCGCGACGGGCGAGCCGACGTACTATTCGATGTACGTTCGTAGCAAAGAGAAAAATCAACGCGATAAACAAGGCTGAATGAGAGATTTTACCGACAACTGCATAGTGCTCAAGATAAGCGACTACCGCGACGACGACAGGCTTGCGAATGTCTTGACAGCCGAAAACGGCATGGCGACGCTGCAGTTCCGCGGCGTGAAGAAGGCAAAGGCAAAGCTAAAGCCGTTTGCTCAGGCGTTTGCCGTTTTCAATGCGCGGTTCACGTCGACCAGAGGCGCGTTTCTTACGCCGATTGAGCCCGCAATGATACAGGACGGTTACGGGCTGAGCGCCGACTTAAAGATGTATGCGGCAGCGTCGGTTTGCGCCGAGGCGACTATGCTTGCGCTCGGCGACGACGAGCCGCACCCCGACGTTTTCGTCGAGATGCTGAGGTTTATCAAGTCTGCGCAGTTCGACGGCGATCCGTACTATTCGGCAATAACCTACGTGTGCGAGCTACTCAAGCTTTCCGGCTTTTATCGCGAGTACACGTACGAAAGCGAGCCTAAGAGCCCCGTGCAAATGCTCGGCTATTGCCAACGGCACGGCTACGAAAAGCGCGAGGAGAGCGACATGACGCGCCGCGCGCTTAAGTACATAATCTCCGAGTTTTCCAAAAACTTCGACGTCGGACTTAAAAGCATAGAGTCCGTCGACCTGTATAAATAGTGCCGAAAAGCGCCACTGCGTGGCTAAGATAAGATATAAAAGATAAAAAATAAGAGATAAGAATTATTGAAGCGCGAGATATAGATGCTCGCGCTTTTAGGTTCTTTGCAGGCTCAGGACGACATAGTAAAACTATGCATTTCTTTATGACACAACAATATGTCTTTATTGTGTCATTCTGAGCGAAGCGACGACGGCGCGGAGTCGAAGAATCTATAATTTTTTTGTACTGCTATCGTTATCGACATGGTGGCGTCGAGCAATTTCCAACGCCGCGCCCCTCGTCGGGTGAAACAAACAATGAACAACGGCAGTAAACACACGACACTAAAAGTTTCTTGCCTACTTCTTTTCAAAGAAGTAGGCGAAAACGCTTGCGTTTTTTTATCATGTTTGATACAATATCTTGTGGTAAAAATACTAATCAAGGAGATTGACAAAATGGCAAAGAAGTATTGCTATCTGTTCACCGAGGGCAACGCCAAGATGCGCGAGCTTTTGGGCGGCAAGGGCGCAAACCTCGCCGAAATGACCAACATCGGACTTCCCGTTCCTCAGGGATTTACGATTTCCACCGAGGCGTGCACTCAGTACTACGAGGACGGACGCAAGATCAACCCCGACATTCAGAAAGAGATAATGACCTACATCGACAAGATGGAGCAAATCTGCGGCAAGAAGTTCGGCGACAAGGAAAACCCCCTTCTTGTTTCGGTTCGTTCGGGCGCTCGCGCTTCCATGCCTGGCATGATGGACACCATACTCAACCTCGGTCTTAACGAGGAAGTCGTAGAGACCATCGCCAAAAAGTCGGGCAACCCCCGCTGGGCGTGGGACTGCTACCGCCGCTTTATCCAGATGTTCTCGGACGTCGTCATGGAAGTCGGCAAGAAATACTTCGAAAAGCTCATCGACAAGATGAAGGAAGAAAAGGGCGTTGAATACGACGTCGACCTCAATGCCGACGACCTCAAGACGCTTGCCAACCAGTTCAAGGCAGAATACAAAAAGCAGCTCGGCAAGGACTTCCCGAGCGATCCGAAGGAGCAGCTCTTCGAAGCTGTCAAAGCGGTTTTCCGTTCGTGGGACAACCCCCGCGCAAACATCTACCGCATGGACCACGACATTCCGTACAGCTGGGGCACGGCCGTAAACGTCCAGATGATGGCGTTCGGTAACATGGGCAACGACTGCGGCACGGGCGTCGCGTTCACGCGCAACCCCGCGACGGGCGAGAAAGGCCTTATGGGCGAGTTCCTTATGAACGCGCAGGGCGAGGACGTCGTTGCTGGCGTTCGTACCCCGATGCCTATATCCAAGATGGCGGAAGTTCTTCCCGACGTGTATAAGCAATTCCTCGATGTCTGCAAGACGCTCGAGAACCACTACCGCGACATGCAGGACATGGAGTTCACCATCGAGCAGGGCAAGCTGTACATGCTCCAGACCCGTAACGGCAAGCGCACTGCCGCCGCCGCTATCAAGATTGCGTGCGACCTCATCGACGAAAAAATGATAACCGAACAGGAAGCGCTCATGCAGATCGACGCCAAGTCGCTCGACATGCTGCTCCACCCGCAGTTCGATCCCAACGAGCTTAAAAAAGCCGACAAGAACAACGTCGTCGGCAAGGGCATTGCGGCGTCCCCGGGCGCGGCTGCCGGCCAGATCGTGTTCACCGCCGAAGACGCCGTCATCGAAGGCAAGAAGGGCAAGAAGGTCGTTCTCGTCAGGCTCGAGACCAGCCCCGAGGACATCGAGGGCATGAAGTTCGCGCAGGGCATACTTACCGTGCGCGGCGGCCAGACCTCGCACGCGGCAGTTGTCGCACGCGGCATGGGAACGTGCTGCGTGTCGGGTTGCGGCGATATCAAGATGGACGAGGAGAACAAGCAGTTCACTCTCGCCGGCAAGGTGTTCAAGGAAGGCGACTCGCTGTCGCTCGACGGCTCGACGGGCACGATTTACGACTGCCTGATCCCTACCGTTCCCGCAGACCCCAACTCCGGCTACTTCGGCAGGATTATGGAGCTCGCCGACAAGTACAAGGCAATCGGCGTCCGCACCAACGCCGACACCCCGAAGGACGCAAAGCAGGCCGCGGCGTTCGGCGCGCAGGGCATCGGCCTTTGCCGCACCGAGCACATGTTCTTCGAGCCCGACCGTATCGGCGCGTTCCGCGAAATGATTTGCGCCGACACGCTCGAGGAGCGCGAGGCCGCGCTCGCCAAGATCGAGCCCATGCAGCAGGCAGACTTTGAGGGTCTCATGGAAGCTCTCGAAGGCCAGCCCGTTACCATTCGTTTCCTCGATCCGCCTCTGCACGAGTTCGTCCCGACCGACGAAGCGGACATCAAAGCGCTCGCGAAGGCGCAAGGCAAGACCGTCGCTCAAATCAAGCAGATTATCTCCGACTTGCATGAGTTCAACCCGATGATGGGTCACCGCGGCTGCCGTCTTACCGTAACGTATCCCGAGATTGCCGTCATGCAGACCAAAGCGGTTATCAAGGCCGCCGTCGCCGTGCAGAAGCGCCATCCCAAGTGGAAGGTCGTTCCCGAAATCATGATCCCGCTCGTAGGCGAGATAAAAGAGCTTGCGTTCGTCAAGAAGATCGTCGTAGAGACGGCGGACGCCGTAATCAAAGAAGCAAACGTCAAGCTCAAGTACGAGGTCGGCACGATGATAGAAATCCCTCGCGCGGCGCTCACCGCCGACGAGATTGCCAAGGAAGCGGAGTTCTTCTGCTTCGGCACCAACGACCTTACGCAGATGACGTTCGGCTTCAGCCGCGACGACGCGGGCAAGTTCTTGCCTTCGTACTACGCGAACAAGATCTACGAATCCGATCCGTTCAGCAGGCTTGACACGATAGGCGTCGGCAAGCTCATGGAAACGGCCGTCAAGCTCGGCAAGAAGTCGCGCAAAAAGCTTCACTGCGGCATCTGCGGCGAACACGGCGGCGATCCTTCGTCCATCGAGTTCTGCCACAAGATCGGCCTCGACTACGTGTCCTGCTCGCCGTACCGCGTGCCCATCGCGCGCCTCGCAGCCGCTCAGGCAAACATCAAGAACCCGAGAAAGAAAT
>JAFLVC010000010.1 GCA_022508505.1 Clostridiales bacterium | reverse complement strand
GGAAAGAACATTAAGAACAGCTTGCGTTCCGACAATCTGCGATGACGGCGTGACGAGCGGCGGAAATCCGAGGTCGGCGCGCACTCTCGGCACTTCCTCGAGCACTTCGGTAAGCCTATCCTCGGCGTTCTGCTGCTTTAACTGGCTTATCAGGTTGCTGAGCATTCCACCCGGCACCTGATATATGAGCGCATTGACGTCAACCTTTAGAACTTTCGGATTGAGTATGCCGTCTGCAGTCAGGCGTTCCGCGACTTTGCGGAAGTAAACAGTGCACTTATTGAGCTTGTCGAGGTCGAGCCCCGTGTCGTACTCGGTGCCCCTAAGCGACGCGACAAGCGATTCGGTGGCGGGCTGGCTCGTACCGTTACCGAGCGGCGACAGCGCCGTATCGACGATGTCGCAACCCGCTTCAATGGCCTTGAGGTTTACCATATCGCCCGTGCCAGCAGTGTTGTGCGTGTGCAGGTGCACGGGGATTTTAACCTTGTCCTTGATGCGCGAAACGAGCTCGTACGCGACGTACGGAAGGAGCAAGTTTGCCATATCCTTAATGCAGATGATGTCGGCGCCCATGCTCTCAAGCTTTACCGCAAGGTCGACGAAATAGTCGATAGTGTGTACCTTGCTCGTCGTGTAACAAAGCGCCGCCTCGACGGTGCCGCCGTACTTTTTGGTGCTGTCGATCGCCTGCTTCATGTTGCGAATGTCGTTAAGCGCGTCGAAAATACGTATTACGTCTATGCCGTTCTTAATCGAAAGGCGGCAAAACTCGTCGACGACGTCGTCGGCGTAGTGCTTGTAGCCGAGAATATTCTGCCCACGGAAAAGCATTTGCAGCTTGGTGTTGGGAATAGCCTTTCTCAGCGCGCGCAGTCTCTCCCACGGATCCTCGTCGAGGTATCTGAGGCAGGAATCAAACGTCGCGCCGCCCCACGCTTCGAGCGCGTAGAAACCGACGTCGTCGAGCATCTTAGCGGCGGGCAACATTTCGTCTAAGCGCATGCGCGTCGCCGCTTGCGATTGGTGCGCGTCGCGCAATATTGTTTCCATTATCTTGACTTTACTCATATATCACTCCGAAAATTTTAAGCGAATATCGAAAGCAACACGCCTGCGGCAACGGCAGAGCCAATAACGCCCGCGACGTTGGGTCCCATAGCGTGCATGAGAAGGTAGTTGTTCGGGTCTTCCTTTTGCGCGACGGTCTGCGACACTCGCGCCGCCATCGGCACTGCGGAAACTCCCGCGCTTCCTATAAGCGGATTGACCTTTCCCTTAGTAGCTAAGTACATCAGCTTTGCTACGAGAATGCCGCCGACGGTACCCATTACGAACGCCAATAATCCGAGCGCGACAATCTTGAGCGTGTCAAACGTTAAGAACGTGTCCCCGAACGCTTTAGCGCCGACGCAAATGCCGAGGAAAATCGTCACGCCGTTCATAAGTCCGTTGCTCGCAGTGTTGGCAAGTCTGTCGGCTACCAAGCACTCCTTCAACAGATTGCCGAACATGAGCATGCCGAGAAGCGGCAACGAATCGGGAATTATAAGTCCACAGACGAGAGTAACTACAATCGGGAAAACGATTTTTTCGCGCTTAGACACGGGACGGAGTTGTTCCATTCTCACCGAACGCTCTTTCTTGGTCGTCAGCCACTTCATGAGCGGCGGCTGAATTATCGGTATAAGCGCCATATACGAGTATGCCGCGACCGTGATTGCCGGCAACAGATCGAACTGCTTGAGCATCGTCGTGACGTATATCGACGTAGGACCGTCTGCGCCGCCGATTATTGAAATCGCCGCGGCCTGCGCGCCGTCAAACCCGATCCATATCGCGCCGAACAGCGTGAAGAATATTCCGAGCTGTGCCGCCGCGCCGCAAATAAAGCTCTTGGGGCTTGCGATGAGCGGGCCGAAATCGGTCATTGCGCCGATGCCGAGGAAAATCAACGGCGGGAAAATAACCCACTCGACGCCCTTTTCCATGTAGTACAAAAGTCCGCCGGCGCTCGAAGTTCCGTCCTCGAGCACTGTCGGTTCTTTCATCAGGATACCGTAGGCACCCGGTATGTTCACGAACAACATGCCGAAACCTATCGGAACAAGTAACAGCGGTTCTTTTTTCAGTCCGATACCGACAAACAGCAAAACGCATGCAATTAACATCATAACATAGTTCTGCCATGAGGACTGATAGAACCCCGTGCTGTGCCACAGGTTTTTCATCATGTCGACGAAATTAAAGCCGCCCATGCTTAACCTCTATTTGATGTACGCGAGAACGGCGCCGGTGTCTACGCTGTCGCCTTTTTTGACGGCATACGTTATTTTGCCGGCAGCCGTAGCGTTGATGTCGTTTTCCATCTTCATCGCTTCGAGAACGAGAATCTTTTCGTTCTCCTTGACGGCGTCGCCGTCGCTGTGGGAAAGCGAAAGAATAAGTCCGGGCATAGGCGCTTTTATGGGCGTACCCTCGCCCTTAGCGGGCGCGGCCGCCGCAGGCTCAGCCTTAGCGGGCGCAGAAGCCGCTGGAGCGGGGGCGGGAGCTACGGTGCTCGATCCGCCTACCTCGTCCACTTCGACCTCGTACGATTTTCCGTTGACTTTGACGTTGAATTTACGCATAAATTTATTCCTCCCGTAAAAACGGTTATTTACTGTTTTTGCGCGTTACGCGGCGAATGACGAACTCAGGCTTTTCACCGCCGTTTTCGTCGGTCAGTATCGCTGTTATTGCCGCAGTTATCGCGGCGACTACGTCGAGCTCGTCGCCCTCGTCGACTATTTCGGGAACGTAAACGGGCTCGGTCGGTTTTTTCTTGAACTCGAAAAGCTTTTCGCGGCTCAGCGCTTTGGTCCTGAAGATATATCCCGAAAGATAGAACACCCCGACAAGCAGCGCCAACACCGCTACGACTATCGAAAACCCGATTATGGCATATATCGCCGCCGTACCGACGGTTATGACGTCGTTTTCGTTAAACTTGGCATACAGCGTAATGTCTTTCGTTATCTCGGCGGAGGTGTCGTACCTGACTAAGCGACCTGCATCGTTTTGAATATACCACGCCGCAAATGTGTACGATTTTTTGCTCGTCGACTTCTTCTTGGGCGCGTCGACTTCGGGCAAAACGTCGCCGTCGTAAACTTCGAGCGTCTTGTACACCTTTTCGTCCACCATCAAAGTAACCGTGTACTTGGGTGTGCCTTCTTCGTGTTTTTTGTCCGACTCTTTTGTCGCATCGGCGCACCCGATTGCGAACATCGCAAAGAGCACTACCGCCAAAACAATCGGCAAAAATTTAATCAGTTTCGATTTTATACCACGCATGCCGATTTACTCCACGTGCGCCAACAGCGCGGCGATAAGATATTGTCTTGTATGATTGGGTTCGATTACGTTGTCGAAGTGTCCGCTCTTTGCGATAAGAACTGCGGAACTGTTTTCCTCGGAGTACGCTTTTGCTATTTTTTGCGCCGCCTTATCCTTGTCCTTTGCCTTTTTGATCTCGTCGGCGTACATCAGCCGAGCGGATGCCTCACTCTCCAATGCAGCGATCTCAGCGCCTTCCCAAGCAATTTTGTACTCGCAAGGCGACACGAGCGCCGTGTATGCCGATCCGATTGCCTTTCCGGTTACCACGGCGAACATATCGGTATCGAGCGAGTTTATCTGATAAATGAGATTGGACATCTCGCGAATGAGCCGCGCGTCGTCTGCACAGATTTCGGTGCCTACGCAATCGGTAATGAACACAACAGGCGTTTCTGCATTTTCGCAAACGTTCAAAAACTCGCTTATCTTGACGCAAGCGTCCGAAGAAAGCCGTCCGTCGTTTTTGGTGACGTCGGTCGCGACGACGCCGACGTTTATTCCCGCAAGCATCGCAAAGCCTGTCACGACGACGGGTGCAAACTGTTCCCTCACCGCCAAAAAGCTGTTTTTGTCAAACACTTCTTTGATAACCGCGTCGACGGGTGCTCCCGCTTTGAGCCCCTTGCATACGCGGTTGGGATCGTCGCTCGTCTCGCGACTCGCCGAATATATGGAAAGTATTTCGGCAAGTGTCTTTTTGAACGATTTTTTGTCTGCAATGTTGGTGACTATTCCGCGCTCGGCGAGCTGTTTGGCGCTTCCGACCGTCTTTTCCGCCCCGCCAGTTTTAGCGGCGATGACGAGCGGCGAAGCGCTCGCGCTCGACGCGTCGGGAAAAGCTATTACAAAGTCGCTTATGCCTGCAACGAACGAAGAAATGCCGTAATTGTTACCTTTTATGACCGAAATCACGGGAATATCGCCGTAAGCGACGGTAAACGCCCTGAGTATATCGCCGTAACCGTCAAGGCAATCGACGCCTTCCGCAATCCTCGCACCCGACGTATCCCACACCGCAATTAGCGGCTTATCCATGCGAACGGCATTGTTTATAGTGCGCGTTATCTTCTTTGCATTGAGCGCGCCTATCGAGCCCTTTAGAACGGCCGGATTTGTGGCAAACAGACACACAGGCGTGCCGTCGACGGAAGCAAAGCCGCTGACAACCCCCTCGCCGGGCGATTCGGCAAACTCGTTTTGCGAACACATAAACGCGTCCGTTTGAACGAACGACATTTCGTCCACGAACGCGTTGATAAACTCTATAATATCCTTATTTGCCGAAGCAAGCTCAGTCTTTGCGTTTTGCAACGAAACCATATTCCACCTCTATACACCCATTATAGCACCGATGTAAGATTTTTTCAACACATTCTCGCAATCTTTTGATTATTTTTTTGTTGAATTTATATGAGAATATCGTTTCAATTGCGATTAAAAAAGCAAATTTTACAGCGTTTTTAAATATGCGATTTCGCGGTCGTTAAGATACCGCCATTCGCCGCGCGAAAGCCCGCCCAGCCTAAGCTCGCCGATAGCGGTGCGCTTTAAAAAAAGAACGCGCCGACCAAGGCTTTCTATCATGTTCTTGATCTCGTGGTTTTTGCCCTCGGATATGGTGATATTGAGCCTTGTGCCGCCGTTTTCGGGGCCCACGACCACAACCTCGGCGCTTCCGTAGGCTACTCCGTTGTACTCGATGCCGCTCCTTAAGCGTTTGAGCTCGGCGGCGGAAGGCTCGCCTTCCACGCGTACGGCATACGTCTTTTTTACACCGTTTTTGGGGTGAGTTATCTTGTTGGCAAGCTCTCCGTCGTCGGTAAGAAGCAAAAGGCCTTCGGTATCGTAATCAAGCCTTCCTACGGGAAACACGCGCTTATTGACTTTGACAAAGTCGAGCACAGTCTTTCTGCCCTTCTCGTCGTGCGCCGTGCACACGCAGCCCTTCGGTTTGTTGAGCAATATGTACGTCTTTTTGAAAGACACCGAAACGGTGTTGCCGTCAAGCTCTACGACATCACCGTCTTTTACGTCTGTTGCAAGCTCTGTAACGACCTTGCCGTTTACTCTAACTCGCCCCGCGGTGACGAGCGCTTCGCACTTCCTGCGGCTGTCTATGCCGCAGCTGCTCAGATACTTGTTTATACGCATGAAAACCGACCTGAATGTTTTTCGACTTAAATATAGCCGATTTTCGATTAAAAATCAAGTAAATTTACGCTATACTAACGCGAAAACGCCATGTCGAGAAGCCTTGCACTCTCTTCCCACATATTTCCGCAGTTCAAAACTGCACAGATGTACGTCTTTCCGTCCCGCGTAGCCGACGACACCAAGCACCTGCCCGCCTTTTTGGTGTACCCCGTCTTTATTCCGTTTCCGCCGGGATAATTGAAGAGCATCTTGTTCTTGTTGGGAAAATTCCTGTCGTAATCGCGGCCGCCGTACGGCATTCTGTGCCGTTTTGAAGAAACTATCTCACGGAAAAGCTCGTTTTTCATGGCGTAGTATGAAATCGCGCAAAGGTCGCGCGCAGTTGTGTAATGCTCGTCGTGATGCAAACCGTGCGGATTTACGAAGTGGGTATTTACCGCGCCCGCCTTTTTCGCCGTCTCGTTCATCATCTTTACAAAGCCGTCCACGCTGCCGCCCGTTATTATCGCCAACGCTACGGCGCAGTCATTGCCCGATTGAAGCATAAGTCCGTACAGCAAATCGCGCACGGTAAGCATTTCACCCTTTTGCAGATACAGCGACGAGCCCTCTACGCCAACCGCCGCGCACGGTATCGGCATGGGAAGATCAAGCGTCGAGCAGTTTTCGATAACGGTAATTGCCGTGCAAATCTTGGTAGTGCTTGCCGGCGGGCGCTTCAAGTCGCAGTTATCGGCGAAAATGAGTTCTCCCGTGTCTCCGTCGACGACCGCCATGCCGACAGCAGTGCTTTTAATTTCGGAAAATGCCGCCGAGATTTTCGGTTCTCGACCTTCTGCCGGCATAAACCCCGCGCACAATATAGCCGCGATTAGCGCGACGGCGGCAAAGCGAAGCCTCATCTACTTTCTCCTCTTTCCGAACAGGGAACCGACTACGTTTGGAACCGTTTCCATAACCTTGTCAAACGGACCTTTGCTGTCGGTTGTAAGTATTTTCACGCTTTTTCCGTCCGACACCAAAAAACACACGGGCGAAATGCTCATGCCGGCGCCGGACGCTCCCGCAAACGGATACTCGTCGCGCTGTTTGTCGCTGTACTCTCCTCCGCCCGACACTATACCGACGCTCACCTTGCTTATGGGAATTATATTCATGCCGTCGGGCGTGATGATGGGATCGCCTACAATGATATCCGCGTCGGTAAGCGTTCTCACCTTGCCGAACGCGCTGTCCATGATGCGCTCTATAGGATGTTCCTTTCGTTCACTCGGTAACAATATGCTGTCCATGCACCTCTCCTTTGCCGCCTGCCGCAAATTTCGACAGTATTTGCGACAATACGGCATATATAATATCCGCAAAACACAATGAAATTATGCCGTAAAACTTGACAAACAGCTTCGCACGCTCGTAATCGGGTCTAATAGCGCCGTCCTGCGGCGCGAGTCCTAAAAACGCGCAAGCCTGACAGTATAGTATTAGCGCCGACGAAACCGAAACAGCTGTCGCCGCCGCGTCGCCCGTTCCGATTGTCGATTGCAAGTCCGCTTCCCGCACTCTGATGCGCTTTGCTATTCGGACAGCCACTTTTACAAGGAAGTCCTTAATTGCTTTCTTGAACTTCGACGGCTTCTTTTGCTTGTGCTCTTCTTGCTCGTCTTTCTCTTCATTTTGAATAGGAGTGCCGTTAACCGCGTCTTGAAAGCCCTCAAAATGCAATTTTTTGACAAATACGGGTATAAAAAACAGCTTGACCGTGATTTTTCCGACGGGAACGTCGCTGTCTATGTCGATTTTTATACTTATCACCAACGGTACGACCGAAAGATGCAATAAAAAAACGGTAAGCACCAAGTACAACATATACGTAGTGTTTACCGTTATATGGCAAAATATTTTGGAACGTCAGTCGGTTTCGGTTGCGGCGGCCTCGGCGTCCGAGCCGTCGATTTCCAAAAGCTCTTCGCCCTGCAAAAAGTCGGGCGTGCCGTTCTCGTCAACCTGAGCGTAATTATAAAGCTGTTCCTCGTCCGGCGCGGGCGTGCTTTCTTCTATATCGCGTATTTTTTCGAGCAACGCGTCCCTATCGGGCAGCTGCGTTATGTCCTCTATGCCGAACCGCTTCAAAAAGTTTTCGGTCGTGCCGAAAAGCAAAGGCTTTCCGAGCGATTCCTTGCGCCCGACTATCTCGATAAGGTTGTTCTTTAAAAGGGCTTGAAGCGCATAGTCGCAGTTCACGCCGCGGATATGCTCCACGTCGAGACGCGTGACCGGCTGACGGTACGCGATGATGGACAGCGTTTCCATGGCGGGAGTAGACAGCGCTTTTTCCTTTATCGGATTAAGCACGCAAGCAATCACGTCCGAATACTCGGGATTGGAAGCGAACTGTATCTTGCCGTTATACGTGATGAGATGTATGCCGCTCTTTCCGCCGAACTTCTTTTGAAGCCGCTTCACCGCGCCCGTTACCTCGCTCTTTTGAAGCTCCAAAAGCTCGCAAATATCGCTGATTTTCAGCCCGTCGCCCGAAACGAACAAAAGCGATTCGAGTATGTCGTCAATAAGCTCAATTTCCATCGTCACCACCCAAGCTCCTGTCGGTAATATTTCTTCTGATAATGGTTATGGTTTCAAAAATTCCGTTCTGCTCCGCGCTCACTTCTTGAGCTTTGAGCAGCTCTAAAAGCGCGAGAAAAGTCGTTATGACTTCGTTTACAGTAAAATCCTCGTCGAATAATTCGTCGAACGTAACCCTTTCGACATTGCGAACGCGGTCGCGTATGTACGCTATTTTCTGAACGACGGTAAACGGATCGAGGTCGATTTTGCGGGTTTTGAACACCTTTTGGCGCGCGCCTATCTTGTCGAACATCCTCTTTAGCGCGTTGACAAGACCTTCCGTCGTCATATCCTTCAACACGAGTCGGGGCTGACCTACGCTGTCGTCGGGAGCGCGGTAGTGCATATTGACCTTTTCCTGCTCGCGCATTTTGTCGGCGGCTTCCTTGAACAGCCTGTACTCGTCAAGCCTTTGGATAAATTCCTTCTTGGGGTCGTCCTCGGGCGCTTCTATCACCTCGGGACGAGGCAAAAGCGCGCGCGACTTGATTTCGAGAAGGGTCGCCGCAACCTCGATAAAGTCTGCGGCTTGATCCATGTCGAGCTCTTCGAGCTGGTCCATTGCCGCGAGGTACTGCTCGGTTATGTCCGAAATGAATATATCCTCGATACGGATTTTTGCGCGCCTAACCATATCGAGCAGCAGATCGAGCGGACCGTCGTAGTTTTTGAGAACTACGTGGTAGCTGTTATTTTCATCTTCGGGTTTGAGTCCTTTTATAGGCTTCATACTACATCCCCACCAACCACAGTAGCTCTCGGACGGGCGGCATCATAAGCGCCCAAAAGTTGACAAACAGCCATTCCACCTTGCTCACAAAGAAGTTTATATACAATCCGAGTACATTGACATACTCGAACCAGCTCGGCAGCGCGACGTATCTTCCCGCCATTCCGACAATCAGGCTGAGACCTACCAATCCCCACAGAATATACTGACCGTTGGTGCGCATGAACGCGCAGAACTTGTTGCCGCGGTGGGTAAAGGTTTCCACAATGCGAAACCCGTCGAGCGGAAATACGGGCAAAAGATTGAAAAACGCAAACGCAATATTTATCTGCATCGAGATAGAAAAGAACTGCATGAAATACCAAAATGCTTCCGCGCCGGTATTGATATATCCGAGGAACATCAAATTGAAAAACAACGCGGAAAGAAACGCGAGAATAAAGTTCATGCAAATTCCCGCTATTGCGACGGTAAAAAGCCCCTTGCGGTAATGCCTGAAGTTGTACGGATTTACGGGAACGGGCTTTGCGTAGCCGAATCCGACAGTCAGCATCATGACAAGTCCGATCGGGTCGAAGTGCTTAATAGGATTGAGCGTCAGCCGACCTTCGTACTGCGCAGTATAGTCGCCGTTCCATTTTGCGACAAGCCCGTGCGCAACCTCGTGCAAAACGAGCGCAACACACACCGCAATCAACAAAAACAGCGTAAAAATTATATAATCGGTCGAAGAACCTGCATTACGAAATGCAAACAGCATCAATGCCTCTCAAAACTCTATTTTTGCGTCGTTTCTCGCAATATCTTCGTATGTTTGCGGCTTGACCATATAACACGACTTGCCGTCCTTAACGGCTACCACCGGCGGGACTGCATTACGGTTATAGTTGGAAGCCATCGAATAATGATACGCGCCGGTAGACATCACGGCGAGAATATCTCCCTCAAGAAGATGCGGAAGCTCAATTCCGTCTATCAAGACGTCGCCGCTCTCGCAGCACTTGCCGGCTATCGAATACTTATCCGTCGCGATTTCGTCAGCCCTGTCGACAACGACAGCAGTGTACGCCGCGTCGTACAGCGAAGGGCGCGGATTGTCGAACATTCCGCCGTCCACCGCAGCATAAGTTTTGACGTCTTTTATGGTTTTTATAGCGCCGACGGTGTAAAGCGTTATTCCCGCCTCGCCGACTATAGACCTGCCCGGCTCTACAATAAGCCGCGGCGGCGCAATGCCCTTTTCTTTTACCGCATTTTTAAGATATCGCGCGGTGTTTTGCATATATTCCTTTGGCGTCAGCGGACTGTCGCCTTCTACGTACTTGATGCCGTAGCCGCCGCCGAGATCGAGCCTTTCTACATTTATGCCCGACTTATTGAGCTTGACGATAAAGTCTGTAACCTTGTCAATAGCTATCTCGAACGACTGCTTTTCGAATATCTGCGAGCCTATATGACAAGCTAATCCGCAAAAATTAATATTGTTATATTTAGATATCGATATAATTATCTCTTCGGCTGAGCCGTCGGCTATCGAAAAGCCGAACTTACTGTCAACGAGGGTCGTCTGAATAAAGCGGTGCGTGTGTGCTTCCACGCCGGGATTTACGCGAACTAAGACGTTTTGCGGTTTTTTTGCGTACCGAGAAATAAGGGTCAACTCGCGCTCGGAGTCCACTACAAAGCATTCAACTCCGTTCTCTATCGCGTACTTTACCTCCGCTTCGGTCTTGTTGTTACCGTGAAAGTATATTTTGTCGGCGCTCATGCCGCCGCGAAGCGCGGTGTAAAGCTCGCCGCCCGACACGACGTCCGCGCCCAGCCCGAGCGGCGCTAACAGCTCGTATATGCCGGTGCAGCAAAACGCTTTCGACGCGTAGCACACCGTAAAATCGGGATACTCGCGCTTTAAAACGTCGACGTATGCTTTGGCGACTGAAGCTGCGTAATCCACGTCAAAAACATAAAGAGGCGTGCCGTATTTTTGGGCAAGCTCCAAACAGTCGCACCCGCCTATAGTAAGACGGTGTTTTTTGATTTTCGTGTTCCCGAATTCCATTTCGAGGATTATTCCTCGTCCTCGTCGTCGGGAAGGTTTGCGTTGTGATAGACGTTTTGAACGTCGTCGTCATCGTCGAACATGTCGAGCATTCGACGGATTTTGACCGCCGCTTCTTCGTCGACGTCGACGGTAGACGCAGGAATCTGTCTGACCTCGGCGCCGAGTACGGTGCGTCCAGCCTGCTCGAGCCCCGCACGCACGCTGTCGAGAGCGCTCGGCGAAGTGGAAATGTAGTATTCGTCCTCGCCGGTGTCGAAGTCGTCCGCGCCTGCGTCGAGCGCGAGCATCATCACTTCTTCCTCGTCGTCGCCCGCCTGCTTCGCAATCGTCACCACGCCCTTCGACTCGAACATGTACGAAACGCAGTTTGTCGTGCCGAGCGAGCCGCCGCACTTGTCGAATATATGGCGGACCGCCGCCGCGGTGCGGTTTTTGTTGTCCGTAAGCGTTTCAACTATCACGGCGACGCCGCTGACGCCGTAACCCTCGTAGGTTATCGCGTCGTACGTAACGTTAGAGTCCTCGCCGCTCGCCTTTTTAATCGAGCGCATGATATTGTCGTTGGGCATGTTCGCGGCTTTTGCCTTGGCAATGACGTTGCTGAGGCGCGGATTGTTATTGGGATCGGGTCCGCCCGCTTTTACCGCAACGGCGAGCTCGCGCCCGATCTTGGTAAATACGTTGGCGCGCGCCGCGTCGGTCGCGCCCTTTTTGCGTTTTATGGTCGCCCATTTGCTGTGTCCTGACATAAACTACTCCGTGTTTTCAGATTATTTCAATTGTACTATATATAGTATTATTTGTCAAATATTTTAAGTGTCGTGTGTTTGCTGCCGTAAGTATTTGAGGTTACACCCGAGAAATTTCGTGATGTTAGAAATTTGTCAACGCTACGACTGCAATCGCTGTCGGTATACGGTTTTACTTCATGCCGAGCACGAACATTAATACACCCGAGGAATTTCGTGTCGTTAGAAATTTGTCGACGCCACGACTGCAACCGCTGTCGGTATACGGCTTTACTTACTGCCGAGCACGAACATTATTACGCCGAGGAATTTCGTGTCGTTAGAAATTAGTCGACGCCACGCCTGCAACCGCTGTCGGCATACGGTTTTACTTCCTGCCGAGCACGAACATCATCACGCCTGCGGCGACGGCGGCGTTTAATGACTCGACGCCTGACTGCGGAATGGCGATAATGCGGTCGGCGGCGTTTGCTATCTCGTCGCTCACGCCGTCCGCCTCGTTGCCTATCACTATGCAGTACTTGCCGATCGGCTTTGCCGCGTCGAAAATATCCTCGCCGTTCATGTCGGCAACTATAATCTCGTAGCCCGCCGCTTTAAGTTCGGCAACGGAAATATCCTCACTTATGCGGCACTTCAACACAGCCGACATGCCGCTTCTAACCACCTTGGGCGAATAAATATCGCAGCAGCCGTCGAGCACGACGTCATACCCCGCAGCAACCGCCGTGCGCAAAATCGTCCCTACGTTCCCAGGATCGCGCACTCTGTCGAGAAGCACGCATCTTCCCGACGGAAACTCGGACTGCTTTTTCCTGTTTATCGAAATGACGCCCTGACTGCTCTCGGCGTCCGACAGCTTTTCGACGATTGCGTCCGAAACCACCGACACCGAAAACGCCGAAAACTCGGCGCCGTACTTTTTATACGAGCTCTCACCGAGAATTACGGCGACAACCGATTGCGGAGTAGCTTCCGCGGTGTCGCGAACGTTTCTGAGTCCCTCGACTATAAACTCGCCCGCTTCGTCGCGGTATTTTTTTTGCTTCAGCTTATTGATTCGCTTTACGATTGCGTTTGATATCGACGTTATTACTTCCATATTGACTCTTCCCGCTTCTACTTGCGGCATAATATAAAACGGAGCGCTTTTTATGACGCTCCGCTTATATTTTATTTCGCGATGGCGGCGGACGCCTTTTCGGCGAGAGCCTTAAACGCTTCCGCGTCGTTTACCGCAATGTCCGCAAGCACCTTGCGGTTGAGGTCGATGCCGGCTACTTTGAGCCCGTGCATGAGCTTTGAGTACGAAAGACCGTTCAAACGCGCGGCGGCGTTGATACGCGCAATCCAAAGCGAACGGAAATCGCGCTTCTTCAGGCGACGGCCGATGTATGCATACATCTGCGACTTCATAACCGCTTGACGAGCAATGCGGTACGAACGAGACTTAGAGCCGAAATAGCCCTTGGACAGCTTAAAAATCTTTCTACGCTTTTTTACTGCGTTGACTGCTCTTTTTATTCTCATGATCTGCCTCCTTACTTCTGCGCCATGTTGCGAATAGTCTTCTCTTGCTTAGCCGATTTAAGGTAAGCACCCTGACGCAATCTCATGATGCGCTTTCTCGGTTTCTTGTTGAGAATGTGGTTTTTGCCTTGCTGCGCTCTTTTTACTCTGCCGTTTGCGGTTACGCGAAAGCGCTTTTTCGCGCCGCTGTGGCTCTTCATTTTGGGCATATTTGTATTCCTCCGGAAAATTTATTGCTTATTATTTGTTGGGCACGAGAATCATAAAGATACTCCTGCCGTCGACCGAGGGCTTACGGTCTATTACCGCCACGTCCTTAACGGCCTCGTAAAACGTGTTCATTACGTCGACGCCCATCTGCGGCCGCGCCTGCTGTCTGCCGCGCATGCGGATGGTAACTTTTACCTTGTCGCCGTCGGTAAGGAATTTAGTAGCTTGCTTGGCCTTTGTCGCAAGATCGCCCTTGTCTATCGTGATAGAAAGTCGTATTTCTTTAAGGTCGGTCTTTTTCTGATTTTTGGCCGCGTCCTTGGCCTTTTTCGTCGCGTCGAAACGGAACTTGCCGTAGTCCATGATTTGGCAGACCGGCGGCTGAGCGTTGGGCGTTATCAATACGAGATCGAGTCTGCGTTCGTCGGCTATAGATTTAGCCTCTTGAGCGCGCATGATGCCGAGCATTGCGCCCGTTTCGTCCTTAACTCTCACTTCGAGATTGTCGGCAATCCCGTCGTTTGTAACAAGCTCTTTAAAAATGGTTATTTCCTCCCGAAAATAAAAAATGCGAGCGCAAACAAATATACTCGCATCGAAAAATTTATTCGATTAACCGTTCCGAGCAAGCCCGAACGGTGAGATAAATCTGCTTGCATTGTCATTATATACCTCACCGCACGTCTTTGTCAACCGTTTTTATCGAATACGCAAAAGTTTTTTAAAAACAAATTAGGTATAAAAACATGACGCGAAAAAGACACTAAACAAAAAGATAACGCGAGGTGAACTATGAAAAAAACTCTGTCGGCTATTCTTGCGATTTCCGCCGTATCGTCCGCCCTTGTCGGTTGCGGCGTTCCCAAGCCCCATGCCTCCACAAACACAATAACTACGCGCGCCAAAACAGAGGTGACCGAAACCGATAAAAACAGCGGCGCGATAGAGGTCGAGCCCGAA
This sequence comes from Clostridiales bacterium, assembly GCA_022508505.1. Taxonomy (GTDB): domain Bacteria; phylum Bacillota; class Clostridia; order Christensenellales; family Pumilibacteraceae; genus Anaerocaecibacter. Next base: position 59,449 of record JAFLVC010000010.1, on the reverse strand, counting down.
AAAGAAGTGAGGCTTGGGCAATCTCGCCCCATTTTCGGCGTTAGGCGCAGAATGAGAAGCCTTGCCGGAGAATATTCGGCGGAATACGTTCATTCCGACCGCGACAAGCAAAAAGACGACACTTTGAGCTACTCGCTCACCCTGCGCGACGACAACACCTACGACATGACGGTAGTAACCGACGGCGTTAAAGCCGTGCACTACGGCAATTGGTATCTTCACTCGGGCGGCGGCTTGACTTTGTACTACGACGAGCCGCTCGACAGTACGGCGCACAATGTTTACGTTTCCGACTGCCTGTACGGCGAAGTGCTCGAAAACGGAAAAATTATGGTTTTCGAAAACGGAAACGTGATAGTGCTTGCGAGAAACGACGATTACCGAATAATGCTGCCGAGGCTGTATCTTCCCATCAAAACGGCATAACGATAATGCCGTTTACATATCGCCGTGCCGCGTTTTCTACATCTCTAATCTGATATTTTTAAGCGGATTGTTTGGCAAAATTTCGACATCATAAGCAGCTGCGACTATAGTCTTACCTGTTTCTGCATAGTACTTGGCGGAAGGTTTTCCCGTATTTATGCACAAAAACGCAAAACAGACCGCGATTGAAGCCAAAATCACCGCGAGTTTGCCCCTATTCATCATAAAGTATTCGCTCGCGACGAACATGACGGGATAGCATAAAAACGCGGCGGCTGTTGTATTGACGTAAAACGTCGAATACGGGACGGCTGCGATTCCCTGCGCAATATAGTCGATCGGAACGAGCAGATATTTCGGCACGACGAGCACTGCGCCGATGCCTGGAATCGCGCCGATTATCGAAAATATGACGATTGAAACGAACACGACCGCAATATACGGAATGAGTATGACGTTTACTATGAGTGCAAGCGTCTGAATCTTCCCGAAAAAGTATGTTTCGGCCGGCACAATGCCGATTTGAACGGAAGCGGACGCGCCGACCGCATTCCCTATCTTGCGGTGGATTCCGTGATTTTCCATTCCGCGAGCGAACGTACGCGCGAACAGCGCAATGCCGAAAATCGCGCCGAAGCTTAGCACAAACCCGACTTCAAACAGATACAGCGGCTTAAACGCCAATATAAATGAATACGCACACAGCACCGCCGACAGTATGTCCCGCCTTCCGCCCACGAATACAGAAAACATCGCAATAACGCACATGATTGCCGCGCGCACCACAGACGGCGAAAAGTCGGCAATCACTACGTACACGACAAGAAAAGCGGCAATGATTCCAAAACGCGTCTTTCTTCCCACACGCGCCAAGATGATGTTTAACAATACGACCAAAAAGCCGATATGCAATCCCGACACCGCCATTATATGCCCAAGCCCCGCAGCAGAATAATAATCGGTTACGTCGTATCCGAGTGCGTGCTTGTCGCCTGTCAGCATGGAAAACGCAATATTTCCGTACTTATCGCCCATGTTCTTTGTCAAAAGCTCGCGCAGTCCCGACAAAAAGCTTTCTATCGGCGACGGCTCACCGAATATTACCTTGATTTCGTCAGAGCTTACCGTAGCGGTGTATATTATATCGGTTCGGTACGACGTGCCGTCTACCTTACCGTCCGAAACGAGCTGTTTGCACGACACCTTTGCATTAAACGACAATCCGTCGCCGCACTGTACCGTCTCGGCGACGTTGTTGTCGCTCGCTCTTACGGTTATTCGCAAAATGCCGTCATGCTCCTTTCCGTCGAACACGAGGTCCTCTAGATCTATTCTGTATCTTCCGTTTCTTATATCTACAGCGCAAACTCTGCCCACTACGTAGTGATAACCACCGTTTTTCATGCTTTCGGCGCGTGAATTGACGTAAGCCGCGCCAAAGCAAAACGCAAGAAGAGAGAGGACGAGCGAAAGCCCGAACGTCACCGCCATCCTCAATTTTGCCTTGCTTTTTACAAATCTTATAATAAAAACAACGGCAAGCGCCGCGAGCGCCGTAAGATACACAGCGCCGACGACTATGCCTGCCGTTTTAAAGCACATATACAAATACGAGCACAATACGGCGCCGGTCACGAAAGCGGAAATTATTAAAAACGCCCTAAAGTTGACCGCGCGCATTTCAGTTCATCGTCACCGAACGAATAAACTCCGGCGCTTTCAGCGACCGAATGATCGCGGCGCACGAGCTTCCGTCGGCAATAACAGCGTCCGAAAGCGCCCGCGACCGCTCGATTATATCCTCGTCTATTTCGAGCGAGCCGTTTCCGTGCTGACGCAATCCCACAAAATCTCCCGCGCCGCGAAGCTTGAAATCGAGCTCGGAAACAGAAAACCCGTCCGTCATGCCGCAAAACTGCTTGAGCCGAGCGTCGCTCTCCGGCGTGCCGTTCTCGCTTATCAAAAAGCAGTACGATTCCTTTGTACCGCGCCCAACTCTTCCGCGTATCTGATGAAGCTGCGACAGCCCGAATCTTTCCGCATCGTAAATTACGACCGTAGTCGCTTCGGGAACGTCAATTCCCACCTCGACCACCGTCGTCGACACCAAAACCTTTATCTTGCCGCGTTTAAACGCCGCCATAATCTCGTTGCGCTCGGCGTCCTTCATCTTGCCGTGAACGCAGCCTGTAATATCGGCGAGCGGCGATTTTTTGAGCTTGCCGTAAATCTCTTCCACACCCGTTATGTCGTCGTCCGCTCCCTCTATGCGCGGGCAAATTATATACGTACGCTCGTCGAGCGCAGCGCGTTCCTTTATGTATTTATACATTCCATCAATCTTTTGCGGAGGCACGGTTGCCGTATGAATGACGGGACGGTTACTCGGCATAGTGCGAATTTCAGTCTGCTGAAGTTCGCCGTAAAGCGAAAGCGCGAGTGTGCGCGGAATGGGCGTTGCAGTCATGACTATCATGTCCGTTTTTTTGCCCTTGCTCTCCAACTTTGCGCGCTGGTTGACTCCGAAGCGCTGTTGTTCGTCGACTATTACGAGCCTGAGATCGTCGTATTCGATGTCGTCGCCGATAAGCGACTGCGTTCCGACAATGCAGCTCGCCGCACCGTATCTTATATTGAAAAGCGCCGTTTCGCGCTGAACCTTATTCATAGACGCGCAAAGCAACTGCGTTTTTATTCCAAGCGGCTCCAACACCTTTACCATCGTATCGTAATGCTGCCGCGCAAGCACTTCGGTAGGCGTCATGATTGCCGACTGATACCCGCTTCGTGCGGCAAAATACATGGCGCACATTGCGACCGCCGTCTTTCCGCAGCCCACCTCGCCTTGAACGAGCATGTTCATCAATTTGTCCGACTTCATTGAAGATATTATCGCGTCGACGGCGTTCTTTTGGTCGGGCGTCAGCGGGTACGACAGACTGTTGACGTAATCGTCTATGCACTCACTTTTTGCGCGGTACGAAAAGTCGCGCGCGTCGTCCTTAAGCAATCGGTACGACGTGACGACATAGCTCATATTCTCGACTGCTACCGAACGCCTCGCCCTTTTAAGCGCCTGCACATCGGATGGGCAGTGAACTGTCTTTAGCGCCTCGCCGAGCGGCATGATGCCGTACTTGTCGCCTAAATTATTTGGAATAAAGCTGTTAACTCTTACATTGTCGAGCGCAGTCCTCACCGCAGAAGCAAACGCCCGCGACGGAATCGTAGTCCTGTAAACGGGCACAATATCACCGTCGCCATCTTGCGGCGTCATAAAGGTCGGGTTTGTAAGCTGCAACGAACTTCCGAATTTTTTGACCTTTCCGCACGCGTATACCCTATCACCGAGCTTGAGGTTTCGCGCGGCGTACGGCTGATTGAACCAACTGCACTTGATCTTTATGCCGTTATTTTCCAAACAGCAGCTCACAACAGTAAGCCCCCGACGTATAAACCGTCGAGAGGCCTCGCTTACTACCGTGCCGACGAACGAAATTTCCTGCCCCTCGCGCACGTTTCTGTCTATTTTGGTGTCTTTATATATGTATTTATCGGGAAAACGCAACAGCAAATCGGACGGAGTGTATATTCCGGACTCGTTCAATGATTGGACGCGCTTGGCGCCGATTCCCTTAATCTCGCAAAGTTCCAATTTTTCTATTGCGTTGCGCCATGTTTAGGCGGTAAAAATTATTCGAGCGAAACGATAAAGTAATAGAGCGGCTGACCGCCGTAATGCACGTCTACGTCGCAGGAGCGGTACTTTTTCATGATGTCTGCGGCAATGGCGTTGGCGTCGGACTCGGTGACGTCGTTGCCGAAATACAGCGATATACAGCTTATGTCGTCGTCCATCATCTTGTCAATGAGATGTTCGGTAACCTCGCTGACGCTGTCGCCTTTTGCGACTATGTCCTTTGCGTCCATGCCGATTATATCGCCTTCTTTGAGGTCGAAGTTGCCTATCTGCGTGCTTCTGACGGCGTAGGTAACCGAACCTGAACGCACTCCGCCAATCGCGTCGTTCATATTTTGAAGGTTGCCGTCGACGGTGTCCTCGGGATTGAAAGCGAGCACCGCGGAAAGCCCCTGCGGAATGTTAGCCGTAGGAATGACGTGGATATTGCGCTTTGAGAGCGCTTTTGCTTGGTCTGCGGCGAGGATTATATTCTTGTTGTTGGGGAAAACGAAAATGTCCTTTGCCTTGACTGCGTCACACGCCTTGGCTATATCGTCGGCGGAAGGGTTCATTGTCTGTCCGCCCTCGATTATGTTGTCGACCAAAAGGTCCTTGAATATCGCGGTAAGACCGTCACCGGCACAAACAGAGACAAGACCGAAGGGTTTAAGGTCTTCCTTCTTCTGGTTTTTGAGCTCGCGGTTTTGTTGAAGCATATTCTCAATCTTAAGGTGATCGAGCTCGCCGAGCTCAAGCGCATACGTCAACACCTGACCGGGCGCGTTTGAATGCACGTGAACCTTGACCATGTTGAGGTCGCCTATTACGAGCACGCAATCGCCGAGGCTCAAAAGCTTATCTCTGAACAAGTCGATATCGGCTTCCGTGGTCTTTTTGTATATGTTGACGATAAAGAACTCGGTGCAGTATGCGTATTCGATATCGGCAAGATCGTTATAATTGAGATGAGCCTGCTCGCCGTACGGATCGTCGGCTGTCGGTGTAGCCTTGTAAGCGTCGTCGAATTCGAGACTTGTCTCCTCTTCCGCGCCGAGGAGAACGTTGTTGAAGCCCTGAAGCAGTATCAAAAGTCCGCGACCGCCCGCGTCGACGACACCTGCCGTCTTGAGAACGGGCAACATTTCGGGCGTGCGCCTCAGCATCGCCTCGCCGGCGTCAATGACCGCCGTAAAAAAGTCTTTGAGCTCTACGTTCTTTTTGGCCGCCTTTTCGGCGCCTTCGGATATCGCGCGTATAACTGTGAGTATTGTTCCTTCTTTGGGTTTTGTAACTGCTTTGTACGCTACTTCGGTGCCCTCCGCAAACGCCTTTGCAAACGTCTTTGCGGTGAGCTCGGTGCTCTGCGAAAGCACCTTGGTCATGCCCTTGAGTATCTGACTGAGAATTACGCCGCTGTTACCGCGAGCGCCCCTGAGCGCGCCTTTTGCAACGGCACTGCAAAGCTCGGGCATGTTGTTGGTCGGACAAGCTCCCACTTCCTTGGAAGCGGAAAGCATTGTCATAGACATATTGGTACCGGTATCGCCGTCGGGAACCGGGAAAACATTTAGTTCGTTTACATGGTTTTTGTTGGCGTCCAACAGTTTCGCGCCGTTGAGAATCATCTTGCGAAACGTAGCGCCGTTAATTGACTTTTGCACTTCTTCCTCCGAAAATGCCTTACACTTTGATTCCTACTACGTGAACGTTTATCGTATCGACGAGCATGCCGGCAAATCGCTCCACGCGGTACTTGACCGCTTTTTTGAGCGACTGTGCGACAGCCTCGATAGAAAGGCCGTACTTGAATATAACGTAGAGGTCTATAAAAATTCTATCGCCGTTGGTGTAAACGTTGACACCGCGCGACAGACGTTTGCGTCTGAACAAGTCCGACAGGTTGTCGGAAAAGGTTTTGGATACAAGGTCAACAACGCCGTAACATTCCAATGCGACGTCGGCGGCGACTTGAGCAATCGAGTCTTCCGTAACCGTTATTCTGCCGTAGGCGTTTGATGTATGAACACTCAAAATCACGTCTCACTTCAAAACAAATTATATGTATCCGATACCTGTATTTTAACCTATTCGGTATAATTTTGCAAGAGATTTGAATAAATTTTTTGAATTTTTACCAAAAAGTACCCTTTTTCGGTTGCTAAAACGGCTCAAAAGTGGTATATTGGTACAGAAATAACAGTGTTATCGTTCAGGAGGGTATATAAATGAGCAAGGTATGTTCGGTCTGCGGCAAAGGCAGAGTTGCCGGCAACAACGTAAGCCACTCGCACAAAAAGACAAAGCGCAGCTTCAACGCCAACGTTCATAAGGTCACTACGGAAGTAGACGGCAAGATTTCGCACGAGTACGTCTGCACCCGTTGCTTGCGCACCGCTAAAAAGCAAGAGAACGCGTAAGTCCGTTTTCGCCCACCATTAATTACATCAAAACAAAATCCGAAGCACGTAGCTTCGGATTTATTTTTGTCATAAAGATCGGGATTGTGGTTTTAAGACCTCTTGAAGATTCGTACTATTCGCCCCAAAAACTTGGGCAGTTTTATACAGATGATTTTCGACATACCCACCTCCCTTTTACCTATATATGCGGAGGCAGCTACATGCGACACTATTATTTTCCGCGAATAGCTTCTACTGCCCGCTTCCTGTCCGTCGCGCCGAACACCGCATTGCCGGCGACAATGACGTCGGCGCCAGCTTTTGCTATGCTTTCGGCGTTAGCGGTAGTTACGCCGCCGTCCACCTCGATAAGGCATGACGGCGCAAGCCTGTCTCGCATTTCCTTTACCTTTGCAATCCGCTCGAGCGATCCGTCAATAAACTTCTGCCCGCCGAATCCGGGAAACACAGACATCACGAGCACGAGGTCAAGCTTGTCTATATACGGCGCGAACTTGTCCGTCGGGGTGTCGGGGTTTATTACGAGCCCCGCCTTAGCCCCGCACGCCTTGATTCCCTCGATTGTGGCGTCTATCTCCTTTTCTGCCTCGACGTGAAAGGACACGAGGTCGGCTCCCGCCTTTACAAACCTTTCGACGTAGCGGCGCGGCTCGACGATCATAAGGTGAACGTCGAAAAACAGCTCGGAAAGCGGCCGGAGGTCCTGAATCATCTTAAACCCGAAGGTAAGATTGGGAACGAATACCCCGTCCATGACGTCGACGTGAATCCAGTCGGCGCCGATATCTTTCATGTTCTTAACTTCACTGCCCATGTCGGCGAAGTTGCCGCTCAATATAGACGGCGCTACAAGTGTGCGTTTCATACTCGTATTCTACCACACTTATTCGCCTTAGGTCAACAAAATTCGTCAAGCAACTACCACGCGCCTATAAAATCGTCAACAATGTCGAGATAACCCTTTTTCTCGCACGAGCTTGCCGCTATCGCGTTTACCGTCGCGTACTCTTCGCCGTTTAGCATGATTTTGAGCTCGCCGACTTTTTCTCCCGCTTTAATCGGAGCGTGAATAGTCTTTATAACAGGCTGTACTGTAAGCTCCGCCGCGTCGCCTATCTTGATAAACGCCGAGGAAGTAGATTCCGCCTTGACTTTTACCGTCGGTTTTTTGCCGTTTTCAACTTTGAACTCGCCTATTTCGTCGCCGCGCTTTACGGCAAAAACCGTCTTATAATTGGCAAAGCCGTAATTGAGCATTTCGGACACTTCCTTGTTGCGCGTCTTGGAGTTTTCGGCACCTATGCTGACGCAAATAAGCCGCGTGTCGCCGCGCTTAGCGGTGACGGTAATGCACGAGCGCGCCGCGTCGGTATACCCAGTCTTGCCGCCGTCGCAACCGTCGTAGAAGCGTATCAGTTTATTGGTGTTAGTCAATTGCGTTGTGCGACCGCTCGGGTGCTCGAAGTCGTACATCCACACCTTAGCATAGTCAAAGAACCTCTCGTGCTCTATGAGCTTTTTGAACATGACGGCTACGTCACGCGCACAGCAGTATTGTCCGTCCTGCGGAAGCCCTGTGCAGTTGACAAACGCCGTATTTTCCATGCCCCATTCGGCCGCCCTTTTGTTCATCTCTGCGACGAACGCGTCGACGCTGCCGAAAAGATGCTCGGCAATAGCCACGCAAGAATCATTAGCGGACGCTACGACTATGCTTTTTAAAAGCTCGTCCAGTCGATACTCGGCGTTCGCGTCGAGAAAAGCCTGCGAGCCGCCCATGGACGCCGCATTTTCGGACGCCGTTATCATGGTTTCGTAGTCGATGCCGCGCCGTTCTATCTCGTCAAACGCGAGCGACAGCGTCATTATCTTTACCATGCTCGCTATCGGCAGGTGCTCGTCGACATTCTTTTCGAAAACGACGGTGCCGGTGTCGGCGTCCATCAAAAGCGCCGCCTTGGACGTCTTTGCAAGAACTGAGTCGTTTTCGGCGTGGGCTATGACCGCCTCGCTCCGTCCTCCGATGAGCGGCGCGAGCGCTATCAAAGCAGCAAGGAACGCCGCGACGAATATCATAATCTTCTTATTCATATTATCCTCCGTTTTTCTGTTAGTTTGTCTTATGTTTTACCATTTATTCATTAATCAAATGACGCCGATAAGCGCCGAGCCGAAAAGAGCGACAGTCATAACCTTGATAAACGTACAAACGGCTATTGCGATAAAATACGGAGTGGCGCTGTAAAAGTACGCCTTAATATCCGGCTTAGACGGCGAACACCTGCCGTTAAGCGCCGCAAATGCTATGCACTTAAACGACAGCATGCACAAAATAGCTATCTCTATTATGCTTATCGGTACGAAAAACACAAACAGCATGGGAAGCGACGGCGCCGAAAACAATATTACTATTACGCTCACCTGCATACCGAGCGAGTACGATTTGTACATGCACGGCGCTATCGACAAAAATGACAGCGGGCGTTTGAAAAACAGGCCGAGCGCAAACAGACAGTACACACTCGTCGACAGTAGTTCGAGGAAAAAGAAGGCGGCAAACCCCGAACTTCCTCGTAAATATGCGAATACAGGCGACCTGTTCCGCATGATGTATGCGGTCTTGTCGCCTATATTGACTCCCACCGCTATTCCTATTATTAAAAACAGCAGAAAAACGAGCGCATAAATAACAACCGCCGCGCGGTTGCGCTTTACGGCATGCGTGAGCCTATAAAACCAATCGGAAATAACAAAAGTACGTCGCATATCGTAAATCTATGCGACGTACTTTTCGGTTATTCGTGTATTTTCATCAATTTTCGATATGTTTCGTGTTTTATTCTTGCTTGGCCCATTCGGCGCCCGCGGCTCCGTAGCCGTAAATGGCTAATGTCCCCGGGCCTGACGTAGCTCCGACAATCGGGCCGAGATCGTGTATTTCAATATTCTCGCCCGGGAGCTTTTCCAAGAGCATGGCTTTTAATGTGTTTGCATCGTCGAGGCAGTCGCCGTGCACGATTACTATGCGTCCATACGGATCTTTTTCGTACACTTCCGTGTACATTTCGACTATTTTTATCAGCGAATTCTTTCTGCCCATAGTCTTTGCAATCGCCTCATTGCCGCCTCCGACCAAGCCGATAATAGGCTTGATGTGCAAAAGACTACCGAAAACGGCGCTCGTCGCGCTCACCCTGCCCGCGCGTTTGAGATACATGAGCGATTCCGCCGTGGCGAACTGGCGATAGTTATGCTTGTGCGCCTCAACGTAATCGGCAACCTCTTGAATGGTCTTACCCTCGGCGCGCAGCTTTGATGCCGTCACGCACAGGTTACCTTCTCCCCAGCCTACATTCTTACTGTCAATGCAGATAATTTCGCTTTCGGGGTACTTCGCCTTGAGCGCGTCGCGCGCCGCAAGACTGCTGTTGTACGACGGAGTAAACCAGGTCGAGCAGGAAATCGACAAGATGTCGTAGCCCTCTTCCAAATACTTTTCAAATGCCGCAATGTACTCATGCTCGTTAATCTGCGCGGTCTTAAACCACACGCCGTCGCGCATCATTTGATAAAATTCTTTAAAAGAGAGTGTGCCCCAATCAAGGTCGGCAGGGATATCCTTGTCCTCGTAAAGTATGTGCATGGGCACATACTGAATGTCGAGCTCTTCCCTCGTCGCCTTGTCTAACTCGGAGGTCGAATCGGTGATAATGATGTACTTTTTCATCTTTTTCTCCTTATTGCAAAATTATTATATAATTATATATTTCCTGCTCCCCGTCAAGTCTGTAAAATTCAGCATCCGAGTAGGAATTTTTTATATACTTAGTAGTTGCCTCGCGCTCGACCTCGTCCACGCCTTTGCCGAAAAAGACTATAATAAAGCTCTTTTCGTCGGCCTTGACCTTTTTAAGTAGATGCTTGACCGCTTCTTGCCTGTCTGTGTCGGCGACGAGAATATCCTTGTCGACGAAGCCTATATAGTTTCCGACTTTGATGTCGAGCCCATTGGAATTAAGGTCGCGCGTAGACTGCGAAATACAGGCACACACAGCACAGTCAATCGCCTCCTGCGTGGCTGCGGCTATTTCGTCGGGATTGTCGGAGCTATAATCCAATGCCGCAAGCGCACAGTAGCCGTCGCCCGCGCTCTTTGCGTTGAGAACCCTGACATCGGAGCCTTCAAAAAGCTTTGCCGCCTCCTGCGCCGCCATAAAAATATTGTTGTTGTCGGGCAAAACGAAAATAACGTCGGCATTGACTGCGTCGAATGCGTTCAAAAAGGTTTCCACAGACGGATTGTTGCCCTGCCCGCCGTCGATGACTATGTCTGCGCCGAGTTCCTTGAACGTGGCAATGACGCCCTTGCCGTTGGCGACCGCAATGGTCGCATATTTTTTGCGTACCGCATTCTTTTTGAACTGCTGCTTTTTTTCTATCGTTTCGTTGTGTTGCAGCGTCATGTTCTCGATTTTCAGCGTCAAAAACTCGCCGAACGCCTGCGCATACTCGAGCACCGCGCCGGGCGTAAGCGTATGGATATGTATTTTTATTACGCTACCCGTTCTGACCGCAACGAGCGAATCGCCGAAAACGGAAATTTCCTTTTTCATCTTGTCAAGCGAAAAAGCGGCAATATCCGTCTTTGCGTGCGTAAGCTGCAGCAGAAACTCCGTGCAGTACCCGTACTTCATCACGCTGTTTTCGTTGAACAGCGAAAAGTCTATATCCTTTGTTGCCGCCGCGGTCGCCGTAATTTCGGAATAGTCCCCGACGTCCTCGCCGCGCACCGCGCTCAAAAATCCGCGTACGATATACAGCACGCCCGCACCGCCCGAATCGACAACTCCCGCCTCTTTCAAGACGTCCAACAGCTCGGGCGTTCTTGCAAGCGACCTTTCGCCAGCTTTCAAAAAGTTCGTAAAATAATCGGAAACGGTAGTGTTCTTAGATATGTTGGTGTTTGCGTACTGAGTCGCCTCGCGGAGAACCGTAAGCATTGTTCCTTCGACGGGTACCGACACCGAAGCGTACGCACTTTTGACGCCGCACGAAAACGCCTTACCGAGTTCGCTTACGTCAACGCTCTTGTGCGCGCTAAACTCATCGCATATGCCGTAGAGCATTTGGGACAGAATTACGCCGGAATTGCCCCTCGCGCCGAGCAGCACTCCGTCTTGGACGGTTTTTGCGACATTGCTCAAATCGCCGTCGTCCGCATTCAAGATATTTTTAACGCCGCCGTGCAGCGTGGAGCACATATTGTAACCGGTATCGCCGTCGGGAATGGGAAACACGTTCAATTCGTTGATTTCTTCAACATTTAACTTCAAGCACTTCAGCCCCGATACGAGCATATTCTTAAATATGATACCGTCTATTTTTCTGTCGTTCATTTGTTCTCCGAGTCGTAGATTGTAAAATATCAAAACTCTACTCGTAGTATAATAGCACATTGTGTAATATTTGTAAACTATTCAACACATAATATCGGTTATTTATGTTAAATTAATCATAAAATTAATCCGAATTTAACATATTGTCGATCAAAATGCCGTAGCCGCGCGTCGGATCGTTGATAAATACGTGAGTAACCGCGCCGACGAGCTTGCCGTTTTGTATTATCGGAGATCCGCTCATGCCGCGCACTACTCCACCCGTCAAGCCGATGAGCTTTTTGTCCGTTACGCGAAAAACAAGGCTTTTTTCGTTTCTGCCCGGCCACCGCGACGCTTTGATTATCTCGATATCAAACATTCTCGGTTCGTCGTCAATCGTCGTTCTTATCTTCGCGTGGCCAGGTCTGACCTCGGCGCGGTCTGCGACTTCCACTATATCGTCGTCGGGGCGGTTCTCTGTATACGTTCCGGCAATTCCGAACTTGTCGTTTCGGCTTATCGTGCCGCGCTCGTCCCCTTCGACAATCGAGCCCAAAAGTGCGCCCGCCTCGCCTTTTACGCCCTTTTTGATTCCGAGAATTTTACAGCCGTAAATTTTACCCGAGTCGAACGGAATATGCGTGTCCGTATCGGCGTCGTATATCTCGTGCCCGAGCGCGGCATACTCGCCGTTCTGCCTGACAAACGTTACAGTGCCGACGCCGTATATCTTGTCCTTTATCCTTATGCCGAGCCGCGGACGCTCGCTGTACGCCTCTATCAAAGGCCGCACTTCGATTGTGATTGTTTTGCCGTCTCTAATTAGCTCGACGGTTGCGACATCTTCCCCGAGCGCGAGCTGAACGTCATCCACAGATCTCACGTCCTTCCCGTTTATTTTCTTAATTATGTCGCCTTTTTTGAAGCCGTCGATACGCGCCGTGCCAAACTCGGTCTCGACGCCCGTAACGCCGTCGACTAGGAGTCCGCCTACGTCGAGCGTAATTCCTATCGGGAAACCGCCGATGTAAACTCGCTCCGAAGCGACGGCAGACGCAGTCCTGACTTGAAAAGGATACTCAATCGGAACAAACGCCACGCACAGCAGCATGGCGAAAACAATAAGTAAACATACGCGCAAATTTTTCATACCCGAATAGTTTTTGCGCAGTGTAAAAATATATACTCAAAATTGTCGAATTTTGTATTAGTCCGTGCGGAGAAATAATGACGAACCGCAATAAATCGTTTACTTTTGCAATTCTGTCTTGTAGGAATCGCACCATGCTTTTAGATCGGCAGCGCTCTTATCGGACGTTCCCGACACGCCGCGCGTGCCCGAAAGCCGCGACACTTCGCCGACCTTTCCGTTGTCGTCGAGCGGCGTTACGCGAGTAACCGTCCCCGCCTCGTCGTCGTACTTGTCGATATAGAAGTGCGCATCTGCCATTGCGGCTATCTGAGCGAGGTGCGTCACGCAGAGCACCTGCCGCCCGCGCGAAAGAGCGCACAGCTTTTTAGCGACCGACAGCCCTATATCGCCGCTGATACCCGTATCGATCTCGTCGAATATCATTGTGTCGATACTGCCACTGTTGCCCGCGACGAGCTTGACGGCGAGCATAAACCTCGACATCTCGCCGCCCGAAATAATCTTTGCAAGCGGCATGAGCGGCATACCTGCGTTGGGGCTGAGATAGAATTCGAATTCGTCAAACCCGATTGCCGTCACAGATTTCGTAAAACCCTCTGCATCCGGCGCAGCGGCGAAAACCACATCGAACTTGGACTTTGCCATTCCGAGATCGGCAAGCTCGGCAAGAATGCGAGTTTCGAGCTCCTTCGCGCCCTTTTTGCGCTGTTCGGAAAGTTTAACGCACGAATTATAAAGCTCTGCTTTTAGCTTACTTTCTTTTTTGCACAGTTTTTCGTAGTATTCGGCGCCGTTTTCGGCACGGTCGAGCTCGGCCTTTGCATCCTTCAAAAACTTCTGCATAGCATCGTACGCGCCGTACTTGCTCTTTAATGCGCGGATTTTATCAAGCCGATCTATGATTCCGTCGAGCTCGCGCTCGCCAGCGTCCATTCCGTCAAGCTCGTCCTTTATGCTCTCCGCAATGTCGTCGAGCTCAATCGACACCGAGCGCAGCCTCTCGTGAAGTGCCTCATACTTTTCGCCGAACGAACATACGTAAGACAGCGACCGTATCGCGTCCGAAACCGAACCGACTGCGCCGCTGTCGCCGTCTAATCTGTCGAAGCTTTCGCCGAGTGCCGACTTAATGCGCTCCGCCGACATCAGGATATGCCGACGGTCGACAAGGCGCTGCTCCTCGTCGGGTTCAACCTTTGCGGTCTCGATCTCTTCTATTTGATATTTGAGAATATCTATTCTCTGTGCGCGCGCCTGCTCGTCCCCGAGCGATTTCATCTCCGCGCAAACGCCTTTGTATTCGTCGTAAAGCTCGCGTTGACGCTTTAGAGGCGCATCGTTATTTTTGAACACGAAGCTGTCGAGTATCTTGCGCTGCTCGGTTATCTTCAACAGCGACTGATACTCGTTCTGACCGTATATGTCGACGTAGTTTTGCATGAGTTCGCGGAGCATGGCGGTTGTAACCTGCTTGCCGTTGACTCTGATCTCGTTCCTGCCGTCCTTAAAGAATTTACGCGAAACAATTATAAGCCCGTCGTCGTCCTCTATGCCAAAGCTTTTCAGCGGCTCGACGTCCTCGCAATAAAAAACTCCCTCGACGTAACCCTTGTCCGCGCCGTACTTCAAAAGCGACTTGTCGTAGCGCGCGCCGATGAGAAGCATGAGCGAATCGACTATTATCGATTTGCCCGCGCCCGTCTCGCCGCTCAACACGTTGAGCTCGGACGAAAACTCTATTTCAAGGTCGCGTATAAGCGCCAAGTTGTTTATAGTTATCCGTTGCAGCATATCAAATATTCAGCTTGTCCGTAAGTCGCGAATAAAAGCTCTTTTGTTTTAACCTAACGAACATGGCGCTCATGTCCCAGCCTGTAACCGACACTACCTCGCCCTCGTCGAGCCGAAGCACGGTGTTTCCGTCGATGAACAGCGAAGCGCCTTCGCCATTGCAGTACTTCATAGAAACGTCGGCGCCCGAGTTTACTACCATGGAGCGCGCGTGAAGGGCGTGAGGATTTACCGGAGTGAGCGCTATTACGGCGGCGCTCGGCGCGATTATAGCGCCGCCCGCGGAAAGCGAATATGCGGTAGAGCCCGTGGGCGTGCTCGCTATGTAACCGTCGCAAGTGATTGACAACGCGTGCTCGCCGTTTACTGATATTTCCATGGCGATTACTCTTCCGCCGTTTGTGCGCATTACCACCGCGTCGTTGAGCGCGTAATAATGCTCGCCGCGTAAAGATACGTCAAGAAGTGCGCGCCGCTCCAATACGTATTCGCGACTCTTGAGCTTACCTATCGCCTCGTCCAGACCGTCGGGATCTATTTCAGTCAAAAACCCGACCGTTCCGCGGTTTACACCGAGAATGGGAATGCCGGATTTAGCACTTTCCTTTGCAATGCGAAGTATAGTTCCGTCGCCGCCGATAGACACGATAAAGTCAAAATACTCGCCGTCCTTGTAGTCGGACACGGACGCGCCGTGCTTTTTTGCGGCAAGCTCGAGCGCACGACGGGTTTCGCCATGCGGATCTTTATCTTTATTTGTGTACACGCCTATCTTCATATACGAAAATTATACCTCAATCGACAAAATTATTCAAGGCTTTTCAGCGTCAAAATCAAATTTTCGCTCGTCAACCCCGACGCATTGAGCGTCGAATCTACGTCTCGGTCGTCTATGAACTTGTCGTCATGCGCGAGAATGGATATTGCGGCATTCAACTTTTTTGCGTTTAGATACGACAGTACGCTCTCGCCGAAGCCGCCGCGCCTGACGTTGTCCTCAATGGTTACTATTTTATATCCACGCTTGTTTACGCTGTCCAACAACTCGTTATCGAGCGGCTTTACAAATCTGCAGTTTACTACGGTTATATCTGTTTTTTCTGCGGCGGAAAGCGCGGCGTCGAGCGCGCGCGGTCCTACGCAAAGCGCAACCGATTTGCTTTTGCCCTGCTTTATAACTTCCCACTTTCCGTACTCAACGGGCTCGTGCTCGCGCTCTGCCTTGTACGACTTAGGGTACCGTATCGCAATCGGCGCACTGTAGCCGAGCGAAAACTGTAGCATATCGTTAAGTTCGCGTCCGTCTGTGGGACACATTATCGTCATGTTTGGCATGAGCGACAGATAGCTCAAATCGAATACGCCTTGATGCGTCACCCCGTCCGAGCCGACAGCGCCTGCGCGGTCCACGCACAATGTGACAGGGTAATTCCCTATGCACACGTCGTGAAGAACTTGATCGAAACCGCGCTGCAAAAATGTAGAATACACCGCAAAGTACGGTTTCATTCCACCAGCGGCAAGCGCCGCGCTGTATGTAACAGCGTGTTCTTCCGCAATGCCGACGTCCTTAAACCTATCCGGGTACTTCTTGGAAAATTCCTCCAACCCCGTTCCGATAGCCATAGCCGCAGTTACTCCGATAACGCGGCTGTCGCTTTCCGCCGCGCTCATCAAGAACGAACCGAGCACGTCTGAAAACTTTTTGCTCTTTCCGCCCGTCGACGCCGACACGCCGTGCGAATGCTCGGGATCGGTCGTAGCGCTCTCGTCGCCTCGGCCCTTATCTGTCAACACATGCACGATTATCGGACCGTCCTTGTCCTTTAACTGCGAAAATACCTGTACGAGCTCGCGAATATTATGCCCGTCGAACGGACCGTAATAGCTTATGCCCATCTCCTCGAACATCTTATTGGAAAGTATAATCTTTTTCAAAAACTTTTTGCCGCGTTCCATGAGGCGAATTGCGCCCTCGCCGAAAAGCGGAATGACGGATACGGCGCACTTTATCTCGCTTTTGATGCGCACGTACTTTTTGCTGACGCGAAGGCGCGTCAAGTACTTACTCATCGCACCGACGTTTTTACTTATAGACATTTCGTTGTCGTTTAACACGATAATGACGGGGAGCTGTTCGCTGCCTATCGCGTTGAGCGCCTCGTATGCGAGCCCGCCCGTAAGCGCGCCGTCGCCTATGACAGCCACCGTATTACAGCTTTCGCCGCGGCTCTTTGCCGCTTGAGCAAAGCCGAGCGCAACAGAAAGAGAGGTGGACGCATGACCTGTGGAAAATGCATCGTATTCGCTTTCGGAGGGTTTCGGGAACCCCGATATACCGCCGTTTTTCCGTAGCTGAGCGAATCTGTCGGCGCGACCTGTAAGTATTTTATGCGCATACGACTGGTGTCCTACATCAAAAACAATCTTGTCCGTCGGGCAATCGAAAACGTAATGCAGCGCAACCGTAAGCTCGACCGCGCCGAGGTTGGACGACAAATGCCCGCCGTTTTCGCCCACGACGGAAAGTATACGCTCGCGAATGTCACGCGCTACGCAGTCGAGTTCGGTGATTTTAAGCCGCTTCAAGTCTTGCGGCGTTCTGATGTCATGATTTTCCAAAATTACACTATCACAAATTTTTCGGTAAGCTCGCGGAGATATTCGGTATTGCCGTTATATCCGCTGTCGAGAACGGATATCGCGCCGTTCAAGTAATGGTTGAGAAGTTTTTTTGCCTCGTCGAGATCGATGTAGTCCATGACGGTCGTGCCGTCCGACTTTTCTCCCGCTACGTATTCGGACAGGTCGTCGTACAGCTGAAACGCTATGCCGAACGACTCACCGAAGCGAAGCGCCCCGCCGATAAGCTTTACGTTAGTGCGTTCATCATCCGTCATGCCTTCGATGTATTCAATCAACGGTTTGCCGTTTTCGAGCCAAGTGACGGGCAAAATGCTTTTAACGTCAAACTTCTGCGCAAAGAGATATCCCACAGCGCATGCGCATTCTATTATTGCGCCCGTCTTTTTCTTGTACATCGATATCAAATCCTCGATGCTACGACACTTACCGTAAACGTCGAGATACTCGCCGTGAATTATGCCGTTTTCGCCGCAAAGCCTGTAAAAATAGAACGGATTGCCGTTGCCCGCCGCGAAACAAGCGTTCATCATGCAGTTGTACGCCATATCGAGGAGCGCGTCGCCCGCGAGAAGCGCCTTGCCCTCGCCGTACTTTTTGTGTACAGTCGGCTTTCCGCGCCTCATGTCGTCGTTGTCTATGCACGGCATATCGTCATGGATGAGCGAGAAACAGTGCATGAGCTCCAAGCCGCACGCAAAGTCGAGCGCCGCTTGTCCGGGCGGAGCGAACAGGCTGTGCCATTCCAAAAATAATATGGGACGCAGGCGCTTGCCGCCCGGGAAAACCGCATAATCGAGGACCTCCCTAAAATCGGCGGGATATGCGGAAAGCTCAATCGTCTTTTTGAGATTAGCGTCTATCTGCTCGCGCCACTCGCGCATGCGTGCGTCGAACTTAACGCTCATTTTTCTTCTCCGGGCGAATACAAAAGCACTTCGCCAAGCTGTTTTTTAAGCGACGATATATTTTCCTGTGTCCTATTCAGCTCGTCTATACAATCCTTTGTGAGCTTCAAGCCTTGCTCGAACAGCCTCATTCCCTCTTCGAGCGAAACGTCGGACTCAAGCTTTTCGACTATCGCGTTGAGTTCGGCAATGCTTTTTTCGAAATCGATTTTTTTACTGCCTTCCATGGCTATCTCCTCTTGTTATCAACTTCCGTGACGCTTGCGAAAGCTTCACCGTCCGCAAACACGAGCTTAATTTGATCGCCGCGTTTTAGCTCTGCCGAGCTTCCGACTGCGCGTCCGTCCTTGTACACAGCCGCAAAACCGCTTCGCACTTTGTTGGGATCGAGCGCCGCAAGCACACCGCTCAGCTTTTCGGCGCGCACCCGCTTTTTGGTGATAAACCTTTCGGCGGCTACTTTGAGAGCGTTTGCCGCATCATTCACGCGCCGCCTGTCGGATTCGCATTTTTTTTCGAGCGCATACATTCCGCGCCGCGAAAGCGCTTCGGGCGCACGCGATAGCTTTGCCGCACGCGCCTCTAACGAGCCCACAATTCGAAGTCCCAGTCTGTCGAGCGCACGCCGTCTCGACTCGTGCTTTTGATAGAGCGCGTTCCACGCCGCAACGCTTGCCGCCGTTAAATCGTCCCAAAGCGCCGCCGCCCGCGTGCCGATTATCTGACCCGCAATTGACGGCGTCCCCGCACGAGTGCCGGCGCAAAAATCGCAGAGCGTGTAATCGATCTCGTGCCCCACTGCCGACACTATCGGAATGTCGGAGTGCGCCACGGTGACGGCAAGATTCTCATTGTTAAAACAGTCAAGGTCCTCGTCGCTTCCTCCGCCTCGGCACAGGATTATCGCGTCAAAGCGGCTACCTTGAAGCTTTTTAACGGCGTTAACTATCATTTCCGCCGCGCCGTCGCCTTGCATACGCGAAGGCACGACGCGTATGTCGACGTAAGAACAATAGTCGTTCGTGACGCGTATGAAATCGCGTATCGCCGCGCCGTCGGGGCTCGTAATCACCGCGACTGACAGTACATACTTGGGAAGCTGTTTGCGGTTTTCGAACAGTCCGTCCGCACGCAGCTTTTCTTTGAGCTTCAAAAACTCCGCATTCTTTTGCCCGCCGCCGCTTACGTAGAACTCTTTGTAAACAAACGTCACCGACGCGCGCCTATCGTAAAATGAAACACTGCCGCGAAGCGCCACCTTTGCGCCCTTTTCCAAATTGTCCCGCGCCGAAAAGTGCGCGCACCGCACCGAATAGTTCCCGTCTGCAAGCGTCAGGAAAGTGTGCTTGTCGGAATACGACACCTCGGCGACCTCGCCCGACAGCATTACGTCGTGCAACAGTTCCTCGTCCTCGAATACGCCGGAAAGGTATGTCGCAAGCTGCGTTACCGTCATCTCGCGAGTCATGCACGCGCTCCGTCAACGGTATTCATGAGTAGCATTGCAATCGTCATCGGCCCGACGCCGCCGGGAACGGGCGTAATGTAACCCGCTACGTCCTTGACTCCCTCGAAATCGACATCTCCGAAAAGCCCCTCGTCGTCGCGGTTCATGCCGACGTCTATAACGATAGCGCCTTTCTTTACCATATCTCTAGTGATAAACTTTTTCTTTCCGACAGCGGCGACGAGAATGTCCGCAGTCCGCGTGATGTCGGAAAGCCCTGTCGTCTTGCTGTGACAAATCGTAACCGTCGCGTTGTTTTGAAGAAGAAGCATTGCAACCGGCTTACCCACTATGTTCGACCGTCCGACGACAACCGCATGCTTGCCGCAAATGTCCTCTCCGGTAGACTTTATAAGTTCGATTATGCCGCGCGGCGTGCATGCGACCGAACCCGTCGCTTCGCCCAAAAACAGCTTTCCCGCATTGAGTGCGTGAAATCCGTCTGCGTCCTTTTCGGGCGCTATCGCGGAAAGCACCCTACGCTCGTCAATGCCTTTGGGAAGCGGGAGCTGAACGAGTATACCGTCCACGTTTTTGTCGTCGTTGAGCGCCGAAATTAGCTCTAATAACTGCGCTTCCGTGACGCCGCTGTCAAAATAATAGGAAAACGAGGCAATATTGCACGCCTCGCAAGCCTTGATTTTATTCCTTACATAGATAGCCGAAGCGGGATCGTCGCCCGCTTTTACGACGGCAAGCCCAACCTTTCTGCCGTGGGATTTTTCGAACTCGACGGCGCGGAGACGAACTGTTTCTTTTACGTTTGCGGCGACCTGTTTGCCGTCGATGATTTTACTCATTCTATGCCTCTCCCTTGATGACGGAAGCGAGTATTCCGTTGACAAACGAATAGCTCTGCGTATCGGAATACGCCTTCGCTATCTCGACGGCTTCGTTGGCGACGACCGCCTTGGGCGTATCGGTATACGTTATTTCGTAGCAAGCGAGATACAAAACGGCAAGATCGGTCTTGTATATTCTGTCAAATTCATAGCCGCGCGCGTACTTGGTAATTAAAGCCTTGAGCTCGTCCTTGTGCTGCTCTATTCCGGCGACCACAGACTCGACGTAAGCGCGCGAATCGGCGTCCGCGCCGACAAGCAACGCGTCCTTCGTCTCTTGATTAAACGCGTCGGTCATGACCATTTCGTATGTTAGCTTGAACGCGAGCTCGCGTGCGTCGCGACGTTTCATGATAAAAGTTTTTCCTCCGAGGAAATGAGGTTAGAAAAAGCGCTACCGAATAGCCGTGTTCAGTGCTTGGAAAACTTGACCGAAATGATGTTGATATTGATTATTCCCATCTTGTAATCGGTCATGGTTTCCACAGACTTTTTGATGTTGTCCTGCACCTTGAATGCAATATCAGAGCACTGCACCTCGCTGTTGACCTCGAGGTACACGTCGGCGTCTATCTTATCGCCCACGATATAACAGCGCACACCCCTGCCGCAAACCGCCTCCACGCCGCTTATCTCCTGCGCCGCAAGGCGTATTATGGAACGCAAAACATGGTGCCCATACGTCACATCGCCTGATGAAAATTCGTCGCGCTTCGCGTTCATACCTCGCTCCTTTTTTCCATTATACCACATTACAAAGAAAATTACAACCCTTTAATGTCGTATATTTACCGCCGTTTTTTATTCGGCAAACGAAAAACCGCAAAGAAAATCGGCGGAACTGTAAATCCCGCCGACATCTTCGCGAAACAATGTACTTCGCTTTAAATATTTATCGGTTTAATTCTTATATACGCCGCTTCCTTGCCCGTTTCGGACTGAATTATTTCGACCACCTGTCCCACCTCTTTCTCTGTCATGGTGCCCGACTTCAAGATTACGTTGATGTTTTCGCTACCGACGGTGACGAGGCAGTCGTCATAGCCCAAGGACTTGATGAGCGACTCGAGACGCTGCTCCGTTTCCATGTTGCCGACGAGCGCCGCGAGCTCTCTTTCCGCGTCGGCCTTGGCCGTCTCAGACGTCGCTTCGCTGTTGATAATCGCATTGTAGTACATTACGGTCTCCGAGCGGGAGCTTGACCTGTCGGCGCGCTGCGACGCAAAATAGTCCGCATAGGTGTAGGAATTGCCGGCGCTTGCGCTCTGCGCGCTGTCCGGGCGGTTAAGGAAATAGTTTAGACACCCTGTCAAAACGAGAAGTGCCACCATGCTCGCAAGCACTATAATCTTCTTTTTCTTACTCATATTATTGCCTCCGAATTATGATTTTGGATATACCATTATTTTTTCTATCGACAGATCCAAAAGCGTCGAAACCGCATAGATCACGTCGAGCTTGACTTTTGTGCTGTTTCCGCCTTTGCATACGACTATAACGCCCGTCGCCTTTGGATTTTCGGTGCCGCCGGACAGCGAAGTCGACACGCTTCTGTCCCAATTGATTATGACCGACGCGTCGCCCACTCCGTCTATTTCCGACACGATTTTTTCGAGCCGCACGCGCATCGCCGTGCAATAGTCGAGGTTGTCTACGTCCGCGTTTGCGGTCGCGTTTTTCGTGCCGCCGTCGGACGAGCAGGAAGCGAGCGAGAAATACACGGCAAGCACTATTACTATTACCGTCGCGCCGACGATCAGCTCAATGTGCTTTACTTTTTTCAGTCTTGCGAAAAAGTCCGATATCTTACCCATAACTCATGACCGCCTCCTTGCCGATGCCGAAGTAGTCCGCAATCAGCCCTATCAGTTCACTCTTATTTATATGCTCGCCGTTTTCGGTCATGCCTGAATGGACAAAATCGACGCGCACTTTTTTGACGGTGTAGCCCTTGCTCTCGACGCTTATAGTAAACCCGTCCGAGTAGCCGTTGCTTTTAAGGTATTCCGTGCACGAGTCGGCAAACATCTGCGCTCTAACGCTTTCTATATAGTCGAGATAGCCGTCATCTGTCTGCACCGTATCGGCGGCAAAATCGAAGTCGACGCCGTTTTTTAAAAGATTCGGTATGGGCGTAATTATTACGAAAACCGTTATCGTCGCAAATACGGACGAGATGACCTTTCGCATTTTCCCGTGCGGGAGCAGCATTTCCGCAACAGTCGTGACGATCGCAAGCCCGAGTATAGTAAGTCCCCATGCCGAAAAACTGCTCATAAGCCGACGTTCCCCGTGCAGATTATCATAGAAAGAAAGAGTATGTACAAAAACGCCATGGCGACCACCACCGCCGCAACCGTCGACGACGACTTCGCCATAGACGTCAAAGCGTTTGAAAACTTATCGCCGCCGAGAGGTTGCGCAATCGCCGCCGTCAGCTTTAAAGTCAGTGTGAAAACCGCGAGTTCGGCGACTACGGGTATTACGGTCAGCAATATCAGTATGACGGCGGTGCTGCCGAGCGCGTTTTTTATCAACACATTCCCCGCCATGATAAAATCGAATCCTTGCGACAAGTACCCGCCGATAACGGGAACGTACTTGGACATTGCAAACTTCGCCGCCCTTACGGACACGCCGTCGCGGACGGACGCCGTTATTCCCGACACGCCTATCACCGCGATAAACAGGAAAAACGCCGTGCCCAAAAACCACTTGCATGCCGAGCGGAAAAATTCCGCCGTTTTGTCGAGCTTGACGGACGTGGAAATCGAGCCGATAATATCGAATACGAGCGCCATGAGCAATGCAGGAAACGCGAGATACGTGACGGCGTTCGTCATGCCGCTTCCGAGAATAGCTATAGACGGCGTATATACGCTCGCCGACGCGCTCGCACCCGACGCCGTCATAAGCGTCATTAATATGGGTGCAATCATGTTTATTTGCGTTTTTACCGACGCGACGAACTTGACTGCGCTTGCAAGCGCGTTCGCAAAATACCCGACGACCACGCAAAGCGCTATCGCGCCCGTTGCAAAGTACACCACCTTTTCCACCGATTCGGATGCGAACTTTCCTTTGACCGAGTTTATGATATTGTACGCGAGGATTATCGCAAGAACGGACAAAAACATCGGCAGGAATTTTAATACGTCTACACCGAGTATCGCCAGCACGTACGTAATCACGCTTCCGAAATCGTTTTTTACTTCGCCGGTCGCTATAGCCCTTATTCGCTCCACAATGCTCGAAAACCCGAATATCTCGAGGCCGCCGCTATCAAGCGCGCCGAGCAAACTGTCGATATCGCCGAAATCGAGCTTGTCCAAAAGGTCGTCTACGCTCTCCGGCACGCTTCCCTTCTTTTCTGCGTTTTTGGAAGGGCAAACCGCAACCGCCGTTTGCTGTGTTTGCGGCGGCTTTTTTCCGCTTGCGGGAAGTGTGAAAACCGCTATGATCAAGGCCAACGCCGATAAGAAAATCAATCTTTTCAAGACAGCATTCCCGCAATGAATTCAAACAGCTCTACGACGACGGGCAAAGATACCGAAACTATCATGAGCTTGCCCGCAAGCGTCACCTTGTCGGCGAGCGACGACAGCCCCGCGTCCTCGATTAGCGACGCCGAAAACTCCGCTATGTACCCTATCGCAATCACCTTGAACAGCAGCGTCACAACCGATGTCGCTATTCCGGCTTTTTTCGCAACGTCGGATATAACCGAGAATATGCCCGAAAAATAGTCGACGACGGACAAAAGAACAATTATTCCGCCCGCAAACGCGACGAGCATTGCGAGATCGCTCTTTATGTCACGAAGCAGCAGCGAGCAGAACGCCGTCACAAGCGCTATCGCCGCAATGCGAAAAATATCCATCAGTACATTCCGAATACCGTTTTAAGCGTGCCGAAAAGCTGCCCTATCATGTCGATGACCATGATGAGCACGATGACCAAACCCGCGAGCGTCACGAGCGTAGCGATTTCGTCCTTGTCCGCTTTTTTCAAAAGCTGATTGAGCATCGCCGTGATAAGCCCGACGGCGGCAATTTTGAATATTATGCCTATATCCATAATCCTACAAAAACAGCACCCCGACGCCGAGCCCAAATAAAAACCCGAGTTTAACGGACAGCGCGCCGTACTTGTCCGATTTTTCGCCCGCCTTATCCCTCATGTCCTCGAACAGCTTCGAAAACGAGTTTAGCCGCTCCATCTGCGACGCACCGTCGCTCGTGCCGAGAGCGCCGAACAGTTCCTTAACCTTGGCATGATCTCCGCTCGACAAAAAGCCGCGACTTATGTCGAGCTTTCCATCCTTTGCTTCGGTATAAGCTATGTACTCGCCTATGTTCTTTTTAAGCTGAGTACTTTCCGTGTCGAACGCTCCGAGTATGCTCGCCGCGCTGTCGTTTCGATACGAAATATTGCGTTTCAGCTCGCCGATCATGTCGCAAACGCCGACGAGGTACGCATGCTTTCTTTTGTACGTCTTCATCACAATAAACCCGGCGGCAGTGCCTACAGCGGCGCAGATCACCAATATAAACAGCTTATTCGTCATGCCGTCGCTCCTATAACTCTAACGCTTCTCGTGGGGCTGTCGGCAATCTCGACGTACTGCGAAAAAATATTGTTCGATATTATTTCCGCGTACTCTGCCTTCGCTTTGAAGTCGGCAACGTCTCGAGCATGCACCGTGGCTATTACATAAACGCCGCAGTGCACAGCTTTACTCAGCGCATCTATATCCCTGCCGAACAGCTCGTCCGTAACAATGACGTCAGGTCGCATTGAAGCTATCGCTATTTCAAACACCTCGCGCTTATCCATGCCGCTCATAACGTCGGTACACGCCCCGACGTCGAGCGTGGCCACGCCGTCCCGACAGGACGCTATCTCGTATCTTTCGTCGCACAGCAGTACGTTGGCGCCGCGATCCGAAATAAGCCTGCACAGGTCGCGCAGCACCGTCGTCTTGCCTGCGCCGGGCGGAGAAATCAAAAGCACGTTGCAAAGCCCCGCCGAGGCGAGCCTTGCGTACACGCCTGCGGCGCACCCCTTCACTTGGTGCGGCAGTCTTATATTGACCGAAGAAAAGTTTTTCAGCGCGAGCGTCCCGCCGCTGCCTACGACGACGTTTCCGCAAACGCCTATCCTTATCCCGCCCGAAACAGAGACGTACCCGCGCCGCAAAGTGTCGGTAACGGTGTACAGCGACCGCTCGCACGCGCGCATGACAATCCTTTCCGCCTCGTTGTCTGACGATACGAAAGCGGCGGCGGCGTCCTTCATTAGGCCCGTCTTGCCGAGATAATAATACACTCCGTCATAGCCTATCACTACAGGGCGTGCGTTTCTTATGCGCAACTCGTTTATCTTGTCAAACGCGAGCCTTGATATGATAACCTCGGCAAGCTTGTCCGGTATAAGCTTGAAAAACTCTTCCATACCGTTATATTTATGGGTTTGCGCCTGCGATTATGCCCCGAAAACGGCACAAAAAAAGGACTCCGAAGAGTCCTTAGCCTGTGTCATTAAATTACTTAACGCGTTCCATGTACGTTCCCGTGCGGGTGTCGACTCGAATCTTGTCGCCCGTCGTGACAAAGAGCGGAACGCCGATTGTAAAGCCGGTCTCAAGCGTCGCAGGCTTGTTGCCGGGCTTGCTGGTGTCGCCCTGTATTCCCGCTTCGGTCTCGGCTATGACGAGCTCGACGAAGTTGGGCGGCTCCACCGCAAACGGCGAACCCTTGTACGACGAAATCGTGACGGTCATCTCTTCCTTGATAAACCTCAAGGCGTCCTCGCACGTCTCGCGGTTGAGCGGCAACATCTCGAACGTTTCGGTATCCATGAAGTAGTAGAGGTCGCCGTCGCTGTACGAATACTGGTACTCGCGCCTGTCGATGTGCGCTTCCTCGTACTTGTCCGACGGGTTGAACGTATTTTCGAGAACTTGTCCCGTAATTACGTTTTTGATCTTTGTGCGGACGAACGCCGAACCCTTACCGGGCTTGACGTGTTGAAACTCGACAACCGTATAGACCTTTCCGTCCATTTCGAAAGTCGTGCCCTTGCGGAAATCTCCTGCCGTTACCATAAAAAATTATCCTCCGAAAATTATATACTTAATTTTTTGTCGTACTCGGTTAAGTTCGTCACGCCTTTTTCTCCGACGACGAGCATATCCTCGATACGCACTCCGCCAAGCCCTTGAATGTATATTCCGGGCTCTGCGGTGATTACCATGTTGGGTTGAAGAACGAAGTCCGACTTGGCGCCTACGCGCGGCGTTTCGTGAATGTCGATACCGACGCCGTGGCCGAACGAATGTCCGAAGTTGTTGCCGTAACCGTTGGCGTAGATGTACTCCCTCGCGAGCGAATCAGCGTCGTTACAGGTCATACCGGCTTTGATGTGTTTAATTGCATACTCCTGTGCAGCCTTGACAATCTCGTACACGCGGGTAAGCTCCTCGCCGGGATTGCCGAGACAGAACGTGCGCGTCATGTCAGAGCAGTAGCCCTTGTATTTAGCGCCCATGTCGACGAGAATGAGCTCGTCTTTGTCGAGCTTTTTGTCGGACGGATGGTGATGCGGCTGTGCGGAATTTGCACCGAATGCCGTTATCGTCTCGAATGCGTACTTTTCGGCGCCCGCCATAATCATCTCGTAGTTGATTTCCGCCATGAGCTCGCGCTCGGTTATGCCGGGCTTTACAATCGACATCGCCTTAGCAAGCGCGCGCTCTGCTATGCGCTGAGCGGAAGTGATAAAGCCGATTTCTTCTTGCGTCTTTACGGCGCGCTTCATATCGATTATATCGGTTGCGGGCTTGAGCTTGAATTCTTTGAGCGCGGACTTTAACGCGTTGAACTCGCCGACCGGCATTGTCTCTTCGTAACCGACTGTTTTTGCGCCGATTTTGGTAAGCGTTTCCGAAATCTTGTCGTAAAACTCGGCAAACGTCGATATCACTATATCGAAGTCCCTAACCTTTTCGCGCACTTCCGCTTCGTATCTGAAATCGGTGATGAACACGTTCGTATCCGGCGTGATTATCACTGCGCCGAACGAGGTCTCGCAACGCGTAAAGTAAAAGCGGTTGGATTCGCCGAGAAATACGAATGCGTCAATCTTCCCGTTATTCTCGAATAAATCTGCTGTAATCATTGTATCTATTCGCCTCTTTCATATCATTATACCACACCTTTCAGCCTTTGTAAATGCTTTTGTGCATATTTTTCATTGCAAGTGCGTCGTCCGACATCGTGCCGTTTGACTCGCAAACGATATAAGGCGACATTTTGTACTCGTCGAAAAGCTCGGCAAGCGGGCCGTACTCCGGACCGTACTCGGTGTCCTCGAACGTCAAATGCCGTATCTCGCCCTTGTCGCCGTACTGTATTTTGGAAAAATGCACGTGCATATTCGACGCCTTTTCAAACCCGAGTTTATCAATCGTGTAGTCGAGTATGCGCTTATAATCGTCTTTGCCCTTCAGCCCGCCGCGCATGTACGAATTGATATGCCCGAAGTCGAAGCACGGATAAAAGTCCTTATGAATAAGGCAAAAGTCGACTACCTCCTCAACCGTTCCTATCTGGTTGAGCTTTCCCATTGTCTCCAAGCAGACCTTGAAACCGTAATCTATGCCGTCGACCGCCTCGCCGAGAAGCACGAGGTTGCGCTTAGTCTCCGCTACCGCCTCGGCGCGAGTGACCTTTCCGCACGCCGCAGGGTGAACAACGACGCGCTCGCCGCCCATCCGATTGACAGCAGATATCGACTGAAGCACGTAGCTTATCGACTTTTTTATCATCTCGGGATCGGGGTTTGCGAAATTAGTGTAGTACGGCGCGTGCGCGCTGATTGCGATATCGTACTTGCTAAACTCCGATTTGATTTTGCTCGCCGTGTCGTCCGACATGGAAACGCCGCGCCCAAACGAGTACTCGAAGGCGTTGAGCCCGAGTGAATGCAAAAACTCCGCTTCTTGATACGTATGCTTTCTCCCCGACGCATAAAAAGCGTCGCTGTTGCCAGAAGGTCCTATCCTTATCATTTTTCGCTCCACTTGAGGTCGCTGTGCACCTGCGCCGAAAGCGCCGCAGGCGTTTCAAACTTCTGCACAGGACGAATATATTTATGGAAATATACCGTAATTTCCTTGTCGTAAATATTGTCGTCAAAGCCGTCAATCATAGTCTCAACGACTTTTTTTGTAAGCCCGAAGGTCGGGCGTCCGCCTATATTTGTCGCGCCGCTGTAAGTGGCGTCGGCTATCTTGACCGTCGTGCCGTAAACTCCTGCCTTTGGCAGCAGCTTATCGACGGATATTTTTAAATTGGCGGTCGGAATGTCAAACATGCGACCTGCGCCTCTGCCCTTGACTACTTTCCCGCGCATCATGAACGGCGCGCCGAGAAGTGCGTTTGCCCGCTCGATATCGCCGAGAGCGAGAAGCTCTTTTACTCTCGAAGTCGACACGCGCTCGCCGTCGAGCTCGAACTTGCCGAACACGCGGCAATCCACGCCGTGCGCCGCGCAGTAATTCGTCAAAAATTCGGCGTCGCCTTTTGCGCCCGCGCCGAACAGATAGTCGTATCCGCACACCGCCGCTTTAATATCGTAATGCGAAAAGAGCGCGTCCAAAAACTCGGTCGCTTCCATGTTTTTGAGGCGGGCGTCAAAGCGCATTGGAAGCACAAGCTCGCAAAGCTCGCTCAGAATCTCGCACCGCTCACTGTATGTATATACCGATTTTTCATCCTTATTGAAAACCTTGTAGGCGTTGTTTGAAAAGGTTGCGACAGCCGACTTTACGCCGTGGGCATCGGAATAGCCGTTTGCATATTCTATGAGCTTTCTGTGCCCGAGATGAACGCTGTCGAAATAGCCGAGCGCAAGGCAAACCGGCGTATTCCTATCGAGCTCTTTCATTCCGCATCCTCCTTCAAATATGTCTTAAGCTTGAGCATACCGCCCTCGCACCTTCCTATCCCGTACAGCTCACCGTCGCAATAAATAGTTGCGTCACCGTCGAAATCGCATTCGATTTTCCTGCCGTGCCGTAAGTCTGTCTTCAGCTCTATCGGAACATCGACTCTTTGCATGTTGCCGAGCGCAAAGTCGGGAGGGATTATCGCGCTTTCTCCTCGCACCTCGAGCGCGTCGAGCGATATGCTGTCAGAAACGTCGAAGCAGCCCGACTTGGTGCGCTGTAAGTACGTAAGCGTCGCGAGCGAACCGCACATTTTAGCGGCGTCGCGGCAGAGCGAGCGGATATATGTGCCTGCCGAGCATTCTATTAAAAACACCGTCTCGTTGGGCTTTGGCTGACAGACGAGCTGTGCGTCGTAAACCTCGACCGTCGACGGTTTAAGCTCTACCGATTGCCCGTTTCGCGCCAAGGCGTACGCGCGCTTACCGCCGACGTGCTTTGCACTGTATTCCGGCGGGACCTGCTCGATTTTGCCGATCATAGACCGCATGGCGCCGAGAACGGACTCCGCCGACGGAATGTCCGACGTCGTAGCAACCGTTTTTCCGAGCGCGTCGAGCGTATCCGTCGCATAGCCGAACTCGAACTTTGCCATATACGTTTTTCTGCGGTTTATAAGATAGTCGAAAAGCCGCGTCGACTTGCCTACGCCGATGACGAGCACGCCTTCCGCCATAGGGTCAAGCGTACCCATATGCCCGACGGTTTTTACTCCGAGAATGCGCCTAACCCTTGCGACGGCCTGCGCGGACGACATCATGGGCGGCTTATACAGGCTTATCAGTCCGTTCATGAGAGCGCCGCCGTCGCGGCCTTTATCACCTTTTCGGCAACGTCGTAACGGTTGCCGTTTATTATACAGCCGGAAGCGAGCTTGTGTCCGCCGCCGCCGAACACTCCGGCAACCGCCGAAACGTCCGCCTTGACGGAGCGCAGAGAGACTCTGAAAACGTTTCCCGGCCGCTCGCACATGGCAATCGAAATGCCGACGCCCGAAATGCTCGAGGCGTAGTCGATAAGCCCCTCGGTGTCAGACGTGTCGCAGCCGCACGCCTTTAAGTCGTCGAGGGTTATAGTCATGACCGCGATTCTGCCGTCTGCGTGCAGTCTTATGCTGTCGATTGCGCGAGCCGTCAGGCGCATTCTGTTCGCGCTGTTATTGCAGTAAAGATCGTGGTTTATCCTGCCTATATCGAGCCCGTAGCCGCACAGCGCGGCTGCTATGGCAAATACCTCCGCGTCGGTATTTGCGTGCATGAAATGCCCCGTATCGGTCGACAGACCCGTATAAAGCATTTCCGCTATATCCTTGTCGATAATTCTGCTGTCCTTGAACAGATTATATATAATCTCGCACGTGCTCGACGCTTGAGTGTCGACGCGGTTGATTTTCGCATAACCGTTATTCGTCGGATGATGGTCGATATTTATCGAGTTTTTGGCGGAATCAAGATACTTGCGGTACTCACCCAAGCGCTTTTCGTCGCCGCAGTCAACCGCAATTAGAAGATCGTAATCTTCAAACCTCGTCGTGCAGAAACCGTCGTAATCGGGCAAATAAAAAAACGCGGTCGGCTTGTCGGATTCAATGTCGCAAACCGCGTCGGCATTCTTGCCGAGTTTTTCGCATATGCGGCGCATGGCAAGAGCCGAGCCGATGCAATCCCCGTCCGGCCGAACGTGCCCGCAAACGAGCACGTTTTTACTGCGCTTTATCGCGTCGATTATTTCAGTTACTTTCTCCATCATGCAGCCCTTTAATAACTTTGTCTATGCGCTCGTAATACGATTGGGATTTGTCGAGCTCGAACCGTATCTGCGGTATGACGCGCATTTCGCTCATCTGCTCGGACAAAAGCCGCCTGACGAATCCCGCGCTGTTTCTAAGCGCGTCGAGAACGTCTTCGTCGTTGCCGTAAATGTACACCCACACCGTGGCGTATCTCAAATCGGGCGAAACCGAAACATCGACGACGCTCACGCCGTGAATGCGCGGGTCGGATATTTCGGTTTCGATAATCACCGCGACGTTGCGCTTTATTACGCTCGCGACGCGTTCTGTTCTGTGGCTTGTGGAACGAGACTTCACAGTATGCCCATTCTCCTACTTGTTGTCCTTGGTCTCGCGCTCGACGACGTAGCACTCTATCTCATCGTTTTCCATAAAGTCGGTAAATCCGTCGAGAGCAATGCCGCATTCAAGTCCGATAGTAACCTCTTTCGCATCGTCCTTATAGCGCTTGAGACCTACGATG
The DNA here is from genome assembly GCA_022508505.1 of Clostridiales bacterium. Lineage (GTDB taxonomy): Bacteria > Bacillota > Clostridia > Christensenellales > Pumilibacteraceae > Anaerocaecibacter. The sequence continues at coordinate 27,434 of JAFLVC010000010.1, read as the reverse complement.
TTGCCGTCGAATATCAGCGAGCCGTTGCGGTAAAGGCGCGCCTTGCCGCTTCTGACAATCTTGCCGTTTTGCACGTAGCTACCCGCGACAATGCCGATGCCCGAAACCTTGAACGTCATGCGGACCTGTGCCTTACCCGTTGTGCGCTCAACAAACTTAGGCGCGAGCATGTCGTCCATTGCGGCACGAACGTCGTCAAGCACCTCGTAGATTATATTGTACAGCCCAATCTTGATGCCCATGCGCTCAGCCGCCGTCCTGCCCTCGCTGTCGGGCTTGACGTTAAAGCCGATTATGCTCGCTTTTGCGACATCTGCCATCATGACGTCGGACTGATTGATAGCGCCGACGCCCGCGTGAACGATACTGACCTTTACCTCGTCATCGGACAGCTTTAAGAGCGCTTCCTTCAAAGCCTCGGCAGAGCCCTGCACGTCTGCCTTGACTACTATCTTGTATTCTTTGTACTTGGCGTCGTTTATGCCGCGGAACGCCGTTTCGAGGTCGGCGGACGGCGTCGCATTGAGAAGCTCGTTTTTGGCTTTCGCTTCACGCTCCTCGATGACCTGACGCGCCATCTTTTCGCTCTCGACGGCGACGATCGGATCGCCCGCCGTCGGAACCTGCGCCAAGCCGAACACAGCAACAGGCATGGACGGACCTGCGGCTTTGATGTTCCTGCCCTTGTCGTCGGTGAGCGAGCGCACTCTGCCGTACGTCGTGCCCGAAACGATATAATCTCCGACGCGGAGCGTTCCGTTCTGCACGATTACCGTAGCAATCGGGCCCTTGCCCTTGTCGAGCCGAGCTTCGATGACGTAGCCGCGCGCACTGCGGTTTGGATTGGCGCGGCAGCCCTTGATCTCCGACATAAGGAGTATCGTTTCGAGCAGCTTATCTATGCCTATGTTCTGCTTCGCGGAAATGGGCACCATGGGAACGTCGCCGCCCCATTCCTCGCAGATGACGTCGTGCTCGGCGAGCTGCTGCTTAATCCTGTCGGGGTTGGCGCCCGACTTATCTATCTTGTTGATGGCGACGACCATGGGAACGTCAGCCGCCTTAGCGTGGTGTATCGCCTCAATCGTCTGCGGCATTACGCCGTCGTCAGCCGCGACAATAAGAACCGCGATATCGGTGACTGTTGCGCCGCGCCGACGCATTTCGGTAAACGCTTCGTGACCGGGAGTGTCGAGGAACGTAATGGTCTCGCCGCCCGCTTCGACCGCGTACGCGCCGATATGCTGAGTTATGCCGCCCGCCTCGCCGCTGACGACCGAAGTCTTGCGTATGGTATCGAGGAGCGAGGTTTTGCCGTGGTCGACGTGACCCATGACGGTAACGATCGGCGGGCGCTTGACGAGGCTTTCCTCGGGATCGGGCTCGGCGTGGAGCGCGGTGAGCTCTTCTTCTTTGGTCTTTTCAAGCTTAAGCTCGATATTGACGCCGAGAGCGTCGGCTACGAGCTGCATGGTCGGGAAATCTACGACGGAGTTGATAGTCGTCATGATGCCGAGCTCCATGAGCTGCTTTATTATTTCCTGCGCCGTCTTGCCTATCTTTTCGGACAAAATCTTGACCGTAAGGTTTTCGGTGGTGATGACGGCGTTTTCTATCTTTATCGGAGTGAACGGTACGACCTTGTTGACCTTTTTGTTCTTGAGCTTGCGCGTACCCATGCGCTCTTCGTCGACGTTCTCTTGAATATAGCCCTTACGTATGAGCATGCGCTTGGACATCTGCTTCTTGTCCTCGGGCTTGACAAACGCCTTTTTGCCGGGTGCTTCGCGCTTTCTGGAAGTGGTCGCGGGCGGCTCGAACTTAGGCAACGGCGCGGGTCGAGCCGAAGTGGAAGGCCGTCCCGTCGTAGGACGCGGCGCGGCGCCTTTAAGCGGCGGACGCCTGTCTCCGCGAGGTGCGTTTTTATCCGCGGGCGCAGTGCGCGGCGCAGGCTTGACAACGCCTCTTATATAGCTCGGAATGGCCGTGCGCGTCGCACTCGATTGAGTCTCCTGAACCGCCGGCTTTGCTTCCGCCTTTGCGGGCGGAGCTTCGACTGCGGCGTCGCTCTCCTTCTTATCGGGAACGGACTCAGCTTCGGCGGCAGCCTGCTGCTCTCTTTTCGCATTTTCGGCTTCGGCCTTGGCTTCCTGTGCGGCGAGGAACTTTTCACGTTCTGCGGCAAGCTCTTCCTCTTCGGCGCGCGCGCGCTCTAGCCGCAGGCTATTGAGCCTTGCGCGCTCGGAAGCATAAAGCTTTTCCACACGTTTTTTGATTTCCGCAACGCGTTTTAAAAAACTTGCGAGTTCATTGCTCTCCACAAGACCGTGCAAAGCCTTGAAGTTCGCCGCGGTCTCCTCGCTTTTCGTTACGTTCTCGTTGTTTGACAATTATCGATCCTCCGTAAATCGGTAAAATTCGTATTCTTCGTTGTCTTTTGCGTATTCGGTCATTCCGCTTGCCATATTGGAATCGGTAATGCCTATCGCCTTGCAATTCCCTTCGGTAAACGAGTCGCGCTTTGCTATGACGAGCGGCTTGTGCGTTTTGCTTGACAGCGCCTTCATGTCGGAAACGAGGTTGTCGGAAGCGCTCACGCACACCGCGTACAGCTTGACGGACTTCGCTTTTTTCAGTTCGTCGAGCCCGTACCTGACCTTTCCGGCGCGCCGCGCAAAACCCAATATCGCCATAAATTTGTCATTCGTGTTCATCGCAAAGCTTTTTCAAATCCTCTTGTAGCGCCGTATAAACTTCCGCGTCGACTTGCGTTTTGAAAACGCGATTCAGCGCGCGCTTTTTTATAAGCTCCGTTATGCACTTGTCGTTGCGGCAAACGTACGCGCCGCGCCCGTCCATTCGCCCGGTCACGTCGACGGCTATCGCGCCGCCGCTTTGCCGAACTATGCGCACAAGCTCATTCTTTGCCTTCTGCTCACGACAGACTATGCAAGAGCGAAGCGGCGTGTGCTTCATCAATCGAGCTCTCCGAGGTCCTCTTCGAACACGTCGAAGTTGTCGCTGCCCATCTGCTCGGCACGCTCGGTGGCCGCCTTGACCTCTTTTTCCATCGCCGAGTACGGCTTGATGTCTATCTTCCAGCCGGTGAGCTTTGCGGCAAGGCGGGCGTTTACACCCTCTCTGCCGATTGCGAGGCTGAGCTGATCGTCCATGACGACGACCTTGGCCGCGTGCTCGTCCTCCTTGGCCTCGACCATGACGACCTTGGCGGGAAGCAGTGCGCGCGCGATAAACTCCAACGGATCCTCGTGCCACGGTATGATGTCTATCTTTTCGCCGCCCACTTCGGAAATGATGCTGTTTACGCGCGAGCCGCGGTTGCCGACGCACGCGCCGACGGGATCGACGCCCGAATCGTTGGCATGCACAGCCATCTTTGTACGCAAGCCCGCCTCGCGGACAATGCCCTTTATTGCGACGACGCCACTCGAAATCTCGGGGACTTCGAGCTCGAACAGGCGCTTGATAAACCCGGGCGCGGTGCGCGTGACGAGCACCTGCGGGCCGTGCTGACCTGTCTTAATGCCGCGCACGAACACCTTGATCTTGTCGCCGACCTTGAACTTGTCGCCGGGGAGCTGATCCTTCGGGTAAAGAATAGCCTCCATCTTGTTGATCTCGACGCACACGTTTTTGCCGTCGATGCGGTGAACGACGCAGGTGACGAGCTCTTCTTCCTTTTCGGCAAGCTCGCTGTACGCAAGCTCGCTCTCATAGGCGCGGAGCTTTTGCGTGACTATCTGCTTGGCCATCTGCGCGACGATACGGCCGAATTCGTTTGCGTCGACAGGTCCGTAAATATCGTCGCCGACCTTGTACTTCTTGTCGATGAGCCGCGCGTCCTCGAGGCTTATCTCGGTCTCACGGTCCTCGACCTGCTCTACGACCTTTTGGCAGGTGTAGATTTTGAAGGTTTTGGACTCGGGCGAAAGAATCATCTTGATCTGCTTGGGAACGCCGTACTGCTTTTTGTAAGCGCTTGTAAGCGCGTCCTCGAGCGCGTCGATAAAGACTTCCCTTTTGATGCCCTTCTCTGATTCGAGATCGCCAAGAGCGTCGTAGAAATCGGCTTGAAGAGTGAGCGTCGTGTTTTTCTTTGCCATTTTTCTTTTCTCCAAATATATTTTAGGCGCCGCCGTTAAAATTCGACGAACGGCCTTACGAGAGCTATTTTTTGATTTTCTATTTCGAGCGGTTTACCGTCGACCTCAACCGTCACCGCGCTTTCCGTCTTGCTTACGAGAACGCCTACGATTAGCTTTGTCTTTTGCCCGGGAAGCGGCGCGTAAAGCTTGACTTCCACCTTTTCGCCGTAATTGCGCTCGAAGTCGCGTTGCGTCTTGAACGGCCTGTCAAGCCCGGGCGACGACACGTCCAAGCAGTACGGCGCGTCGCCCGTCGGATCGAGCGCGTCGAGCGGACCGTCGAGCGCGTTGGAAACAAGCTCGCAATCGTCCAAACTGACGCCGCCCTGCTTTGCGATATACACGATAAGGTGTTTATCGCCGTACAGCGTCTTGTACTCTATGTCGACAAGCTCATAACCTAATTCGGAAACGATCGCTTCTATGACGGGCCTTGCCCTTTCGATAACGTTATTGATAACGCCCTCCGCCTCGAAATAATAAACACCCCATAACAGCAGTTGAGAGCGGGCAACCAATACCCACTCTCACGTTACAGCTAATGTTCTTAAATAATTATAACACCCTATTATATAAATTGCAAGCGTTTTCTCTTACTTCTTTTAAAAAAGAACCAATCACAGATCGGGTTTTTGTCGTGTGCTTCTACCGTTATTCACAGTTTGTTACACCCTAATACTCTTGTGTCGTTATAAATTTTAACTACTATTTCTATGGTTATATCAGTCGCTGATATATTCTACATTTATATTGAGGACAGCACTTACTCTTTTCAATTCTTTTTCACCTAATAATTCTAAATACTCTTTAATTCCCGATTCTTTTTCCGCTTCACTCAATGTAACCAATTCTTCAAAGCTATTCCGCACTCGCGGTTCATCTATCTCGGCATTTTTGTATCGAATAGACAGCATCCCGACAAAAGGCATGCGCACAAACACGCCCAATAAAAACAACAGTCGCATTGATAGAGTTGGCTTATTATATATCAAATTGACTATATCATTTCTACTTATTTTAAAAACTATTTTATTACCTTTATACTTAACTAACTCCTTTGAAGATATTATTACTTTTTGTCGACAAACAAGTTCGGAAATAAAATATCCGATAAGGCAAACAAAAGCAAAACCTAAAACTACAAACTGTAACATGGCAAAATCATAAATATCCCGTTTTATTGCACTGACAATCCCACCTATGATGTCAACACACAAAGCGAAAAAAACTGCGCTGTAAACCGCAAACGTTATTCGGTAGTTTCTCCCGGGTTTAATTGTAATTGAATCCAATTCATTCATCTTATTTTCGCGCCAAAATTTTACTCATTGCGATAAACGCTTTTGCGGTGGCGGTGGCGTCGGAGAGCGCGCGGTGGGCGTTGTCGTTTACAAGCCCGAGAGAATCGAGAACGCGGTCGAGCGTCAAAATATCGATACCGGGAATAGCTTTGGGCGCCATGCCGAGCGTATCAAACGTCCTGCGGTCGCCGAACGGCCAACCGAACTTATTTCCGTACTTTATGAGGAACGGAAAGTCGAAGGCTATATTGTGCCCTATCAATGCGCAGCCGTAAGAGAATTTGTAAAAATCGGGCAAGACGTCCTCAAACCGAGGCTTGCCTCTTACCATGTCGTCGGTGATTCCCGTCTTTTTGGAAACCTCTTCGGGTATCGGGCGCTTGGGATCTATGAGCGTCGAGAACGTTTCGGTTATTACGCCGTCCTTTATCTTAACGGCGCCTATCTCTGTCGGCTTGTCGTACAGTATAGATAACCCCGTCGTTTCAAAGTCGAACGCGACAAACGAGCCCATAAGGCTTTTGGGTAAAACATCTTCGCCTGCGAACAAGCTCGCCTGCACGTATTCCTCATACGGTGCGGGCTTTACTGTAACGTACTTGTCGGGCGCTTTTTTAGTTTCAAACGCTTTGGGCCCGCCGGTACCGACGCGCGAAAGTCCGCGCACCGTCATAGAAGTCTCGCCCACTCTTCCGCGCTCCACCTCTGTATTTCCGAAAGCGCACACGGTCTGTCCAACTACGCCCGCGTCGATAAGCGAAAAACCGTCGCGCGGAAAACAGCGGCACTGCAGCGTACCCGTGCCGTCGTACAGCAAAAACTTTTGATACGGCCGCGAGTGCTTTGCGCCCGAGCCCTTGCTCAAATAGTCGGTCGCCATCGCAAGAACGCCGCACACGGCAATATCGTCGTTATTGCCGATTACGTCGGCGGCGGATACCGCTTTTTGTGCGTCGACCGTGCCGAAAATCGGCTCTAAGCCGCCTATTTCGTACACAACGGGCTCGCGCTTTTTCTCGCCGTCCGCCGACGTTTCGAGCTGTGCTGTTTCCACTGCTACGGCAATCGGCGTTATGTACCTATTCTTCAAAAACTCGTTCAGCCTCGGCACGTAGTCGCCTTCCGCGAGCTTTTTCATACTCTCGTGCATTTCGATCCTGACAGTCGGCGGCTCGCCCGAAACCGTAACATTGTCCGCGACGGACGAGACGTACGGAAACTTGCGCGTAAAATCGACGACCGCATTGCGAACGGCAATCGCCGAAACATCCTCTGCCACGACGTTTATTTTGAGCGGCAGATTGAATGCGCACTCATCTTCGAGCATCGCTTTGAGCTCGCCGTCGGCGGCAATAGCGCGCATTTCGCTCGGTTTACAAGTAACCGTCACAGTCGCGCCGACGTTGTCAAACACGACCTGAGAAAACCTCACGTCCTTATACTGCCCGCCCGCTCTTTCGTTTATTATCGAATATATCTTGTTCATTTTGTTTCGCTTCCGATTTTGTCATGCACGAGTCGAAGCAGCTCGGGCACTATTTCCGCTTGCGTTATCGTCTTTATCACCTTGCCGTGAACGAACAGCGCGACCTTGTCGCTTCCGCCGCCCGCAACGCCGAAGTCCGCATCTTCCGCCTCGCCCGGGCCGTTTACCACGCAGCCCATGACGGCGAGCTTGACGTGCGTCGTGATGTCATTTGTCGCTTCTTTTAGCTCGTCGACAATCGATTTTAGGTCGTACTTACACCTTGAGCAAGTCGGGCACGAGATTATCTCGCAGTAGTTTTTATCGACGCCGCACTCCTGCAAAATAAGCCGCGCCGCCTCGATCTCTTTTACGGGATCTCCGGACAGCGAAACGCGCACGGTATCGCCTATGCCGTCGACGAGAAGAGAGCCTATGCCTATCGCAGAGCGCACCGTTCCGCGCAGGTCGCTCCCGCTCTCGGTTACGCCTATATGTAACGGATAGTCGACCTTTTCAGAGAGCAGTCTATACGCGTCGACCGTCGTCTTGACGTCGGACGACTTTACCGATATGACCGTGTCGCAAAAACCGTACTTTTCGAGAAGCTTGACGTGCTTTAACGCACTCTCGACAAGCGCAGAGCTCGCGGGAAGCGCTTTAAACTCCTTTTCGAGCGAGCCCGTATTCACCCCAACGCGAATGGGCACATTGTGCGCCTTGCAAGCGTCGACGACGCGCTTTACGTTTGTTTCGCTCCCGATATTTCCGGGATTGAAGCGTATTTTGTCAAACCCTATCTCGCATGCCGCGACGGCAAGCCGATAGTCGAACTGAATGTCCGCGACGAGCGGCATGCTCGTCTTTCCGACGATTTTCTTGCACGATTCTATCTCGGCACTGCTCGACACGGCAATACGCGCAATATCACAGCCCGCCGATTCGAGTCTTTTAAGCTGCTCCAAGGTAGCGTCCGCGTCGAGCGTATCGGTATTAGTCATCGACTGAACGGCAATTCTGTTGCCGCCGCCGATTGCAATCTTTTTAATCTTAATCTCTTTGCTCACGCGTATATTTTACAGCGCGAAAGATAAAATGTCAACCACTAAAACGAACAACAGCAGTACAACCATGCCCACAAAATGGATCATGCCTTCGACTTTTCGGTTTATGGGCTTTTTTCGCACCCACTCTATTGCGGTAAATACCATGCGCGAGCCGTCGAGCGCCGGAAACGGCAAAAGATTGAAAATAGCGAGATTGCTCGCAAGGAGCGGAAGAAGAATCAAGATGTTGCGCCAATCAGCGACCGACACCTGCGCCATGAGGCTTATCGAGCCGACGGGGCCCGTCATGCTCGTTATAGACTGCCGCCCTGTCAGTATATCGCCGAACGCACCGAGTATCGACCAAGACAGTTTGAAGGTGTACGGCACGCAATAGGTAAAGGCGTTTCCCGCATTGTTGCCGATAAAGCACGACTTTTGAACGTACCCAAACCCGAGATACGGTTTTTGCTTGTCGTCGCTCGGCGTAATCTGCTTGCGTTCTGCGACGACGTCAACCTTTTTGCCGCCGCGAAGCACCTTAAACTTAATTGTATCCTTGTTGCCGACTTCTTCGATAATGTCGTTGTAAGACCGCATGACTGTAATCTCAATGCCGTTGATTGCGATTATCTTGTCGCCAACCTCGAAATCGTTGTACTTAGTTACCGCCTGCGTTTCGGGATTGACGTATGTGTAAACCTCGGTTATTTCGGGCACGGGAAACCCGACGACGCCTATATAAATGAGCGAAAAAATAAACGCCGACAAAAAATTGAAAAGCACGCCGCCGATAAGAACTATCAGCCGCTTCCACGGTTTTTGAGCGTTAAACGGCAGCGCAGGCTTTCCGTCCTTTCCGAGTCGCGGCTTTGTCGGCGCAGTCGCGACGGCAGCAACACTTCCGGAATGCGAAACAGTTTCCGCCCGCTTTTCCGTATCGGCGCTTCCGTGCTCTTTTTCGACATTTTGCATGACGTACGACAAAAGGTCGTCGTCGGACGCTTTCTCGCCGCTTTCCGATTTATCTTTTTCTTTGTCTACAGTGTCAAGCGATTGGTCGGCGCTTACTTCGGACTTATTATCATCAAGCTTGTTCTCGTCCTCGTCCTCGCCGTAGAATGCGCAAAATCCGCCGAGCGGCAGCGCCCTAAGCGAAAAGAGCTCGCCGTTTTTGCGGCGGCGAGAAAAGAGCTTCGGTCCGAAGCCTATAGCAAATTCGTCTATGGTAAAGCCGAGTATTTTTGCCGTAGTGTAATGCCCCGCTTCATGGATTAGCACCATGAGCAGGAGTATCATGATCGATAGAATTATAAAGGCAAAATACTCCAACGCGACCTCTGTAACCGTCCTTACTTTAAAGAGTATATTTTATCGTAAATGCGTTTATGCGTCGCAAACACGCTCTCTACGCCGCAGAGCGGCTCTATGCGCTCGCTTTTCATTGTGCTTTGCACGGTTTTTACTATGTCGGTAAACGCAATTTTGCGCTCGAGAAACAGCCTCACCGCCGCTTCGTTTGCGGCGTTCAAAATGACTGCGGCATTGCCGCCCGCCTTGATTGCTTCCTTTGCAAGCAGCGGCGCGGGAAACCGTTTTTCGTCGGGCGGTAAAAACCTTAAATCGAGCGGCAGGGACAGTTCTTTGTATTGCCGCGGCGCGTGCTCGCCGAAAATCGCATACTGTATCGGCTGACGCATGTCGGGAAAGCTCGCCTGAGCCTTTATAGAGCCGTCCTCGTACTCGACCATGGAATGCACCACGCTCTCGGGGTGTATGACGTAATCAATGTCTGTTGTGTCAAACAGCCAACGCGCTTCGATTATTTCGAGCGCTTTGTTCATCATTGTCGCCGAGTCGACGGACACCTTTTGCCCCATGTTCCAATTGGGATGTGCGACCGCTTGCTCTACCGTTACATTTTCGAGCGATCCGTCATAGAAGTAGAACGGACCGCCGCTCGCCGTCAGTATTATGCGCTTAAAGCTCTTGCCGCCGCGCGACACCTGCCACACAGCAGAGTGCTCGGAGTCAACAGGGCGAAGTTCGCCGCCGCGAGAAAGTGCGCTTTTCACTATCTCACCGCCCGCAACGAGCGATTCCTTGTTGGCAAGCGCAACAGTCGCTTTGTTGTCAAGCGCGGCGAGCACCGCCTTTAACCCTATCATGCCGACGACGGCGTTTACGACAAGCGGCGCGGAGCGCGCAAGCGTCTCTAACGCGTCGTCGCCGCAATATATTTGTGCGCCCTTGGGTGCTTTTGCTTTGAGCTCTGAATATTTGTCCTCGTTCGCTATGCCGAGAATACGACAATCGAACTCTTTTGCAAGTTTGCACAAGAGCTCGACGTTACTTCCGCACGAAAGCGCGTTTATCTTGATTGCATCCCTGTTGGCACGCGCTATATCGAGAGTTTGCGATCCGATAGAGCCGGTGCAACCGAGTACCGAAATTTCAATCATATTACAAGCATCATGACGGCGAAGTACATATAGAAGAACACGCCGCACAGCATAAACCCGTCTACGCGGTCGAGAACGCCGCCGTGTCCGGGCAAAAGATTTGAATAGTCTTTTATCCCGACCTGCCGCTTTACAAACGACGCTACAAGGTCGCCGATTTGATCGAACACCGAGCCGAACAGACCGAGCATCAACAGGTTGACTATTGTCGCAGTCCACCCGCCGTCGGTCAGCATTGCGAGTCCGAAAAGGTTTACGTTGAACTCTACGGCAAGGAATGTCACGAGCAGCACGAGTCCGGCGCCGAGCAGTCCGCCAAGCAGTCCGCCGAACGCGCCCGAAATGGTCTTGTTGGGGCTTATCGACGGGCAGAGCTTTTTGCCCTTAAATATGCTGCCCACGACGTATGCCATTGTGTCGGTAAGCGCGGGAACGACAAACATCAAACACAGCCCGGCGTTTCGAATGGGCTTCGAGCCGTCCACCCAATCGAGATTGAGGTCGATAAAGTAGTTTAGCCCCATAGAGAACATCAGTATCGCGACGGGATACAGCATTACGAATATCGTTGTGAACGCATTGCCCTTGACGTACGTTTTTGAAAACGCCGTCACAAGCACCGTTACGAGAATCATTACTGCGAGCGATACAAAGTATCCCGAAAGTCCAGCCGAATATGACTTGAAAAAGTACTGCGCAAACCAAAACGCGCCAAACCCCACGACTACAGATATCATGTCGAGTATGAGTATGGCGGGACTGAACTTGTTGGAAAGAGCCCGTGCCATTTCCCACGCGCCGCCTGCGCACAGCAAAAACACGAACACGTCGAAAAATATCGGATGGACGTATACGGCAAGCAACAGCACGCCGACATAAGTCATTCCTATAAAAATACCTGTGGTTATACGCTTTTTATTCATTTTCCGAATTTTCTCGTTCTTTTATTGAACTCTTCGAACATCGACAGCAATTCCTTTGCGTCGAAATCGGGCCACAGCGTGTCCGTAAAGAACAGCTCGGCATACGCCGCCTGATACAGCAGGAAATTGCTTAGCCGCTTTTCTCCGCCCGTTCTCACTATCATGTCGAGCTCGGGAAGCTTTGACGAGTAAAGCTCGCGCTCAAAGCTCTCTTTTGTTATTTCGCCGCTTTCCGCTGCAAGCCTTGCGGCACGGATTATTTCCTCTCTGCCGCCGTAGTTGAGCGCTATATTAACCGACGTTTCCGAGCCGCTGTTTTCCGCCGATATGTCGGCCATGAGCTGCTGAACGTCGCTCGGAAAATAGCTCGAATCGCCCGAAAACACGACGCATGCGCCGCGGGCAATCAAGTCTCGCGTCATCGGTTTGATATGCTTTCTGATAAGATCTATAAGCGCGTCGATCTCGTCCTTTTCACGCCCTCTGTTTTCGGTGGAAAACGCGTAGAGCGTTACGCACCGCACTCCCGCATTGAGCGCGGCCTCGACTACCGACGTTATGTTTTTAACGCCGGCGCGGTGTCCCGCGGTGCGCGGCAAAAGGCGTTTGGTAGCCCACCTGCCGTTGCCGTCCATGATTATGCCGACGTGACGGGGGCACTTGCTTTTATCAGATTTCAAGCAGGTCAGTTTCCTTTTCCTTGATGAGCTTGTCGACCTTCTCGATCGCGCCGTCGAGCTTTTTCTGAATTACCTTTTCGTATTCGGCGTACTCGTCTTCCGAAATGTCTTTCTTGATGCGCTTTCCCGCGTCGAGCGCGTCGCGGCGCTCATTGCGGAGCGCGACCTTGCTGTCCTCGCCCACCTTTTTGACCTGTTTTATGAGGTCTCTGCGGCGCTCTTCCGTAAGCTGCGGGAACGCAAGACGAATCACCTTTCCGTCGTCAACGGGGTTGAGCCCGAGATCGGCGGCGATTATCGCCTTTTTGGCGGACTGAAGCGCCGACACGTCGTAAAGCGACACAACGAGCGTGCGCGCATCTGCGACCGAAATATTTGCCATTTGGTTGAGCGGCGTTTGCATTCCGTAGTAATCGACCGTTACGCGGCTGAGCACCACCGGATTGGCGCGGCCTGCGCGCATGGAATTGAGCTCCGATTTGAGATGTTCTATCACCTTGTCAAGCTTTCCGTCGATTTTGCTCGACTGTTCTATGAGCGTTTCGTTCTGCATAAATATTTCTCCTTATTGATTTTTGTCAATTTAATGAATTATAGTACCTATTCTTTCGCCGTTTACAGCGCGGATTATGCTGTTTTTCTCGGCGAGTCCGAAAGCTACAATAGGTATCCTGTTTTCCATGCACATTGTGACTGAAGTGAAGTCCATGACGGCGATGTTTTTGTTGATGACGTCCATGTACGTCAGTTCGTCAAGCTTTTTCGCGTTCTTATTTGTTTTGGGATCGCTGTCGTAAACGCCGTCGACGTTTTTCGCCATGAGAAGCACGTCCGCCTTAATCTCCGCAGCCCTCAGCGCTGCGCCCGAGTCGGTAGTAAAGTAAGGGTTGCCCGTTCCGCAAGCGAGTATGACAATCCGACCCATTTCGAAGTGCCGAAGAGCTTTTCTCAGTATAAACGGCTCTGCGACCGCCGGAATGGAAAGTGCCGTCTGCACTCTCGTCGGCACGCCCTTTTTTTCGATTGCGTCCTGCAATGCGAGTGCGTTCATTATCGTCGCGAGCATGCCCATGTGGTCTGCCGTCACCTTGTCCATAGCGACGCCCTGTCTGCCGCGCCAAAAGTTGCCGCCGCCGACTACAATCGCGATTTCCACGCCGCTTTTGGCGAGCTGTACGAGCTGACAGACGACCATGTCGACCGTTTCGGGATCGATGCCCGTGCCGCTCGGACCCGCGAGCGCCTCGCCGCTGAGCTTTAATAGAATTCTCTTATACATACTGCTCCTACTTCGGGAAAAGCCCTGTTATATAGAAAATCGGCTCGTCGCAACTGCGGCAAGCCGACTTACGATTACTTATTTGCCGGAAAGCTTGGCGACCTCTTCGGCAAGGTTGTCGGAGCGCTTTTCGATACCTTCGCCCATGACGAACTTCGAGAAACGCAAAACCTCGAGCTTTGCTCCTACGGTCTTGGCGGTCTGCGCTACGAGCTGCTCGACCGTTATCGACGGATCCTTTGCAAACGCCTGATATAGCAAGCAGTTCTCTTCGTAGAACTTGCCGAGCTTACCTTCGGTGATCTTTGCGAGCGCCATCTCCGGCTTGTTCGCGAGCTTGGGATCGTTTTTGAGCTGCTGGGTTATTATCTCGCGCTCTTTGTTAAGCGCTTCCTGCGGAACCTCCGCCTTGCTTACGTACGTGGGCTGGAACGCCGCGATGTGCATTGCCACGTCGTGCGCCATGGTGACGACGTCGCCCACCGCTTCCGCCTTGAGACCCTCGCACTTAATCTCGACGAGCGTGCCCATTTTGCCGCCCATGTGAATGTACGCCTCTTCGACGACGTCCTTTCCGCTCTGTATGACTGCGCGGCGGAGCGATATCTTTTCGCCCGTCTTTGCCGTCGCGTTGGTGATGAGCTCGGCGATCGTGCCGCCCTCAACCTTGACGGACTGCAATGCGTCGACGTCCGTGACGTTGTTGTCGACAACGGCGGTCGCGATCTTGTCGCACAGGTCTACGAACACGTCGCTCTTTGCGACGAAGTCCGATTCGCAGTTGACCTCTACAAGTGCGCCCGTATGCTTGTCCTTTGAAATGTGCGCCTTTACTGCGCCTTCTGCGGCGATTCTCGACGCCTTTTTCGCGGCGATCGACATGCCCTGCTCGCGCAGGTATTCGCACGCCTTATCAATGTCGCCGTCGGTGGCGATGAGTGCCTTTTTGCACGCCATCATGCCGACGCCGGTTATATCTCTTAGCTTTGCTACGTCCTTTGCCGTAATTTCCATTTTGTTACTCCTTGCATATCTGCTTATTTATTATTTTTGATTATCGTGATTTTTCGATTATCCGTGCCGATTTAGGCACTTTTTACGCACGGCAAAACCGTGTTGCCGTGTATAGATTTGCCATTACGCCTCGACGGGGGCTTCTTCCGCGCCTGCGGTTTCCGCGAGCTTTTCGAGCTGCTCTTGCGTAGCGGGTTCTTCAACCACTTCGACGGGAGGCTTTGTCGCTTCCGCCTCGGCCTTCATCTGCGCTTCCACAGCGCGGCGAGCCGCAAGACCTTCCTCGCCCTCGCGCGCCTCGATAACGGCGTCAGCCATTGCGCCGGCAATAAGTTTGATTGCACGGATAGCGTCGTCGTTGCCGGGAATGACATAGTCAATCTCGTCGGGATCGCAGTTGGTGTCGACGATAGCGACGATGGGAATATTGAGCTTATGCGCTTCCATTACGGCGTTGTGCTCTTTCTTGGGGTCGACGACGAACAGCGCACCGGGAAGCGTGCGCATGTCCTTGATGCCGCCGAGGTTTTCTTCGAGCTTATCGCGCTCTGCCTTGAGCTTCAACACTTCCTTTTTGGGAAGGAGCGCGAACTCGTTCATTTTTTCCATGAGGTTGAGCTTGTTGAGACGCTCGATCCTCGTCTTGATCGTTTGGAAGTTTGTCAGCGTGCCGCCCAGCCAGCGCGAATTGACATAGTACATGCCGCACTTTTGCGCTTCCTGCATGATCGCTTCCTGAGCCTGCTTCTTGGTGCCGACAAAGAGTATCGACTTGCCCTGCGCCGCTACGTCCTTAACGAACGTGTACGCCTTGTCTATCATCTCAACCGTCTTTTCGAGGTTGATGATGTAGATGTCGTTGCGCGATACGTAGATGTACTTTTTCATTTTCGGGTTCCACTTGCGCGTGGGATGACCGAAATGAACGCCCGCTTCGAGAAGCTGTTTCATCGTGATGATATTTGCCATGGTATCTCCGTTTTACCGCCCCGAGCGACACGCGGCATGAAAAAATTTACCGCGCACAGAAAAATACTCGGGTGAGTATTGACCTTATTATAACACAACAAAACCCTTAACGCAACCATTTTCCAATACTTCTTCAAAAAGAAGTATGCAAGATTTTTTATCGTCGTGTGTTTACTTTAGTGATTCGTTGTTTGTTACACCCGAATAGTAGCGTGTCGTTGTAAATTGCTTAACGCCACTCGGATTTGCTTTGTGTCGTTGTAAATTGCTTAACGCCACTCACCTATGCTTTTTCGCAACCGATCGCAGATTGGATTTATGTCGTGTATAACTGCCGCTATTCGTTTTGCGTTACGCCTGACGAATGGCGCATAGTTGTAAATTACTAAACGCCACTCGCATTTGCTTTACTGCAACCGAGCACAGCTTGCGTTACATTAAACTACTATTTGTTGCAGTCGCAGTCGTCGTCGCAACCGCAGTCACAGTCGTCGCCACAGTCGCAATCATGATCGTGATGATGTCCGCAACAATCCTCGCAGTCGCAGCAATCGCCCGCTTCCGCCATTGCGTTGAGGTACTCGTTAAAGACCGCTTCCATGACGCTCTCGTCGTACACCGGCTCGAACACGTCGTTTTCCTCGTCCTCTTCGCGCACCTTGAATATCAGCGCTTCGTCCTCGCCGAGACCTTCCATCGGCTCGACGGGCTGCATAAGTGCGTAGAACTCGCCCTTATACTCGATGCACGCCACCTCGTAGAAGTCGACGGGATTGCCAGCGTCATCGGTTAGCGTGATCACTTCTTCGTCGTCAAAAACCTCGACGTCTTTTTCGTTGTTGTCCTGCATATTACTCTCCGTTTGTTTATTATTGTCAATATAGCTTTGTAAAATAACCTTGGCGGCCATGCTGTCGACGAGCTTTGCCCTGTCGGACGCTTTTTTTACGCCCGCTTCTCTTAATAGCTCGTCCGCCTCGACCGTAGTCAGCCGCTCGTCGAAAAGCTCGACCATGAGCCCCGTCACCTTTTCGAGGTTGCGGGCAAACGCTCGCGCTCTGCCCGACTGAACAGACTCCGTGCCGTCGAGGTTGAGCGGAAGCCCTACGACTATTCCGCCGACATTCTGCGACTTCGCAACATCGGCGACGCGGTCTATTGATATTCGCATCGACTTTGTCGCAATCGGTTCGAGCGGCGTAGCCAAGATGTGCATGCTGTCGCACACCGCGAGCCCCACTCGCTTTAACCCGAAATCGACGCCGAGAAGCTTTACGCCGTCTGTTTTCACCTTTTGATTATACCACAACCGCAAAAATATTGATAGTGTTTTTATCAAATTTTTTATTTATTTGCAAAATTATTTATATGTTCCGAATAACGCACGCCGCCGCCACGCAAACTAAATGCGGAGGTGTGTATGAAACAACTGCTTTGGGGCATGGCTATCGGCGCAATCGCAGGCGCCGTGGCGTACAAAAAAATGCAAGCCGACAATATTCCCGAACGCGTGCTCGACGCGGCCAAAGAAAAAGTTTGCGACTGAAAAGGCAAAGCCTCGATATGACGTCGAGGCTTTTTTCGTTCAATCGTCCCAGCCGGTGCGAATGCGAGGAAGCTCGCCGTCCGCTGTCACCCAGCCCGACCAGCTGTCGTCGTAGGTGGAAGCGGATTTGAGTGCGTCCTCCGTTTTGAGCGCTTCGCCGTACTTTTCCTGCCCGTTTAAAGGCGCGATGAGTACTTTTGCACCGCCTATCGCCGTCGAATTTACAAACGCCTTCATCGTACCGCCGAACCACCTGCCGGCGATCACTTTGGGATTAGCGTTGGCGTTTACCGAATCTAGCGCGCCGTCGCCGAAGCCGACGCTGAACACACAGTTTTCAACCCTATTGGGAGTCGGGTGTATTGTGCCGATTGTTCCTACATACGACTCGTTTGCCCTGCGCGCCGAAATTATTCCCTCAAAATAGCAGTTTTCGATGCCGGCGTTTCCGGTAATGCTTCCGATAAGTCCGCCGTACATGAGAGTTCCGCCGATATCGAAGCCTACAAACGATATATTCTTGAGCGTCGTAAGTCCGTCGAGCATATTGATAAACCCGATCTCGTTGGCGGTGAAGTTTGTCGTGATGTTCTTTAACGAATAACCTCTGCCGTCGACAGTGACGCTTACTACCGTTCCGGCAAACGACGTCGTATACACAGTGTCGCCGAAATCGATGTCGCACGCGAGGTAATAATTGCCGTTTGGCGTCGACAGCGCCGACCTTAAGCCGTCGACTGTGGAAATGGGTTTTGCGCCGTTGGGATTAAACACCTCTATATCGCATGAAGCGGTGTAAGCTCTTCCGTTCAAGGTGTAGCTCGCCGTAACCGTCGCAAAGCCGTACGCCTTGGGCGTGAATGTACCCGTGTAAGCGCCCGAAGCTACGCCACTCGTTATGCCGTCGATAACCGCTGTGTTGTTCGACGACCATGTGATATCGCCCGCCGACGGTGAATCCGGCATGAGGCTCAAGAGCACCGAAAGCGTCGTGCTCGTCAGTCCCGTAGAGTAACGCGTCGCATTGAGGCTTATTTCGATAGCCGGCATGAACACGTTGAGCGTTATGTCGACGTACGGCGACGGATGGTCTTCGTACGACACGCTCGACGAAATGCGAACGGTCGCCGTGCCCTCCGCAACCGCCTTGATTGCGCCGCTTTCGATTTTGACGACGCCGTCGCCGCTCGTGACGGTCGCGGTGAGACTCCCTTTGTTGGTCGTCGCAAGTTCGGAAAGGCTTATTGAATTTCCCGCCTGCAATTCGAGTTCAAGCTCGCCGATTGCCGACACGGTAACCGCAACGTACTGCACCGTAACCGTGCAGCTCGCCGAGGCATGATTGCCGCCGCCGTCATCCTCGACTGCGGTTGCGGTTATCACCGCCGTACCGTCAATGCCGTGCGTGGTGATGTTTCCGAAATCGTCTACCGACGCCACTGCGGGATTGCTCGACGACCAGGTTACGCCCATGTCTGAGTTTACGACCGTAGCCGTTAGCTTTGCCGAGTCGTCGCGGTCGAGGCTAAGCGCCTTGTCGGAAATATTGACCGATATCTGTACTTTGTCTTTTACTTCGATTGTAACCTTGTCGGTAACAGTGGGATCGAGCGTCGAGCGCACTGTTATCGTGACGGTGCCCGTACCGACCGCTTCGACAAGACCGCTACTGCTGACGGTAGCAACCGAATTATTCGAGCTCTCCCAGGTATAGCCGCCGCGGTTGACCGACGCGGTGAGTTGTTTTTGAGTGCCCGAGCGCATTTCCGTAACCGCCGTGTCTATCGATATTTCGATAGCTTTTACGGTGACGGTGCAGGTTGCCGTCTTGTCGGGCTCGAGCACCGACCTGACTGTGAGCGTCGCTGTGCCCGCTTTTACGGCGCGAATGACGCCGCCCGAAACGGTGAATACGCTCTCGTCGCCGCTAACCCAAGTAACCGCCCTGTCGTCGTCAGAAAGGCTTGCGGGCGTAACCGTCGCGGTGAGCTTTTGCTCCTCGCCGACGAAAAGTTCGGTACTCTCTCTGTCGAGCTTGATTTTGAGCATGCCCGGTCTGTACTCGCTCGCAAGCTGCGGAAGCTCGCCGTCGACTATGTACCAAATATCGCTGTCGAAGTCGGCATAAAGGTCTGCCGACCTCAGCTCTGCATCCGTCTTAAGCGTCGGGCCGTTTGCAGTAAACTTACCTTCGTAGACGGCGTAGTACACGCTTTTCCATGTGCCCGCGCCGCCCTGAACGAATCCGGCGCTCGTGTTGTTTGAGCTTGAAAGATTGCGGAGTAGCAATACGGTGTTGGATACCGCAGTGGTTGCGCCGCCGTTCCGTCCGAACACCGAACGCTCGTTGCCGGGCGACTCAATAGATATTTCCAAACGGCAGTTTTCGACCTTACCCTTCATCTCTAACCCGAACAAACCCTCATTCGAGCCGACCTTTGCCGTGCACGATATGCCGAGCTGTTTGATTACGCCTTTTTCGCCCACACTACCGAACAGCTTGCCTGTGGTGAAATTGCTTATCGTGTACCCGCGCCCCTCAATC
Source organism: Clostridiales bacterium (assembly GCA_022508505.1). Lineage (GTDB taxonomy): Bacteria > Bacillota > Clostridia > Christensenellales > Pumilibacteraceae > Anaerocaecibacter. The sequence goes on along the minus strand of JAFLVC010000010.1, from coordinate 8,038 downwards.
GTGCCGTTGTACGTTCCGAGCGAGCTCGATACGGTCGCGCCGTCGAGGTCGATGTCGCTTGTAAGATACATATTCTTATTTTCGTTGCCTGACTTGAACGCCGCTTCAAACGACGCCATATCCGAAATGACGAGCCAATCGCCGTACGGATCGGGTACAGTCACTACACAGTCGGCGTAGTAGTCGGGATCCTTTACGCTCGTAGCGCGAACTACCGCGTTGCCGTACATTTTGTTGTCATTTGCGGTTACATTGCCGTCGCTGTCGACCGACACGAGGTTTTCGCCGCTTACGACGCTCCAAGTGACATTTGCGTCGTCCCCTTCCTGCTCGGGAGATATCGTCGCGATTAGAGTGAATGTGTCGCCCGGCTGCAAGGTGTGCGCCGTTTCGCTGAGCGCCACCGTCAAAATCTCGCTCTTGACCTTGACTGTACACTCGGCCGTTGCCGAAGCGTAGCTTGCCGTAATCTTTGCGGTGCCGACCGAACGCGCGGTTATAAGACCGTCCTCTACAGTCGCTACTTCTTTATTGTTCGAATTCCACTCGATATCGCCGTTCGATTCTGCGGTGAGCCGATAGGTGTCGTACCCTTCTTGAAGCATTAAAAACACTTCGTCGGTGTCAAGCCTTACGTACGGTTCTATGACCGTAACCGTGCAAACTACCGACTTTCCGCCGCCCGCGACGGCAACCGTTATTCGCGCCGTGCCACCCGCTATTGCCGACACCAAGCCGTTATCGTTGACCGTAGCGACGCCGCGGTTATCCGAAGTGTACGTAAGCGCCTCTGCGTCCGTTTCGACTTCTATTCTGCCCGTCGTTCCCGAAAGAAGCGACAATGTCGGCGTGAGAAGTTCCAAAGTAATCGGCGGATTGACTTTTACCGTGCAAACTGCTATGTATTCGCCCGCTACCGCGCTTATTACCGTCTGCCCTTTACTTACCGCGCGAACCGTTGCCCTGTTTGCCGCCGTCTGGTTTACCGTAACGGTTGCGACGGCGGGGTTTGCCGACTTCCATTCTATTACGTCATCCACGTTTGCAACCGACAGCGTCAGCATTTCGAGGTTGCCGTCGACGGTAAGCTCGATATGCGTTTTATCGAGCGAAAACACGGGTGGCGGCTCGCTGACAGTCGGCACTTCCGCCCTATCGGCACACGCCGAGAGCGACGCCGAAAACACCGCTATAATGAGCGCCGTCAAGAATGATAATATCGCGTTTCTTTTTTTCATGATTTCCTCCGATTTTTGTGGAGTCGCAGTGTCGTTTACCTTAATTTTCGTCCGCTTCGGAAGTTTTCGCCCTGCGTTCTTCTCTTCTCTCGCTCGGAAGCTTGATTTTGAACTTGCGCACAACTATATCCAATAGGAAGAGCACCGCGCAGATTATGAGCAATACCATTGTTGGATCGGCCGTTTCGGCAGTCGTTTCGCTCTGTCCGCCGAAAATCTTGTCTGCCGGGAACAGCATGCTGCCGTTGCCCTCGAGGCTTATCCTTTCCATAATCGAAAAGCATTCGTCGTCGTCGGCAAACACGTCGTACTCTTTGGAATACGAAAATGATGTGTACGCGTAGTACTCCTCTTGTGTGCCGCCGCCCGACTTTGCTACGCACACGGTGTAAACGCCATGCTCACTCATTTTGAACGCTGCCGCAAACCTCGCCGCCGACAGCTTGCCGAGCTTGAGTTCGCTTGTGCTGCCGCTCGGCGATATCAGCTTAGCCGTAACCGATTCGCCGTCTTCGAGCACGGCGCGAATAACCGCCTGCACGGCGCGGTTTTCCTTAGAAAATTCGACCGACACCGTTTGATTGGTTATCTCCTTTTTGGAAATGACGCTCGCAACCGAGTTCATTACGAACTTGACTCCGCTCGAATCACTAAAAAGCTTTGCCGACCAAGCACCCTCCAAATCGCACATAAAGCTTCCCACTCTGCCGTTGCCCTTGCTCCATTCGGCATATATGGGATTGCCCTGATAGCCGAGAATCATGGTCGCACCCTCTTTGATGCGCGCGCCGTAAAAGCCGCCGAGCTCGGGAAGCTCGGTAATTCCCGACACCGCGGGCGCGTGTGCCGTTATCGTCGGTCTGAACTCGCCCTCGTTGAGGTACTGTCCCGCAGCCGTCGTCGTTTCTTTTATCATGACGTCTATAAGCTTGCTTTCCTGCGTGACGGGCTCGAACCGTCCGCCGCCGTGCTCCGCCATCGCCTTTACGATGTCGGTAGGCACCGACGGGCCGAGCGCAATCGTAGATAGCGTGACGTTGTTTCGCGCTATGCGGTCGACCTGCCCGACGAACTCGTCAATACCGAAGCCCTCTCCCGCGGGCTCGCCGTCGGTGAGGAATATGATATGCTTAAGTTCGGTCGAGCTAAATCCCTCCATCATGTTGCGCGCCAATTCGAGCGCTTTATAGTAGTAGGTGCCCGTAGAAGTCTTAATGCTGCGTATGCGGTTTATGATTGTGTCCTTTCTGTCCAATGACGACATTTCCATAACGACATTCGCCGAAGCGTTGAAGCTTATTACGCCCACGTAGTCGGTAGCTTTCAGCTCGTTCACACTCGCAACCGCCGCCTCGATGGCAAGCTCCATGCGCGTCTTAGCGGGCGTCGTACCCGAAACTATTTCGTTCATACTTCCCGAGCTGTCTATCATGAGAAGAAGCCCGAGCGTCTTTGCGCTTGTATCGGCGTTTACGGGGAGAAGCTCTTGAAACTTGGTGTTTTCCATGTCGTTTTGCATATACGCTTTGTCGCCGCCCACCGTGTAAAGACCGCCGCCGTGCTCCTCGACGTACTCTGTCAACATGTCGTCAAAGCCGTTGGGAAGGTCTGCGTTTGCAACATTCATCAGTATTATCTCGCCGTACTCGCAAAGCGCCGGTACCGTCGACGGGAGATTGGAGAGCGTAACCTTTGTGACGTCGTAGTCGTCGCCCAAAAGCCCGTAAAGGTCGCTCGCGCCGCTATTACTGCCGTCGACAAGCAATATCTTGTTGGAAACGTTTACGCAGACGTATGCGTAATGCTCGTTGTTCTTTTCGAGCGTGTCGCGCTCGGGCGCTATTACTACGCGCAAGACGTGTACCTTTGAGTCGAGCACGCTGTGTATAAACGAGAACACATTCTCGCCAACGCCCAAGCTTTCGTAATGCTCTGCGGCGAGCTCGTCGCCGTCATACAGCTGTATCGTCGCGCGCTGAACGACCGTGCTTTCTACGGTTACAATGACGTCGGCGTTGCTTCCCGACATCTGCACCTCTACGTCGCTTATTTGCGCTTCCTCGGCGTAGCCGCTCGACGGGAAGTACACCGTGTCGACTCGCACGCCGTCGCTTGAAAGCGCGCGTACCGTCGCCACCGCGTTGTTGTCCGTCTGTCTGCCGTCGGAAAGCAATATTATTCGCCCGTCCTTGGGTGACGACAAAAGTCCGCGCGCATAAAGTAGCGCCGACGAAATATCCGTCGCGTCGCCTACAGGCGTTTGCTTTTGCTCGGAGTACTGCTTTTTGACCTCTTTGGGATCCTTGCTCATTTCGGCGCTGTACACGCAGTCGCCGCCGAAGGTTACAATTCCTACGCGGTGGCGCGAATCGACTTCGGATAGGATTGAGTCTATAAACTCGTCCATCTCCTCTTTTGTCGTCTCGGTACTGTCCGACGCGTCGACGAGAATAATGACGTCTTTTTTGACCGACACCTGAGTAAACGTGAACGACAGTCCCGCGAGCATCAACACAGCGAGCAGGAGTATCACGCAGTGAATAGACAGCGAGAGCACGCGGTTTAGCGTGTTTCTGTGCTGTTTGGGCACTCGAAAATACGGAATTAGCGCCAACCCTATTGCGGGGACGAGCAGGAACAACAGCCATCCGTTGTCGAACTGTATTGACATCGCATTTAACATACTAATACTGCTCACGATACTGTAACCCCCATTCTACGCAAAGCAATACCAATAATGCGATGATGAAATATATCGTTATGTCTTCGGTGTTGAACTGTATGCTCGTGTCCGTTCCCGCGCCGTAAGGAATGATCGGGTTTTCGAGCACGGCGAGCTTTTGGAAAAACATGCTCTCATCCCGAGATATCCGAACGTAAAAGGAAGCGTTTGCATTCCTTCCCGACAACGTCTGCTGCGAAACCTCGTAAAGCCCCGCACGGCTTGCCGTGTAGCGCACGGGGAACTGCGTGTACGTCGTAGACTCCTCGCTGCCGTCGGAATACTTGGCTTTTACCGTAAGAGACACTGCGTCCGCTTTTGAGCTTATCGTTATCTCGTCGCCCACCTCGAACAGCGTCTTTTCGACCGTCTTTGACATTGAAATTTTGCAAAGGTTGTTTATGAGAAGCGGAAAGTCTGCAAGTATGGGAAAATTCGCCATGTGGATATCGAACGCCAAAACTACCGTTTTTACTCCGTTGTCGTCTTTAACGAGGAGCACGGGGTCGTCCCTGACGCTCATAATCGTCTCAAAGCCTGTGTACCGCGTTATGCGTGAGTATTGGCTGACCGTAATGGACGAGGGATTGACCGATTTGAGAACGTCCCTTGCAATTTGACTTGACGACGCCGACGAAAGGACGAGCCTGTCCGTAGTGCCGTTACCCTGCGCCAAGCCGACGCTTATGCCCGTCGACGACGGAATGTCGGGCTGCGGGTTTATAAACCACACCGCGCCGTCCGTAGGCATGACCTCAGGCGAATAGCCGTCGTAGATGTAGAGGTCAAAGCCGCTCGTCTCTTCGGGAGTGGTCTCGCTCGGAATTACCACGCGGCACTTCCCCGTGGCGCGCAGAGCGCTGTTCAAAAATCCCGGATTGTCGCTTACGAGCTGAACTGCGAACAGCTCGACGTTTGGCGCATAGATATAGAAATCGTTGTCGTAATCGGCGCTGTCGTTTGCCGTCAAATGCACTTCCGCACTGCCGTACGAGCTGACGTTGAGTCCGTCCCACACGACGCTGACCGTGCCGTTTTTTGTGCACGACGCGAGCTTGGGTAGCTGAACCTTTCCGTCAATCGTGAGCCCTACGGGAATGTCCGCGGCGCGGCCGTAGCTCGCGACCTCGGCGGTAAACACGTATCCGCCTATGTCGCGGTCGAGCTTTGCCGAAAAGTCGAGTATTGCCGCGTTCCACTCGGAGGCCGACATATTGACGACCTTGACCTTCCCTCTGTCCTTATAGTCCGAATCGGTAAAGTAATAGACGTCGGCGGCGGGGTTTTCGGCAAGGACGTCCTGCGCACGTTTCATGGCGCCTGCGACGTCGGAGTTTGTCATGCCGCACTCCGCTTCGAACAGCTTTTGCTTGGCGTAGCTTGCCTTATCCGACCGACGTATCAAGTATGCCGCCTCTTCGCCTGCGAGAATAATACTTATCTTGTGCGACTTGGTCGTGTCGTCGATTATTTCGCTGATTTCGTTTTTTGCGCGGTCGAAACGCGATTTGCCGTCAACCACGGCGGTCATGGAAGCGGACGCGTCGAGAATAATTATCTTTTCGCCGCTCTTGTCGGCAAGCACCACCTGCGGAGCCGCCATCGAAAACGCGATAATCGCCAATATCAAAAGCTGAATCAAAAACAGCAGCGAGTTTTGAAGCCATTGCAGCGGGACCTTGCGCTTGGCGTACTTTAGACTGAGCTTCCAAATATAAGTGCTTGAAAACTTTCTGTCCTGATACTTGGGCTTGAATATATATATGAGTATGAGGACGGCAACGGCGATGAGGCCGAGCAGTCCGAGAGGAACTGCGAGCTTCATTTGACCACGCCCACCTTGAACATTTTTTCAAACAGCAGTTTTTCTATCGGCTCGTTGCACACAGCCGAAACGTAAGCCACATTGCGCGCCGCGCAAAAACCGCTTATATCGCTCAAAAACTCGTTGAGCGCCTCATGATACGCCTTTAAATGCGCTTTGGTTATCTTCATCTTGAAGTTGCGCTCGTCGAGAGGATCGGACGCTTCGTAGTCGACAAGACGCGTTCTGCCCTGCACCGTCGGGTCGAGTTCTTCGGGCGAAAGCACCTGAACGAGCATGACCTGCCGCTTGTTGTACAAAAGATAATCGACGGCGCGCTTCCAATTGGGCGTCATGAAGTCGGAGATTATTACGGTAAGACCGTTGCTCGAGCCTATGCTCGGGCTGTTTATTATCGCCTTTTCGAGGTCGGCGTCGCCCTTAAAGTTGAGGCTTTCAAACTTGCTAAGCCCCTTAAACAGCGAGTTTTTGCCTGTAACGACGCCGCAAAAATCCTCGGCGTTATCCCCCTTTACGAGCATGATGGACGTTTTGTCCATGTTTTGAACAGCCAAAAACGAAAGCGCCGCTGCAACTCGCATTGCGAAAACCGCCTTTTCGTTGTTAGCCTTTTGCATAGACGCCGAACAGTCCAAAAATGTCTGAATGTGCATCTGTCTGTCATCGACAAAAAGCTTTATGAAGTATTTTTCGAAACGACTGTACAAATTCCAATCTATGCGACGAATGTCGTCGCCGAGTGCGTATTCCTGGTAATCGGCAAACTCAACGGTCGAGCCGTAGTATTTTGTCTGATGATTGCCGCCGAAATACCCGCGCATGTCCTTTTTGACATACAGCGCGGCGCGCTCCAAACGAATGAAAAAGCTGTCGTCGATGACCGTTGCCATACCTTATTTTTTGCCGCCGAAAAGTCCGTGCTTCGGCTTTTTTCCTCCGTTTTCGTCATCGGTCTTGGGTGCCGCGTTGTCCGGGCCCTTTAGCTCTTTGATTATGCTCATTATGATATCGTCGGACGTGACGTTGTCCGTCACCGCCTCGAACGTGAGCTTTATTCTGTGGCGAAGCACAGGGCACGCCAAGGCGTTTATGTCGCCGAACGACACGTTGTATCTGCCGTTTATAAGCGCTCGCACCTTTGCCGCCGAAACTATCGCCTGCGCGGCACGCGGGCTCGCGCCGTTTCGTATATACTTCTTTGTTGTAGCCGTGGCGGTGGCGCTCTCGGGCTGAGTTGCGATTACGAGGTCCATTGCGTAATCTATTACGTCGGAAGCAATGGGAATGTTCTTCGCCGTCTCGCGCATTGCAAGAAGCTCCTCGGCATTACACGCCGCTTCCGCTACCTCGTCCATCGTGACCTGCGTCATTTCGACGATGCTTCTGAGTTCTTCCTTTTCGGGGTATGTCACGAGCAGTTTGAACATGAAGCGGTCCATCTGCGCTTCGGGAAGCGGATACGTACCGTCCTGCTCGATGGGGTTTTGCGTCGCGAGGACGAAAAACGGCTCGTCGAGCTTTCGAGATACGCCCATGACGGTAACCTTGTGCTCCTGCATTGCCTCGAGAAGCGCCGACTGCGTTTTGGGCGTCGCGCGGTTGATCTCGTCCGCGAGGATTATGTTGCTGAAAATAGGACCGGGCTGAAAGCTGAACTTGGAGTTGCCGTCCTCGCCCTTTACGATTATGTTTGTTCCCGTGACGTCCGCGGGCATCAGATCGGGCGTGAACTGAATACGCGAAAACGGAAGGTCGAACACCCTGCCGAGCGAACGGACGAGCCTCGTCTTGCCGACGCCGGGAACGCCCTCTAAGAGTACGTTGCCACCCGCTATCATCGCTATTACGGTGTATTCGACGACTTCCTTTTGTCCTATGACGTCGCGACCTATCTGCTTAAATATGTTGCTGCACTGCGCGGCGAACTGTTCGAGGTCTTTTTCTGTAACCTCTTTGGTCGGCTTTTCGCTATTCGCCTTCTTCTCGGTTGACATAAATTTCTCCTATCGGTTAATTTAGAATATTGAAGTAGTTTTCGAGGATTTCGCGCTCCTCTTCGGTGAGCTCACCGCTCGTAAGTAGCTCCAAAATCTTCTCGTAGTATTCGTCGTAGACGTCCATGTACGGCGTCCTTCCGTCGATGACCGAGTCGTATATCAAGTCGCCGTCCTCGTTAGGCGTTGCGGGGCCTACGTCGCTCGAGTCCTCGTCTTTCTTTTTGTCCTCTTCGTCGGGATCCTTTTCATCGTCGTC
>JAFLVC010000001.1 GCA_022508505.1 Clostridiales bacterium | reverse complement strand
GCTTTTCGAGCTCCGAAAGCGACAAAAGCTCGTCGAGCTCCTCGTAACGCCTTTCAAAGTCCTTGCCGAAAATACCGTACAGTGCGGCGCGCGCACGCAGGTTCTCCTTGGCGGTGAGAACCTTGTCGAGCGTCGAGTGTTGGAACACAACGCCGAGCTTTGACTTTATCTTATCGAGCTCGCGGTCTATGTCGAGCCCGTCTATAACTACGCTTCCGCCGTCACGGGCAAGCACGCCGCAAATAATCGAAATGGTCGTCGACTTGCCTGCGCCGTTCACACCCAAAAACGCAAAAAGCTCGCCGCGCTTGACCTCGAACGACACATCGTCTACCGCCGTCAGCTCGCCAAACCTCTTGACGAGATTTTTAATCTCTATGATGCTGTCGCCCATAAAAAGCTCCTTGCTCTACCCGTACCGACTTTTTATACATTTTATCACACATTGTGACCTAAGTCAAATTATAGTTCGGGCGCATATTTTCCCAAAACCGAAGATAGACATATAAGTAAATTTTGTAAAAATTGCACGACCGCCTTTTTTCTGTTGCCAAGAAAATACAAATATGTTATACTTGTCGCACAAACAAACATTTTATTACATAAAGCTCATGGCGCTCAAAAGCATACTACTAAAACTACGTGAATCGTTTATATCGGTGTTGCCCGTCGCGGCAATCGTACTCATTCTGTCTGCCACTCCGCTCGTCGATTTTTCGGCGACCGAAATGGTAACTTTCGGCGTGGCGGCGATTTTCCTCGTGATAGGAATTGCACTGTTCAACCTCGGCGCGGACCTTGCCATGACGCCTATGGGCGAACACGTCGGTGCAGGTCTTACCAAGTCCAAAAAGATAGCCATTCTCCTTCTCGTCTGCTTTTTGATGGGGCTCTTGATAACCATTGCCGAGCCCGACCTTTCGGTGCTCGCAAACCAAGTCTCCGCCGTCATGAACAACGTCGCGCTCATTGCGACGGTGGGCGTAGGCGTAGGATTGTTTCTTCTCCTCGCGGTCGTCAAGATAATCACTCAGCGCGACCTTTCGACGCTAATCATGTTCTTTTACATGATTGTATTTATGGTGTGCGCAATGCTGCTCGAGAGCGGCAAAGGAAGCTTTCTCGCCATGTCGTTCGACTCTGGCGGCGTCACCACGGGGCCTATCACGGTGCCGTTTATCATGGCGCTCGGCGTCGGCATTGCGACGACGATAGGCGGCAAAAACGCCAACGAAAACAGCTTCGGCCTCGTCGCGCTTTGTTCTATCGGACCGGTGCTCGCCGTGCTAATACTGTCGCTCACGTCAAGCGGCGGACTCGATTATGCGGCGCCGACGTACACCGTCGCGTCCGAGCTCGCCCAATTCGGGCACATCTTCGGCGAGACATGCAAAGAGGTCGCCCTCGCGCTCGGGCTTATAGTGGCGTTCTTCATAATACTGCAAATCTTTATACTCAAGCTCCCCAAAGCTAAATTGATACAGATAGGAATCGGCATTGCGTACACCTTTGTAGGTCTCGTCATATTCCTGACCGCCGTCAAGATCGGGTTCATGCCGATAGGCCTCAAGCTCGGTCAAGAGTTCGGCGACAACAAGGTGCTCGTCGTAATATTCGGACTTGTCTTGGGCATGGTCGTCGTTCTCGCAGAGCCTGCTATACACGTCCTCAACCATCAGGTCGAAGAGGTTACGAACGGCGCTATCAAAAAGCGCTCAATGCTCATAGCGCTTTGCATAGGCGTCGGGCTTGCGATTGCGCTTTCCATAATCCGCATCATTTACGAATTTTCCATACTGTACTATCTCATCCCCGGCTACGCCATTTCGATCGGGCTGTCTCTCTTTGTGCCCAAGATATACACGGCGATAGCCTTCGACTCGGGCGGCGTCGCGAGCGGCCCGCTCACCTCCGGCTTTGTTCTGCCGCTTGCAATCGGCGCATGCTCTGTAATGGTGTCGGACGCGAGCGAAATGTTCGGGCTCGCCTTCGGCGTGGTCGCGCTCGTCGCAATGATACCTCTCATCACGATACAGGCGCTCGGCTTTAAGGCGGTCATGTCGCAAAAGGCACGCAACCGCATCGCTATGCGCCGCATACTCTCTGCCGACGACGAGCAGATAGTCAACTTCTCGTGGGGGCTGGAATGAACCGCAAAGAAAAAGAAGAAAAAAAGCTTAAACAAAAAATAGCGGCAAACGTCAACGCCAAAATGTTGGAGCTGCGGGAAAAAGGCGCCTTCGAGCAAATATCGCTCGATGCGCTCGATAATTTCGATGTCCAAACGCCCGCCAAAAAAGCCTCGACCAAAAAGCCATCGGCAAAAAAACCGACAAAAAAACCGACCGCCAAAAAGCCCAAAAAACAAGCAAAAAAGGCGCCTAAGCAGGATGCGCACGACAAGCTCGAACTGATATTTACAATCGTAGCCTGGAACAAGGCAGACTTTTACGTCGACCTACTCGAATCGTTCGAGGTAAACATTCAGCTCGTAATACAGGGCGCAGGCACGGCAAGCGCGAGCACCCTCGCCCTCTTCGGTCTCACCGATTCGAGCAAGGCCGTCATCGTCGGCGTAATCAAAGAAAACAAAATCAAGGACGCGCTCGACACGCTTGAAGAAAAGTTTCAAACGGTGCGTAACGGCAAGGGCATTGCCTACACCGTGCCGATGTCGGGCATAATAGGCACGCTCATCTACGGATTTTTGAGCAATAACAAGCTTGCTGTCAAGCAGGACGGAGTGAAATCATGACAGAATACGAACTCATAATGTGTATAGTAAACGCCGGTTTTTCGGAAACGGTCATGGAAGCCGCCAAAGAAAAGGGCGCGCGCGGCGGCACCATTCTGCACGCCCGCGGCACGGCAAATAAGAGCGCGGAGGCGTTTTTCAACATAACGATTCAGCCCGACAAGGAGATCGTCATGATACTCGTCAAGAACGAAATACGCGATGACGTCATGCACGCGCTGTATCAGCAGGCGGGGCTTAAGACGGCGGGACAAGGCATAGCGTTTGCACTGCCCGTCACCAACACCGTCGGTCTCACTCCCCTAAAGCCCATCGTGCCCAACAGACCTGCAATCAAAGAAACGGAAGAGAAACCCGAAGCGAAAACCGAGGACAAACCTAAGGACGAGCCCAAAGAAACGCAAAAGGAAGAAAAGACCGAGGACGCCACCAAAGAAGAAAACACCGAAGAAAAATCGGAAGAAGAGGAAAGCGACTAAAACTCAAAGCGGCGAAAACGCCGCTTTTTTCATGCAAAAGCGCGGGCACTCAATCCCGCGCTTCCTTAATTATTCATTCTTATCTCTTATCTTAGCCGCAAAGCTTGCTTTGCGGCGCTTACCTCAACTCGTCCTTTGTCCTCGGGAACTCGATTGTATCGCGGATATTGCTCATGCCGGTAACGTACATCAGCATACGCTCGAGACCGAGGCCAAACCCGCTGTGCGGCACCGAGCCGTACTTACGAAGGTCGAGGTAGTTTGCGTAGTCGCTTAGCTTCATGCCGCGCGCCTTAATTTCGGCAAGGAGCTTGTCGTAGTCGTTCTCGCGCTCCGAGCAGCCTATAATCTCGCCCACGCCGGGAACGAGAAGGTCTGTAGCGGCGACCGTCTTGCCGTCGGGGTTTTGCTTCATGTAGAACGACTTTATCTTTCTCGGGTAGTTGACGACAAACACCGGGCGCTTAAAATACTCGTCGGTGAGATAGCGCTCGTGCTCGGTCTGAAGGTCAAGCCCCCACTCGACGGGGTACACGAACTGCTTGCCCGACTTTTTGAGAATCTCGATCGCGTCGGTGTAGTCGACGCGCGCGAACTCGCTGTCCGCTACGTTTTGAAGCTTGGCTATGAGCCCGTTTTCAAACCGCGCGTCGAAAAACTCGAGCTCGGCTTTGCAGTTATCGAGAAGATACTTCGTAATGCTCTTGATCATATCGGTCGCAATGCCGATTATGTCGTCGATGTCCGCAAACGCGACCTCGGGCTCTATCTGCCAAAACTCGGCGGCGTGCCGCGGCGTGTTGCTGTTTTCAGCGCGGAAGGTAGGACCAAACGTGTAAATCTTGCCGAGCGCCGTCGCCATGACCTCGCCCTCGAGCTGACCTGACACGGTGAGACCCGCGCTCCGCCCGAAAAAGTCCTTTTTGTTGTACTCCTCCTCGCTCTTGACGGTGGGGTCGAAGCCGACGGTCGTCACCTTAAACACCTCGCCTGCGCCCTCGCAGTCGCTGCCTGTGATTATCGGCGAATGAACGTAGTAGTAGCCGTTGTTGTGGAAATATTCGTGAATGGCGTACGACAGCGCACTCCTCACGCGGAACACCGCGTTAAACGTGTTGGTGCGAACGCGAAGGTGCGGAATGGTGCGTAGGTATTCCATCGTGTGCCGCTTTTTCTGTAACGGATACGTCGGATCGCTCGCGCCGAGAAGCGTAACGCTTTGAGCCAAAATCTCGACCGACTCCTCCTTCATTCCCCGCTCGACGGTGCCCGTTACGGACAGCGCCGCGCCGAGCGCGAGGTAGCCGGGAAGCTCCTTGTCGTCAAACTTCTGCTTGTCGAAAACAATCTGCGTGTGATTGAGTGCGCTTCCGTCGTTGAGCTCGACAAACGCGACGTTCTTGCTGTCGCGCGACGTGCGCACCCAGCCGCACACCGTAACGGTCTTTCCGACGAGCTTGTCGTCAATCTTGCATAAATCAATGTGTTGCATATCACTGCACCTTTAAAGTTGGTTTAATATATTATAATGCGCAAACGCGAGACAGTCAAGAGTTTTTGACGGTTTGAACTGCGACGTATTGCCATGCGGTCAACTACACCTTTTTCGCTCTGTATCTAAACAGCACGACGGCGAGAACGGACAGCGCGGCGGTGTGAGCGGCTACGACGAGGAAAGGCAACCACACGTTTCCGTAATCGCCCGCGAGCGTGTATCTTATCAGGTCGTATGCGTGCGCGAACGGCAGTATATGGCAGAAAATCGAAAACCCGCCGCCTATCGTGTCAAGATCGAACCACATGCCGGACAATAGCGCCGCTATCTGCACGACAACCGAGCACAGCGGCGGCGCGTTCTTTGCGGAAAGACAGCTCCCGAATATGACGCCGATTGCGGTGTATAACAGCGCTATCACAACCGAAAAGCCAAGCGCGGCGAGAATATGCACCGTCGGCGTCAGCCCGAAGCACAGCGCGGTTACGAAGGTGATTACCACCTGCGCGAGCGCTATTGGAAACACGCCCAACGCATAACCTATTATATAGTCGGACGATTTCATGGGCGAAGCGAAAAGGCGCGAGAGAAAGCTCTCCTTTCTGTCCGTCGAAATGATAAGCGCCGCAAAAAGGCTCAAAAATGCCGCGCCGAAAATCATGATGCCGCCCGTAAACCGCTCGACGGCAAACATGGGCGCGACGGCGAGCGCCTCCTCCCCTATGCTCTTGACTATCACCTGCATTATTATAAAAATGCCGACGGGCATCAACAGCCCGAAAATCCAGCTTATCGGCGAGCGCACGATTTCCAAGATGTTGCGCCGCGCAAATACAACCGCCTTACTCATCGAGCAAACCCCCCTCGCCCGAAAGGCGCAAAAATGCGTTCTCGAATGTGCTCTCGCCGCTTTGCTGTTTCAACTCCTCCGCGGTGCCGACGGCGGCGATTTTGCCGTGCGCCATAACCGCTATGCGGTCGCAAAGCGCTTCGGCCTCTTCGAGGTAGTGCGTGGTAAGCACCACCGCCGTGGTCTTTCTTATATCACGTATGTACCGCCACAGCTCGCGGCGCGCGACGACGTCGAGCCCAAGCGTCGGCTCGTCGAGAAACACGAGCTTGGGGCTCGTTATGAGCGCCATACCCACCGAAAGGCGGCGCATGAGCCCGCCCGACAGCTTTCCCGCGCGGTCGTTCATGCGGTCTTTGAGCCCTAACTTTTCCGCCATCTCGTCAGCAGCAGCTCTTGCCGTAGCACTATCCGCGCCGTACACCTCGGCGATGAACCTCAGATTTTCGCCGACGGAAAGCAGCGGCGCGACCGCCGTTTCCTGCGGGCTGACGTTTACGAGCGACTTCGCCTTTTCGCGCTCGCCGACTATGTCGTTGCCGTAGACCGAAACGCTCCCGCCGTCGGGAGTGAGAAGCCCCGTGCAAATCTTGATTAAAGTGGACTTACCCGCGCCGTTCATGCCGAGAAGTCCGAAAATCTCGCACTCGTTCACGTCAAAGCTCGCCCCGTCCACGGCTACAACCGTGCCGCGGCGGTACACAAAGCTCTTTTTAACATCAGATACGGAAAGCGCTGTCATGATCATTTCCTTTAAAGAAAGTATGACACGAAACCGCAAAAATGTCAAGTCCGCAGCCGCGGCGACAAGCGCAAAAAAGTTATGCATATCTTCCGCGATACCGCGCATACTAACGGCACTATGGAAAACACCGTTATTGTGAAAGATGAAAAAAGACTGTCGAGCATGGCGCTGTTTTGGGTGTGCATGCTGACGACCATCGGAATAGGACTTCTCATTTCCTATTGCTCGGGCATATTCGGCGGCGTGAACAACATTGAAAAGTCGCCCTTCCTTGTGCCCAACTGGGTAGTGATAGCTCTCTTTCCGGTAATCTACGTGCACATGGGGCTTGCGCTGTACTTCACGCTCAATGAGAACGTTTACACTCAAAGCGGCAGGAACGTTCGTGCTTGGACGTGGGTGTTCTGGCTCGGACTGTTTGCGGCGATAAGCATGATGCCCTACTTCCTGTTCCACGGCATGACCGTCGCTTCGTATATCGTAGCGTCGCTCGCCGGCGGTCTCGCACTCGGCACGACGATACTGATGTATCAGCAGTCGGGCGCGGCGGGCGTAACCATGACGATACTTCTTGCAGTCATCACCGTCGTCATGATCTACCTCGGCTACTGGGCGTTTGCGTAATAGAAAGCTCTGCGCACAAAAAAACGCACTCTTGTTTTAGGAGTGCGTTTTTGCGTTGAAAAGTGGTATTAGGCTAAATTGAATTTAGTGGAACTGCTGCCAATGGCGACTGAGGGAATGTGAAGCCGCGCGTACTTTGATATAGCATCACGCCGCTTATCGCGCCCTAAGAGGCTAAGATAGCCGAACACATAATAAAACAAACGCCGTAGTATGGAGATAGTTTGACACTTATGGAGCGCAGGCGTACTCTTGCGGTACGTCAAGCGACATAAGGGGCAAAATAGCCCATAATACGGCGTTTTAACTTATGGGGGCGGCTAATCTTAGCCTCTAACGCAAAACGGCCGACAAACTGTCGACCGCCTCGCATATATAAGGGGAAAATGATGAGCGATTTCAGACTCCGAACGCTTGCACAGCAGCGTCACGTTCAAAGTAAGTACATTATATATCGACCGCTCCGCGTTGTCAAACGTTTTGAGGGCCTTTTTGAAAGTTTTTTACAAATTTTTTTACTGCTTTTTAGGCGCGTCGGGTTTCGCTTCCGACGGCTTTTCGGCGCCTTTTTCGGCAGGCTTTTCGGTAGCTGTCGTTTTCTTTGTGTCGCTATGTGTTGCGGGCTTTGGCGCTCCCGCTTTCTTTTCCTTGTTCTCGTCGTACTTGCCGCGAATGGCGACGGGTACGGTGAGGAAAATCTCCTTTGCGTACGGCACAAACGGGATTGCCGTCTTTATGTACGCCGCGCCGTTCTTTTTGTCCGTTTCGGTCTCGCCGCAGTCGAGGTACAGCGCTCCGACGAACAGCCGTGCTATGCCCTCCCACTTGCCGCGGCACTTGACCGCCTCGAGGAAGGTGTCGGCGGCGTTTGCGGCGCGCTTTTCCTTGATAGCAATCGCGCCGCCCATGATGTGATCGAACTCGCCTTCAAACGAGTAGCTTGTAATCTTGCGAAACGCGTTGTCGTATTTCTTTTCGCCGACGCTCGCGAGCGCCATGGCGAACAGCCTCTGCTGTGCGACGAACATTCCCTTTTTTATGCTTTCGGCGTACAGCTCTATAGCTTTTATCTCGTTCTTTTCGACGCCTATGCCGCGTTCGTGGCAAAGCGCATAGTTGTAAATGGCGCGCTTGTCGCCGCTCTCGGCGATCTTTGCAAAGATTTCCGCGCCTTCCTTTTCCTTGCCGCTCTCTATCTCGACAATGCCGAGTCGCATTGCGGCGTCGGCGTCGCCTAACTCTTTTGCGCGTATGTAGTATTCCTTTGCTTTTTTGAGGTCGCGCTTGTAGTAGTAACCGATCTCGTGGAAGTATCCGAGGTTAAAGAGCGCCGGCGGGTAATCCTGCTTTGCCGCCTTGTTCATGGCGGTAACGGCTATCTTGATGTCGTCGGGAAAATAGTGCGCAACCGCTTCCGCGTACTTGTATACGCTCTCCGCGTCGTTGGCGTTCTTTTTGAGCTGCTTGACGCGCTTAAACGCCTCTTTGTCGGACAGCTTGTCAAACTCCGCCTCCTCGCCCGAGTCGATAAACTTGCCCCCGTTGTTGGACGCAAACGCGACAATCGCCGCAAGCGTGTACGCATAGCCGTTGAACAGCAGGCTCTGCGCCCGCGAGTCCGAGCTGACCTTGAACGACAAGCGTATGAAAAGCGCCATCCCTATCGGCGGCAGTATCAGTAACACCCCGGTCGCGTAGCACAGCTTTTTGTTCGACCGCTTGCCGAGCACGAAGCAATATACTATATAATCAATCAGAACACAACCGAACAACCCGAGCGTCGGAAACACCAGCACCTTATAATAAGCGCTGCCGAGCGAACGCATTATCATCTGAATAATGAACGCGAGCATACCGAACGCCGCCAAGAACACGCCTGTAAGTCCGACCTGCATGCCGAATGCCGTCTTTTTGCACAGCACGCCGACAGCGGCGGTGTGAATAATCGTCAACAACGCCACTCCGAGATTTACATAGAAAAATATCTCGTACGTACTCACCGACTTCTTAACCTCGCATAAGTAAACGATATCATGCAAACGACCGCGCACAGCGCGAGCGGAATGAACAGAACGTCTTTTCGGGTAAGCGAATAGGCGACGGCGCTTGCTACAACTCCCAAGCCGCCGACCGCCGCAACGACGTAGCAGATTATGCTTATAATCCGCTGCCGCCTCTCCTCGCGCTCATCGTCGCGCTTTCCCCGCCGTTCCGCCATGATAATATTATACAAAACAGTTATTTATTTGTCAAGCAGGCACAGCCTGACCTATCGCCCTCTTTTTATGTCCTTGCGCGCGCCACAGCCTCTTTCCAGCCCTTTATGAGCCTCAAGCGCTTGTATTCGTCCATGGACGGGGAAAACACCGTCCCGCCCGCACCGCCGTTCTTGAGAGCATTCATATCGAAAAATCCCACGGCGAGCCCAGCGAGAAAGCACGCGCCGAGCGCCGTCGTTTCCACCACCTCGGGGCGCACGACCTCGGCGCCCGAAACGTCCGCCATGAACTGCATCAAAAAGTTGTTTGCCGAAGCCCCGCCGTCGACGGCGAGCCTTTCCACTCGCACGCCGCAGTCGTCCTCCATCGCCTTTAGAACGTCAAGCACCTGATAGTCTATGCTCTCGAGCGCAGCGCGGACAAAGTGCTCGCGCGTCGTGCCGCGCGTAAGACCCGTTACAGTCCCCCGAGCATACGCGTCCCAATACGGCGCACCCAGCCCCACAAACGCAGGAACAATATACACTCCGAGCGTGTCGTCAACCGCCCGCGCGTACTTTTCGCTCTCCTCCGCCGACTTAATAAGCCCCATGCTGTCCCTAAGCCACTGCACGACCGCACCGCCCACAAAAACGCTTCCCTCGAGCGCATAGTGAGGTTTTTTGCCGCCCGACGCGGCGAGCGTCGTTATAAGCCCGCGTTCGCTCTTTTTGGGCTCGCTCCCCGTATTCATCAACAGGAAGCACCCCGTGCCGAACGTGTTTTTGCACGTACCCTCGGTAAAGCACCTCTGCCCGAAAAGCGCCGCCTGCTGATCGCCCGCAACGCCGGTAATGGGCACGCGCGCGCCGAACTCCGCCTCGTCGGTGTAGCCGAAAAGCCCGCTCGACGGCATGACCTTGGGAAGCATGGCACGCGGCACTCCGAACTTGTCGAGTAGCTCGTCGTCCCAATCGAGTGTGTGAATATTGAAAAGCATTGTGCGCGACGCGTTGGTGTAGTCGGTCGCGTGAATTTTTCCGCCCGAAAGCTTCCACATCAAAAAGCTGTCGACCGTGCCGAACAGCAGCTCGCCGCGCTCGGCAAGCGCTCTCGCGCCCTTTATGTTGTCCAGAATCCATTCGAGCTTGGTAGCCGAAAAGTACGCGTCAATGGGAAGCCCCGTCTTTTCGTAAACGGTATCCGAAAACCCCTTGCGTTTAAGCGCGTCGCAGCGCTCGGAGGTGCGACGGCATTGCCAAACGATCGCATTATATATCGGCTCGCCGCTGCGCCTGTCCCACACTATCGTCGTTTCGCGCTGATTGGTTATGCCGATTGCCGCTATGTCCCGCCTGTCCAAGCCCCCTCGCGCCAAAGCCTCGGCGACGGTGCCCACCTGCGAGGAATATATCTCGAGCGGATCGTGCTCCACCCAGCCCTCGCGCGGATAGATCTGCTCGAACTCCGCCTGAGCCATCGATTTAATGCCCCCGCGCTTATCGAAAACAATAGCGCGCGAGCTCGTCGTCCCCTGATCCAACGAAAGAATATATTGTTCCATGCGCCGAGTATATCACACCGCGCGAATTATGTCAATAGCGGGTTTTTAGGCACAAAAAAACGGAAGCTATTGCCTCCGCTTTTTCTTGCCTATCAGTACGCTACGAGCACTTCGTTGATTGTGCCGTCTGCAGACTTGAGCGTAATTGATTTAGTTTCGCCGTCGATGAGCTTGATGTAATAAATCTTTCCGTCGACGTTTATCGTTAACCCGTCCGTATCGTCGTACGAGACAACTGTAACCGACTCGGGATAAGTTCTGTTTATCATGACCTCGGAAACGCCTTCCTCATCTATCACCAAGCTGAAATACCACGCTTCGTCCGAGTAGTCGCCGTAGTACTCTTCGGGTATTTCGACGTCGGGATCGGGTTCAATCGGGCCGGGACCGGGCTCGGGATCTTCGACCTCCTGCCGCTTGAGCGCACCGCCGAGGCCTGCACCTCTGCTGTTGACATACAGCCGTCCCTCGTAGTACTCAAAGAGCTCATAGGCGTAGCCGTCGAACGTGAAGTACACGGTATAGCCGGAGCTGTCCTTTTCTATTGCCGTTATCGTCGCTTCTTTGGGATCGCTGACTATATCAATGTTTACGGCAACCTGAATGGTTATCGAGAACTTCGTTATGACGAGGGTGTAGTCGACAGGCCGCCACAGATAGTCGTTGCCGACGTTGCCCGTAAAGGTGCCTATAAACGCGTCGGGAATGATAAATACGTCCTCGCGGGTGTCGTAGAAGTAGAAGTCCTTCAATTCGTCAAGCACGTCGGAGAGGATGATGCCGAGGTAAGTCTCGCCGTCCAACTCTACGACTTTAACGTTGTACGTTATGCCGACCTTGTAGCAGACAATGCCTTCATCGGCGCTATACGACAAAACGTCGAGCGCCACGCCGTCCACTTCGACGGTGCTATCCGTTATGAGCGCTACCGAATCGTACGGCGTGGTTACGACAAGCTCGATTAAGTCGCCGAATACGTAAAGCTTGTATTCTATCGGCTCGCCGCCCGTGGGTTTTGCGCCGGTGTAGACGGCGTAGTACTTTTTGGGGATAATCTCGCCCGTAACCGAATACTTCCCGTACCGCTCGAACACAAACTCGTCGCCGCCCATTATTACCGTGATGTATTTGGCGTCGTCGAGTCCGTCGGCGCTGAACGTCACTTCGCCGATCACGTCGAGCGTGAAGCTTACGGTGTCCGTTTTTTCGTCGTACGCGACCTCTTCGGTTTTGTAGCTCTCCTCGTCGTAGAACGCGCCCGTCCACTTGCCGCGAAGCTCCTCGGGAATGACCGCCGATTCGCCGCCTTGGAGAAGCAGCTCGTAATAAACGGAGTAGTCATCGTTGAACACTACGAGCTGACGCGCGCTCTTTTTGCCGACGTACAACTCTTCGCCGTCGCAATCGACCGTGAATATGCCTTCGAGTATGCTGTAGCTTTTGAGCGTGGTTATCACGCCGTCGATCGTTATTCCGTCCTCGACGGTTATTACGACGGTGTGACCCTCGCCCTTATACGTTCCGAGATAGGCGTCGAACACGCTCGAATGCGCGACGTCCGAAAAGTCGAGGTAGTCGGGAAGCACCGTGCTGTTTACATCGGAGTACAAAAGCGTAACCGTGCTCGAATATCCGACGTAGAAGGTGTCGAACTTGACGCCCAACAGCTTATCCCGATCGTCGAGCAGTATGGTGCCGTTTATCGCATAGCCGAAGTACTGCATTCTGTCGGTACCGTCGGCAAACTCGGCAAAGACCTTGCCCGCAACGCTCTCGTCGCGAAGCTTAAACACCTTGCCGTCCGCCGAGTCGTCGACGAGCTCGAAAAGCTCGGGCGCGTACCCGACAAAGCCGGCGCGGATTGCGAGTATGCCGGGCACGTTTATAGGGTCGGAAAGCGTGATCTCGGGGTCCTCGCCCGGCTTACGGTCAAACGGGTACACCTTGCCGTCGCTTAGCACCCAGCCGCAGTAATAGCCCTCGCAGTCGTCGTATATCGCCGTTTCGGTTACATAAATGTCAAACACGATATCGTGATAACCGATTTCGGCGTCGATGACCGACACGGTGTAGTTTTTCGCGTTTGCCATTTCCATTAGCGCAGCGGAAAGAACGTCGTGCTCTTTGCCGTGCTTGTACGGCGTAACAAGTCCTTCTTCAAGCTCCGCAGTGCCGTGCTTGCTCAGCACGAAGTCGTACACCGACCTATACGCCACGCCGCCTACCGACGCGCCGTCCGCCGTCTCGATATGTATTTTCGTTATCTTGTTGCCTTCCGCCGTAAGCTCGAACAGCTTAATCGGCTCCGTCCAGCCCGTAATGGGTGTCGCGATCTTTTTCGCCTTTTCGAGATCGGAAATTATGTACACCCCAGGTATTTCGACAGACTCGAAGTCGTCGACCGTAAGCGTCGAAAACTGATTGTAATAGTCGTAAAAGCTATCGGGCGACATCTGGTATTCGATTGTGTTGTCTATAGTGTGCGTGACGCTCGCGAGAAATCCGTCGACGTTTGCGTACACGCCGACGAACACCCGCTCGACCTTGGGCAGATAAATTTCCTCGGTGTAAATCGAGTCGGTGCCGAATATCGTAGTGACTATGTATTCGCTCGTGCCGTACCCCTCTTCGACGCAGGTATATCCGCCGTGAGCCTCGAAAGTGCCGGTTATCGAATCGAGCATGTCTTGCGAAAACGGCTTGCCGAACGCCGCGGAAATCGTCGTGTTTCTCGTAATCTCAAAGGAGTACTTGCCGTCCGTCAAATCCTTTTTTGCTCCGTTTACGGCAAAGCTCAGCGTCCGGTATTCGCTTTTAGGTTCGACCGAAACGTACACGGTGTCGCCCTTTGAAAACTCCGTCACGTCGTAGTCGTCCTCGTTCCTGACGCGCACGGTGCCGCCGTCGTCGTTATATTCCGTAGCAACCGAAAAGCGCTCCAAGCCGAACTCGACGATAGCATCACCGCCCTGTATTATCTCGAAGGTAAACTTGCCTTCGGCAAGACTCTCGGGGCGTGCCTTAAAGCCGCACGCCCTAACCGCGAGCGTGACGTAGCCCTCGTTGGGCGTAAATACGATTGTCGCCTTTTCGTACTTTTTGAAGGTCGTTCGAGCATTTCCGTTTTCGTCCTGCACCTCGGCGGTACCGAGCGCGCTGTCGTATTTGAGCCGCACGGTGTACCGCGTGTTTTCGTCCTCGCACGCGACGAACACCGCTGCGGCAAGCGCAATTACGAGCGCAAAAACTATCAACAACAATCTCTTTTTCATCATGCACTCCTCATAGGGTTTTATACGCAAAAGCCTTGCTCTTATCGGCAAGGCCCCTTTGTCTCGCAAAATGTATTGTAATTATATCACCGCATATACGGTGTGTCAAGTAAATTAAACGCTCGTTTCTTCAGCCGCCTGCAAGTCCGCCGCCTGCGCCTCGGGAGATCGGCCTATCGTCTCGCCGCACTTTACGACCGTTTCGAGGTCGTTTTTCGTGTTTTCTATAAACTCCTCGTCGAGCGCCACTTTGTCCTTTTCGACGAGAAGTATTATTGTCGAGCCGCCGAAGTCGAACCAACCCTTTTCGTCGCCGCGCTCGAACCGCCCCTCTTTTACGGCGTTTGAAATTCGCCCCACCATCATCGCGCCCACCTCGACCTGCGTCATGGTGCCGAAGTGGTCGGTGTCGAGCACGGTCACTTCGCGGCAGTTTTCGGTGAACACCCTTTTCTTTTGAAGCGCCGCGGGCTGGACGGTATGAAGCCGTCCCTTTATGAACTTATTGCCGCGCGCCGTGCCGCCGTCGGTAAAGAAATAGCGGTGATAGTCGGTGACGGTCAGGCGGAAAACAATGCATAAGCCGCCGTCGTACCTACTCGCAAGCTCCTCGTCGCGAAGAAGCGTATTCAAATCGTAGTCGAAGCCCTTGACGTTAAACTTCAAGCCCGGCTCGATATTGTACGCGCTCACCAAGCCGTCGCACGGGCTTAAAAACGCGTCGCCGTCCATGTCGAACGGGCGAAGTTCGGGCTTAATCCTGCGCGTAAAAAAGGCGTTGAAGCACTTGTATTCTTCCTCGATAAAGCACGACATGTCGATACCGTACTTTTTGATGTACTTTTTGATCTTGCGCTTTGAAAGGCGGCTACTCATGTATTTCCCCGCAAGCTTAGACAGCCAGCGCCGCGTAATGAGCCGCAGCACGAGCGAGCCGAACGCCGTGTTGTACAAAAATTTGAGCGACTTGGGAGTAGCCGGTTGCGGGCGGGCTTCACGCATTAGAGAGCTCCGATATAGAGGTCAAACACCGTCCAGCGCACCGCCATCATCGCCGCAATGGAAGCGAGGAAGATTACAATCATTATTACAAGTCCCTTGACGTGCGGCTTGGGAAGCTTGATTTTGAGCACCATGAGGCACATATACACGGTGTACAGCGCGAGCATTATCATGTGCGGAATAATCTCGTGATATCCGCCGAACATGGTAGCGACGAAGTACACGACGGGAAGTATCAAAGATATCTGCGTGACGGGAAGTCCGTCGAAATATTGCCTGTTTCCCGCTTCGGGATCGAGCGTGCGCTCCTCCTCCGTCACGTTGTAGTACGCGAGACGGACGAGCGCGCAAAGAGCGTACGCGACGAAAAGTATTATATAGTACCACGCGGTCATGCCCATCGACACGCCTATCATGACGGGCGCGACGCCGAAGGCTATGAGGTCGCTGAGCGAGTCAATCTGTATGCCGAACGCCTTGTCGCGGTCCGACCTGTTCCTTCTGGTGCGCGCTACGACGCCGTCAAACGCGTCGCAAAGCCCTGAATGCAACAGACACAACACCGCGGCGTCTGTCATGCCGAGCATCGAAAATATGATGCCCGTGACGCCGAGCGCCGTAGCAAGATAAGTGAGGATTACGCCGTAGTGCCAAAACCCGACTATATGCTTACTCTCGCACTTCATCATTTACTCCTTTTCCGTCCGCCGCATCGCCGCTTTGGGCGTTTTCCGCTTCCGAGGTTTTTTCTTGCCTATCTATCCCGCCGTTTTGGGCGTTTTCCGCGTTTCCGCCTTGCTCGGGCTGGCCGCCGTCTGCTTCGTCGGCTTGGTCGACCGGAATTTCCGTATTGACGTGAACTTCGTCGCCGTAGTCCGCGATGACTGCGCTTTCGCCCGCTTCGCCCTCGGAGTACCGCATGACTGTAGCCGTCTCGCCCTCGCACCACTCCTCGCCCTCGGAGTACATCGAGTACTGCCAATTGTCGAGCTCCGGCGGTTCTTTTTCCGCATCCTTGCCTTTCAGCCCCAACGAATGGTAGACGAGTGTATATATTCCGCTGACGATTATACAGGCGTAGTACGATATTGCGCGGGAAATCATCATGGCGGTCAGTATGAACGCGTCTGAGAACACACTGTTATACGTGTTGAGATACATTATCTCGTAAAAGCCTGTGCCGCCCGGCGACGGAATCATGTTGTAGCCCAAAAGGACGAACACCTGCATTACGAAAAGGTCGAGAAAGTCGGAGTCCGGCGCCATTGCATAGCACACGAAGCACGGAATGAGAGTCTGCGACACGCGCTGCGCGAGGTTAAGAAGGAGCGCCCACAAAAACAGCGTAGGATGTTCCTTTATTATGTGGCGGCTTGCGCTGTACTTTTCGACGCCGGCCTTCCACTTGGCGCGCCACTTGTCCTCGTGCTTGATAATCTTTATCTTGCGAAGTAGCGTTATACCTGCGTTGCCCAGCTTCAAGATTCCGTTGCTCCACATGATGCACATTATGAAAAACCCGAGCACTATAACTTGAAGCACAAACCCGACTATGAGAAGTGTGGGCGCCGCCCAGCCGGTCAAGCTTCCGAACATTCCCGGCCGAACGATAAACGCGAAAAGCCCCATGACTATCGCCGCCGCGGTGTACGCCATAATGTTGAAAACGAGCGAAAAGCCGGCGACGCCGCCGCTCATGCCGTCGCGCACCATGTAGTACATGGAGGCGGGCTGACCGCCCGAAGCGGACGGAGTTATAGCCGAGTAGTAGGCGTCCGCAGACGAGTACGCCATCGCGCCGACGAGCTTTGTCTTGTGCCCCAGCCGCCGCGTGATAACCCACAGCGAAAGCCCCTCGAAAAATATAAACAGCAGCATGCACCCAAACGCCGCGGCAATACTCCACGCAGTGCTTTTTTTGAGTGCCTCCCAGATTTCGTTGAAGTCAAGGTCGCGGTAGCTCAAAAAGAGTATAAGCAAAGTAATACCCGTCAGAACCAACAGGATACTTATATTGATTATAAGCTTTTTAGTCCGCTTGGAAACCTTGGAACTCATTGGTTGATTTCACCCGAAGCACCCGACCTTTCCGCAAAAAAGAGCGCACGAAAAAATCAGGGTACTCCCCTTTTGGTATATCTTACAGTATCATACTATTATTGTCAAGCAAATTGCCGTTTTTTATAGCAATATACAAAAAGCTCGGAAAAAATCCGAGCTTTTGAGTGTTAAACTGCGTTTCAATTCTTGAGTTTGTCGTTGTACGCATAGCCGGCGGATATAACGTGCTTGCCTTTAAGGAGGGGCTTACCTATATGCGTGCGGTTCTCTATGCTGAAGTTTTCGGTGGAGAATGCGGTCAGGTAATCGTCGTCCACGCTGAGCACCACCTTGAACGGCATCGTCACGCATGCGGCGTAGACAATCCTACTGCCGTTGTCGTACTTGGACTTAGAGGTAAAGTCGATTATCTTTATGCCCTTGCGGTAGCGGGCCATGACGTCTATCTGCGACACGAGAACGCGCTTTGCAAAACCCGTGTCGGTGAGAAGCGCTATCTCGCCGTCGCCGTTTACCTGAGATATCATGACGCACTCGTCGCCGTCGGCAAGCGCAATGCCCTTTACGCCCGTCGCAATACGGCCTTGCGCGGGAACGTCCGACATGTCGGCGTTGAGGCACATGCCGTCGCGCGTGACGAACATCAGCGAGCTCCCCTCGACCTCTTCCTCTATCGCGATGACCTCGTCGCCGTCTCTGAGCTTGGTCGCGCCGAACG
Source organism: Clostridiales bacterium (assembly GCA_022508505.1). Classification (GTDB taxonomy): domain Bacteria; phylum Bacillota; class Clostridia; order Christensenellales; family Pumilibacteraceae; genus Anaerocaecibacter. The sequence goes on along the minus strand of JAFLVC010000001.1, from coordinate 346,326 downwards.
CCGACTTGACTACGCCGTATTCGCTCCAAGCGCTCTTTTTGATGAGGCCGAACCGAGTGTAGAACAGCAGGTTGCCCTTTGGCAGTTTTTCCTCAATCGTACGCATGTACACGGGGAACTCGCCGTCAAGTGCGTCTGCAACAATCGACTTGAGGTCGCCGCCCTTTTCGCGCCACTTGCCGTCGGGAATGCTCTCGACGTCCATCTTGTAGCAGTTGCCGAGGTTGGTAAAGCACATGATGCGGTCGGTTGACTTTGCCTTGACGATGTTCGAGCATATCTCGTTGAGCGTCGAGCTGTCGGTAAAGTCTTTTGTCGCCATGGTGAAGTTTTTGACGAGCATCTTTTTGATCTGACGGTAGCCGTTGACGGTGACGATGTATTCAAACGTCGGCTTTTCGTCGTCGCTGGGCACAACGTACTTTTCGACCGAATCGACAATCGCCGACTTGCGGTTTTCCTTGTACTGCTTGCGTATTCCGAGAAGCTCGGTCTTGACGAGCTCCATCTGGAGTCTTTTGGATGCGACAATCGCCTCAAGCCTTGCAATCTCGCTCCTGACGTCGGCAAGCTCCTTTTCGAGCTTGAATATCTCGAGGTGAGTAAGACGGGCAAGGCGCATGTCGAGCACCGCTTTTGCCTGCACCTCGGACAGGTCGAAGCGCTTGCGGAGCGCGTCCTTAGCCGCCGTCGTGTTGGGGCTTTGCTTGATTATCTTTATGACCTCGTCGATATTTCTGACCGCAATGACGAGGCCTTCGAGAATATGCGCGCGCTCTCTCGCCGCCTCGAGCTCGTACTTACTGCGGCGCAAAACGACGTCGCGCTGGTAGTTGACGTAGTACGCTATTATGTCGAGAAGCCCCATGAGCTGCGGCTTGCCGTCGGCAATCGCGACCATGTTGAACGAGAAGTTAATCGAAAGGTTGGTGTGCTTGAACAGCGCGGCGATGATTTCCTTGGGGTTGGTGTCGCGCTTGACCTTGATAACGGCGCGCGTGCCGCTGCGGTCTGACTCGTCGACGACGTCGGTTATGCCCGAAAGCACGCCCTTTTTGTCCTCGCGCACCTTGATTATGCTCTCCAAAAGCTGAGCCTTGTTTACGCCGTAAGGCAGCTCGTCGATGACGATTATCTTTTTGTCGCCGTCGTTTTCGATGTGTAATTTTGCGCGAATCTGAATCTTGCCCTTGCCCGTCTCGTACGCCTGCGCGAGCTCGGTAGGAATGATTACGCCGCCCGTCGGAAAGTCGGGGCCCTTGACCACCTTCATCATGTCCTTCAAGGATATGCGCGGGTTGTCGATATACGCTACGACGCCGTCAATCGCTTCCATGAGGTTGTGCGGCGGAATGTTTGTCGCAAGACCTACCGCAATTCCCGTCGCGCCGTTTACCAACAGGTTGGGGAACCGCCCGGGCAGCATGTCGGGCTCCGTTATAGAGTCGTCGAAGTTCCACGACCAGCGCACCGTGTTTTTGTCGATGTCGCGGAGAAGCTCCAACGCGAGCGGCGTAAGCCTCGCCTCGGTGTAACGCATGGCGGCTGCGCCGTCGCCGTCCACCGAGCCGAAGTTGCCGTGCCCGTCGACGAGGATCGCGCCCATGTTGAAAGGCTGCGCCATTCTGACCATCGCCTGATAAATGGAAGTGTCGCCGTGCGGGTGAAGCTTACCCAAGCAATCGCCGACGATACGCGCACTCTTTTTGTACGGCTTGTCCGGCGTGATGCCGAGCTGGTGCATGGTGTACAGTATGCGCCGCTGAACGGGTTTGAGCCCGTCCTCGACGCGCGGCAGTGCGCGGTCGAGAATAACCGATTCCGAATACGGAATCATCGAGTCGCGCATGACGTCTTCCATAGATTGTAATATCAACTTGGTAGGTTGTTTTTCCTGTTCCATAATTGCGAACGTATCTCCTATTACAGCGGCTTAAAGGTGTCGACTTTGTTGAAGTCGGCGTGCTCTATAATATACTCTCGCCTAAGCTCGACGGCGTCGCCCATGAGTACGGACACAAGCTTTTCGGCTTCCGCGGCGTCCTCGATAGTAACCTGCATGAGCGCACGACGCTCGGGATCCATGGTCGTCTCCCAAAGCTGATCGGCGTTCATCTCGCCGAGACCTTTGTAGCGCTGCACGGACGCGCCCTTGCCGAACCGCGTTTTGGCTTCGGCGAGCGCACCGTCGTCGTACGCGTACTCGACCTGATTGCCCTTTTCTATCTTGTAAAGCGGCGGAAGTCCGATATAGACGTGGCCGTCGGTAATGAGGTCTTTCATGTACCTGAAGAAGAATGTTAAAAGTATCGCGCGGATGTGGTAGCCGTCGACGTCGGCGTCGGACAGAATGATTACCTTGTGGTAGTTGAGGTTGTCCACGTTAAAGTCCTCGCCTATCCCCGAGCCGAGCGCAGAAATGAGCGTTCGTATCTCCTCGTTGGCAAGAACTTGGTCGATGCGCTTTTTCTCGGCATTGAGTGGCTTGCCGCGAAGCGGCAGAATGGCCTGGTACGACCGAGCGCGCGCCTGCTTGCACGTTCCGCCCGCGCTGTCGCCCTCGACGATAAACAACTCGTTGTTCTCCGGCTTTTTACCCGTGCAGGGCGTGAGCTTTCCGACGAGGTTGAAGTTGTCTATCGCGTTCTTTGCGCGGGTGATTTCCTTTTCCTTGCGGGCGGCCTCTCGCACCTTTGCGGCGAGCATGCCTTTTTTGAGAATGGTGTCGCCCACCGCCTCGTGCGCGGGGTCCATAAAGTATTCGGCAAGAAGCTGCGACACAATCGCCTCAATAGCTATTCGCGCCTGCGGGTTGCCGAGCTTGGTCTTTGTCTGGCCCTCGAACTGGACGTTTGTCATCTGCACCGAAAGTACGGCGGTAAGACCTTCGCGGTAGTCGTCGCCGAGAAGGTTTGCGTCCTTTTCCTTGAGCATGCCGACGCGCCTCGCAAAGTCGTTCATGACCTTGGTGTACGCCGCCTTAAAGCCGGTCTCGTGCGTGCCGCCCTCCGTCGTCGGAATGTTGTTGACGTACGAGAACAGGTTTTCGGTGTACGCGTCTGTGTGCTGAAAGGACAGCTCCATGGATATTCCGTCTTTCTCGCCCTTTAAATATATGGGCTCGGCGTAAAGAAGGTTTTTCGCCTCGTTGATGTATTTTACGAAGTCGATTATGCCGCCCTCGTAGCAGTATTCGAGCGAGCGGTAGCCGTCGCCAACGGGCGTACGCTCGTCGATTAGCTTTATCTTGACGCCCTTGTTCAAAAACGCGAGGTCTTTGAGCCGACGCGATATCATGTCGAATTGAAAAATAACCGTCTCGAACACGCGCTTGTCCGGCTTGAACCTAACCTTACTTCCGTGCTTATCCGTCTTTTCGCCCGTATCAATAAGCTGGTACTTGGGTATTCCGCCCTTGACCTCGCCGTTTATTTCGCGCGCTTCGAACTCCATGCGGTACGTCGTGCCGTTCTTGTAAACCTCGACCTTGAGCCACTCCGAAAGCGCGTTCGTGACCGACGCGCCCACGCCGTGCAGACCGCCCGAGTGCGCGTAGTTACTCGTGTCGAACTTGCCGCCCGCGTGAAGCTGCGTGAATACGACCTCTACGCCCGACACGCCGAGCTTGGGGTGTATGTCGACGGGAATGCCGCGGCCGTCGTCCTCGACGGAAGCGCTGCCGTCGGCGTGAATGGTTACCGTTATGCTCGTCGCATAGCCGTTTGACACCTCGTCGATGGAGTTGTCGACTATCTCCCACAATATATGATGAAGTCCCTTTACGCCCGTAGTGCCTATATACATGCCGGGGCGGAGCCTGACCGCGTCAAGCCCCTCGAGAACTCTTATATCACCTGCGTTATAAGATTTTGACATGAATCCTTCCTTCCTTAATTCTTCTTTACAATGTCAATATTTCTTGCGATTTTTACCACAATCGCAGATTGATTTTTCGATTGCGTTGTCGTCAATCGACCTCAACCTTTCTCGCGATTTTTACCGTTTTCAATTATATCACAAACCCGATTTTTTCTCAACCGTTTTTTTACAAAAAAATCTTGGGTTATGGTTTTATACTGTATCGAGCTAAATCAGCCCGTCGAAACCCGTCTGCCGAAGCGCCTCGTACAGAACAAGAGCAACGGTGTTGCTTAGGTTAAGCGAGCGCAAATCCTTTGCCATGGGAATACGCAGGGCGCTGTCGTTTCCGATTATCAAGCTTTCGGGCAAGCCCTTGGTCTCCTTGCCGAAAACGAGAAAATCGCCGTCTCTGTACTTGACGTCGGTATAGCGGTGTTTCGCCTTTTTTGACAGGTAAAAAAATCTGCCGCCCTCGTTTTTCTTGAAAAAGTCATCGAGGTTTTCGTAGTACGTCAGATTGAGCTTGTCCCAATAGTCGAGCCCCGCGCGCTTGAGCTTGGCGTCGGTAATCTCGAATCCCATCGGCTTTACTATGTGGAGCGCCGCGCCCGTGCACGCGCAGGTGCGCGATATGTTTCCGGTGTTCTGCGGAATTTCGGGCTCGACCAAAACTATATTAAACATTATTTGGTTTTGTCGTTTTCGCAGTCGTCGAGAAAGCTTACGAAATCCTCGTACACGACGCCTTTGTTGAGCTCGTTGAGTATCTCGTGCCGACCTTCCTCATACAATTTGAGCCGCGGCGAAAGACCGCATTTTTTCTCGTACGATTTGACGAGCTTTTTGACAAGCTTTCCGTAGCCGCCCACGCCGTCGTCCTCGCCCGACGCTATCATCAGCCGAAATGCCGCCGGAACGCGGTTTCTCTCCTTGTTGGTGATCTTAAGCCCGTCGAACATAGATTTATAAAATCCGTTCGACACGGTAAAGTGGCAACGCGGATCGGCGTTATACCTTGCGACCGCCTCCTTGTCGCGGTTGAGCCAGGCGTTTTCGCCCTCGTTGAACCGCTTGTCGTACGACTTGAAGGTCATGCTCGCAAACAGCTTGCCCGGCTCGTCGCGGTGCTTTTTGTATTTGCGGTTGGCGAGAAAGCTGCCGAGCTTTAGCATAAGCCCGCTCTGAAGCGCCGAGCCGCTGAGAATCGCTCCGTCGACCTCCGCATGGTACTTTTCGATAAATCTCTGTACCAAAAAACTGCCGTAGCTGTGGCCTATTACGTACACGCTTAAATTCGGCCACCGCCGCTTCGCTTCAGTCACCTCTTCCGCTATGTCGTCGACGGTGTCCTCGAACATGCCGACGTAACCCCTGCCGGGCTCGTCCTTGTCGGTGTCGCCGAACGAGCGGTTGTCCATGCCCATAACGTAATATCCGTTGTCGTTTAGATAACGGCAAAAATCGTCATACCGAGAAATATATTCGCACATGCCGTGAACGAGCACGATTGCGGCGCGCGGGGACTTGACCTCCTCCCAGTACCGCACCGCGACGTGCTTTCCGTCGCGCATGATAAGCTCTTCCATCTTTTCCTCCGAGGGGCGCTTGCTCCCGCAGACATTTTACAACAAGGCAAAGCTTTTGTCAAGCATGAATTTTTGTGCTGACATTTTTCCCGCTTTGCACATAATATTAAAAGGTGTAAGCCTAAAAAACAGGAGCGACAATGAAGAAAAAAATCGTTTTTGCGGGCGGAGGAACGGCGGGACACGTCATGCCCAACCTCGCGATAATCTCCGCGCTCGGAAGTGGATACGACTGCGTGTACCTCGGCGGCGACGGCATGGAAAAAGAGTTATGCGGGAAGCGGAGCATTCCGTTTTACCGCGTCGATGCGGTAAAGCTTCGCCGCGACGCTTTTTTCAAAAACTTTTCGGTGCCGTTTAAACTGAATAAGTGCGTGCGCGAAGCGAAAGCAACGCTCGGCGAGCTAAAACCCGACCTCGTTTTCAGCAAGGGCGGGTACGCCGCACTTCCCGTCGTCCTCGCCGCCAAAAAGCTGAACATTCCCGTCCTCGCCCACGAAAGCGACATGACGCCGGGCATTGTTACAAAGCTGTCAAAGCGCCGAGCGGAAAAGATTCTGTGCGCGTTCGAGCCGTGCGCCGACCGCTTTAAAAACGGCGAGTACGTCGGCACGCCGCTCGACAAAAAGCTGTACCGGGGCGTTAGCATGCCGCTCGATAGCTGCGGAAAGCCTGTGCTTCTCGTCATGGGCGGCTCGTCGGGCGCGGCGACTTTAAACGCCGCAGTCGTCGAGGCGCTCCCGGAGCTACTGAAAACCTTTTTCGTCGTACACCTTACGGGAAAGAACAAAGATGGCGCGCCGCCGCAGGTCGGGTACAAATCCATGAGCTTTTGCTACGATATGCCGAGCCTTTACGCCTCGATTGACGTCGCCGTCTCGCGCGGCGGCGCGAACGCGCTGTCCGAGCTGATTGCTCTCAAAATCCCGACGGTGTGCGTTCCGCTCGAAAAGGCGTCGCGCGGCGACCAAATCCAAAACGCCGAGTACTATAAAGAAAAGGGCGCGATCGAGGTGGTGCGCGAAGCCGAGCTCGCTTCACTCCCCGCCGTCGTCAAAAAGCTGTATGCAAACAGAATGCGCTACAAAGAGGCTATGAGCAAAATCCACGCCGACGGCACCGACAAAATATGCAAGATTATAAAGGAAATGCTGGGCGCCGCAAACGGCTAAGCGCGCGTTGCGGCTAAATGAATAATGAATATTGAATAGATAATAATGGATAATTGCGGTGCGCTCCGCGCCGCACTCTCTAAAATCTCGACCTTCGAATGGCAGACTGATGGGACGTGAAAACAGATCCTTCGACTCCGCGCTGACGCGCTTCGCTCAGGATGACATAATAAAACCGTGCACTTCTTTACGACACGACTATTCAGCGTAGATATGTCTCTACTGTGTCATTCTGAGCGTTAGCGAAGAATCTGAAAAGCGCCGACTCTTTTAATTCGGCGCTTCCTCTTTATTTGGCACCCCTGTGTAAGACCTGTCGCCTTTAGGCGACTGAGGGACTGTTTTGGCTCCCCTGTGTAGGGGAGCTGTCAGCGAAGCTGACTGAGGGGATGTGCCCCTTATCTCTTATTTCTTATCTAAAGTGCGGAGTTTATCTCCGCACCGTAATTACATACACGTCCCTTCCCGCGGTCGGCTTGGAAAGTGCTCCGCCGCCCGTCGCCGACATAACCAAGGTGTAACCGTCGGCGCTCATAAACCCGCCGTAAAACACGGCGTTTTGGGTGTCGAGTTCAATCGCTTTGCCCGAAAGCGGAGCAATCACCGCGCCGCCGTTCTTATTCCCCACTGCCGTCGGCTCGCCAAATAAAAGCACGCGATCTATTTCCATTCCGTCCCACGCGTCGAGCTTTGCGCAGCCGAGCTCGTCGTCGACGTCGTATGTAACCGCGCCGCCGCTTGCGAAAAAGCAGGCGTAACACTTTTCCCCGACGTTAAAAAGCCGCGCATTCGCCGCCTCGAGCCCGAGGCTTATCGAGCGGAACAGCGAGAACGAATTGTCGAGCGAGATTATACCCGCCTTGCCGTTTCGCGTCACCGCCGCAAAAAATTCTTTGCCGTGCGGCATGACGGCAAACGGCCGCGTCACGTTTTCCACCGCGCCGCCCTCGTAGTACTCGGTCGGCATGCCGCCCGCCTTAAACGAAAAGAACGCGACGGCGGCATACCCCGTCTCGCTCGTCGCCCGCGCCGAAATGACGTAGTAGTCGTCGAAGGCGTAACAACCGAAATACTTGAGCTTGCGTATCGAATATATGCGAGTGTTGTTGCCGGCCTTCCACCCGTCTTCGATGTAGTACTCCGTCAGCTTGAACGAGTTTTCGGAAAGCTCTGTCACCGCCGCAAGCTTAGTGGGGCTGACCGCAAGGAATTCGCGCGCCGTGCCGTCAAGCTCCGCCACGACCTCGATTGCGCCCTCGTAATCCGCAAAATACAATTTATTGCCCGCGCCGACGGCATAGCCGCCGCCCACAACCCCAACCGCGCTCACCGCGCCGTCGAAGTACGAAAACACAAGTATGGTGCCCGCGCCGTCGACAAGGCACAAAAACCCGCCGAAGCTGTCGAAGTCAAGTCCCTTGACCGTCGCGTTGCCGAATATGTACGACACGCCGCCGCGAAAGTATACGGCGACGACGCTCTCGTCGCCGTTTCCCATCAGCCGCGTTTCCCTTATTATTTCGGGCACGGCGCCCTTCGACGCCTCGCGAAGCTTGACGTGCTCTTGCGTCTCTCCGCCGGTCGGGAGTTTGTCGCCGCTCCCCGAAGCGGGAACGCCACCGAGCGGCACCAAAAACACGACCGCGACGAGCGCGACTATTACTACGTTTAGCGCGGTGATGACCGCCGCTTGCGATTTACTTAAATGCATATGCACCCCTCCCTGTAGGTGCATATTCTATCACTATATTCGCGGCGCGGCACACTTACGCAAAAACAGACAATTTTTTCACCGTCGTGTGTGGACTGTCGTTTTTCGTTTTTTGTTACGCCCGAGGAATTGCTTGTCAAAAAGAATTGTGCAGTAATTTTTGGGTGTCATTCTGAGCGTCAGCGAAGAATCTAAAAAGCGCGAGCATCTCTATCTCGCGCTTCAATAATTATTAGCTATCATTACGAACAGCCGTGACGGCGTAGGCGCGCGTCAGACTGACAGCAGGCGTAGAGCCGCACGCAGTCCGCATCTCGCGATACATACGCCGTCGACGACTGAGGGGATGTGAAATTACGCAATCGAAACGTCGTAGTAAATCATAAACCCTGCGACGGCGGCGACTATGCACGCAAAGATGATTGCGAAAATGAGGTTGCGCTTGAGCGTAAACTCGATTCCGCCGAGGAATATCGCGACGAGCATGCAGTAGTTTCGCGCGCTCTCCAAGGAATGCAGCGCGCTCGCCGGCAAAAGTCCGCCGACGGCGTAGTTGATATACCACACGAACATCAAAACGAGCGTCGCCATGGCGAACAGACCGGTGAAGATGTTTATTACCCTGCTCAAAACTCTGCCTATAATCATTTTTCTTTTCTCCTTTTCTTTGTTAATTATAGAATTGCTTGCCCGCGTTGTCAACACAGTTAAAAATCATTTAACACTATTTTAATGTATATTTAATTTTTCGCGCGGCGCGCCCTGAAAAAATCTTGAATGGGCTTTAAGCATTGCTCCTCCAAAACGCCGCCGACGACGGTTGCGCGGTGGTTCAGCTTTTCGCACCCCGTAATGTCGAGAGCGCTGCCGCTCGCGCCGAAACGAACGTCCTTCGCGCCGTACACGACGCGCGAAATCCGCGAGTACACGACGGCTCCCGCGCACATGACGCACGGCTCCAACGTGACGAAAAGCTCGCAGCCCGACAAGTTCCACCGCCCCAGCTTTTTTGCGGCGTCACGTATTGCGACGACCTCGGCGTGCGCCGTCGGGTCGCTGTCAGTCTCTCTGCGGTTTACGCCGACGCCGACCACCTCGTCGCCGTTTACGACGATTGCCGCGACGGGCACCTCGACCGCAGGACAGTCTTTCAGCGCGTCGATAGCGAGCCGCATAAACTTTTCATCGCGCTCCTCCGGCTTGTCCGAGAGCGGTTGACTATTCATATTTTCGCTGTTTTCCGCCATAATCACTCCTCTATTCGTACAGCAAATTCAAAATGAATTGCGCAAGGTCTGCGTTTTTTCGCACGTCCTCGGCGTACGCTTCCGGGGAAAACGGGTGCGTGCCGCTTTTTATGAGTTCTACCGTAAACGCCGGTATTTTCAGACTCTGCACGCAGTAGTCCTTATACCCGCCCGCCGACTGCATGTCGCCGTCCTTTTTTATAACGCCTATGTGCTCGGCGACCGCCTTTGCAATCATCTCGTCGCGCCGACGCCGCGTACCCGTCTGAAAGAATTCCCAATACAGCTCGCCGCCCATGCAGTGGTAGCTTACCGTCGCCGACGGCTTCACTTTGTCTGTAAATTCCTTCAGCGCCCTGCTCTCCTTGGCGCACAGCGGGTACCCGCCGATATAATCGGATGCCCCCGGCGCACGGACGTTGTACTTTCCCGTCCCCCAATTGGCGTCGAAATTTGTGTTGAGGTCGACGCCGTCGGCATTCGCCTTCCACTCGTACCGCTTGCCGAAATTCCGCTTGAGCATATCACGCCCGAAGGTAAACCCCTTTTCGAAGAACAGCGCGCCGTCGGGGTTGACGAGCGGTATGAAGTACGCGCCGCCCGCGCTCGGATTAAACGCCGCCGCCTGATTCAGCACTGCGAGCGCGGTGTAACACTCCCGCGCGTGTATCGCCGCCGTCACGATAACCTGTTTGCCGACGACGCTCCCCCTGTGCAAACACAGTATTGGGTTTCCGCACTCGCTCGTGCCTATCGAAAACGGCTCGCCCGCCGCCGAAAGCTCTTTTTCCGTCCTATCGAGTATATTCATAGTAGATAGGTATTCGGCGTTACGGCGCGGCGTTACTTCACTTGTGATACGGCAGACCGTTATTTATTGTCGCCGCCCTGTAAATCTGCTCGACGAGAAGCAGCCTTGCTATCTGGTGCGGATACGTCACCCGCCCGAACGACACGCGGCGAGCGCACTTATCCCGCACCGCGCCGTCCACGCCCGACGCGCCGCCGATGATAAATGTGATTTTGTCGGCGCGCTCGTGAGCGCTTTTTATGAGGTCTGCGAACTGCTCGGAGCTGAGCTCGTCGCCGCCGATATCGAGAAGGACGCTTTCGCCCGACATTCTTTTCGACAGCTCCTCGCCCTCGCGTTTTACCGTCGGCTGTTCGGCGATCTCGACGATGCTCATATCGTAGAAGGAGCGAAGCCGCTTCAAGTATTCATCGCAGCCGTCGCGGCAGAACGGCTTAGCGAGCTTACCCACGCACAATACGGTTATCTTTTTCAATAGAAAGTCCTCCAAACATATTCAATAGAAAAAGCCCCATACATAGGTGAAAACGGTGGTGAGAACGGTCACCACGCCGAGCGCGACAATCACCATAACGTCTCGCGCCGACGGCTTGAACTTTTGCTCCTCATAGTCCGCACCGTACACCTCTTTTTCCATTTCGAGCTCTTTGACTCGCTCCTCGTTCGCCTCGCCCATAAGCACGACGCGCTTATTCGTGAGGTCGAAGCCGGAGTCCTTTATGACTTCCATCTTTTTGTCGATTACGCTACGCTCGCGAAGGTACAGCATCAAAAACGCTATGCCGCCCGCCGCCGTCGCAAACGAAACGTACACGAGGATTAACGCCCACGGCTTTGCCGCGCCGAGATAGTCGAGGGTGTCGAAAAAGCCGCCGCCGAGCGCAAAGTCGTAGCTGTCGGCATAGTTGAAAAACACGCTCGAAAAGTTGTTGGCAAAGTGCATGAGCATTGCGGGGAACGCGCTTTTTAGCTTGATCGTCATGAATGCGGCGAGCGCGCCGAAGAGCGAGGTGTAAAACACCTGCTTTACGTTTTGGTGGAACAGCCCGAACGCCACGCCGCACAGCACGACGCACCCGACGGTTTTAAACGTCTTTTGCGCCGTCGTCAAAAATCCGCCGCGCATGATGAACTCCTCGCACACGGCGGGAAGAAGCGCCGTCAGCAAAACGTCTACGACGAAGTAGCCGAAGTTGAACGCTTCGGGCATTGCGGGCGACGACGAGGCCGAGTTGTAGCCGGTAAAGCCGAGAAGCGCCTGCCACATCGAAGAAACGCCTATCGTAAAAACCCAAACGCAAAAGCCGAGCGGCAGCGCGAGAAGAAAGTACGGCTTAAACCCCGTAAAGTTGCTGTACTCGAAAACTTGCTTGACGCTCCGCTTGCCGTACAGCTTGTACACCAAAAATGGCACGCCGAAAAAGAACAGGAGCTGAACGGGAATAGTGAACAGCGCGTCCGAAGCGAGCGAGCCGCCGTACCCTTCGCCCGACGGCGTAAAGTACGATATTATGCGCATGAGAATTACGCCGACCACCGCCGAGCACAGCGCATACGACACCGCCCTATAGTCGCGCTTGACCCCATAAAGCGCGTTCATGAGACTATCACCGTGACGAGGTTTACAATAAGCATGACGGCGCAAATGCCAATGCCGATAAAGTACTTGAACGTTCCGTCCGAACGCCCCGCCGCCTTGCGCACCTCGACGACCTTGTTCGCCTTTTCGTCGTCCGTTTCACCCTCCTGCGCCGCTTCCTCGATTTCTTTTGCGGCGGGCTCAACCTCCGCGACCGTCTGCCGCTCCGCTTCCTCCGGCGCTCTTCCGAACGCGTACTTGACGATAAAATACAGCGCGCCGCCCGCCGCGACAAAAAGCCCGAGCGTTATGAAAACCGCCGCCGCGACGTGTCCCGTCAGCCACAGCTCGCAAGACAAAAGCCACGCGGCAATCGCGGGCAGCTGAATGAGAAGCGCCAAGCCGTTAGCCGTCGCGTGAAGTATGACGGAGGGCAACAGGCGCTTTGATTTGAGCGCTACAAAGCCGGAGAGCACGCCGAGCGCAAACTGAAACACAACCTGCACGACGTTCATGTGCATGATCGTAAATGCGAGCGCCGAAAACATCACCGCTTTGACTTCGGTCTTTTCGCGGCGCATGCCGTGAAGCAGCACGCCGCGGTAAATTGTCTCTTCCATGCACGGCGCGAGCGCGACCGACGCTATTATTATCATGACTATCGACGACACGCTCGAAAGCTCTATTTCGCCCGCGCTCTTTGGAACGCCTATTACGCGCGTAAAGTATCCGTACCACACGGTCGGAAGATACATTCCCACCATGAGAACGACCGCCGCGACAATGGGCACGATTATGACGGCGGGCGTTATTCCCTTGCCGTCGCCGTCGCGGCGCACGAACGTAAAGTCGAATTTCTTTCTTTTGATCTTGGTGTAGAAGTATATAAACGCGGCGTTCGCAAGCTGAATGACAATCATGAACGCCGTGTTGAAGTCGCCGTTACTCGCGATGTCGGGCACCGCGCCGGAAAGCGCCGACGCGACGATTCCAGCCACCGCTTGGCTTATAAGCGTCACGATTATCGCGCCGAGATAAAAGGTGCACGCGTCGCCGTAGTCGTATGCCGAAAGGTTTTTACTGTTTTTCAGCATACTTCAAACAACCCCGTCGGCTTGTGCTGCGACGCCGCGACTATCCGCGCGTCCGTAATTCCCAGCCCGCTCAACTCGTCCTTTACGGCGGCGACGGCGAGAGCGGGATTGTTGTTATCCTCGGACAGATGCGCGAGAATAAAATTCCTTACGCCGCTCGAAGCGAGGAAGCCGCAAGCCGACGCGCAATCGGCGTTTGAAAGATGTCCGTAATTCGAGCTTATTCTGTTCTTCAGCTGCGCGGGGTACGTCGGGTTTCGGCGCAGTCTTTCCAAGTCGTGGTTTGCCTCGATCATGACGAGGTCGCACGCAGAAAGCGCGTCGAGGACGTCCGGCTTTACCGTGCCGACGTCGGTCATCACCGCCACTGCGCGGTCGGAATTTTTTATGACGTAGCAAAAACAAGGCACGTCGTGCGGGACGAGCATCGCTTCAACCGTTATGCCGCCTATCGTAAAGGTGCGGCCTTCGACGGTCGGGTTTATTCCCGTTTGATACTTGACTGCCGCCGCGCTCTCCTTTTGACAGCGAAAAACGGCGGTCGGGTGCTTTTTGCCGAACGTCTTTATCCCGCTTACGTGGTCGGAATGCGAGTGAGTTATCAGCACGCTCACGCGGTCGGGATTTACGCCGATCGCGGCAAGACACGCCTCGACGCGCGCCGTCGGAATCCCGAGGTCTATTAAAATGTCGGTGTCGCCGTCGGAAACGTAACAGCAATTGCCCTTCGAGCCCGAGGCGAAACAACACATTTTCAGCATGCTTCAATTATACAGTATCGCTCGCGCAAAATCAAGTGAATTTTGTTGTCATCGACGGCGGGCTGTGCTATAATCTAAGGTATGAAAACGATATCTGCGGCAATCGTACGCTCCCGCCTCGTAGAGCTCATAACAGACTGTCTGATAAAGCCGGACAAAGCCGTCACCGAAGTGCTCCGAAATCTGTCGGACGCGCCTGCGGCGACGGTCGCGGCGAAGCTGATTGCCCAAAACAACGACATAGCGGCAAGTGAACGCATTTACGCCTGTCAAGACACCGGTCAAGCCGTGTTTTTCGTCAAACTCGGCGACGAGATTTCGTGCAAAGGCTTACATAACGCGATAGTCGAGGCGACGCGCGAGGCGTACGCCGCGGCGAGAAAATCGGTCGCAGACCCTTTGACGCGCGAAAACACCCACGACAACACGCCGCCGATTATAGAGACCGAGCTCGTTTCCGGCGACGCGCTCGAAATATCCTTTCTCGCCAAGGGCGCGGGCAGCGAGAACATGACAAAGCTTTACATGCTCACCCCCGCCGACGGCAAAGCGGGAATTATCCGCTCGGTCGTAGAAGCCGTCGAAAATGGCGGCCGCAACGCATGCCCGCCGCTCGTAGTGGGCGTGGGCATAGGCGGCGTGAGCGAGACCGCCTGTCGGTTAAGTAAGCTCGCACTTCTCCGCCCGCTCGGCGAGCGCAACGCGCGAGCGGACGTCGCGGAATTGGAGCGCGAACTGCTCGAAAAGGTCAACGCGTTAAATATCGGCGTCGCCGCGCTCGGCGGAAAGACGACTGCGCTCGCCGTCAATATGGAAGTTGCGCCCACGCATATAGGCATGCTGCCCGTCGCTGTCAATCTTCAATGCCACAGCCTGCGGCACGGAACGGTGAAATTCTGATGGAAGATTTTATTAGATTGGATATTCCGGCAAAAGCCGCAGATATAAGGAAACTAAAGGTAGGGACTTTCGTCAAGGTTTACGGCACCGTCTACACGGCGCGCGACCAGGCGCACAAGCGATTGGCGGAAGCGATAAGATCGGGTGCGCCCCTCCCCTTCGATTTAAACGGCGCGGCAATATACTACTGCGGTCCGACGCCCGCGCCCAAGGGCAAGGTCATAGGCAGCTGCGGGCCTACGACGAGCGGGAGAATGGACGCGTACACGCCGCTCTTGATAGAAAACGGACTGTCGGTAATGATAGGAAAAGGCGTAAGAAGCGCGGAAGTCGAGACGTCGATAAAGGCGCACGGCGCGCTGTATCTGACGGCAATCGGCGGCGCGGCGGCGCTATACAGCTCTAAGGTCAAAACGTGCGAGCTCGTCGCCTATCCCGACCTCGGCTGCGAAGCTGTTTACCGCCTGACGGTAGAGGACTTTCCGGCTGTCGTGTCAATAGTGTAACATTTCAGATACTGTCATTCTGAGCGAAGCGCCTCGCCTGAACGAACAGGCTCCCCTTGAATTTAGGGGAGCTGTCGGCGACGAAGGCGCCGACTGAGGGGATGTGAAATCTTCTAAGCGAAAAACTAGGAAAAGCAGTAATACAAAATATCCTTTTTAGGAGCAAACAATATGGACAAGAAGCTCATCAAAAACTTAGCTATAGCCGTCGTCGATTCGGGCGTCAACGTCAAGAAGGGCGACGAGGTGTACGTCATTACCTCGGTGCATGCGATCGAGCTCACCCACGAGGTGGTAAAGCGCGCGTATGAGCGCGGCGCAAAGCGCGTCGTCGTCAGCTATCGCGACGGCGAGCTTGCCAAGCTCGACTACGAGTACCAGACCGAGGAGACGCTTACGAACAAGCCCAAGTTTATATACGACGAGCGCAACTATTTTGCGGACGTAAACGGCTGCGTCATAAACATCATCTGCGAGGATCCCAACGCGCTCGAAAAGGTAGACGCTCGCAAGATAACAGCGTCGCGCCGCGCCGACATGAGGGGGCTCACGCCCTACTACGACAAGGCGATGTCGCACAAGATCAAGTGGTCGATAATCGCATACCCCCACCCCGATTGGGCAAAGTTGATGTTCCCCGAGCTCGACGAAAAGGCGGCATACGAAAAGCTCGGCGAGTACATCGCCAAAACGACGCGCGTCGATAACGACGATCCCGTCGCCGCGTGGAAGGAGCATTCCGCACGCCTCGCTCGCCGCTGCGAAAAGATGAACGCCGCCAAAATCAAACGCTTTCACTACAAGAACTCGCTTGGCACCGACGTGTGGGTGGGAATGCCCGACGGCTACGTTTTTGCGGGCGGCGCGGAGGACTGCAACGGCGAGATGTTCAACGCCAACATGCCCACCGAGGAGATTTTTTCGGCGCCAGACTGCAACAACATCGACGGCACGATAAAAGCCGCCCTGCCGCTATGCTATCAGGGCAAGATTATAGAGGGCTTGGAACTTAAGCTCGAAAAGGGCCGCATCGTCGGCTACGACGCCAAGACAAACAGGGACGTTCTCGGCGGCATAATCGAAACGGACGACGGCGCAAAAAGCCTCGGCGAAATCGCGCTCGTCCCCTACGACTCGCCCATCAGCTCGCTTCAAACGCTGTTCTACGAAACGCTGTTCGACGAGAACGCGAGCTGCCACTTCGCAATCGGCAGGGCTTACCCGACGTGCGTAAAGGGCGGCGACGGCATGACCAAGGCTCAGCTCAAAAAGATCGGGCTTAACGATTCCGACGTCCACGTCGACTTCATGGTCGGCACCAAGGACCTCGAAATCACCGCGGAAACGAAGGACGGCAAAACGCTCAAAATCTTCGAGAACGGAAACTTCACCGAGGAGTTCAACTAAATACTCCATTCCAAAACTTCAAGCGTCTGCGAAAAACCGCGGGCGCTTTTTTGTTTTGTACGAATAAAATGTAAAAATACGTATTGACTCACGACGGAAAAGATTGTATAATATTTAAAACCAAAAATACAATAAGGGGAAAAACTATGGACAAGTTTGTAATCAAGCAAAGCGGCAGTGGCTACACCTTCAACCTGAAGGCGGCAAACGGCGAGGTAATCGGCACGGGCGGCGAGGTTTACAACACGCTCGACACCTGCAAAAAGGGTATAGCGAGCGTCGTCAAAAATGCGCCGATAGCCGCCGTCGAGGATCAGACGGTCGACGGCTATAAGGCGGAGAAATGCCCCAAGTTCGAGATTTACCTCGACAAGGCCGGCGAGTACCGCTTCCGCCTCAAGGCGACCAACGGCGAGCCCATTTTGGCAAGCGAGGGCTACACCGCCAAGGTCAACTGCAAAAACGGCATAGAAAGCGTCCGCAAAAACGTCGTAGACGCCACAATCGAAGTGCCGTAATCGGAAGAACAGCATTTACATAGCAAAGCAAGCGCCGCTGTATGACACAACGGCGCTTTTGATTTGGTAAATGATACGAAAAATCGGCATCGGATTGACGATAATATGTTTCTTTATACCGCAATATCAGGCTCCCCTTAATAAGGGGAGCTGTCAGCGAAGCTGACTGAGGGGATGTGAAATCGCGCCCTGTTACTCAACCGCACCGACGCTCTCGCCCACTGCTACATCGCTTTATTCAATTCGCTTGACAGTTTTTCGCAAAGATTTTTCAACTCGTCCTCTGACGGGCGGGCGGCATCGTCGTAAAACTTTTCTCTCGGGTACCACCAAACAGGACCGTTGCCGTTTACGCCGTATTCGCCGAGGTCGCCGCGCTTTCGCGGAAACAGATGCCAATGCAGATGGCTGTCGCCGTTGCCGAGAAGCTCGTAGTTCATCTTGTCCGCGCAAAACGCCCTGCTCACCGCCTCTGCTACAATAGACATTTCTTGCATGAACAATGTGCGCTCTTTCATGTCCAAATGAAAAAGCTCGGTTTCGTGCCTTTTGAACAAAAAGAGCGTGTAACCCTTAAAATGCTGGTGGTCGCCGATTACGACGTACCCCGTCTGCATTTCCTTGACAAAATACGGGTTCGCGCCACCCTCGATCATTTTAATTCTGTCGCATATCAAGCACATAATACTACCCTCCGTATTATATCTTTTCCGGCGCATTATGCATTTCCTTCATAAACCTGTCCGCCCTTGTAAATGCCATTCGGCAAAAAAAATTGTATCACAACGCGGAGCGAAAATCAAGCGCCATAATCGGCATGGTCTTGCCGCCTAAAGATTTTGTGTTACGCATAAGTAATGTAAAACGAATAATTATTCATACAGACAGCGCATAAAAAGGTGTTTAGCGATTGACAAAAGAATATTTTGCGTGTAAAATGAGTATTCCGTATAGGAGAATAGAAGATTATGAGTAACGATTTGAAGATTTTTACGGAAAACATAGAACCGGAGGCTGTAAATCAAGTTTACAACCTTATTGTGCAACCGCCGTTCAGCGGGTCGAAGGTCAGAATTATGCCCGACGTTCACATGGGCATGAACTGTGTGGTCGGGTTCACTTCCACATACGCCGACAAGATCATTCCCAACGTTTTGGGAAGTGATTTGGGCTGCGGCATGCTTACGGTGTATCTCGGAAGCGGCGATATTTCGTTAAAGGCGTTGGACGACTTTATCCGCGCAAAAATCCCGTGCGGCAGCAATTACCGCAAGGAAGTCAACGGCGAGTCTCACATTAAAAAGCTCGACTGCTTCGAAGAGCTGAGGAATTTCGACAGGCTGTACGGCTCGCTGGGAACGCTGGGCGGCGGCAACCATTTTATAGAGGTAGATCGGGACGACGACGGCGGGCACTATCTCGTCATACACAGCGGGTCGCGCAACCTCGGCTTGCAGGTCGCAAAGATTTACCAGCGCCTTGCCGTGCACGACTGCAAATTCTGCGCCGAAGAAGAAAAGGCGGCGGTGACGGAAAAGCTCAAGGCGTGCGGCAAGCAGGCGGAAATCCCCGCGACGCTTTCGCAAATTTCCGCAAAGTATGCGCATAAAACAAAAATCCCCAACGATTTTTGCTATCTTGACGGCGGCAATATGGAAGCATATCTGCACGATCTTAAATTGTGCCAAGAGTTTGCCGTAATGAATAGGCGTAAAATGGCGGATGACATTTTAAAGTTTTTGCAAGTATCGCGGTCGCAAAGCTTTGAAACCGTACATAACTTTATCGACGCGGACAACATTATACGCAAGGGCGCAATACCTGCAAACAAGGGTCAGCGCGTAATTATCCCCATGAATATGCGCGACGGATGCCTTATTGCCGTCGGCAAGGGCAATCCCGATTGGAACAACTCCGCCCCTCACGGCGCGGGCAGATTGCTCAAGCGCAGCGAGGCAAAGGACTTTTTCACGGTCGACGAGTTCAAGGCGGAAATGGAAGGAATTTACACCACAACGGTGGGGCTCTCCACGCTCGACGAGTCGCCGATGGTGTATAAGCCTATGCAAGAAATCGTGCGCCTCATCGAGCCGACGGTGGAAATCGAAAAAATCATCAAACCCATCTACAACTTCAAAGCCGGCGAATAACCGATAATTCAGTGCGCTTCAGCCAAGCGTCTCATTTTCCACACCGCATAAGCAACGCATCAATCAGAAAACCCGAAACGAATAATTCGTTTCGGGTTTTGTCTGGTGGGCAATACAGGGTTCGAACCTGTGACTTCCACCATGTGAAGGTGGCACTCTCCCGCTGAGTTAATTGCCCATATTCGATTGAATATATTTTATCACCGAAAAGGTATTATGTCAAGCGAATTTATCGGGCGAATATTCAAGCGGCGTCTTGCGTGCGTTCGGTCATGAAGCGCAGGAGGGCGTTGACGCTTTCAAAGACCAAAATGGGCGCTTTGACGGCGGTGAAGCAACCGCCGAAGCGTTCGAAATCGCTCGGCACGTCCTTGGCGTCCGAAAACTCTATCTTAGCGCCCGAGCGCAACAGCGTTACAGTAGTCGCGTTCATTTCCGCCGCGAGGTTTTTGATGAGTCCGACGTTTGCCAAGTTCTTTATTTCAACGGGCACCGTTTCGAACGCGTCTTTGAGGTGCTTTAAAAACTCGTCGCGCTCTTGTTTGGATTTAATCCGAGATATGCGCTCGTATATTTCTATGCGCATTGCGGAGTCGCAGTAGTCCTTTGGTATAACCGCCGTAAAGTCGACCTTCATCACGGGATCCTTATGCGCACGCATCGCCGCGCCCTTTATCTCCGCGACCGCCTCTTGCAACAGCTTGCAGTACATCGAATATCCGACGCTCACCATGTGCCCGTGCTGTTCCGCGCCGAACACATTGCCGACGCCGCGGATACGCATATCCTGCTCCGCTATCTTTACGCCGCTGCCGAGGTCGGTGTACCGCGCAATGGACTCCAGCCTTGCGAGCGCCTGCGGCGTCAGCATGTTCTCGTTGCTGTACGTAAAGTACACCTGCGCGACGCGGTCCGACCGCCCCACCCTGCCTTTTAGCTGATACATCTGGCTGAGTCCCATATTTTCCGCGCCGTACACGACCATGGTGTTGGCGTTTGGAATATCTATTCCGTTTTCTATAATCGTCGTTGCGATGAGCACGTCCGCCTTTCCCGAAGCAAACTCGTCGACGGCGGCGTTCAGCCTGCGCTTTTCCATCTGGCCGTGCGCATAAATGATTTTGAGCTCGGGCATGAGCGACTGCAGCCGCCCCGCGTACTCGGCAATCCCCGAACCCGGGGTGTTGACGTAGTTGTACACGATAAAAGCCTGACCGCCGCGCGCCACCTCGCGCGTTACGGCGTCGACGGCGAGCGCGTCCGAATACTCGGTGACGTACACCTGCGCGGGAAGCCTTCCCGTCGGCGGCGTTTCGAGCATGGACACGTCGCGTATGCCCGAAAGCGCCATGTGAAGCGTGCGCGGAATGGGCGTAGCCGACAGCGTCAGTACATTCACGTTATTCTTGAGGTTCTTGATTTTTTCCTTGTCCGAAACGCCGAACTTCTGCTCCTCGTCGAGGACGAGCAGTTCGAGGTTTTTGAACTTGACCTTATTGCCGAGAAGCTTATGCGTGCCGCAGACTATGTCTATCGTGCCGTCCTCGAGGCCCTTGAGTGTTTTTGCCGTGTCGGGCTCGACGCGGGACAGCGCCGCGACGCGCACGCCGAACTTTTCCATGCGCGATCTCGTCGTGTTGAAATGCTGGCGGCAAAGCACCGTCGTCGGCGACAGAAAAGCGACCTGCCCGCCCTCAGCTATCACCTTGAAGGCGACTCGAAGCGCGATCTCCGTCTTGCCGAACCCGACGTCGCCGCAAATAAGCCTGTCCATGACCTTGCCGCTTACGAGGTCGCCCACGCATGCGTCTATAGCGGCGAGCTGGTCGGTCGTCTCGCTGTACGGAAAGTCCGCCGAGAACTCGTCGAAAAGCGCGCTCTCGTCGGCATACTTCTTGCCCTTGACCGTCTCGCGCTTTGCGTAAAGCTCCATGAGGTCGAACGCCATGGCCTTAAGCCTGCCCTTTACGCGAGACTTGGTGCGCTCAAACTCTGCGCCGCCGAGCTTATTCAGCTTGGGCGGGGTGTCGTTAAAATCGTACTTACTGAGCCGACTCATATTCTCGACGGGCACGAACAGCTCGTCGCCGCCGGCGTATTTAATCGTTATATAGTCGCGCTCGTAGCCGCCGAAATCGACCGCGCCGACCGCCTCGCAAATGCCTATGCCGTGCACCTCGTGAACGACGTAGTCGCCGGGCTTGGGAAGCTCCGTCATGCCGGTACGCCGCACCGCGTCGAACGGATCGCGCTTCATGCCGACGTTGCGCATTCCGATTACGACGGTGTTCTCGTCGAAGAAAACGCCGCCGTCCGCCGTCGGCGCGATGTATTCGACGTCGAAGCATTCAAGCCTTGCGAGCCCCTCGCGGATGTCCGCGCCGATGAGAACGCGCATGCCGCGCGACCGCCACGCCCTTATGTCGTCGACGAGCCCGCTCATCGCTCTGCCGTACAGCGGAAGGTCGAGGCTTTTGAACTTGAACACTTTGTCGGGCGCGAAAAACCTGTTCGCCGAATCTATCGAATGGAAGCACAGCGCCGCGCCCTCCGCCGTCGGACTCGACACAAGGTTATCCGCCGCGCAGAACGGCGCCTCGTTTGCCTCAATCAACCGCTTGGAGCGCGACGCGTGCTCGCGGTAGGCAAACACGCACGAGTCGTAAACGCTCTTCGCGTCCTCTATGATTATCGGCATGCCGCAAAACCTGTCGAGCGTCGTGTGCGGAAAAAGCGAAAGCGCGGTCTGCTCGCCGTCGGTGTCGCCCGCCCGCATGCGCTCCGCCAAGCGGTGCTCGACGGGAATGCCGCTTATTTTTCGCTTTTCGCCCGCTTTTATGAGCGCGGCAATCACCGCCGACTTGTCCTCGCCCGCCGTTTCGCTCGACGGGTACGCGGTAAAGCGCGAAAGCTTTCCCCCCGCCGACTGCGTCGTAAGGTCGAGCTCGCGCACCCCCTCGCAGTCGTAGCCGAAAAACTCAAGCCGCGCCGCCTCGCCGCCCGGCGCGCATATGTCCAAAATGTCGCCGCGGACGGCGAACTGCCCGGGCTCTTCGACGTGCCCGACGCGGGTGTAGCCCGCGCAAACGAGCCGCGCCGTAATCTCGTCCGTCCTGTACTTTTTGCCTACTTCAAAAACCGTCGCGGCGTTTTTCACAGCTTCGGGAAGCGGCACTATCTGCATAAGAGCTTCCGCCGTCGTCACCGCAACGTCGCACTCGCCGCTCGCTATTTCGTACATAGTCCGCGCACGCTTTCCGCCGCGTTCCGCGCCCGAAGCGAGGATTACGTTGTTTTTTGGTAGCAGGAGCCGTGCCGACGGAAAATGCAGCGACAGCTCTACGAACGCCGTTCGCGCGGCAACCGCGTCGGCGCACACATATAAAAAACGGTCGAAGGCGCAAGCGAGAAGCCGCGCGTCCGACTTTGTAAGGCCGAAAATCGAGGTGCGCTCGCCGCGCGATACCGCCGCGACCGCCTCGCCGATTTTGCCCGTCATCGAATTTACAACGGAACGAATGTCTGTATATGCCATTTTAAACGACGCTTACGGTTTTGTCCTGCCACGTCTTTCCGGCGATCCACGCCTCCGCGAGGTCGCACGCCGCCTTGAACGCCAATTCGAAAATCTTCTTCTCCGCCTCGCCGTAGTGAGAGAGCACGTAGTCGGCGAGGTTCATGTAGTTCGGCTTATTGCCGATACCTATGCGAATGCGGGCAAAATCGGTAGAGCCGAGCTTATACACGATGTCGCGCATGCCGTTGTGCGTTCCGGCAGAGCCGTTTTCGCGAGCGCGCACGACGCCCTTATGTAGGTCGATATCGTCGAAGAACACGAGTATATCCTTGGGCTCTATCTTGAAATACCGCGATAGCCCGCCGATCGCGTCGCCCGAAAGATTCATGTACGTCAAAGGCTTTACGAGTAAAACTTTTTCGCCCGAAACCGAAATGTCGCAAGTAAGCGCGTTGAACTTTTTGCCTGCGCCGTCGCCCTTAAAATCGGGCGCGGAAAACCGCGCGGCAAGAGTGTCCAGCGCGTCGAATCCTACGTTGTGATATGTTCCCGCGTAGTCTCTCCCGGGATTTCCGAGTCCCGCGACGAGCTTCATTTAGTCGAGCGCGGCGTTGAGCTTAGCTACGAGGTCGTCGACGTCGTTGCCGTGCACCTCCGCCGCCTCGCGAACGGTCTCACCGCGCGAGATGGGGCAGCCGAGGCAGTGCATGCCCATATCGAAAAACACCTGTTGAAGCTTCTCGTTGCCGGGCGCGAGGCACAGAACGTCGTAAATCGTCATATCCGCATTGACTTTGTTTTCCATGACAGTCTCTCCTTTCAAACTCTTTACTACTATTGTGCATTATAGCAACATTCTTATTCCATGTCAAGCACAGGCACAGCCTGATTTCCTTCGTGTGTGGACTGCAACGGTGATATGAAGTTTCACCCGACGAATTGAGTGCCCTTATATATTTCTCAACGTCGCTATTTCTTTTCTGCCGAAGTGAAATGGCGATAGCCGTTCAATGCTGCATTGCGCCTAAATGAATAATTGCGGAAGCGCGGTCAGATGCCCGCGCTTACAGATCCTTCGACGGCGCGCGGACGCGCTTGCTCAGGATGACACTTAAAAAAACACAGTGCATTTCTTTTCGACACTACTATTCAATGAAGATGTGCTTTTATTGTGTCATTCTGAGCGAAGTGCCGCTCGCGGCACGTAGTCGAAGAATCTGTTTTGTTTCCTTTTTCTCGCCTGCCGTACCAAAAAGGTCTTGACAGAGCGACGCTTATACTGTACTATTCTATAAGGATATCTTTTATATACACATAAGCATTACCGCCGAGGAAATCGATTATGATAGCAGCCAATCTCAAATGCAAAAACTGCGGAGCCGACCTTGACGTGTCCACCGCCGTCGGGGGCGTAGTCAACTGCACGTACTGCGGAAGCGTATTCACCGTTTCCGAATCGTCCGACGAGGTCAAAAAGGCAATCGAGTTCGCCGAGAACTGTCTCGACGTCTGCGAGTTCGACAAGGCGTTTTCGTCATTCCGCAAGGCGTCCGAGCTGGGCCCCAAAGAGCCGGAAGCGTACTTCGGCATGGCTCTTGCCTCGCACAGGATTCAGTACCTTCGCGACTACCGAAAGGACAACGGGCTTCAGCCGATATGCCACGAGATAAACGACAAAAAGTTTTCGAGCGACGCAAACTACCTAAAGACCCTCACCCTCGCGACCCCCGAACAGCGCAAGGCGTACGGCGATAAAGCCGCCGAGATTGACAGGATTAAGAGCGAGTTCAATAAGCTGAAAGCGGCGGGCGTCGATTACGACTGCTTTCTCTGCGTCAAGGTCACCGACGACGACAGCGACAGGCACACCGAGGACAGCCACATCGCCGAAAAGATCTACCACAGCCTGAAAGAAGCGGGCTACGCGCCCTTCTATTCCGAATACGATTTGCGCGGGCAGACGGGCGCCGACTACGAGGCGCGAATACTTTACGCGCTTTTCGTGTCCGAAAGCATGTTCTTGATCTGCACGGACGAGAGCTATCTGCAAACGCCGTGGGTGAAAAACGAATACACGCGGTTTATCGGCATGATGAGCGACGAGCAAAAGGAGCGCGAAAGCCTTACCGTCGTGTTCAAGGACAAGCCGATAGAAAAAATCCCCGGGCTCGGCGGAAGAATACAGGGCATTTCGATGAACAGCTTCGACGCCCTGCAGCGCATTTTGAGCCACGTGGAAGCCTTTCAAGTGCAGACCGCGCCCGAGCTGACGCGCAAAAAATATTCGGGCAAGTCGCACGCCAAACGGACGGCGGTGCGGCAGACCATTGCAAAGCGCAGTCTAACCGCGCTCGGCGGCAGCGCCGAAATAACCGTTTCGGACAAGTCCATGCTCAAAAACGCGACGGCGTTTTTGGAACGCGGCAACTTTGAAGCGGCGATAAACTTCGCCGACATACTCATAAAAAACAACCCGTCAAACTCGGCGGCGTACAGACTGCGCTTCCTCGCCGAAAACGAGTGCCGCACCGCGGACGAATACATAGCAAGGCGTGTATACACACCCTCCTTCGACAGCCTCGAAAAATCGATTGCGTCGGCGGACGAAACGCAGAAAAAAGAGCTTTATACCCTTCTCTTCCGCAAGGTGCAAAAGACGGACGACGTCGACGCGTACAACGAATTCGTCTCCCTGCCAGACAGCACCGAAAAGGACGTGAGCGCGCTGACAAAACAGATGTTCGCGCTCGCACTCAAAAAAATGAGCGAAAATGCTTTCGACAGCGCGATAAAGACGGTGTCGGACACCGACGAATATATCCGCAGAAACATCGAGTTCGCGAGGGCGGTCCCCGACAAAGCCGTCAAGTATTACAAGAACGTGCTCGAAGTCGACGAGGGCAACGGCGAGGCGCTGTGGCACGCCTTTGTCGCCGACAACGGGATTAAAGACCTGTTCGCCTTCTTCTCAAAACAGGACAATTTCCAAAAAACAGAGGACGCACTGTACGGCTACGGCTACAACGAGTACGCGAGCGAAAAGCTGTTCGAGGCGTGCATGTCGGGCTTCGACGCGGCAACAGCGGAGGCGTGCGCGCTCGCCGACTTTTTGTTGTCGCTCATTCCGAAGAGCAAAAGCAAGGAATTCAAAGAGCGGCTTGTAATGTGCCGCAATAAGCTCATGCGGATAGGCAAGCCCAATTACGCAAAGCGGTACAACGACAGGATTATCGCGGAGGACAAAATGGACGACGAGGCGCACTTCTACGCCTGCCTCATCAACCGCGGCTATTCAAATCCTTTGAGCATTCTCCGCCTCGGCGCGAACGCGCTAAACGATCCCGAATTCCGCGCGGCGTTCGACATCTACCCCGACAAGCACCCCGACAAGGACAATCCCTACATCGACGTCTACGCCTTTATCACCGAAAACGAAAAGCTCATGAAATTCGAACAGGCGTTCGAGCGCGCCGAAAAAGAGTTGTACGTCGACCTATTCGAGCTTAAAAACTGCGCAAGGCAAGTAGCCGATTTTTACCTCAATACGGCAAAATGTATATACAACAATTGTCTCGAAAATCACAACTGCCTGAAAAAAGAGGGCGATGAAAATGATTACCGCTACACGCTTATAAACGACGTTTTCGAACTGCGCGAGGACGTGTCAAACGACCCGATGTGGAAGGAAGCGCTCGTTTTTGCAAACGCTTACGGCGCCTGCACCGACAATTACGACTTTTCGAAAGAGCTGAATGACATTATAAACAATCAGGCTGCCGCAGCTGCAAAAAATATCGAGAGCGATAAGAAAGCGGCGGCAAAACGGCGGCGGAATGCTGCCATCAAGATACCGCTATTGACCATCGTTTATATTTGGGCAATTTCGACCCCGATTACGTCGACATTAGCTCTTGCGGGAATAGATTTCGGAGTTGCAATTTGGGGCGATAACGTAAATGCTATATTTGGTTTTCTGTTTATCTGTGGCATATTGAGTATAATATTTCTTATACCTTGGGCTGTATATCGCAGGAGTCCGGAACAGAAAGCCGCAAACGCAGCCAAGACTATGTTAAATGCCTCAATTATTTTTGCGTCAATAACGACGTTCATAGGTCTTATTTATATCGTGTCATAACTGAAAATCGCTTCGAGTTGCACTCGGAGCGATTTTTAATTATAAAGTATTATTCGCCGCGCCATTGATATTTTTCAAGGTCGACGGTGTGATCGTTCACCTCAACGCCCTCCGCTTCGAGCATTCGCTTTTGCTCGTCGACGCCGCCGAATGCGAACATGGGGGCGAGCCTGCCTTGCGAGTTGACAACTCTGTGGCAGGGCACTATCCCGGGGTACGGGTTGACGTGCAGGGCGTTCCCCACCGCGCGCGCCGCGCCGCGGTGTCCAGACATAAGTGCGACCTGACCGTAGGTCGCGACCTTGCCCTTTGGTATCTGCTTTACCGTTTGGTATATTTCTTCGGCGAAAGTCATTAGTTAGCCCTTTGTTACTGTGTCATCCTGAGCGAGCGCGAAGCGTCGCTCAAAAACTTGACGCCCTCTTTCGCGTCGAAAACGTGGCGCAATTTATACTTTCTTTTCCTGCCCTTTTCGTTTAGCGCGGTAATAGTGACCGTGCCCGTCGCGAGCTTCTTTTCGTAGAACGCGCGCTTATACTTGACCGCCTTTATGTTCTCGAGCGGAACGGACGCGCGCTTGCCTTTTTTTCTTATCACAAACCGCGTGTTGAAAATTATGTACGTCTCCTCGTGCGGAAGCCCGACGATCACGGCGAACGCGCCGCCGAAAAGCGGTATCATTCCGCACAATATTCCCAGCCACACCTTGACTATCGCAAAGCAAAACAGCGCCGCAGACAAGATAACCGCGATGCTAACGCGCGTCGCTATCATCTTTCTGCGGTACGCTTTGTAGTTCATTATGTATTGGAATTTGATGTATTCCTTTTGTTCTTCCGCTTCGCCCACTTTCACCTCAAACGGCAATGATATTACACGCAATCAACAGATAGATAACATACAGCACGACAGGCACTGCGTTCGTCGCGCGAACGCCCACCGTAATCCCCAACGTCTGCTCCTTTCTGTTCTTTAAGAACAGCATGACAAATGTAACGGCGGTCGCTATCATGCCGAAAATGAGCAGCCACTGCGAGCTCGTGTTGAGCACGTATACGCCCGAAGAGCCGGGCATAAACGAGAACACGTCGGCGACGAACAGTATCATAAAGTTGAACACGTTCGAGCCTATGATGTTTCCCGCCGCGGCGTTGTAGTTGCCGCGGTAGCACAGCGTCGCCGAGCTTATGAGCTCGGGCAGGCTTGTAGCAACGCCGAGGAACAGCGCACCGGCAAACGTGCCGTCGAGAAACAGCTTGTCCGCAACGATGTCCGTAAAGTACGTCATAGCTATCGACGCGCCGATGAGCACGACCGCGCATATTACAAACCTTATCACCGCCTGCTTCAGCGTCAGATTGTCGTCGTCGCTGCCGCCGTCCTGCTCGGCGGTTTTGGGCATTTTGGCGACGAACAAGACGTACAGCACGAGGATTGCAGGCGACGCGAGCGAGTACCAGCTGAGCTGCAAATAGTCGCCGACGTACATTCCGAGCATCGCCATTACGTACATTCCGAGCGCAATCAAAAGCGCGGTGTAATAGAACTTAGAGAAATTTGCCTTTTTGAGCCCGCGCCAAAATATCAAGAGAATGACGCCGAAAAACGCGAGGTTGATTAGGTCGGAGCCGAGAATGTTGCCTATGACCATCGAGTTTTCCTTGACAATCCACACCGCCGAAAGCGACGTAAATAGCTCGGGCAGGCTTGTCACTGCGGCGAGCATGATACTCCCTATGAACGCGCCCGAAATACTGCTCTTTGCGTCAATGACGTCGACGTATTTGCCGAGCTTTATCGACAAAAACACGACGAGCGCGACCATAACGCTATATCCGATATAGACAAGAGGTTCGGGCATCAATTATCTCCGTAGTTGTCGGGAACGTAGCTTCTGACGCGAAGCGGTACCCCCATTTTTCGTGCAATCTCGCGGCACCTATCTACGTCACCGCCGTCTATCGTGTCCACAACCGTGAACACGGTATTTATTCCCCTTTCTTTGCAACTTTTTGCAAAGTCCAAAACAAAAGAAAACGCTTTATCCTCGTAGCGCGACCGCGTAACTTCCGCGTACTTTTTTGCGTCGCACTGGTTGAGCGAAACGGAAACCGTGTCGAAAACTTTGAGCTCGCTCGTGATGTCGCGCCCGTTGTCGGCATTTCCCAAGCCGTTGGTGTTCAGCCGAAGCGTGTAGCCCATTCCCTTTAACCGCGCCGCGCTCTCGACTAAGACCGCCATGGCGTCCGTCGGCTCGCCGAAGCCGCAGAACACGACCTCATCACTAGCGAGCTTGTCCCTGACCTTCTCGAACGCCGATATAACGTCAATCGCCGTAGGCTCTTTGTCGAGCCACAGCGGCGTGCCCTTTACGCCGTCGCCCGTATTTCGAATGCAGAACGTGCAGGCGTTTGAACACTTGTTTGTAAGATTGACGTAAGCCTTGCCGTCAAGGATGTAGACGTAGTTGTTTGCCATGCGGCGCTATGCTCCCAAAGGTTTCATTCTGAAAAACAGGGATAGCGCGTTTTTCGCCGTCGCTTCTTCCGCTTCCCGCGCCGTTATGCCCTTTAGCTCGGCGAGCTTGTCGCGCACGTACGCAACGTTCTTCGGGTAGTTGGTCTCGCCCAAGCACTGCGCCGGCGACAGGTACGGCGCGTCCGTTTCTATCAAAATCCTATCGAGCGGAGCGTACGCCGCCGCCTCTTGAAGGTGGCGCGAATTGTGGTAGGTCAGCTTGCCGCCGAACGATAGATACAAGCCCTTTTTCAAACAGATCTCCGCCGTCTCGACGGAGCCAGAAAAGCAGTGCATGACGCCGCTTTCGGGAAAAGATCGGGTGCGCAAAAACTCGGTAAAGTCGCCCGTCGCCTCGCGGACGTGGAATATCATGGGAAGGCGAAGCTCGCGCGCCAAATCGTACTGCATATTCATAGCGCTAACTTGCGCGTCGCGGTTGTACACCTCGTGGTGATAGTCAAGCCCGAACTCGCCGACGGCGACAACCTTTTCGTCTTGCGCGAGCTTTTTGAACTTGTCGAGAAGCTCATTAGTAACAGTTTCGGGATAGTACGGATGAACTCCCACCGACGCGTAAATCCTGCTGTCGGTATGCGCGACCTCTATGCTCGCAAGCGTCGAAGCCTCGTCGCAGCCCACGCACACTATTGCGCCGAGGTTATCCTTTTCCATCGACGCGATTATGCTCTTGCCGCCGTCGCCGTAAGCTTCGTCGGTGATGTGCGCGTGCGAGTCTATCAGCATATCTTGTCCCCCGGCTCGCCGAGAGGCTCTATGAGATGCGGCAAATCGTCCTCGCCGCTCGAGCAAAGCAGCATGCCCTCGGAGAGTATTCCGCACAGCTTTGCGGGCTTGAGGTTTGCGACGAGCGCGGCGTTCTTTCCGACGAGCTCTTCCGGCTTATAGACGTGCGCAATGCCCGAAACTATCGTGCGGCGGCGCGTGCCGTCGAACACCGTCGACTTCAAAAGCTTTTTGGACTTTTCCACCTTTTCGCAGGCCTCGATCCTTACGACGCGAAGCTCTGTCTTGAAAAACTCGTCAATCGTGATTTCTTCCATTTTTTCGTCCTCGCCTTTCGGTTTGTTTTCGGGCGCATTTTCTTTTTTGTCCTGTTTGCCCTTTTTGCCGTTTACTTCTTCGGCTATCTTTTCGAGCTCGGCGAGCTCTTTTTTGATGTCAAGCCTGTTGAGTATGGGCTCGATCTCCGTCGTCTTGTACGCCTTGACAACGCCGTACTTTGCGCCGTCGAAGCCGTCCGGAACGCTCAAGCCCAACCCGTCGAATATGCGGCGCGGGTACTTCGTCATGAACGGTAAAAGCAGGTTGGCGCACACCCTAATAGCTTCCAACAGGTGGTACAGAACGGCGTTGAGCCGCGCCGTCTCGCCCTCCTTGTTGAGCACCCACGGCTTGTTGAGGTCGATGTACTTGTTTGCAAGGTCGATGACGCCGAAAATCTTTTCGAGTGCTTTTGACAGTTGCGGCTTGTCCACGTCGGCGCGAACCGCGGGAAGAAGGCTGTCAATCGCCTTTTGGAAATTCTTATCTTCTTGGGTTACGGTATCGCTTTTAGGCTTCGTTATGTCGCCGTCAAAATACTGCTTGCTCATGGCGAGCGTGCGGCGAACGAGGTTGCCGAGGTCGTTTACAAGATTGTTGTTTATGGACGAAAGCAGCAGCTCGTTGGTGTACGTGCTGTCCTCGCCGAACGGCATGGAGGAGAGCAGGTAGTATCTGAGCGCGTCCACGCCGTAGCGGTCGGTCAATATAAACGGATCGACGACGTTGCCCTTGGACTTACTCATCTTGTCGCCGTCGAGCATTATCCACCCGTGCCCGTAAAGGCGCTTGGGAAGCGGCACGTCGAGCGCCATGAGTATCGCCGGCCACACTATAGAGTGAAAGCGCACGATCTCCTTTGCCATGACGTGCATGTCGCACGGCCAATATTTTTCAAAGTTCTTCCCGCCATGACCGTAGCCGAGCGCGGTGATGTAGTTGGGAAGCGCGTCTATCCAAACGTATATGACGTGCTTGGGATCAAACGGAACGCGTATGCCCCAATCAAATGACGTGCGCGTCACGGCAAGATCGGTTAGGCCCTTGTCGATAAAGTTATTTACCATTTCCTTGACTCGCGACTCGGGCTGCAAGAAATCCGTTTCGGTCAAGAGCTTTCGTATGCGGTCGGCGTACTTGCTGAGGCGCAGGAAGTAACACTCCTCTTTTGCCTCCTCCACCTCGCGCCCGCAGTCGGGGCACTTGCCGTCAACGAGCTGGCCGTCCGTCCAGAACGACTCGCACGGCTTGCAGTACTTGCCGACGTACTCCGACTTGTAGATGTCGCCCTTTTCGTACAGCTTTGTGAAGATGTCGGCGACCGCCTTTTCGTGGTCCTCGTCGGTCGTGCGGATAAAGCCGTCGTTGGAGATATCCATGCGCTCCCACAGCGCCTTTATGCGGTCGGCCAATGAGTCGACGAACGCCTTGGGCGACACGCCGTGCTCCTCCGCCGCCTGCTGCACCTTTTGACCGTGCTCGTCGGTGCCGGTCAGGTAGAAAACGTCGTACCCGTCCATGCGCTTAAACCGCGCTATCGCGTCGCAGCAAACGGTGGTGTAGCAATGCCCGATATGGAGCGAGCCGCTCGCATAGTAAATGGGCGTCGTTATATAAAACGTCGGTTTCTCTTTCTTTGCCATGTTCTTACCCGAATTTTTTATTGCGGAGTTACTACTCTGTTCTAAGCGTTACTCTGTGCGGAGCGCCTCGACGGGATCCTTCTTTGCGGCGAGCCGCGCGGGAACAAGTCCCGAAATGAGTGTGAGCACCGCGCTTACCGATATCATTATCAGCGCGATCGGCACGGTGAGCGAGGCTATCGAAATGCCGGCGAGGCTTTGCACTATGCCGTTTATGATGAGCGTAAGTATGAACGTGACGATTATGCCCAAAACGCCTGACGCTATGCCTATCATGAGCGTTTCGGCAGTGAACAGCCTCGACACGTCGCGCTTGCGCCCGCCGAGCGCGCGTATGACGCCGATCTCTTTTATGCGCTCTATGACCGAAACATAGGTTATTATCGCTATCATGACTGTAGAAACGACAAGCGACAGCGACGTGAACGCGACGAGCGCAAAGGTTATCATGTCGATAAGGTCGTTGACGAGCGAGATAATCAGTTCGATGTTGTCGGTGTAGATTATGTCCTCGCGGTCGTCCCGCTCTATAGTGGTTTCGCCGAACGTGACCGCGCCCGCCTTGTTCCACTTGTCAAGATACTTGGTAACCTTGCCCTTGTACGTAAAGTCTATCGGGTACACCGATATCGTATTGGGAATGTCTATGCCGCCGAGGTCGCGCAGCGACAGCGACGCCATCGCCCCACCCGAGAACATGGACATCATGTCGTTCATGCCCGGCGTATTGTACACCATACCCATCGTTATGCGCGTTTTCTTGTCGGGGCTCGTCGTCGAATACAACACGCCGTCGTAGTAGAACTCGTAGTCAAACGTCGGGACGACGTAAACCTCGTCGGTGCCCATCGGAACGGTGAAGTAGTCGACGCCAAGTCCCTCCTCGTCTTTTGCAAGGAACTCGACTATCTTCGACTGCTTGACGCGCTCTCTTTCCAAAATCTGATTTATGAGCGCGGGGGTGTAGTAAATGCCGGCGCTCATGCTGCCGTAAGCGAGGTCCTTTTTGGGACGGAGTATGGCGGTGACGGTTAGTTCGATGCCGTCCGTCCACTCGTCGCTCGCTATCGGGTTGTAAGTAAACGCGCGCCTGTTCGTCTCCAGCCAGCCTGCGGGATTGTCGTCGGCGATATAGTTATATACGGTGTCGTTGGGGTACCATGTGAACTTTTTGCCGACGAGCTCGCCGTACGGAATCCTGTCCCTGTCGAGCTTGGGATCGTACGCAGCGGCGGAATCGGGATCTGTGTCCTTGGTCGCCTTGTACGCGATGTTCAAAAACTCTTCCTGGTTGTAGTAGCCGAGCTGAGCTAAGAATAGGTCGGTGAGCTGGGTGTCCTTGTCGACGACAATCATCACCTCGCCCGCCTTGGTCGCAATGCGGCCGTTTTCGGATATTATGTCGTACTGCTGCGAAATGAAGTCCTCGTTTTCGGGCGCCTGTCTGTAATCGATTTTTACGAGCGACGCCATCTGCGAGTATTTGGAGAATATGGTCTTGCCGAGCAGCGAGGTGTAAATCTCCTGCGCGGCGGTAAGCGACATCTTTTTGCCGTCGGTATCGGGCGAGCCGTCCGGCTTTGTGAAGTGATAATCGGTGTATATGTTGTTGCCGACGTCTATGCCGTATCTGAAGCTCATCTCGCGGTAGTACGATTTGGGCATATTCTTGACGAACTCGACGTATTCATTTGTTATCGTGTTGCTGACCATCAGCTCGTTGAGGTCGTCCGCGCGGTTTGCCAAAAACTCGATCATGTAGTCGACGTTGACGTGCCCTTTTTTGATGCCCTTTTTGGCGGCGGCGCGCTCGTCGGCAATGCTGCTCATCTCGGTAAGTAATGAAAGGTTGAGCGACGACTCCTTTACCTGAATGGGGTTGCCGGAAAGCATGTCGTTTTGCATCTGGTCTATGTAGTCGGTGACGCCCGTCGACACGGCAAGCACCGTTGTAACGCCTATAATGCCTATAGAGCCCGCGAAGCATACGAGTATGGTGCGCTTAAGCTTTGTCAAAAGGTTCCGAAACGACAGCTTGAACGTCGACCAAAACGACAGCTTGGACTTCTTGCTTTTGCCGCTTTTTTCGACCTTGTCAGACGTTTCGCCCACAGGCGGCGCGTCGAAATGATCGGAGTTGTCGAGAGTTCCTTGCTCCTCGCCCTCCGCTTCTGTTTTTTCCGCCTGAGCTTCCTCACCGCCGTCGTACGGCATGGTGTCGTCTACGACGAGGCCGTCGAGAAGGCGCACTATGCGGGTGGAGTACTGCTCGGCAAGCTCGGGGTTGTGCGTGACCATGATGACGAGGCGCTCGAGCGAAATCTCCTTTATGAGGTCCATTATCTGAACGGACGTCTCGCTGTCGAGAGCACCCGTCGGCTCGTCGGCAAGCAAAATATCGGGGTCGCCGACAAGAGCGCGGGCAATCGCCACGCGCTGCATCTGCCCGCCCGAGAGCTGGTTGGGCTTTTTCTTGTAAAGCCCCGCTAAGCCCACCTTGTCGAGCGCTTCCTTGGCGCGCTGAACGCGCTCCGCCTTGGGAATGCCCGAAATGTTTAAAGCGAGCTCGACGTTTTCGAGTATTGTCTGGTGCGGGATGAGGTTGTAGCTTTGGAACACGAAGCCTATGCTGTGATTGCGGTAGGTGTCCCAATCACGGTCTTTAAAGGTTTTGGTGCTTATACCGTTAATTATGAGATCGCCGTCCGTGCAGTGGTCGAGTCCGCCGATGATGTTGAGTAGCGTCGTCTTGCCGCAGCCCGACGGGCCGAGAACGGAGACGAACTCGCTCTTGCGGAATTTAATCGACACGCCTTTAAGGGCGCGCACCTTGTCGCCACCCACCTTGTAATCTTTGGTTATCTCTTTAAGTTCAAGCACTGTCAATCCTCCTTACGCCATTTTCGATTATGGCATATTATATCACAAGCAAAAATGCTTGCTCGCAATGGCATTTTTGCGCTGTGATTCAATATCGCAGTCGCGCTTTACGCGCGAGGCGCATCCGCGCCACGATTGCAACAGCAATCGTAACTGCGTATATTATACAAAATTTTTTCGCGTTTGTAAAGGAATATGCGTGCGGCGGGCAAAATCTTAACCTAACTTTAATGTATAATTTTTCGCGTTTTACCTACAATATTTTTAGGTTAGCGTAACCTAAGCACGACACATGGAGGAGTTATGGGTATAGGACAAAAATTCAAATCGATGTGGAATAAGCTCCGCAACAAGTCGAACGGCAACGACGAACGCCGAAAAAAGACGGACGCCGAAATTTCCGCCGAGGAAGTAATCGAGGAGGAAATCTATCCCGCCGGAAAAATAACGACAAAGCGCAAGCGCGAAATTGAAAATAACGAAAAAACGACGAACTGCAGCAGCGGCAGAAAGACGCGCACCCGCCCCGACAACAGCGGAAATACAGAGCGCGTTTGCGGCAAAGCCGACGTCACTCCGACCGCCCGCGCGGGACGGAGCCGCCCGACAAACCCGGGCTACAAGATGATAGACCGTTCCGATGACTCGGCGGACTCTTCGAAAAGCTGATAATATCGAAAAGCAGTAACAGCCGCAAAATGCGGCTATTTTACATATACGCTACTCAAAGCGAAAAGGTTAATGCAATAAACTTGCGGGCAAAACAAATTTCAAATAAGAGCGCGTCAGCGATTTAGATAAGAGATAAAAAATAAGAGATAATAGATAATAATACAAAGCGGCGAACGATATTTTACGCTCTGTTCTTCATTCTTATCTCTTATCTCTTATCTATTCATTTAGGCGCAATAGCGCCGCTTTGGTCGAAGCGGCGAGACTAGCGCGCTTTTGCTCCGCAAAATCGCCCACTTCGCGGCACAGCCGCTCGTGCGCTCCCTATAAACATGCCACAGGCATGTTTACTTGACGGTCGCGCTCCTATCGGAGTTCGAGTCTCGCTCTTATATATACAAAAACACACGACGGTGAACCGTCGTGTGTTTATGTGGTCGAAGCGGCGAGACTCGAACTCGCGGCCTCATGGTCCCGAACCATGCGCGCTACCAACTGCGCTACGCCTCGATGCGAAAGTTATTATATCACCGTTTGAACTGTTTGTCAATAATTTCTCTCGACTATCTTTGTTTTTTGTGCTATAATGCGGGTATGGAAAAGATGTGCGTTATATTCGGCGCGGGCGAAGCGTTCCCGCCGAAGCGGAGCTTTACAAAGTCCGACCTAATAATCGCCGCCGACGGCGGGTATTCCGCAGTGAAAAGCGCGGGGCTCGACCCGAACGTCGTCATAGGCGATTTCGACTCGTCGACGGCGCCCGAGGGCATTGCCGCGCACGTCGTAAAGCTGAAGCGAGAAAAGGACGATACCGACATGCTCGCCGCAATCAAGCTCGGGCTGCGCCGCGAATACAAGACCTTCGTGCTGTACGGCGGCGTGGGCGGAAGGCTCGACCATACAGTCGCAAACCTCGCCGCCCTTCGCTATCTCAACAATTTCGACGCGCACGGATTTTTAATCGACCGCGACACGATTGCGACCGTCATAACCGACGAAACTTTTGTCATTCCGAAAACCGCCGAGGGCACCGTTTCGGTGTTTGCCTACGGCGGCGAAGCGACGGGCGTTAAGCTGTCGTCGCTCTATTACCCGCTCGACAACGCGACGCTCTCGCCCGACTTTCCGCTCGGCGTTTCAAACGCTACGGTGAGCGGTAAGTCGCCCGCTACGGTGTCCGTCAAGCACGGCTCGCTTCTCATATTCTTTCCGAGATAGCTCGCCGCAATGCGCAGTCTCACTCGTCCGGCGTCAGCTCCCGCACGACGTCGCCTACGTCGGGCACGGCTACTAGCGGCGTGAACGCATAAACTATCGGTTCGTCCTTGCGCATCGCGCTCGCACCGATCGAGTAATAGCCGAGACCTGTAAATACGATTATATCGAGCAACGACGTGTCGACGGCGCCGAGCACTTCGCGCAGGATTGCGGCATACTTCGCCCCGCCCTGCCACTGCGGAAACAGCGCGCTTTCCCTTCTTCCGATTATTACGTAGCTCGCGGACAACCTGTACGCACCGCCCACTATCGTCTTTGGCGCGACTGCCTTTTCGCCACTGTGCGTCTCTATTGCGATGACGTTGTAGTCGGCGTCGAGATAAGCGACGTGCGTTTGCACGCAGTCGTCACCCGCATTGAGCGCCGCGAAAAACCGGAGCGCACGATCGCCGCTTTTTATCGCGAACGCCGCTCGGCGCTGATAGTTTGTGAGACGGATTAAGTGCGACGCCATGCGCGACGCGCGCTCTGTCATGGACGGAAAGGCTTTGAGCTCGGCCGGAGGAGCCGTGAGCACATTCCACAGCGAACCGTAATGCTCCAATAGCATTTTCGATAAAGGCGCGACGTCCTTTCGCGGAATAAAGTACGACAGAAATGTTTCGAGCAGCACCTCGGACGGAACGTTGTCGAGGTCGGCGTGCTTCAATCTCTCGCGCAGGCGCTTTCGGTGTCCGCTGTGATCTTCGCGACCGATAACTTCTTTAAGTCCCGCTATGAGCTCGCCTATGTCGGGCTCGGTCGTCCCTTTTGATGCGGGCTTGAAGTTTGACGCGCTGCCTTCGAGAAGCGAATCGGCAAACGCATTCACCCGTTTTCTGCGCTCTTCTTCCGCTCTTTTTCTGTACTCGTATGATTCACTTTGATTGTCATTTTCGTTATTGCTCATGTCAAAACCATTGCGTTTTTTAAAATTCATTCAATGACGAAAGCCATATGCAAAGTGATACTATTATACTATTGTGCTATTTTCGTGTCAATAGTTCAAAGAAAAATCGAAGTGATTATTTATAAAAAATACGGCGCGACACAGTTTCGTGCCGCGCAACCGCACTCTCGTCTTTTTACCAATCAATGAAGCCCAGACAAATTACTTCCACCGTACTTGAAATATAAAATAATTATAAGCTCTTGTGCTTCGTCATACTTGTAGAATAATATGTAATTATCTACCGAAACCTTACGCACGAAGTTACTTTTAAGCTCGCTGTCCTCGTGTAACGGAAACGATTGAGGAAACAATCTTATATTGTCAATGGTTTCATCGAGCTTGCCCATTAAGTCGTTAGCAGCTTTTTGATTGCACAGCTTTTGCGTTATGTAATCGAACACCTCATCTATATCTTTCAGCGCCGACGGCAAAAAACGAAAGTCAATCTTTTTTGACATATTTATGCCTCAATTCCCGCATGGCCGCTTCGCCGTCGACCAATTTATCGCCGTGTTCGGCTTCCGCCAACCGCGCAAGCAGCGTATTCCGCTCTATGCTCGCCTCGTAAGTTTTTATGCTCATAATAACCATGTCGCCGTATCCGTTTTTCGTTACGAATATCGGCTCATTGGATAAGTTGCACATTTCCGATATTTTGGCGGTTTCCTTTAAATCCCTTATAGGTATGATTTGCATTTTAATACCTCCTAACTATTGTGGCATGATTATACCACAATTATACCGCATTGTCAAGTGGTTGTTTAAAACTTTTACTCTGCACGCTCACGTCGTGAATACTTTTCGAGCAAGCAAAAACCCGCCGAAAGGCGGGCTTTTACTTGGTCGAAGTGGCGAGACTCGAACTCGCGGCCTCATGGTCCCTAACCATGCGCGCTACCAACTGCGCTACACCTCGTGGAGCGGAAAACGGGAATCGAACCCGCAACCTTCAGCTTGGGAAGCTACTGCTCTACCATTGAGCCATTTCCGCACTGATTGTTCGTATTATACCACCCGAAAAGCTCTTTGTCAATTCTTTCTCGCGCCTTTTGCAAAAAAAGCGTCGGTATATAGCCCGACGCTTCCGCAATTGCCTTCCATTCTTATCTCTTATTTCTTATCTCTTATCTTAGCCGCTTAGGCGCCCAGCTTGTCTGTAAGCTCGAACACGGCGGCGACGGTATCGTCCATGTCGTAATACTTATATCCGGCGAGTCTGCCGCCGAAAAGCACGTTCTTTTTGCTTTTTGCGAGCGCGGCGTACTTGTTGTACAGCTCGGTGTTCTTTTCGTCGTTTATCGGGTAGTACGGCTCGCTGCCCTTTTCAAACTTCTCGGGGTACTCGCGGGTAATGACCGTGCGCTCGGACTTGTCGCCGTTAAAGTGCTTGTGCTCGATTATGCGCGTGTACGGAACCTCGTACTCTGTGTAGTTGACGACCGCGTTGCCCTGATAGTCGTCTACGTCCAGCGTTTCGGTCTCAAACCGCAGCGACCGGTATTCGAGCTCGCCGTACTTGTAATCGAAAAACCTGTCGATTGCGCCGGTGTACACGACGGTGTCCGCCATGCCGTCGAACTTGTTTCTGTCGACAAAGTAGTCGACGCCCGTTATGACCTCGACGCCCTTTAGCATGTTCT
This sequence comes from Clostridiales bacterium, assembly GCA_022508505.1. Classification (GTDB taxonomy): domain Bacteria; phylum Bacillota; class Clostridia; order Christensenellales; family Pumilibacteraceae; genus Anaerocaecibacter. Next base: position 306,742 of record JAFLVC010000001.1, on the reverse strand, counting down.
CGATCATTTCGGTATAGCCGCAGGTGGGGATTCCCTGATAATCGTCGTTGAAGTAGTTGTTGTTGTAGGTAAACCGTAGCGGCACGCGCCCTATTATAAACGGCGGCAGGTACTTGCAGTCCCTGCCCCACTGCTTTTCGGTATAGCCCTTGATGAGCGTTCTGTAAACGTCCTCGCCCACCATCATCAAAGCTTTTTCTTCAAGGTTTTGCGGCTCGGTAATTCCAGCCGCCTCGCGCTGAGCGTCGATTATCGCGCGCGCCTCGCTCGGCGTCTTGCACCCCCACAGCTGATAAAAAGTGAACATGTTAAAAGGCAGGTTGTACAGCTTGCCCTTGTATTTCGCTATCGGCGTGTTTATAAAATGATTGAACTCGGCAAACCTGTTGACGTACTCCCACACCCGCTTGTCGCTAGTGTGAAAGATGTGCGCGCCGAACTTATGTACGGTAATCCCTTCCGTCTTTTCGGTGGCGATATTGCCGCCGACCGTCTCACGCCGTTCAATGACGAGACAGCTCTTTCCGCGCTCGGTCATGATTTGCGCGAACGCCGCGCCGAAAAGCCCCGCGCCGACAATGAGGTAGTCGTAATGTTTTTCAGCCATCGCTCTGCGCCTCTCCGCCCGCAATATCTTCCGCCGCCTCGGTGGCGTACGCCGCTTTCGGCACGACCTCTTCGGCGGGCGCGTCCTGCACGTCCGAATTTATTACGACGTCCGAAGTCGTGTTGCGCTTTATTTGGCTCCACTTGGGCTTACTGAAAACGCCTATCGTTATCGCCGCAGCGTAGATTATCATGAAGAAAGGAAACGCAAAAGCGACGGGAATCATCTTTTTGGCGGGGACCTTTATGCGCTTTCTCTCGAGGAATATAGCGAGCAGCGCCTGAAGAATAAACGACAGCACGAACGCAAAAGCGAGCGCATAGCATATCGTGTTGAAGCAGTTCCAAAAGTTTGTCAGATTTTCGACGACGCCGTACTTAAAGCCCATTATCCCGTGGTATATCAAGTAGTAGGCGTAATAAATGGGAATCCAAATGCACATGAGTACGCATACCGGAATGAACATCAGCGTTATGAACATGTCGAGGTAAGTCCACTTCCACCGCTTGAAAAACAGCAGGAACGACTTGCAGCCCTGCGTAAAGAACAGACTGCAAAGCGCGCCCGACATGCGCTTATACCGCTTGAAGGTGTCCTTTATCGTCGACGGCTGATCCTCGTAGACGACAGCGTCTTTTACGTACATCGTCTTGATCTTGTCCTCGTTTAGCCGCCGCATGGTGAACTCGGTGTCGTCCGATGCGGACAGGCAGTCCCAGCCGTGCTTTTCGATAATCTCGGCTGCAAACATCATGCCCGCTCCGCCGAGCATTGTGCCCTGACCGATTGCCGAGCGGAAGTTGCTCGAAAACCGACAGTCGCGGATATACCACAGTCCAGAAATGCCTGTGACCATGTTCTGCCCGAGATTTTTGGAATTTGAGTATCCCCTCGCGCACTTGACGCCCGCGTCGAACGCGTCGTTCATGCGCGAGATGTAATCGGGCTCCATGAGGTTGTCCGCGTCGAACTTGATAAACGCCTCGTAGTAGCCGGCGGGATGAAGTTCCATTATCTTTTCGAAAAGGAACTTTAGCGCATACCCCGCCTTGTGGTGCTTGGGATCGGGGTCGGTGCGCTCGAAAACGATAGCTCCCGCCGCGCGCGCGAGCTCGGCGGTGTTGTCCGTGCAGTTGTCGGCGACGACGTACACGTCGAACATGTCCTTGGGGTACTTGGAAGAAAGTATGCACTTAACCGTTTCGGCAATGACGTCGCTCTCGTTGCGCGCGGGAATGACGATGCCGAAGCGGTGCTTGGTCTTTGCCTCGGGATACTTTTTTGCCCTCACGAAAAATAACAGTATGTACAATACCTGAATACCGAAAGCGACGCCTATTATCGTCATCAAGATATTGGTATTGATAATATACATTATATCGTCGAATAATTTCATGGTAACCCTGATTGTTTCCGTGTGGTAACGCCCGAACAAGGGGCGCGAGCCTGTAATATTATAGTCACAACCGCAAAGAAAGTCAAGCGTAAACCCGCTTTTGGCGAGCTCAAGCCGTATTATTTCCCAATTCGCACACAGTATATACACAATCGAGGGCACAAAACGCTTTAAATTGTGAAAAATCGGCAGCCGCACGCCGCGCAGTCGAGCGCCGACATGCCGCAAACGCTTGCAAAAAACAATCAAATAGTTTACACTAAAGACATGGAATTCAGCGGAATCAAGGATATAGCCATATACGGAACGGACTGCATAGCGGACATTTCCGTCGGCAAGGGGGAATGCGTCGAGTTCGTTTCCGCCAAGGAAAAGTACTTCGACATAACGACGGACGACGGCACGCTCACCGTGCGCCAAAAATCGCGCAACTTTTTTTACCGCATAATCCTTCACCGCATAGAGTTCAAGCTGACAATCCCGGAAAGCTTTAAGGGCAAGCTGCGCTTCCGCAACAAGAACGGCGGGGTTTACCTCGACGGCGGAAAGTTTACCGAGGTGGAGCTTTCCACCGACAACGGCAAGTTCGAAATAAAGGGCGCCGCCTGCGACAACCTTCATCTCAAGCTTTCGAACGGCTCTGTAACCGCCAAAAACCTGACCGTCGGAAACGGCGCGGCAATCAAATGCCGCAACGGCACGGTAAAGGTCGAGTCGGTCAGCTCGCCCGCCCTCACCATATTCAGCAAGAACGCCGCGCTCACCGCAATCGACGTCAAGGCCGACAAATTGGAATGCCAGACGTCAAACGGCACGATCGACGCCAGCGGCGTCACCGCCGACGAGCTGAGGCTGGAAACGTCAAACGGAAAGATCGTCGCGTCGCCGCTCGGCGACCGCAACGACTACAAGCTGACAATCGACGCCGACCACGGCTCGATAACCGTCGACGGCGTCGCGTACAAAAAGCTCGCCGACGCCACGCACCTATCCAAGCGCTTGTCCGCAAGGACCGCCAACGGCGATATAGATATAAGGTTTATGTAGAATGAGACAAAATAGATTCTTCGCTTGCGCTCAGAATGACACACTTGGTATCGACAAACCGCAACTAAAGTAGAAAGTATGTGCCCTTTTAATGTCATTCTGAGCGAAGCGCCAAAGGCGCGAAGTCGAAGAATCTGTTTGTTTCACATCCCCTCAGTCTGCGAGCAAGCTCGCAGACAGCTCCCCTTATTAAGGGGAGCCTGACATGATCGGAATTTTAAAGAATGCGGCGCGAAGCGCCTGGATCCCTCGACGTTGCTCGGGATGATGGCGGTATGAGCGTGTCGTTTCGAAATAAGCGTGCCTTTTCCCCATCATCCCGACCGGAGCGAGCGATTGCGAGCGCAGCGGAGGGAACCAGGCGAAGCCGCACATATTTGATCTATCCCCGTTATACACGACAGAATGGCGTTTACTCCTTTCCAACGCCACGCACCTCGTCGGGCGTAACGCTCAACGAACAACGGTAGTAAACACACGACGGTTAAAAAAATGAAAAGAATTGAAAGCTTTAAAATAAATCACTTGGTATTGGAGCGCGGGCTGTACGTGTCGAGAAGGGACAGCCGTGACGGCGCGGAGACGACGACGTTTGACCTGCGGCTGACTCTCCCCAACCGCGAGCCGCCCGCCGATATGCCCGCCCTTCACACGATAGAGCACCTCGGCGCGACCTTCCTGCGCTCGCACGAAAGAGCGGAAGAGATAATCTATTTCGGACCCATGGGGTGCAGAACGGGGTTTTACCTCGTCATGTTCGGAAAGCTCTCCTCCGAGGACGTTTACACGCTCGTAATCGAGATGTGCGACTTCATACTCTCATTCGCGGGCGACATACCCGGCGCGACGGCAAAGGAGTGCGGCAACTACCTCGAACAGAATTTAACCTCCGCAAAGTACTACATAGCAAAGTACAAATCCGACCTCGAAAAGTACAAAAACTTCACATATAAAGAGTAATCAAATTCCCCCGCTTTAAGCGGGTTTTTTATTAAAAATCCTACGGCAGAAAAAATAGGATTAAAATTCAACCGAAAGGATAAATTTTAATCCTATTTCGACAAGCGGTGTGTCGTACACTTAACGTATGAACACCATCAACATTGCCGTAATCAATCGGCTACTCGAATACATGGGGGAGCGCAATCTCACGCAGTACAAGCTCGCGCAGCTTTGCGGACTGCCGTTTGCCACTGTCAAGAGCATAATGCAGCGGCGGTGCAACGGCATATCGCTCCGCACGCTCATACTGCTTTGCAACGGTCTAAACATCACGGTCAGCGAGTTTCTCGACCACCCCACCTTTCTTCCCGAAAACCTCGATTTGGATTGACTTGATTATTGATTGTCGAAGTCGAAAATTTCGGTATACGTCGCAACGCATGTTATTCCGCCGCAGATGTCCGTCTCGAATTTTTCGCGCGAGCGCACCTTGACGGGGCGGTTGCCGTCGCAGTACAGCGTAAACGACACGCTCTTGTAGTCGGGGTGCTTTTTGCTGCCGACGAGAGTTTTGACCTCGTTTTTGCAGTAGCGCGTCGCGCGCTTGGCATCGAGCTTATACGTGTAAACTCCGTCCTTGACCTTTTTCGCCTCGAGCACCGCGCCGTCGAGCTCGTACCTGACGAGTCCCGTCGACGGTCTGCCGTACTTAGTCAAATACTCATCGCCCGTCAAATGCTTGGGCTTGCCGTAGACGAATTTCTTTTTCTTATACTCGCCCTTCGACACGTCGACGCCGCCGTCCTTACCCGTCTTTTTGACCGCCGCCTTTACGAGCGACGATTTGCTCTCCGCCTTTTCGAAGAACTCGCCGCCCTTGACGCCCCTATGCCCGCTCACCTTTTGCGTGTGCGGAATGCCGAACGCCTTTGCCTTTATCTCGCCGCTTGTTTTGACGTAAAAGTCGCGCCCATCGAGGTATTCGCAAACGCCGTCGAGCGCCTGCATGGCTTCTTTGTCGATTGACGCCGCCGACGCCGTTACAAATGAACGCTCGCCGCGCACCTGCGGCAGGAACGCAAACGCCGCGAGCGCGACGAGAATCAGCGCCACGAGCGCAGCCGGCATTATCCTCTTTACAAACGATACTGTTTTTTCCATGCAAATAGTATGCCGCCTCGACCGTTGTTTTAGTCGAAGCGGCAGAACTTTATATCGTTATTTTAGGATTAAAACAGTCTGAAAAACTTGGGAACGTGGTATCGGTCAAGCCTTATCACGGTGATGTTCGGGGCAAAATCGTTTCTGCCGCTGCACACCGTCAGCTTGTAATCAATGCCGACGTCGTATTCTTTAAAGTAAGTGTTCTGCTTCTTGCCGTCGAGAGAGACGGAGAGCGGAAAGTCTTCGAGATTGACGTCCACGCGCGACGGCGCGAGCGACAGCCCCGTGCCCAAAAACTTCATGTAGCTCTCTTTTATCGTCCACATCCGATAGAACTCGGAAGTCCACTTTTTTCTGTCGAGCGCTTTGAGGTACTTTTTTTCCTTGGGCGAACAGGCGACGCCGAACGCCGTCGGGTTTACACGTTTTGTCATCTGCTGTAAGTCGATGCCGATCTCCGTGCCCGAAAACGCGCACACCGTAAAGACGCCGCTGTGCGAGATGTTAAAGCGCAGGCGCGGGTCGTTTATGCCCGGCTTGCCGTCGCGGCCGTACTCGTAGTGCATTTGCTGAGGCGGCAGGGCGTGCGCCTTCAGCCCGTTTTCCAAAAGATACCCCGCGCCCATGGAAAGGTACTTGTCCTTGTCGTACATGTACGCGTCGATCTTCTTTTTGCGAACGGGAGACAGAGTGCCGTAGATTTCGGCAAACAGCTCTTTATCCGCAAAGCATCTCGTATCCATAAGATATACGACCACGCGCACCCCCATTCATCCGCGGCTTGTCGTGCCGCACATGAAGCGTTTTTTACATTATACCATGTATTTTCGACAAAGTCAATTCCCAAAAAACATCCCGATGTGTCGACTTTTTTCGACCAAATCATTGAAAAATTTTTTGCCGTGTGCTATAACAGACGTATGGACAAGCACACGTACAAAACTCTACTCGAAACGCTGAAAGAAGAGCTCGTGCCCGCAACAGGCTGCACCGAGCCGATTGCAGTTGCCTATGCCGCCGCTATCGCGCGCGACACTCTCGGCACTCTCCCCGACAGAGTGGATATAGCGGTGAGCGGCAACATCTTGAAAAACGTCAAAAGCGTGGTGGTTCCCAACACCGACGGCATGCGCGGAATTCCCGTCGCCGCCGCCGCCGGCATTGTCGCGGGCAAAGCGGACAAAAAGCTCCAAGTGATCGCGAGCGTCACGCCAGACCAGCGCAAGCAAATATCCGAGTACGTCAAGTCGACTGAAATCACGGTGAACAAAAGTCGGCTCGCCTGCGTTTTCGACATCTGGATTACCGTTTACTGCGGCGAGCACAGCGCGACCTGCCGCATAGCAAAGCACCATACCAACGTCGTCCACATCGAAAAGGACGGCGTCGCCATTCTCGACACAGGCTTTAACGAGACCGAGGCGCAAAGCGCAAAGTGCGACGCGCTCACCGTAAAGAACATATTCGACTTTGCAAACGAGGTGAATATTTCCGACGTCGCGCCGACAATCAAGCGGCAGATAGAATACAACTCGGCAATCTCGGCGGAAGGGCTCAAAAACGACTACGGCGCGAGGATAGGCAAAACCCTCCTCGCCTCGTTCGGGACGGGCGTTCAGACGCGAGCGAAGGCGGCCGCCGCGGCGGGCTCGGACGCTCGAATGAACGGCTGCGATCTCCCCGTCGTAATAGTTTCGGGCAGTGGCAATCAGGGCATGACTACATCGCTACCCGTAATCGAGTACGCAAAAGAACTCGGTGCGACCGAGGAAAAGCTAATTCGCGCGCTCGTCCTGTCAAACCTCATAACGATAAGGCTCAAGGCGGGCATCGGCAAGCTTTCGGCATACTGCGGCGCGGTCAGCGCGGGCTGCGGCGCGGGCGCGGGGGTTTGCTACCTTATGGGCGGCGGCTACGACGCAATCGCACACACCGTGGTAAACGCGCTCGCCATCAATTCGGGCGTAATCTGCGACGGCGCAAAATCGAGCTGCGCGGCAAAAATCGCTTCGGCGGTCGACGCGGGACTAATCGGCTTTGAGATGTACCGAAACGGCAGCATGTTCCTCGGCGGCGACGGCATACTCAGCAGCGACGTCGAGCGCACGATAGACAACGTCGGCGACATCGCAAGGTACGGCATGCGCGAGACTGACGAGCAGATAATCGATTTGATGATAAACACCGAAAGAACTGCATAGTGCGCCGCAAAGCGCAGCGCGCTTGGCAGCAAAGATAAGAGATAAGAATTGCGGAAGCGCGGGATAAAAATGCCCGCGCTTCCTTACTCTTCACTATTCACTATTACCTCAATCCGGCTCACCTTAATAAGGGGAGCTGTCGCCTTTAGGCGACTGAGGGGATGTGAAATAGCGCCGCTGACGCGGCTAAATGAATAGATAAGAAATAAGAATGAATACTGAATAATTAAGGTTAAATTTTAAGAGAATGCGGCGCGAAGCGCCTGGATCCCTCGGCAAGCTCGGGATGATGGCAGTAGGGCGCGCCGTTTCGAAAAGAGCGTGCCTTTTCCCCCATCATCCCGACCGGAGCACGAAGTGCGCAGCGGAGGGACCTAGGCGAAGCCGCAAAAAAAGCGCCGACTCTTTAATCGGCGCTTCCTATCTATTCGGCTCCCCTGTGTAAGGGGAGCTGGCTGCCGCTTGCGGCAGACTGAGGGACTGTCCCTCTTATTTCTTATCTATTACAAATACTTCACAGTCGCTTCGAGCGGCTTTCTTTTCGAGTGGTTTTCGAGCGGGCCTGCGCCGTCTGCCGCATACCCTACGTCGAGAAGCATGACGAGCTGTTCGTCATCGGGAAGATTTAGCGCCTTTGCCGTCTCGTCGGGATCGAAGCAGTTGAGCCAGCACGAGTCGAGTCCCGCGTCGTATGCCGCAAGCATCATGTGCGTGGCGACGATGGTAGCGTCCTCCGCCCCTGCATTGTACTTGCCGCCGGGGTACGTGTACACGTTGTTCTTATCGTACGCCACCGCAATCACGACGGGCGCGCCGTATCTGCACGGCGTACATTTGTCGAGCGCAAGAAGTAATTTTTCGCTCGTTACCACAGTTATTTTTTGCGGCTGAGCGTTCTTAGCCGTCGGCGCGAGCCGCCCGGCCTCAAGCACCCTGTCGAGCTTTTCCTTTTCGACCGGCTTGCCGCCGAACTTCTTGCACGAATACCTGTTTTTTACGACCTCGAAAAATTCCATGCCTGCCTCCCTTTGATCACCTTATTTCCTCTAACATCTTAATAGTGCTCTCGAGCGGAAGCTTGTGCGCGGGCACCTCGCCGAGCGCGGCGAGAGTGCGGTACATCTGCTCCTGCGTTTTGCCGTCGAGAATTCTGTCGGCGTAGTAGTTTATGTAGTCCGCAAAATCGATTTCGTCGTCTCCGCGCTCGAGCGAAAAGAAGATGTGGAAAAACGTGTTAAGGTAAAAGTCGTCGTTTATGCCGTTTAAGAAAACGCGTGCGACGTCGGTATTTTCGGTCTTTGTGCCTTTAAGCTCTATCACTTCGCCTATCGAAATAGCGCTGTAATCGACGTTGCGCATCCATTCCATGAGGCTGATGAGAACGCTCGCGCCTATGTCGCCGCTATCCTGTTCCGTCTCCCCCGTCACCGCGCTCTTGACCGCGCCCGCTATCGTCCTTCCGCTCGCGCTCCTGACGTACGTCGATGCGGCAAGCAGGTATTTTACTATGGCTTCCGAATATTCGGCAATCGACACCGAAATTCCCGTGCTCGAGCGGACTATTGCGGTGTATATCTCGTTGAGTCCGAATACGAGCATGTTTTCAAGCTGCGTCTGCTGGTTGTCGACGCTGTTTCCGGCAAACCTGTCGAATATGAGGTTGAGCTGGTGGTCGACGCCCTTCAAGCTCTCGTGAATGGAGTTTAGCAGCTCTTTCATGAGATTGTCGGACTGGCTGTATCTTATGTTCTTGTATATCAGCTTATGCTCTATCTCCGACCAAAAGCTGTTGACGAGCGACTTTATCTGAAGCTCGAAGTTATAGCACTCGCCTGCGTAAATGACGCTACCGTCGATGCGGTAGATGTTAAAACCGTTCTTCTGCTTTTCGGGCTGCGGCGCGTCGAGCTTTAGGCGTATAGCCTTTTTGCCGGACGGCGCGTACAGTCCGTCGCCGAGATTGGTATCGAAAATTTCGAGTATCTTTTTGTACAGATATTCTTCGTCCTTGAAAAACCTGCACTCAATTCTGACGCCTATCACGTCGTGAAGCTCGTACACAATGCGTTCTGCGTCGTGGTCCTTGTACAGGTGGTTGCGCAATATCTTTTCTTTGAGGCTGTCCCGCGTCTTTATGCGCGACGTGACGCCTACCGTCGAATCAATGCCGCCGAAGGTGTTTTGCAAGTACTCGGTAAGCCTGTCCGCGGCGTGCGCAAACCCGCTCGCGTTCTCGTCGAGCACAGCACACGCGCGTTCTATGTAATCGAAAATATCTATTCTTTCCACGGTTACACCTGTCATCACTTTCTATTTATATGCTACTTTTGCAAACTATCGCTTTTTGGAAATAATCGTCCTGAGCCCCTTGAAGAACTTGCCGTTGCCCATTTCGATCATGCCGCGCGCGAGGTTTTCGCCGAACGCGCCGTCCGACATGGCGACCACCGCGTGGAGCGGCGTAAACATCGCGTTATTCAAAAGCGCCTCGTACCGAGGGCTGCCCGGTGCGCCCGCCTTCTTTGCCCTGCTCTTTACGGCGAGCACGGCGAACTTGCCGACGAGCGTGTGCTTGAGGTCGTCGACGCAGCTGTTCATGGAATACTCGCCCTTTTGCGGCCGCGCAGGTTCGGGCGGGAGCTCGCCGCCGTACAGCGCCGAAAAGTCATCGTCCGTAATGTTTGCGCGGAGCGGAATCTTGTACGACTCGGGCGGCTTTACGACGTCTTTGAAGTCGCCGTCGATCTTGACCGATATCTCGCGCTTAATGTCCGCCGACGACGCGCCGACGAGGATTTTGAACTCGCCGTCGCATATGCGCGTCTTGTCGGTCTTTGTATCGTAAAACCCGAACGCGCTTGCGTCCAATTTGATTGTCGCCTGCGTGTGCGTTTTGCCCTCGATAAACACCTTCTTGAACCCGGCGAGCTGTTTTTTGGGGCACATAATCCGCCCCGTGCGATTAGAAACATACACCTGCACTATCTCGAACGCGTCGCGCACCGAATCGTTTGACAAGTCGACCGTAACCTCGAACTCGGTGCCCGAAAGCCGTTTTACCTTCATTCCGTCGTACTTGACGTCTGCAAACGACAGGCCGTGCCCGAATGGGAACAGCACGCGCCGCTCAATCGCTTCGTAGTAGCGGTAGCCTACGAATATGCTCTCGCGGTAAAGCATGCGCAAGGGGTTCGGATCGACGGGAATCTCGCTCTCGTCGGCGGGGAATGTCTCTGCGAGCTTGCCGCGCGGATTGACTCTGCCGTACAGCACGTCGACCGCGGCAAGCGCACCGTTTTGGCCGTTGAGCCCCGCGTACACCACGGCGCGCGCGCGTTTTACCCACGGCATGAGAACAGGCCCCGGCGTCGTCAAAACGACAATCACGCGGTGCCCTGCGTTGGTGAGCCCCATGATGAGGTTGTCCTGCTCGGGCGGAAGCGACAGCGTTTTCCTGTCCACGCCCTCGCTCGGCTCTGCGGCGCCCGCATACACGATAACCGCGTCCGCGCCCATAGCGCCCGTCATTGCCTCGTCGTACAGCGCGGCGTTGAGCTTTTTGTTGCCCTCCGCATAGCCGCGGAAGTAAGATATCTCGATTGCGCGCATGGCGTACGCGTCGAGTGCGGTAATTGTCTTGGTGGGAACGACGTGCGAGCTTCCCCCGCCCTCGATGGGCGCGTCTTCCGCAAGGCTTCCCATGACGGCGACGCGCATGTCCTTTGTCAGCGGCAGGAAGTTGTTGTCGTTTTTGAGAAGAACTATGCTCTCGACGGCGGCGTTGTAGCTAAGCCTGTCGTGAGCGTCCGCGTCGTAATCGCCGAACGGCTCGAGGTACACGTTGTCAATGAGGTCGAGCTCGCGGCGCAGACTGTCGTCAATCATCGCTTCGGTTATGTCGCCGCGTTTTACCGCCTCGCGAAGGCTTTGCTCGGACATGCCGAGAGAGTCGGGCATTTCGAGGTCGAGACCCGCTTTTAGCGCAGCCGTCCTGTCGTGCACCGCGCCCCAATCGGACACGGTGAGCCCCTCATACGAAAACGCCTTGCGCAAAACCGTTTTCAGTAGATATTCGTTCTGCGAGCAGTACTCGCCGTTGACCTTGTTGTACGCGCACATGACCGCCGACGGCTTTGCCTTAAGCGCTATCTCGAACGGCTTTAAGTACAGCTCGAAAAGCGCACGCCTATCGACCACGGCGTTCGCATACATGCGCATAGCTTCGGTGTTGTTTACCGCAAAGTGCTTTAGGCACGCGCCGACGCCCGTCGACTGAACGCCGCTTATAAACGCCTTGCCGAGCATGCCCGAAAGGTACGGATCTTCCGAATAGTATTCGAAGTTGCGCCCGCCGAGCGGCGTGCGCTTGATGTTTACTCCCGGCGCGAGCAAAAGGTTGACGCCGAGCGCCGTCGCCTCGCGCCCCATAGCCGCGCCCACGCTGTAGACGAGCGCCTCGTCCCAGCTGTTTGCGAGCATTCCCGGCGTGGGATAGCACACCGACGGCACGGCGGACGTGCTCGCACCGTCCGTCATTCTCAGGCCGTTCGGCCCGTCCGACATTCTGACACGCGGAAGCTCGCCCGTGCCGAAAGTGTGCCACATGCCGTCGCCGGACAGCATTCGCAGCTTTTCGTCGAGCGTCAAATACTGCAGCGTTTTTTCGATGTCAAGTATTTCCGCGTCCATTTTTTTCATTATAGCATAACAATTACCCACTGTCAACAAGCAAGCTTGATTTTTGTCGTGTGTGGGCTGCCGTTGTTCGTTCTTTGTTACGCTCGACCAACCACAGGTTGGATTTTTGTCGTGTGTGGGCTGACGTTGTTTATTTTGTGTTACACCCGACGAGGGACGTTACGATAATACTGCTCGACGCCACCTTTACCGAGGTGTCGAGGCAAGCGCAACGTCGCGCCATTAGCAGGCTCCCTTGAATTTAGGGGAGCTGCCAGCGAAGCTGACTGAGGGGATGTGCAACTTCTTCACTATTCACTCGTACCTATACTTATACAAAAACGGCCGCGTCTCCGCGGCCGTTTTTGCATTCTACTCTTCTATCGAGAACGGAAGGTCGATGACCGTCGTTCCGTAGTCGGTGTACTTAGTGGTTGTCGAAACGGTTGCCGTCGTCGACATTCCCTCCACCACGCCTTTCATGGTTATCTTGGCTTTTACCTCGTCGAGCCGCGCGTCTTTCACGTAGTAATCGGCGCTGGCGCTTTTGACTTGGAAGTCTCTGCCGAGAAGCGCTTTAAGGTCGTCGCCCATGACGTCGTTGAGGTACTGCCGAAGCTTGCCGCTCGACATCTTAAAGCCGCTGGCGGTGCGTTCGAAGTAAGTGTGGTCAAAGTTGAACACCGCGTCTTCGAGAAGCTGTTCGAGGGTCGCATACTCCGCAGAGCCGAAGTTTTCCCACGAGTCGTCGTACTTATCGTAATAATACATGACGAGGCTTTCGTTTTCGGTGACGAGATAGTATTCTTCAATTTGGGTCTCGCCGAGAATAGACGAAACGAGTTTGATATGCGCTCTGTCGCCTGCGAGCTTGGTGGTTGTCGTGAGCGTCACCGTGACGGAATAGCCCTGCACGGTGGTGGTCGACTTGCCGACCGACGTTTCGGTGACGTTTACGTACTTTTTGGGGTCGCAGACCATAGCGATATAGCTGTTGGTGATTGCGCCGCCCTTGGGCATGACGGGAATGTAGTAGTAATAGTGCGAGCCGATCTTGATAATGACGATCTTGTACGACTTGGCGCTCTCGGCGCTCGCATGCGCTTTGTCGGAAACTTCCGTTTCGGTGTACTTGACGGTGTAATGCGCCGCGCTCTCGACGTCGTTTACGTCGATATCGTCGCCGAGCTCGAGCGCCGCGATTTCCTCTTCGGAAAGCTCATCGCCCTTTTCGGCGCCGACGAATTGCGTTTTAGTCGCCGCGCCGTCAAGCTCCGCGCTCAAAAACCCGATAGCGGCGCTTTCTTCGTCCTCGTACGTAGCCGCGGACAGGCAACCGACAAACGACGTGTCGGCGGGACGCTTGTCGCCGCCGCTTTCTCCGCCGCTTTCTCCGCCGCCGCAGCCGACGAGAGCAAACACAGCCGCTATTGACATGACTAGCGCCAATACAAGCGCCAATAACGATTTTCTTTTCATTTCGAGTCTCCCTAATTTGTTTATAAGGATATTTTATCACTGCGCTCGAATTAAAGCAACAAATTTAGACATATTTGTACAGTTTTTATGAATTATAATCAAACCCACATTACTATCTCTTATTTCTTATCTTGGTACGGAAGCGGCGCAATCACTTGCCTTTTTCACTTCGTTATGATATGCTATATACGGAAATATGCCACGACAAACGGAGGGACTATGAAAACGAATATCGAAAGCACACTCAATAAGCTTATTGCGTACGCGCGAGACAATCTTTTGCTCGACGCGCTCGACGAAGTATACACGCTGAACCGCCTCGCCGCGCTGTGCGGCGTCGCCGCGGTCAAGCTTGAAGAGACCGAAACGGACGAAACGCTCGACGCGCTCTTGACGGAGCTCAAGGCGACAAAGACCGATATCGACGTCGAAGCGGTTAAGGATTTGCTCATGCCGGCTCCGCACACCGTAGACTTCTACTTCCGCGACGAGCTCGGCCGCAAGCCGCAAAAGGCGTTCGACTTCCTTTTCGACCTTTATGAATGTTGCGGCTCGGTTGCGGGCGGAAACGTCGGCGGCGAGAACGGCTACATTCACTACTGCCGCGGCAAAAATGCGCTCGCGCGCCCCGTCATGCTCGACGTGGGAATGCCCGTGCCGTACACGCCCATTGCTTCCGGCAACCGCGTGGCGGCTCTTACCTGCGACGATATTTTCTCTGCCGACGTCATAGCGCGGCTTTACGCCTACGCAGCATCCTACGGCGGCACGATAGCAAAGCGCGTAAATAGCGACGGCGACTACCTCGCCTGCTCGGACAGCGCCGTAGCGCACGCAAAAACGCAAAAAAACGTCAAGGACGGCGCCGTAAAAATCGATCTTCTCGACTACCCCGTGCCTGCGCTCAAGTTTTCCGGCATAGGAAAAAATGCGGTCATGCGCGAAGCGGCGGAGCTCATCAAAGCCGCCGCCGAAGCCGACATTGCTTGCGTCGCGGCCTGTGCGTGCGAAAGCGGCTCGCCCTGCCTGTTCGTCATATTCGCGGGCGAAGTCGCGAGTGACGGCGTCATCACGTCGTCAGACGCTCTCACCTGCTGCGGAGTCGCGGCGACGCCCGATTATGCGCCCCTTCTTCCCGTTCTCGAAAAGGGCACGGCGCTCTCGTCCGATCTGTACGACTTCAAGCAGATGTATTCCGAAATAGGCGGAACAAAGCTCGGCGCGAAAGCGCAAGCCGCTCTCGACGGAGCGATCGCAAAACACATCAAAGCGGCGTTGACTGCCGCCGCATCGGCTTCCGAAACGCAAGCGACGTCACTTTTAAACAAGGAATAGCATGACCGCCGAAGAGCTCAGCCTGCTTAAAACGCGCGTCGAGAGCGACGAGCCGGACGCACTCTACGCCTACGCGTGCCATCTCGAAAGCGTCGGCGACGACGAAGCGTACAAGTTTTTCGAGCTTGCCGCTCAGCTCGGCCACGCCAAAGCCGCAGAACATCTCGGCAACAAGCTTTTCGACGTCGGCGATCTCGACCGCGCCGCGACGTGCTACAGAATAGGCGCAAAGGCGGGACTCATCGAATGCGCGGTAAAGCTTGCCGCGCTCAACCTGTCCGGCGGCGAGCAAGCGGCTATCCGCGAGCTCGAAGATCTCGCCGAGTCGGGAGTGGAGCTTGCATGCGCCGCGCTCGCCGAGTATTATAAATCGCAGGGAAATCGCAAACAATACGAGTATTGGAACTCTCTCATAAAATAATGGAAGAACTCGAAAACAATGTGCTCGGCGTGACGAGCGACATACAAGACGGCGCGGCAGCGGACGAGCGCGAAGAGCAAAGCCCCGCCGCCGAGACGGAAGCCGAGGCGGCTGCCGAAGTCGACGCTTCTTCCGAAAACGCGGAAGTCGGCGCAAAACCGAGCCCCAAAAAGCGCGGGCCGTCCGGCGCGTATTGGTACACGGCAACCGACGACGCCGAGCTCGTCAGAAGCTCGCAGATACGTACGCTCATACACGTCATAGCGCTCATGCTTCAGCTTGTAATACTCGTCCTGCCCCAAAGCGGGCTCGAATACACGACCAAATTCATAGCGTCTTATGCGTTCGTGTATATGTGGGCGGTGTTCGTGATGATCGGCGTGTCGATATACGTCATCATCATGGACTGCACCAAAAACAAGCTCGCAAAGCGCATTCCGGTAGAGCGCGCGCCCAAAAACGGTTTCAAGCGCCGTGCTTTCTTTACGGCGGAGCTCTTTATAGCGATAAATGCGCTCATGTTCATATTCGAGCTGTCGTTCGTCTGCATTTACTACGACGGCTTCGGGCTACTCGGCATGTTCCTGTCGCTCGCCGCGACAGGCATGGCAGTGTGGGCGCGAATAATCGAATGGATGACTCTTAAAGATGCGGAATACATTCCTCCGCCCGAGGACGAGCAAGAGTGAAATCGCACTTCGTGCGGTGAGATTTTGCGCTAAAGCGCAAAGTGATATTCGCCTTCGGCGAGTGAGTGGCAGCGCCGCTACGCGGCTAAATGAATAGATAAGAATTATTGAAGCGCGAGATTGAAATGCTCGCGCTTACAGTTTCTTTGACTCCGCTTGCGCTCCGCTCAGGATGACACAGTAGGAGTGCGCATTTCTTTACGACACTTCTTTCAATGAGGATATGCTTTATTTTGTCATCCCGAGCTTGTCGAGGGATTTGAAAAGCGCCGGCTTCTTATTCCGGCGCTTCCTCTTTATTCGGCTCCCCTGTGTAAGACCTGTCGGCGAAGCCGACTGAGGGACTGTCCCTCATTATTCATTCTTATCTCTTATTTATTCTTCGGCTTTCTCGCCTTCTTTGCCGCGGGCTTGTCCTCTTGCTTTTCTTCGGTCATGTCCGCCGTTTCTTCTGCGGGCTTTTCAATCTTTTCAGCCTTTTCGCTTACCGCTTTTTCAAGCTCTTTTTCGGCGGCGTCGTCTTTTACGTGGACGTCGAGCTGGTTGAACGGAATCTCTATGCCGTTCTCATTGAAGGCGGCGATAACCTGTTCTCTGAGGTCGAAATACACGTCCCAATAATCCGTTCTCTGCACCCACACGCGAAGTATAAAATCGAGCGAGCTCGCGCCGTGGTTGTTGAGCCGCGTCATGGGCGCGGGGTCTTTGAGCACCTTTTCGTGCGCGGCTGCGACGGCGAGCCCAATCTCCTTGACCTTGTCGACGTCGGTGCCGTACGCGACGGAAAGCGGCACGTCCATTCGGCGCGTTTCCTCCACGCTGAAGTTGGTGACCGTGCCGGTTACTGCCGTCTTATTGGGAATGACCACTATCTGATTGGACGGAGTACGGAGGTGAGTGTTGAACATGTTGATTTTAACTACGGTTCCCGCCGTTCCGTCATTGAACTCGACGTAATCGCCTTCCGAGAACGGCTTTGTAAAGACGAGCACCACCCCGCTTGCGAGGTTTGACATGGTGTCTTGAAGCGCGAGAGAGAGCGCGAGGGCGAAGGCGGACAGCAGCGCTATCATACTCGTCGTCGGTATGCCGAGGAGGGAGAAAAGCGCTATTATGTAGATGATATAAAGCACCGCCTTTATTACGCTAATAAAAAAGTGCCCCGCCGTCGGCGTTATCTTTTGCGACCGCTTGAACGCGCGGTTTATCACCGCGAGAATAATCTTGATGAATATTATGCCGAAAATCAGCACGCAGAAAAATATGACGATCGTCGTCCAATTGTTCACGAAAAAGTCCTTGATCCAAGTCCACATCTTTTCGTACCAGGGCATGAGCTACCCTCCTTTTCTCTTCGTCGACTATATTATAACCGATTGCTCGACTTTTGTCATTCGTTTGGCGGCGGCTTTAGAAACTTTTTCGCATGACGAGTGTGTATTTTGCACACACTACACGCGTGAGATTGGACAAAATTAAACTTTAATGACACACTTTGTCGACGATAGTATCAAGTACTATTGACATTTAATGTGCGCAGTGCTACTATAAAGGCAACAAACCAAGAGAGAATACGGTCATGTTAGAAGTCAAACATTTAAAAAAGGATTACAAGACCAAAAACGGCACGGTCACCAAGGCTTTGGACGACGTGTCGCTCAACTTCCACGAAACGGGAATGGTTTTCATACTCGGAAAATCGGGCAGCGGCAAATCGACGCTACTCAACATTTGCGGCGGCCTCGACCGCATGGACGAAGGCGAAATCATCATCAAGGGCAAGAGCAGCAAGAATTTTACGTCGCAAGACTTCGACAGCTACCGCAACACCTACGTCGGATTTGTCTTTCAGGAATACAACATTCTTGACGAGTTCACCGTCGCGCAGAACATAGCGCTCGCTTTGGAGCTTCAAAACAAAAAGCCGGACAGCGCCGTCATTGATAAGATTCTTGCCGACGTCGACCTCACCGACTTCGCCTCGCGAAAGCCGAATACGCTTTCGGGCGGGCAAAAGCAGCGCGTGGCGATTGCGCGTGCGCTCGTAAAAGAACCCGAAATCATAATGGCGGACGAGCCGACGGGCGCGCTCGACAGCAAGACAGGTCAGCAGGTGTTCGACACGCTCAAAAAGCTTTCCAAGGAAAAGCTCGTAATCGTCATTTCGCACGACCGCGACTTTGCCGAGCAGTACGGCGACCGCATAATCGAGCTCAAGGACGGCAAGGTCATATCCGACCAGACGCGCGCGGAAAACGATACGGCCGAGCAAAACGTCAAGTTTTACGGAACGGACACCGTGTGCGTGAGAAGCGGCTCCGAGCTCTCCGACGACGATTTGCGTCAGATTAAAACTTTTTTGGCTAAGTCGGGCGGTACGGCGGTCATTTCCACCTCGCGCGAAAAAATCGCACAGTTCAAAGAGGACCGCCCCGAAATAAGCGTCGGCACGTTCGAAAACATCAAAGAGCAGCCCGTCCCCAAAAGTTACGAGCCGCAAAAGCTAATCCGCTCGCACCTGCCCGTAAGGCATGCGGTAAAGATGGGCGCAGGCAGCCTTAAGGCCAAACCCATACGGCTGATATTCACGATCTTCCTTTCTGTCGTAGCGTTCGTGCTGTTTGGGCTTGCGTCCACGCTCATGCTGTTCGACGGGCACGAGGTCAAGGTGCAGTCATTTATGGATTCCAGCCCCAATTACATTCCGCTCGGCAAGATTTACTACGTAACATACACGTACGACGACGGCGATACCGACAAGTCGTCGCGCGACACGCGCTTCACGCAGGAAGAATACGAAAAGTACGCGGCACAGTACAGCGGTGCCATTCCCATGGTGTCGTACAGCACAAACATCTCTCGGTTCAGCTTGGAGGGCGCGGCGCAGAACTTCTATTCCACAACGGTCTACGGCATCGTACCCGCGAGCAAAAACCTCAATCTCTCGGCAGGTCGCATGCCACAAAACGACGACGAAGTGGCGATAACCGAATTCATGTTCGACGCGTTCACTTCGAGCAAAAGCACGCTCACCTACGGCAACGGCACCAAGCTCGAAGCGCAGTCGTACGACGACATACTTTACACCGACGCCCACCCCGTCACAATCGGTTTAGACAACAAAGAATATAAAATCGTGGGCGTATTCAAGGGGTCCAAACTTCCGCCCGAATACAAGGCAATAAAAAATGCGGCAACCGGCAGCTCGCAGTCGAGCGACAGCTATTCTTGGACGTGGGACGGCGAGCGCAGAAACGGCATGTATATGACGGTCGCCGTAACCGACAAAAACTTCCGCAACTTTGCGAAAACGTCGGGTAACTATTATATCGATTACGACTCGTACTTCAAAGAGAGCGCCGACTATGCATACATTCGCGTCAATTCGGACGACATCGACGACAGCGCCGTCGGGACGGAAGCGCTTACAAACCAATTCAACCGTTTCGCGCTGTACAAGGACAGGACATTAAAGCTGTACGGTACCGACGGCAGCAGCAAAACTGCGGTGGCAAACGGCGAAGCGGCGGTCAGTTCAAAGCTCCTCATCGAGTACTACCGCAATGTAATGACGCGGCTTGCCAATCAGTTCGACAACGACGGCGACAGGCTTAACGCCGTCTACAGTAAAGCGTACGAGGAATATGCCGAGCTCTATCCTTGGGACGGACAGGAAGACAGTGAGGCATACTACCGAAAGCGCGCCGCGTACGCCGAAAAAGCCAAGTATGACGCTCGCACCGACCTCAACAAGAAGTACTTGCAAGTCATCGACAGAATCCAATCGGCCGCCGAGACTAAGTTCCGCGAAAACAATCCCGAGCCCAAGCAAGAGGATTACCCCGATACAGACGCATGGCAGGTCGCGCACAACGAGTGGGTGTACGGCTTGTCCAACGCGATGTCCGACGCCGATCCACGCAACATTTTGACGTCGATCTCCGACAACTACGGCGCGTACGCGCCCGAGGAAATCGTGGCTACAATAAAAACTGTTACGCAGTTTATCGACGAGCTCGACATCTCGGTTACTTTCGAAATGTACAGCGAAACAGACGACCCGCAAAACGCCGTCGTTTCGAGCTACTTCATATCCTCGACCTGGTCAAGCTGCTATTTGGGCGAGGACCTGTACAAAAAGTTCTACAACGCAAGGCAGGACAATTACGGCTCGGGTGAGACTAAATACGTCGATCCCGAGGACGGCCTGATAGACAGCATTTTCGTTCCGTACGACGGCACGAGAGCGGCTATAGAGAAGCTCTTGAACAAGTCTGGCGTAGCGCAAAGCGACGACTCCGCCGTCAAAATCAACAGCGTAATGCTCGAACAGCTCGACATGATCATCGATACGGCGGATATGCTTCAAATGGTGTTTGTAATAGTCGGCGCTATCCTTGCGGCGTTCGCATTCCTATTGATGTTCAACTTTATATCTGCGTCGATCACCGCCAAAAAGAAAGAAATCGGAATACTCCGCGCAATCGGCGCACGAACTGTGGACGTGTTCAAGATATTCATTTCGGAAGCGTTTATCATAGCGCTGATATGCTTTGCGGTATCTACGGCGGGCACGTTCGGAGTGTGTATACTTCTTAACTCCGTCCTACTCGAAGGCGTCGGAATAAGCATGAGCCTGTTCGTGTTCGGACCGCTGTCCGTGCTGTTCATCTTCGGAATCGCATTTATCACGGCGCTGATATCGACAATCATTCCCGTAACGCTGTATTCCAAAAAACCGCCCATAGCGAGCATCCGCGCGCTGTAATAAAAATGTAAAAGAACATTGACAAATTAAAGCCACGCAAAGCGGCTTTAATTTTTTACTCAAAAAATCGTCGCGTCTTTTCATCCGAAAAAACGCGACGATAAATATTTGCATGCCGTTAACTTCCCATCGCCCTACTGTCGTGGCAACAGAAATACACTATTTGGAGCTTGTTCGACAGCTCGTCAAGCAGGAATCTGACCTTTTTTAAATGCTCTTCGTCAAGCCCCACAAACGGGTCGTCAAGTATCAAGAACGGCTTTTCACCCGAATACATATTGTCGATCAGCGCGAGCCTGAAACATAGCGAGCAAATGCTTCTCTGCCCCGAGCTCAAATGCTTCTCGCTCCGATTTCTGCCACCGCGCTCGTACTGAACCTCGAAGTTGCTGTTCATCGTGATCTTCTCGCCCAGCGTCTTTTCGAGAAGCGTGGAATAGTACACGAATTGATCTCTTATCGGCTTGATGTATTTGTCCTTTAAGTTCATTTCAGCGTTTTGCAAAAGCTTGACGGTTTTTTCAAGAAGCCTGTACTCGGTCTTGTAGCCCTCCAATTTTTCTTCGGACTCCGCGTATTCGTTTTTCAGGCTGTCCAGCTCTTCGGCAACGGATTCGTCCTCGGCGATTTCCTTTGTCAGGCGCGTGAGGTCTTTTTGCAAATCGGAAAGCCGTTCGTTCAGCTCGCCGATGTCGACCTGCTCCGTCGACGGGCGCTCTGTAAGCTTCTTGTCATCGATATGCTGTTTGACGCTTCCATCAAGCTCGCCGAGCCGTTTGTCGATGTGCGCGATGTCGTTGAGCTCTTGCAAAATGACGTTGATTTCATCGCTGATAGTTGCGGTATCAAACCCGTACTTTTCGCAGAATTCGACAATGCCGCGCCTGTTTTTCTCTATCTGTTTGTCGAGGTCGGCCTCATGATCTTTTGACGTCTTTTGCCTGTTCACAAGATCGATATACTTTGTTATGTCGGACACCAGCTCGGCAATCTGACCGGCAAAGTCTGTGCCTGACATTTTATACCGCGCGAAAAACGTCTTGATCTTTTTGCCCAACCTTTGCAGCTCGTCGGTTTTTTCCTCAATCTGCGCTTTGTTCTCGTCCGATTCGCTTACAATCTCGTTGTAGCGCTTTCTGTCTTCTTTAAACTTCGCAACGGCAAAAGGGATACCGTTTTCCAATGAGTAGCCGTACGGCGCAAGGAATGCTTGGACTTGGCCGAACGCCACGTCCTTTTCCTTTTCCGCTTCCCGCCTTTGCGGGTTCTCGTGCCGAACAAGCTCTTGCCTGCCGGAAGCGTGCGCGCTCGCTTTCCTGTTAAGGAACAAAAATCCGGCCGCCAACAGCCCGACAAAGCCTGCCGCCAACAAAACGATTCCGGCAATAACCGCAAAGAACACCGTGACGATTCCCGCCGTCATCAGCGCCGCCGAAAGAATGAGCAGCAACATCACAATCTTAGACTGCGCGACCTTGCCATTCTCAGCTATTATTTCGGTGGTGGTTATATATTCGGAGATTGCGCTCGCCTTGCTCTCGGCTTCTTTATGCTTTTGCACTTTTCGATCAAGCTCTTCGACGTCGTCGTCGGTCGGGATATGAAAAGCGAAATGCTGTTTTACGACGTCGTCCTTTTGCGACGACTTTGCCTGCGACAACTGCCCTATATCGTGAGAAAGCGCGGAATGGGCTTGAATCGCTTCCCGCATCTCTTCAAGTTCCGCGTCGGACGGAACGCCTTGCTCAAACTCGGCTTTTAGCGCATCCAAGCTTTTCTCGTCGTCTGCGGAAAAAAACTTCGTCTCCGCACGGGCGTTGAGTTCTTTGTCTCTTCCTATCGTTTGTAAAACGCCGTCGACTTCGCTCTTTTTCGGGACGCCTTTTTTGTAGCGCTTAATTATTGCGGCGCGCTCGCGCTGCATTCTTTCTATCTCGTCGTTATACTCGTCGAGTCGTTCCCAATCTTTGATGAGAACATTGATCACCTGCGCTCTTGCTATTTGCTCGGAAATCTGCGCAAGCTCTTGTTCGACTCGGTACTGCGCGTCATATTTTGCGGGCAGCCCATGCTGAATCGCTTCGGCGTTGTGGCGCGCCTCGGAAATCCTATTGTGCCGCGCTTTCTCTTTTGAGACCGCGTCTTTGTATTCCTTGCTCTTTTCCTGCAATCTTTTGACTGCGGCTTCCAGATTGGAATTGTCGTCACCGCCTTCCACAAAATTGTTCAATTTCGTGTTTATACTGCCGGTGGACGCTATCTCTATGTCCGTGCCGGAAATAAAAATCGTGCGCTCGAACGACTGCTTATCGATTCCGAACAGCGCTTCGCCTATGCTCTTGTTGTCGAACTCGTGCGACAGATTGCCGTCGCGGTACACCCGCACCCAATCTTTCGTAGCGCTTTTTTCGTCGAAAAACCGCTCGATTTTGTACTCCTTGCCGTCGGAAACGAATGTCAAATTGCCGCCGAAGCTCTTGCCGCTGAACGGATAGAAATGTCGGCGCTCGTTGAAGCGGCTTTTGGCGGTGTCGGTGTCGAGACCGTAAAACATCGCTTTCAAAAACGACGCGAGCGTAGTTTTACCGTAGCCGTTCGCTTCGCAAAACGATGTCAGCTTGCCGTCGAACTCAATATCTTTATCGCTTATTTTGCCGTAATTCTCAATATGACAGGACAATAATTTCATTATTTCCAATCACCTCCCGCCAGCGCCTTCAGCCCGTACGAAATGATTTTGGCCTTGTCCTCGTCGGAACACTCGCCGTCCTCGTAGACGCACCTCACAAATTCGCCCCTCAACGACATGTCGCCTTCAAAATCGCCGACGTTGAGCTTTTTGCCGGTCATGTCCTTGACGTCCGCAAACAAGCAGTCGGACGACGCAAGATAGCTCGCGACGTCAGCAGCAAGCGGCTCGACGTCGAAATCCAGCTCGCCTTTGAGGTTGATTCGGTATATGTTTTCTTTGTCAAAGCTTACCGCGCTTTTGACCGCCGAATATGCCTCATAGCCGTCTCTTACCCCGCTGACGTCCGCGTCGGCCTCGATGATTTTTCTTTTCGCAAACGGCACGAACGTGGGCAATACTTTCTTGTCGATATCGAGCACGACAAAACCGTGATCGCCGAGCTCGTCAAAGCCGCGCCCCTCAAGGCAACCGCTGTAGCAGTATGTACCCCTGTCGTCGAGCTTTTCCATTCGGTGTTTGTGTATGTGACCGAGCGCGAGATAATCGATATTCTTATCTCTCAGTTTTTTCTTGTTTATCTTGTCTTTTCCGGACGCGTCGCCGATATCGCCGTGCAGAGTGACTATGTTGATCTTATCCTTGTCCAAGGAAAGACTCGAATACAGTGCCGACGAGTTTTCGGCGGAAATCTCTATGCCTGAAATGACGACGTTGCCGTAAGAATAGCTCGTCCATTTGTTTGAAAAAACTTTAAGATTGGCGATATGCTCGCCTTCATAGTCGGCGGAAACGTCGTGGTTGCCGCGAAGATAGAGAAAATCGATTTGCGGGTTGTTCCTCACCACACTGTAAAAAAAGTCCTTGTCCTTTTTGAAAGGCGTGTCGGAATCGAAAACGTCGCCGGCAAGAATAATTACATTTATTTGGGCGTTTTGCGCGTACTCGACCATGCGCTTAAAAGTGTTGCGTAGCTCGTCCTTGCGCATGTTCGATATGTTTTTGGGAAACTTGGAGTCCATCTTTGCGCCCAAATGAATATCTGCTGTGTGAATTATTTTCATTGACACCTCTAAAAAATGCACTTCGCCGCGACGACACGGCAGTGAGTTTTGAAATCAATATTGCAATTTGCACCCAACCCGAAAGCCCGCTTACGTCCTAATGTTTTTGACTTTCGCGCGAACGGCGTCGACTATGTCGATAAACTCCTTCGGCAGGAATGTGCGAGCTCTTTTTTCTATTTCCGACGGAATGCCGTAGTAGGCCTCGGCAATGCCGCCCGCCATCGCCGCAATCGTGTCGCTGTCGCCGCCTATCGACACCGACGTACGTATGACGTCCTCGAAGTCCTTAGCCTCGTTAAAACATGCAATAGCCTGCGGCACACTGCTTTGGCAAGTTACCGAACCCATGCCGTAGTCCCAGCTGTAATGCTTGACAAGATAGTCGTAAGAGCACGTCTCGCTCTCGATTTCCGGATAGTAGTCCTTTGCGAACCTTTTTATTATTTCCTTTTTGTCGAGCCCCTTACGCGCCCAAAATATCGCCATGGCAATGGCTTCCGCGCCCTTTATCCCCTCTTTGTGGGTGTGCGTGGGCGCCGACGCCGCCTGCGAATACGCCTTGACCTCAATCTCCGTCTGCGCCAAAAACCCGACCGAACTTATACGCATAGCCGAGCCGTTGCCGAAGCTTCCGTACGGCTTGGGGTTGTCGTCCATAAGCCACACTGCAAACCGTCCGCCGTATCCGCGATTGGGATACCTATTCCCGAAATCGTGCATATACGCCTCGACCTTAGCGCCGAAGAGAGCTACGTCGTCGCACTCGACAAGCGCCTTTGCGACGGCTATCGACATGACCGTGTCGTCCGTAAACTCGCAACTTGCGTCGAGAAGGGTAAATTCCTTGCTCTTGATATTGTCGAACTCAAACCTGCTTCCCGCTATATCGCCGATTATTGCACCTAACATAACATCCTCCCGTTTTCTGCCATATTGTACCACACTTTAATAGAACATTTCAACCCCTTTCCCGTCACATTTACACGCGGCAACGCTAATGGTTTACCTGCCGTTCTCTGTTTCGGCAGACATAAAGCACGCTGTAGGCAATTTAAAAATCGAAACGGTTTCTGTCGCAATCGACTATCTCTCACCCTAAGCGGTCTCAAGCCGCTCGACACAAAAAGCCGCCGATGCGGATTTCCGATAATCCAATAACAAAAGCGATATGCTAAACATACCGCTTTTATTTGCTCTTGAACTGCTTACCGCGCTTTATTCTACCTTTCCGCCCCTTCTCCAATGATATTCGTAATATTCCCAAGTCAGGTAATCGGCAGCCACCTCGGGATCGGCAAGGGCTTCGCTCGGAAAGTCTATCCCGCTCGTCGCCTCGACCCAGCTTGCATACCACCAATCTTCGGTGTTTTTGAAATTGACGTTTTCCAATTGACTGCATCCGTAGAACGCATAATTTCCGATATGAGTCACGCTTGCAGGTATGTCTATCGTTGTCAGCGAGACGCAGTTGTTAAACGCGTAGTCGCCGATATCCGTTACGCTGCTTCCCATCGTCACGCTGCGTAGATCGTCGCAACCGCTGAATGCTTCTTCTCCGATATGCGTAACGCCGTTGCCTATACGCACTGTTTCCAACCTTTTGGAATAGTAGAAAGCCTTTACCCCGATATGCGTAACGCTGTCGGGCAGCTCGATGGCTTCCACACCGCACTCGCGGAACGCTTCGTCGCCGATATAGGTAACTCCGCTTCCAATCGTCACGCTCGTCAAGTAGCTGCAATGGCTGAATGCGCGATTGCCGATAGCCACTACGCTGTTCGGTATTTCTATAGACGAAATTTCTTTTCCGTAAAACACACAGTCGGCTATTACTTTCGTTTCGCCGTTAATCGTGTATGTGTCGGCGGGAGAATCGAGCGCACTGATTAAGGCGAAATGCGGGTTTTTCGCGCTGCCGAGGTACCTGCAGTTCTCGTATTCGGTGTATTCCAAATCCGAGCAACCGTTGAACGCGTATTCCGGTATAAACCTTACGTTGTCGCCGAGTACGACCTTAGTCAACTTGTCGCAATTGCTGAATATCGGTGCGTAGTACATTCCCACGCTTCTGCATGCCGTCGCATTCCAATGCACCGTTGCGAGGTTGCTGCAGGCATAAAACGCCTCGTTGGCGATACGCTCTACACTCTCGGGTATGACTACGCTCGTTATGCTTTTGCACCCGTAGAATGCTCTTTCATAAATGTATTTGCCGCCGGTTATCGTGACCGTCGTCAATCCGCTCGGCACGAATGAATTATTCACGCTGTATCCGCTCGCGCCGAATATGTAGCCGAAATGCGTGTTGTTACTTTTATCTTTTTCGTCTCCGACAAACGGCAGCGTTATGCTCGTAAGCCCCGAGCAGCCCTTAAACGCGCCGTTACCGATATACGTCACGCTGTCGGGAATTACTATGCTTTTCAGCTTGCTCATGTCCGCAAACGCCCCGCTCGCAATTCCCGTCACGGTATACGTTTTGCCGCTGTCTTTGAACGTGCTCGGGATTTTGATATTTTCTTTGGCAGAGAGGCTACCGGCAACCATAGCTTCGTCGCCTTTGAGCTCGTATATGATGCTGTCGACTATGCAACCGTTTGAAGAGAGAGAGACCACTCCGCAGTTTGTGATTTTTCCATGTTTGTTGGGGTGATTCCAGCCGCAGACAGAACCCTTTTCCACATTCCAGTAATTCTTAACCTTGGACAAATCGTAACCGCAATTCAATACTTTGCAGTTGTTCAATTCGCCGCCGTACAATATGCCGCAAACAGGTCCGTAGCCGAAAGCGCCGTTCCCCGAATAGGAATTTTCATTTTCCAATTCGATGTTGTACTTACCGTTCTGCAATATCAAGTCTTTAATCGTGCCGCGGCACACTCCGACCAGGCCCGCCGCGCCTATAGAGGTGTATTTCTGATATGTATAGTCGTCGTCCGAAACGTCAAACCCCTCTTTTACCACATAGTTTTTGATGACGTGTCCCTTGCCGTCGAACGTGCTGAAATCAGGCAGTTCTTCGATGGGATACAGCTCCCCGCCCTCAAAATCTATGTCGGCAGTCAAGACGTACTTTTCCGCCATCGGCATATTATCTATCGCATTAAAGTCATAGACCGACGCGATTTCGACAGTAGACGACGACAGCGTCGTCAGCCTGACAATAAGCATCGCAAGACCGGCAAGGTGCGCTATTATGGCGATTGCGAGTTTTTTCCCTTCATAGCCCAATATGCCGATAATCTCGTTGTAACAATAGATTGAAAGCCCGATCATAAGGGCGGTAACGCCGATATATATGGTTATCACCCAGCCGTAGTGAATAAACCCGAATATGAGCGTGGGCATTATCATGGAAATCGCCATGGCGCCGGTGAGCACAATCGTCGGGAGGAGGAGGAAAAACCATTGCACGATTGAGGACGCCCGCTCGGCGCGCGCTTTTTTGCGCTCCTCTTTGGTCTTGAACGTCGCAAAGTCCGCCTTGACGGTCTTTGCCTTGGTGTCCACGCTTGCAAGCGTGGTAGGACCTGTAGCCGTCGACACGTCGCCGTTGAGTATGTCGGTATAGTGTCTAAACTCCGACTCGGACGCACAGCTTACCGCGTTCGTGTACTCGGGAAGATCCAACAGCTTTTCTCTTTTTTCGGCGAGCTGAGCCTCGCTGACCGCTTTAAAGCGGCACATCAAAAGGCCCCAATGCGCGCGCGAGCAGTTTTGGTCGCGGCTAAGCACCTCGTTGCAATACTCCTGCGCGTATTTGAACTTTTTGCACCGAATGAACAAGTCGGCGATATTGAGCAAAAACTTTTGGGCCTTTTCGCCTTTTTCCAATTGATCGTAGCAGCTGACAACCGTTTCTATAAACGGCTTTACGTTTTTGGTGTTGTTCGCCGCTTGGAAAAAGACCATCTCTTGCACCTGATCGTCTACTTTCGAACTGCGGCTACTGTCGGCACAAATAACCGCGCGCTCGATTATCTCGTCGAGATCGAGCTCGGACGGCTTCTTTGACGAAGCGTCGTCATCCGAATCGATGTCGAGACTGAACGACGTTTGTGTAACGTCCACGGCTTTGAGACGGCATCCGAGCAGGCGCATATACACTTCGCCGTCCTTTTTGACCGACGCTATCTCTTCGTAGTATTTCCGCGCTTTGTCGAAGTGCTTTTTTTCGTACAGAGCGTCGGCGAACTCGCGCATGTGCTTGAGCGCTTTGGACTTATTCTCTTCAAAGAACAGCTTGCGGGAGCTCTCGAATACAGCCTCCGCCACCTGCACGTTTGTGCCAAGCTTGTCGGTCGCTTTTTTGGACAGTATGCCCAAAACGGTTCCGACGCGCTTGTCGTCTAAGTATTTCAAAAGGAACTCAAAGACCTTGCTTTGATGCTTCCATTCCGCGCCGGTGCGCAGCGCGTCTATGAGGCAGTCGACTATGCGCCAGGAAAAGCTCTCGTCGTTGGAGCAGTCTATCGCCTTGTCGATATCGTCGAAATACTCCTCGGTGCCGGGCGCAGTTATGCGGTGCTGAACCTGCCCGTCCTTTTCCGCCTTTATGCGCGCCTTAAACCGTCCCCAATAAGCCTGAGCGTTATTCGGATTCTTTTTAATTAAGTTGTTAAACAGGTTCTTCGCGCCCGAAAATTGCTTCGCCTGCAACGCACTCTCTGCGAGGGCGAGCTCGCGCTCGTCCGACGCGGAAAGGACGATACTGTCGTAGCCCTTGCCCGAAATGGAAACGCGCTTGCCGGTGTAGCCGAAATCAAGGTCGGCGTCGGTGTCGAAGTTGGAATTAACCTTGCGCGCCTTCAGCATCGACTTTAGGCCCTTGCTCGACTTGACGAAAGCCAATTTTTCGTCGAGCACCTTCAAATATCCGTCTTTGAACCAGTCAAAGTTGGGCCACTGCACGTCCTTTAGCGCGGGCGGCAGCGGCGGCATCGCCTGCTGATATCCAAGTATGAGCGACGCGCTCTTTTTCTTGCCCTTGTCTATAAAGTAGAGGTACCGTCTCCACTCGTTCTGCACCCACTGCCCTTCCAAATACTCCGTTTTACTGCCGAGAAGTATCATTGCTTGGCTTGTTTGGAGCGCTTTGAGTATTCTCGGCTCGTACTTCTCGCCCTCTATGCCGGTGTCTTTACCTATCGACACGGGCGAGAAGAACACGCGGTACGTATCCTTGAGGTGGTTGTATATCTCTTCCGCTTTGCGGTAATCGTTGGTGTCGACAGATACTTCCTCGTTGCCCGCCATCGCCTTAAACGACTTTTTGAACGAAATGAATATGTCGTACGAGTCCTCTTTTGCGACGAGCGAGAAAAACTCTTTCAGCAAAGAGTCGAGAACCTGCGCTTGGCTTTCGTAATACTTGCGCTCTTCCGTCGTTTTGGCGTACTTGACGGCGTTTTGAAAGTTTGAGTTATTGCTGATCAAATCCCTGTCGTCGTAGGAATAGCTGAAAAACGTAGGCTTGGCCTTGCCGCCCTCTTGAACGTACACTACGCCCAATGTTGCAAGCATCGTCTGCCAATACACCTCGGCGTTTTCGGGCTGCTTGGACTGCAGCTCTCGACACAGCTCCTCCGCCTGTATGAATTCGCGCAGCTGCCGTCTTTTTACTATTTCCTCAAGCTCATGAGAAAAGCCGCCGGCGGCGTCCTTATTCTGCCTTCCGCAATATATACACGTGGGGATTCCGGAATTGTCCGGAGCTAAATCGCCACCGCATGTCAAACATTTGGTAATCTTCTCGCCTTCCATACTATCTATTCCTACGTTGATTATCGTAAAGTATTCTAAACAGTTATCCCACGCCTTCTCACAAACTCAATCACGTCATGTGAGGGTATTGCAAAGTTCATGCCTTGAGCCTTGCCGCCGTCGTCTGTGCGCCGTCCCGCAACATGCGTGCCTATGACCTTGCCGTCGGCGTTAAAAACAGGTCCGCCCGAGTTTCCGGGGTTTGTTGCGCTGTCGTACATCAGTCTGCCGTTTCTGTTCCTGTCGCCGATGATGCCGCTCGTAATGCTCGTGCCCTCACCCAAGGAATTGCCGATGACGTATACCGTGTCGCCCGTCCTTACCGTGTCGGAATCGATCAAATCGAGCTTGCGCGCGTCGCGCGGCATTCTCGTGAGCTTGATAAGCGCTATGTCGATTCCGCTGCCGCTGCCCGCCTTGTTGTCCGCAAGTGCGACGACGCTCGCGGGAACGCGCTCTCCGCACACCTTGACGGTTATGTCTCGGCACGGCGAACCGTCCTCATTGGCGGCGACGTGCGCGTTGGTTATCGCGTAGCCGTCGTCGGTTATGATATAGCCGGAGCCCGACCACGACCCGTCCTTGCCCGAGCAATGAATTTCGAGCGTGCCTACGACGTTGCGCTCGTAGAGGTCCGCGCCGCTCATGCTCTCTTTTACCATCATCTTTTCGCGGGAGACGAAATCGCTTTCCGAAAACGTCTGTCCGCAAAAATCGCACATGTATTGTCCGCCGCCTATGTCGCTGCACGGTCCGCCGCAAATCTTACATTTTTTCATTGTCGTTCCTCCTAACAAAATGTTTTGAAGGTGCAGTCGCGCGTCAGATGGGCAACAGGCGGCGCGGGGTCGACGGGATTGTACAAAACGTACATGACCGATGCACCGAGCCGCACATAGCCCGCATCACGCGATGAATGCGCTTTCAAACTATTGGTTCTCGCCGTTCCACGCGAGAAGCCGCTCTATATCCTCTTTCTGCACGGACGACGTTATTTGCTCGAGAGCGGTTTCGAAGTCCTCATGCTTAATACACTTCTCGCCTGTTTTGATTCCGCGAAGCGCCGAAATCTCTTCGACGCGGTCGAGAAGGTTGCTCATGTCCGAGCCGTTGAAGCCGTTGGTCCTTTCGACAATGACGTCCAAGTCCACGTCGTCCTCGACCTTGACCACGCCCTTTTTCGACAGCTTTTCAAGCCTGTGCTCAACGAGGTACTGCCGCGCCGCGGAATTGGGAAGCCCGACGTATATGCGCGTTCCGAACCGTCCCGGACGAATGAACGCGCTGTCGACGTCCCACGGCTTATTGGTCGCCGCGATGAGGAACAGAATGTTGTTTGTCTCCTTGCCGTACGACTCAATGCCCTGAAGCTGCGAGAGTAGCTCCGAACGCAGCTGCTTGGCGTACTGCGACTTGGTGCTCTTGGGCGAAATGCTGTCCATCTCGTCGAAGTATATCACCGCACACGGGAACGACCGCGCCTGCGCGAACAGCGCTCGCACAGCTTTTTCGGTGTTGCCCACGCCCTGATTGAGAAGGTCGGACGGCTTGACAGAGCAGAACTTCGCGCCTATCTCGTTTGCTATCGCCGCCGCAATCATCGTCTTGCCCGTGCCAGGCGGACCGTATAACAGTAGACCGCCGCCGCCCTTTCTGACGTAGCCCTCGAACACGTCGGGGTGCTGGAGCGGCAAAAGCACCTTTACCCTTACGACATCCTTGACGCTGTCAAGACCGGCTATATCGTCAAACGTAATTATGGGCAGACTGTCCCAATCGAACTTGAACTCGCTGTTGAACGCGTCGTTACCTTCGAGTATCTTGTTTTCGGGCGGGTCCTCTTCGGGCGCCGCAGGCGGAGGCGGAGACGGAGGCGGGCTTGTCGGGCTTGTCGGCGGCGTCGGATTGCCGCCGCCCGTGCTCGGGCCGCCGACGGGCGGAGCGTACGTGCTTCTCGGTCCGCCGCAAATGTACGCCACGTCCTGAACGTCGATCGTCGCCATTTCCTCATTGGACGGATTGGCCATGCGCGCCACGCGGCGCGACTGCTCGGTGATTATGTTCTCGAAAGCGTTGCGAACGTCTCTGCCGTTTCCGAAATTCTTGTTGCGGTTTGCGTAAAGATTTTCGAAGTACTCGCACATCATCTGCCGCGCAATGGGCGTGATCGTGTATTGACTCTTCGCGCACTGCAAGAAGAATATTTCGGCGAGCTCGCTGCCGGTATAATCGTCGAACTTTATGTAGTTTTTAAACCGCGACCTAAGTCCGGGGTTGGAATCGATAAAGGTGGACATCAGTCCGTCGTAGCCTGCGACTATGACGACGAGATTTTCGCGCTTGTCTTCCATTTCTTTGAGAATGGTGTCAATCGCCTCTTGACCGAAATCGTTGCTTCTGTCCTTTGCGAGCGTGTACGCCTCGTCGATAAACAGTATGCCGCCGTACGCCTTTTTGAGAATGTCGCGCGTCTTTATCGCAGTCTGACCGACGTAGCCCGCGACGAGCTCGCTCCTGTCGACTTCCACGAGGTGACCTTCGCTTATGATGCCGAGCGCGCAGTATATCTGCGCCATCAGCCGCGCGACGGTCGTCTTGCCCGTTCCGGGATTGCCCGTAAACACGAGGTGGTAGCTCATGTCGGGCACAGACATTCCGCGGGCCTTGCGCATCTGAAAGACCTTTATCTGGTCCACCCAATCGCGCACCTTGCTCTTGACGGACGAAAGCCCGACGAGTGCGTCAAGCCGCGCCAAAGCCTCTTCGACCGAAATCTTTTCGGCAGGCTGGATGGAAACGCCGACGCCGTCATTGTTCTCTTCGGATGACGTTTGCTTCTTGGGCGCGGAAATGGACTCGGCGCATTCGAGAATACTCTTGGCGCGCGCGTACCGCGCCTTTTGCAGCTCGCCCTTGCTCGCCTTTGCCATTTTGAGCATCTGCTCGGCGGCGAGCATGTAGTAACGCTTGGCAAGCGCCTTGTCGCCTTTGCCGATGCATTCCTTCGCCTTGTTATAATAAAGATTGAACGTTTCGTTCAGAATATTGATATTTTCCATCTCATCCCGCTGTTACATCATTCTCTTTTTGAGCTCTTCGAGCTCCTTGTCTATCATCTGCTCTGTGAGGTTGTCGGAAGCCGCCTCATTGTTCATGAGCGCGTCGAGCTCTTGATTTTCGCTCTCCGTGCCGGCGCTCGCCGTAGAGAACGCCGCTTCTGTTTCGTCCATAAACGCTTCCATCTGCTCGGTCTGCATTTCGACGCCGGTTATCGCCTCTGTGAACTGCTTTTGGACCTTCAAAAAGTCCTTCTCGTTGGTCAGCTTCATCATGTCCTTGGACAGCGAGCCCATGCCCTTCAGAAATTCGGTCGTCATTTGCGACATATCCTTCATCTGCGACATGATCTCGAAGTTGAGCTTCATTTCGTAAACGCGTTTCTGCTGCGCAATCGTCATTCTCAGCCCCGAAAGCGCGAGGTTGTACTGCGCGGTCAGCCCGTTCTGCTTAGCCTGCTTGCCCGCCTCGATGTACGTCTTTTTCTGCTCTTCGAGCTGAGCGATCTGCTTGTTCATCGCGTTGACGGTCTTTTTGATGAGCATTCTTTTTTCGATTTCTTTTTTTGTAACTGACATAATTAGTCCTCCGTGCTGCTAGTCGGAGCGGGCGCTTCCGTTTCGAACATGGATTGCTCGCCCTCAACGGTGTTTTCGAGCTCGAACATGGCGAGCAACGCGTCGTCCGCGCTGTTGACGCCGTAGATCGTGTCGTTCTGCTCGTATGCTTCCTCAATCTCGCGGAACGTCTCGTCGGCGGACGTCAAAACGTCCTCCGCGTCGATGCGAGTGTTGAGCGCTTTATTCAAAAATTTGGCAAGCCCCTTCTGATCGGACAACAGATTGCCGAGCGACACCTTTGCCGATTTCTTGAAAAACTGGTTGTCGTCAATCGCGTTTTTGAGCTTGCTGAGTAGCTGCGTGTTGTACATTAAGTACATGGCGCGGCGAACGTCCTGCTCGCGCTCCGCCTTCAGCGTGTTAATCTTTTTGGCGTACAGGAGCTTGAGCTGTTGGTCGGTGCTCTTGCGCCCCTTTTCCATGAGCGTGTCGATTGTCTTTTGCTTTTCCTCGAGCTCGGTCTCTATGGTCTGCGCCTCTTTTTCCAACTGACAAATGGCCTCGACGACTTCCTCGCGAGTCAGCTTGTCGAACTTGCTTTTAAAAAACAGTCCCATCGTTTCTCACCTACACGCGCACGTTGCGGTCGGCAATGGCGAGCTTGATCTCCGAAAAGTATCTGTCCACTTTTTTGGAGTCCTCGCCGTCCGATTTGGTGAGCGCTATGCGCAGATCGCCTACGAGGTTTCTTATCTTTTTGTCGGCTTCAAGCACCTTGGAATCGGTGGACGGAACGAGATACTTAATCTTTTCCTGAAGCTCCTTGAGTTTGTCCGAAAGCTCGGCGTTGTCCTCCGCCAAAACCAAAAGCGCCTCGATCGCCTTGCTATTGGATTCAATGAGCTCGCGATCGTCGATGTTCTTCTCCGAATCCTTTTTCCTTCTGAAAAAACACATAATATATTCCCCCTTATCCTACGAGTTTTTTGCCGCAATTTGCGCAGAACACGGACGTGCTGTCATTAGCCTTGCCGCAGTCCGGACAAATAATCGGGTCCTTGCTGACGCGCTTGCCGCACTTGGGACAGAACTTGTCGGTGGCCTTGTATTCGCAACCGCAGTTGGGGCAAAGCAGCTTTTCCTCGGGACGGGGCGCCGTCGGATTGTTGCCGATAACCTTCAAAACCTCGTAGTACGCCGCCTTGTCCTGCAGCTCGAGCTGGCGCAGGTACTTTTCGCGCTCCCACTGCTTGTCTGCCAAACGCTCGAGCTCGGCAAGATATTCCTTCATGCGCTCCTGCTTGGTCTTTTCCGCCGCAAACTCTTCGATCGCGTTCATGTCCTCGTCAAGTAAGTCGAAGTCGGCGATCTTGAAGTTGTGCACCAAAAGTCCCCACTCGCGCTCGAACATCGGGCAGAGAATTTCACCCATCGCGTTGCCGATTTCCTTCTTGTTGGCGGTGAACTGATCGTATGTGAGCTTTCTCTCCGCTATGATCTTGAGGAAGATGTCGGCAAACTCGGTCGCGACCGTCTCGCTGAAACGCTTGCGGAATTCCATGAGATTAAACTCTTTCTTTGCGCCGACGACCTTGCGGAAGAACTGCTCGGGATTGCCCACCGACACGTCGAACTCGCCGCGCGCGCCGACGGTGATGACGCGGTTGCTCGCGTCGTCGCGGTAGCGCAGTCTGTTGGGCGTTCCCCACCTGATAAGCACCTGCGTGTCCTTGGGTATGTAAATAACTTCAACCGACATGCCCTTTTTCCACTGCTTGGCTTCCTTTTTGTCGTCGAAAACGTCATAGTTGCCGCTCTTGTAATAGCGCACGTCGCCGCCGCCCTTGATGACTATTGCGTTATGCGTAAACGGAACCTCGAATCTCGCGTCGACCGAGCTCACGACGTCGCTGACGCGAACGAACAGTATCTCGTTGTCGTCGAGTTTCGCATTGCATAAATTCTGCTCGAATTTAATTACTTGGTTCTTGACTTTCATCTTTTCCTCCGTCAATTTATTGTCGGTCTGTATAATAATGTATGCCACATATCTATACAAATCTTCTCATCATAATTATATAAAAAAACACCGCCTGTGTCAACACTTTTAAAAAAAATGTTGCTTTACGTCGTCTTCTTTTTACGCCGCAAAATCATCCGTCCTCACGCGGAAACAGCCGCAAAAAGCGAAGCTCAAACACAAGAACTATCGGGAAAGCCCGCCCACAAATACAAGTACAGTCGTAAGCAGCGTGACTATAGGAAAACGCCCGATTGAATGACGGTTCAATCGGGCGTTTGCTTTTGATTATTTGATGTCGCATGCGTTTTCGGCGTTTTACGCTACGCCGAAAGCCTTGTCGTATTCGACCTGTTTTTCTTTCTTGTTGTCTATGGCCTTGCCTGCGTCCTCGAGCGCCTTTGCGATGCTCTCGGTGAGCTTCGTCTTTTCTTCCTCGGTCTCGGCCTTTTCCTTCTTCTCTATAAGCGCGAAGTACTGCATCGCCCTGCCGCTCGCCTGTGCCGATGCAATTGCAAGCTCCTTCTCCGCGGTCGACTTGTTGGCGCGGTCCTGAGCCGCTTCCCACTTTGCTTTGGCTGCCTTAATCTTCTCGGGCGCCGCGACGTTTATGTCCGCCATGAGCTTATCGTACTTCTTCTTCGCTTTCTTCGCAACTGCTACGTTGTTCGGGAAGATTATCATGAACACGAAGAAGAACACCACCATCGACACGCCGCCCGTGAGCACCGTCTTTAACAGTCCGTTGACGAGCGAGGGAACTCCCCAGTAGATAAGGAACGGATTGCATATTCCCCATATCGCGTTTGTCGCCACCGACACGAGTACCCAGCCTATGAAGTACCACATCGCCTGCCACCACGGATTGCCGTGCGAGCGGTATGTAATATTTCTCTGCAGCGGGAAGTTGATGCACTGCGCGGTAAACACCGCTATCTCAAAGCATATAAACGTCGCCCAACCTTCGGCGTCGCCGAATATAGTGAAAGAATTTCCGCCTGCCGCCGGTATAGCCACCATAGGCCAGCCTACCTCTCCCGTCTTGGGCAAGAACTGCGGGATAACCGCCATTACGATGAACTGCCATATCGTGACGCCCATCGAGAACACCACGAAGAAGAACACCATGTAAATAAGATCGGCGAGCTTTTTGTGGCTGTCGCGGAAGCGGTACCACAATCCGAGCCACTTGCGGTATATCTTTTGGAAGCACCTGACAAATCCGTTGCTTGACAGCGGCTTTATCTGCGCGCGCAGATCGTCGTCGGTGTATACACCTGCCGCCGCTTCGCCCGCCTCGCTTTCGACCGTCGGTGCGTCCGCTGCGGCTGTAACCTCCGCGTCGACCGCTTCGACTATCTCGTCGGTCTGCTCGACTACTTCGTCGCTCATCTATTTTCCTCCTTGTGAATAAGTAGTTGCCGCATTCGGCATACTTATGTATTATAACATTCTTTACGGCAGAAATCAATACTTTTTTAAAAACAATTACATACAAAAATCGCTCCGCAATGCGCAAAGCGATTGCTTTTTGCTTTTGCGAGTACTTTCACCCACGCGCGCGCCGAGCTACGCAATGTCGTTCAAGCTATTTGAGCGGGTCCTCTCCGCCGTTCGGCAAATGACAGCGCCTAAGCCGCGAAATTATTCGGGGTATCCCCCTGATAACGCCGTAACGCTCCAGCGCCTGAATCGCGTACTGCGAGCACGTCGGCGTAAACACACAGCGGCGGCGCACCTCCGCAGGCGCAAAGCGCTGATATACGCGCACGGACCAAATCAAGATTGCGCGAAGCCGCAGCAGAAAATACAGAAACAGCGCGCCTAACGACACCGAGAGCGATATTGTAAGCCTATGCTTATCGAGCATAAAAAACAGCGCGCAAAACAGCCCCGCAGCAACGACAAGCGGAATAACGACGTTGAGCACGGCGCGAACTGCGGATATATGCGGCCGCTCAAACTCGTCGTCGGTCGCCCTGTCGAACAGCTCTTTTACCGCCGCCGCTCTTGCGGCCTCATCCGAAAAATCCGCTTCGGTAAGAACGACCGAAACGGATTCATCTTGATCTCGATTGGTTATATCGAACTCGTCCACGTATTACGCTTCTCTTTCGAATACCAACATGTAGAACGTGGTAACAACGGTTTCCTTGTTGAACATGCAGCCCTTGGTCTGCGAAGTGGTGATAGGCTCCATGGAATGGTACGCCCAACCCTGCGAAGCGTGCTGCGCAATTATCGTCTGAAAGGAGTTGACCGCGTCGGCGTTGCTGCCGTTTTTGGAAAGAATTTGCGCAGTCGTGGGACCTGCTACAAGCTTATACTGTTTCATTTTAAAACCTCCGAAATTGCTATGGATATATGGTATCATAAAATAATTTAAATGTCAATACGTTTTTACAAACTCGTATGCATGTGAGCACAATTAAACGCACCGCGGAGTAAATGCTTCGCGGTGCGTTATTGCTTTATTCGGTTTTGCCGTCATTGGCAACCGTTTCGGTCGCGGCGGCTTCGCTCTGCGCTTCGTCTGCCGTCGCTTCGGCGGTCTCGCTCGCTTCGGCGGCTGCGCCCTTATTTTTGCGCTTGCGGGGCGTCGGACGCTTTTCGGCGGGCGCCGTCTCGCCGCCCTCACTCTTATCCTTTTCCTTATCCTTGTCCTCGTCGCTGTTCTTGATAACCTTGATGAGGCCGCGGTTTATGAGGTTGTCGGTAGAGACGAACGGCACTGCGTAGTTGACCGTTTCCGCCTCGACGCTTTCTATGCCGTGCTCGGCGAACATTTTGTCCAAAAGGTCTTTGGCGTACGCGACGCGCCGCGCGTTGCGGATCTTGAACAGCAGCGGCATCTTGTTGTCTTTGACCTGCGTGGACAAATCCTGCACTCTGTACTTGGTGCCCTCGAACGGCTTGGGATCGAGCGCCATACACACGCAAAGCGTCTTGCCGCGAATGAAGAACGACGCGAGCGTTTCCTTTTCCGTGCGGAAGTCCTCCTTTTTCCAGGTCGCATTTGCCGTAACTCCGGCGTGTGCGAGCACGTGGTTTTTGAGCGCGGAGTAGTATTCCTTGAGCTTGTCGTCCGCCTGAATGATGCGCGCCTCGAAGCTGCGGTTGTAGCGAATGCGCCGCGCCGCCGCCAAAGCTTCCTCACGCTCAAAGTCCGGAATGCCGCCGCCCATTATCTTGATGAGCTTGCGCTTGACAAGCGCTTCCGTCGACCTGTACGGGAAGGTGAAGTCCTGCGGCTCGTAGAAGTTCTTTTTGGCAAGGTGGAAGCCCGCCATGACTATATCGACAAGCTCCTTGGCATAGCTCGTGCTGCGGTCGCTCGTTATGCGGAACATACTCGGGACCTTGCTCTTCTTTTTGCTGTGCTCGGAAAGGTCTATGACCTTGTACTTGGTGCCCGCAAACATCGTAGGATCGGCCGCGAGGTTCAAGCACAGCGTCTTGCCGCGAACGACGAACTCGACGAGCTCCTTGCGACCGACGCGGAACGCTTCCTTTTTCCAACTGAGATGCTCGCTGACGCCCTTATACGACAGGATGTAGTTCTTGAGCTCGGAATACCGCGCCTTGAGGTCGAGGTTGGCCTGAATGATACGCGCTTCGAAGCTGCGGTTGTAGCGAACGACGTTGCCCTCTGCGGTGACCTCGACGTCGAACGTCTCTTCCGCTTCCTCTTCGATCTCGGCGTCCGACTCGTCCGCGTCCGCGTCTGCGTCTGCATCCTCGTCCTTGTCATCCTCGTACGCGAGGAACTTGAATTCGAACTTTTCGAAGTCTGTCTTTTTACCCGACTTCATGTCCGAAAGCTTTGACATGAGCGCCTCGCGCTGGCTCTGGAGCTGTTCGGAGTGCATCTTGTGCTCGCCGCGCTTTTTGAGCAAAAGAATCAAGTACACGTTGAGCGCGATGAGCCCCGCGAGGAGCACGCACACCAACACTATGCCGGCTATCTGCCCGCCCGAAAAAATCTGATACGAAGAAAATGCTGCGTTAATCATTATTCTTTACCCTCCGCGCTGCTCTCAGTCTTGTCGTCCGAGCTGCCTTTGTCGGAGCTGTCGTTCCCTTCGGACTCATTGTTGCCTGTGTCTCCGTTGCCTGTGCCGCCGCTCGCGCCCGCCGTCGCCGCATTCGCCTTTTCGCGTTTGCGGTAACGAATGAACTGCACGAGCGCCACGATTGCCGCCGCGCCGCAGAGGCCGCCCAGAACGCTCATCACGACGATGAACACGGTGTTGGCGCCGACAACCTCCCAAGTGAAGGTTATCGCCCTTGTCGTGCCGTCCGCCCACTCGTAGTTGTCGGTGTCGCGGAGCGTTACGGTCGCGGTAAACTTGCCGCCGTACGCTGCGCGGTTGCCTGTTATCGACATGATCTTGGAGTTAAACCCATTCGGCAGGTACTTTAGAAGCGTGC
Source organism: Clostridiales bacterium (assembly GCA_022508505.1). GTDB lineage: Bacteria > Bacillota > Clostridia > Christensenellales > Pumilibacteraceae > Anaerocaecibacter. The sequence continues at coordinate 266,429 of JAFLVC010000001.1, read as the reverse complement.
CGTTGATGATGAACGTTTCGTCGTTGTGCGTAGGGATGGCGACCTTCTGCTTTTTGACCGTCCACTCGAGGAGAGCGTTGCCGTCCTCGTCGACCTTGACGGTATCCGCCCAGGTGTAGTTGGCGTTCTTGATTGAAATGCGCACGACGTAGCTGCCCGCCGCAACCGCGTAAGCGGTGACGGTATTGCCGTTGAGGCGCACGCTGCCGTTGTAGGAAACGTTCATGAGCTCGAAGTCTACGCCGGTGATGCTGAAGCTGAGCTCTTCCGAGGTGTAGGTGTCGTTCTTGCCCGCGCCCTCCGAAATGACGTGGAGTACGGGCGCGCCGAGCTTAACCTGCCAAATGGTGAACTTGACGGGCTCGCTGTAGAACGTCTCGTAGTCGGTCGTTCCGTACACGACGGCGCGCACGTAGTAATCGCCCGCCGGCTTGTCGCCGATTATGAGGAACCAGGAATCGCAGTCCGCCGAGTACTCGTAAACGATGTCGGCGGCGCCGAACCTCGTCTTTGCCGACGGCGCATTGACAGAAGCCGAATACTCGCCGTACGTCCAGTTGGTGATCGAGATGGTGGGCTCGCCGCCTTCCTTTTCGGGCACGAGGTCGTTGGTGCCGCGGCTTATCGTGTAGGTCATGCGCAGAACCGCGCCGTCCGAACCTATCCACGCCGTGTTGTTGACGTTCTTCAGCGTCAGTATGATGTAGTACACGACGCCCGCTCTGTCCCAAGCGCCCTCGTACGCGATGTCGAAGTCTTCCTCGTCGAAGTCGCCGCCCGAAATGGCGATGACCTTAGGCGCCTTGACGGTGCCGTCGTAATACACCGTTTCGAACACGACGGCGTTCGGATCGAGCATAATCTTCTTGACCTCGAATACGCCGCCGACAGGCATAGCGAGCTCGTAGTTGCAATCCGCCGCGATAGACACCGTATAGCCGTAGCTACCGGCGTCGGTAGGCGCGACAAGGCTTCCGCCGTAGAAAATGGTGAAGAGCGTCAAGTCGAAGCCTTTGATTTCATCTTCGCCGTCGAACACTCCGATATAGCTCGGGTATATCGGCGTTTGACCGTAGTAGTAGCCGCCGTGGTCCATGACGACCGTTACGGGGAGCTTCCTAATCTCGTACAAGCCGTTGGTGACTTCGAGCACGTAGTTGCTCTTGGCAAAGATCTCGTCGAACTTGGCGAGGTCTACATACAGCGTGTAGATATTTACGTTACTCGAGCTTGTCGCGTCGATGTCAAGCGCGCCCTTGATATTGGAAATATACAAATCACGCTCGTTGGCTTCGTCGACCAAGCCGTAAACGTCTATCGTCACGTCGGAGTAGTTTATAGGCTTGCTGTAGAACGACCACGAGTTGTTGCCGATCGTGACGCGCAACGTCGCTTTGTTTACGGTGAACACGCCCGTCACGCAGACGATGTAGTAGTCTGCCGTGGTAGCGGTAAACGTGAACTCGTAATCCCCTGCCGCCCAATAGCCGGTCGTGGAAAAGCCCTTGACGGTGTAGTCGATTGTAATACCGATCTCGTTTGTGAGCGCCGATATCGTGTCGGAGTACTTGAGCTCGGCCTCGGCGTTGATAAGCTCGAACGTCGAGTACGGCTTGACGTTTACGCTGCCGGAGAACAGGCCGTACACTACCGAGCCGCTTGCCATAACGGTAAGCGTAGCCTTATCGATGACGTACTCGTGGTAAGCCACAGCCGTGTTGTAGTTGCCGTCGACGCTGCCGCTGCGAACGCGAATGATGTACTCGCCCGCGTGCGTAGGAAGGCCGCTCTGCCAATCGGTCTCGGGGTTGGTGTAACCGCCGTTATTGTCCGATTCGGCTTTGGAGAGCAAGATGTACGAATACACGGTCGAGCTGCCGACTTGGTAACGGGGATTGACGGTCAGCGTGTAGCTGTCGCCGTAGGTGGACTTGTATAGGCCGTTCGCGCTGTCGTCAAACGTCACGGTGTTGTTGTCCGCCGCTTCGACCTTCCAAATTATGATTATATCGGTGCCGTCGAGGTTGGAGCCGAGATACACGAAGTTATCCGAATTGTTGAGACGGAGCTTGAGCTTGAAGCCTTCGGCGCTCACTCTGTTAGCGGTGAGCGTGAACTTGTAGGAAGCGGCGCCGCCGTCCGAAACGGTTTCGACGGTGTACTGCGCGTCCGAGCTTATTACGCTAAACGCTTCCGCGTCGTAGCCGACTATGGATGCGGTTATGCTGATCGCGCCGTTGGTTTCCTCGTAAACGGTGTCGCTGCTTGCCTCGTCGAGATAGACCTCGCCGATCTGCTTCTTGTTGATGACGAACAGGTAGTACACGGTGTCCGCGGGGTCGTAATCCCTGTTGCCGACAAAGCTGACGCGCATGAGGTACTCGCCTGCGTTGGTGGGCATGCTCGCGCTGAACGCGGGGGTAATGATGTAGTCGTACAGCGACGAGGCGGCGATTGCGCCGTTCTTCCTGCCCTCTCCCGCTTTTTCCACGCGCATATACTCGAACACGAGCGAGACGTTGGAAATCTCTTTATTGCCGGTGTCGATGAGCTTGGCGGACGGCGTGGACGGCGCGGAGCCGTACGTCCAGTCGGCGATTTTATATTCGGAAATAATCGCAATGCCGTCGCTGTTTACCTTGAACACTATGGCGAACATCGCGTCTTCGGTCTTCTTCCAGCGGTAGTTGTGCGTGGCGGTATCGATCAAGACGATCGTCAAGCGGTACGTGCCAGCCTCGGTGGGAGTAAACGTGAGACCGTTGTTGTGCTCGTCGATAATGAGCCCGTCCTTGGAATACTCGCTCTCGCCGAGCGCGAAGGACGATATCGTCATGATGTCCTTTTGGTACAGCGCCACGCGGTTGGACACGCCCGACTTCATTTCGTCGGGATCTATGGCGTTGCGCTGCCATTCTATGTCGATTACCCTCTGCGTGATCTCATAGGCGTACTGCACCGTCTTGGCATTGCCGGCAAACACGTAGTCGTAGTTGTCGGTGCCGATGCCGTTTTTACGGAGCGTGATGTCGACAGTGTAGTCGCCGACGACGCGAGGCGCGTCGCCTTCCTCCTGATATACCTTGCCGCCGTCCTTAAGCGTTTTGGTGCTGTACCTTTCGTCGTGCTTGGGCGCGTATTCTTCGCTCGTTGTAAAGCCGTCGAAGGTTATCTTGGCGGGCATTTCCGCACCGTAGATACCATTGTGGTAGTCGGGATATGTGCCGCTTGCATCCTCGGTGTACACTCTGCTGTCCAGCCTCTTGGTCGTGGGATCGTCGTCTACAAAGTTGTCTTTGTAGAGGTAAATCTCGCGCGAGGTTATGTCGAGATATGACGTCACGTAATTGATTGCGTAGTTGTGCAGAGGATCGTCATCGTCGTACACGACGGTTATATCGTACACCTCGCCGACGTGGCTGACGTACGGCGTATACGGCTTGCCGTCCTTCGTGTAGGATACGGTCGCGTTGTAGCGGCTGAGGCTGTCGGACGTGTCGTTGCCCAGCCAGCCGTCGAACAGTATGACGTACTTGATTTCGGTGTCGGCGTCACCGTAGGTTACGGACAGTCTCTCGTCGCCTTCGTTGTAAACCGTGTCGCCGTACGCGTGCACACGAACTCTAAGCGTAGCCTTCGTTATCTCGTATTCCAGCCTATTGTCGTCGCTGCCGTACGACTTGCCGTTGTAGTTGAACATCGCGTTGAAGTTGGCGTTTCCGATAATGAAGTCAAGCGGATACTTATTTACGTTGAAGATGTTGCGCCCGTTTTCGCCGTCGATTTTGATGTAAGGCTGGAGAGCGGCAATTCCCAAATCGGTCCTCGAGCCGAATGCCTTCTGACCGTTCGGCGTCGTGCGTAGGTATGTCGAAAGCGCTTTGCCGAACTCTTCGTTGAGCATGCTCTCGTGATTGGAGTTCCAAGCGGGATCGCCGTTGTGGTAGGTTACCTTAATGATATTCTTTATAGCTTCCAAGATGTCGAGATCGATATCTCTCGCCTCGACCGTCAGCGTCGCCTTATATCCCTTGTCATACTTCTCGGCGTTGGTGTTCAAATACTTGACTTCGAAGTTAAGAGCGTCGACCTTCAAATCGATTGTGAACGTGGAGCCCTTGACCGCGGAATTCGAATATGCCGTGCCGTCGTAGAAGAAGGTCACCGTGAAATAACCTGCGGCGATGTTCTTCGCGATAATCGGTTGCAGGTTGGCGCCTGTCGTGCTCGGACGAGGGTTGGCGTCGTCGGTGTAGGTTGCATACAGCGCCTCGAAGCCGCTGAAGTAGCTGTCGGGAGTGTACTTGGTAAGGTCGTTATCGGTGCCGTACTGAACGGTCTTGTTTACCGCCCACGCGGAAATCTTCATGCGGTTGACGGTGAGCACGTACTCGACGGTCATCGTGTCGTTAAAGCTGTAGTTGCCGCCCTCAAGAAGCGTAACCGTCAGCCTGTAGATACCCGCCTCGGTGACCTTGACCGTTATCTTGTTACCGTCTATGACGTACTCATTGGGCAGGCTCGTGCGCAGCCCGTTGTTCTTGTTGACTTCGAGCTCCTCCGCCGTCAATCCGACGGTTATCTTTCCGTCGGCGACAAGACCCTTTACCGATTCGAAGATGGAGATGCCGCCGAGCGTTATGTCAAACTCGAGCTTTTCGTCTTTGCCGGTGTACGTCTGCGCCTGCGCAAGGTCGCCCGTGCCAAGCGCTTTGGCGCTTATATCAAACTGCAACCAGGAATCTGCGATTTCTTCAAAGTTGGAGTTTGCGCCCGACTGGGAGAAGCGAACCCTGTAAGAACCGATATCCTTCGGCGCGCCTTCCAAATCGCCTTTGGCGCTGAAATAAATCGCGTCGCACTTGAGCTCTTCCTGATTGGGCACCAAATCCTTGAAGTTGCCGAATTGCGGCGTTGCGAAATAATGCTTGGCATATCCGTCGTAGACAAGACCTTCGGCGGTAGACTTGTATTTTTCGTAAGTCGTTTTGCTTTCGTCGTAGTAATACGGACCGTCAACGCTCATGCGGATTTGCGCGGGCTTAATCTCGTACGTACCGGCGTTGTTGATTGTGCTTGCGCCTGCAGCACCGATTGCGTTTCCGTCTTTCTTATTGAAATGGCAGCCTTCGAACTCGATAATGTAGTTCGTCGCGTAGTCCCCTTCCTTAAAGACGATGTAAATGGGATACTTGCCCACCGACTCGGTGACGTTTCTACCCGAGCTGTCGCCGGTATACGGCTTCCAAGCGGTGGTGCGGACGTCGAACGGACGGTCGTCGTTATAGTAGCCGTAATAGCCGGGAGCTTCGTTGACGGTGACGACAATATCGAGATTCGCCGGGTCCTCAACCTTGTAGCTCGGATAGAAGTCGTTTCCTTCGTATGCGCCGATAAACATGTAGTGGCTGGAGACGTCGCCTATTGTGACGAGAACCTTGCGCTCTACGACGGTTACGTCGCCCTGTTCGTCATAAACCAACTCGTAGTTGGCAAAGAGCGCCTGATTGTTCTTCTTGTCGGTTATCGTCAAGGCGTACGTGCCGACGTTTTTGCCCTTTTCGTAGTTGGTGATCGTCCAGCTATCCAAGGATATGACTTTGTTGTAATTATCCTCGCCGCCGACGGCATAGCTGAGGTCCTCGCGTCCCGCCGTACCGTTATTGACAAGGCCGTTGAAGTTGACGACAAACTCGGCGTCCTCGCCGTACACGACGTCGGGCGCGCTCGCCGTGACGAGAAGCTTCGCCTTGCCTATCGTAAAGTACTCGTCGTGAGTAAAGCCCTCGTAGTTCTTGGACTGCGCCATGACAAACGAGATGTGATAGTCGCCAACGGTGAACAGTCTGTTCGACCACGTGCTGTTAAACTCGTTTTTAAGCGCGTCGTATATTTGAGCGACGGGGTAATCCTTATTATCTACGTTAATCTTGAAGACCGTTACGCCGTTTCTTTCCAGCGTGATTACGAGATATTCTTCCTTGCCTACCGTGTCTATGTCGGTAAGAGCGTGCTTGCCGCCGACGTCGTAGCCGTCGGGGTTGACGCCGTCCTCGCGGTCGCCGTACGTCCACGCCTGCGGAGCCGCGCCTTCGTCGGTCGATGTCGAGTTCTCGTCGCTGAACAGGTGGTAGCCGTCGTCCGTAAAGCCGTTGTCTGCGTGAGTGACCTTGTAGTCGACGGTGAGCGTTTCGAACGTGAAGTTCTTTGTCGCTTCCACGGTAAACTGATAATCGCCGACTTCCTGCGGGTCGTAGCCCTTGATTACGTACGCGTTTTCTTTGGTTATGCCGTCGAGCGAAATCAAGCTGCCGTCGCCCTTGGTGGAAACCGCCGCGCTTGCCACCTCGACTGTTATCTCGGGCGTAACAAGCGGCGACAGATACTTAGTGCTGAACAACTCCTTGTTGGTGACCGTAACCACTATGGGCAGGGGCACGACGGTAACGGTGCCGTCGCCCTCGAAGGAATAGTTCGTGCACTTGAGGCTTTCGCCGACGAAGGTGAGCGGATAGCTGTCGCCCGCTTCCGAAGTCAGTCTCTCGTACTTATTGTCTTCGCTCGAATACTTGTAGCTGAACGAGCCGTCCGTAACGAGAGTGCCGGCGTAGAACGCCCTTTCGTCGGCCTCGCTGCAGAAAGCAGTCGTAACCGTGTAAATGCCGGTCTCAAGCCACAGGTCGGAAAGCTCCGTCTTGTACGCGCAGTTTTCCAGCATCCATTCGGTTTGCTCGCCGTAGAAGATTTCAAACTTCATTGCGACGGTGAGCGTCTTTTTCGTAATCGAGACGGCAATGTCGAATTGGTACGTCGTGTGGTTTGCCGCTTCCGCCTTGAAGTAGTAGGTGTCGTCGCACACGTCGATTACCGAAAGCTCGGAAACGGGCTTCCAGCTGCCTTCGACCGTGCCGTTGACTTGGAAGGTCCAAGTGACGGCGCTTCCGTCGACGGTGGTGACGCCGTCCATCTTCTCTTGCGGGAAAATGTAGAGCTTATGCTCTTGCGCGGTGTAAACGTGACTGTAGGATTTGGGCAAGCCGTCGGTGCCGAGAAGCGCCGCCTCACTCACCGTGTACTTAAATTCGCCGACGATAAAGGTCTCGCCCGCCGTAAAGTCAACGTAGTTTGCCTTTGCCTCGTCGGTAAGCGTGCAGGTAAAGTCGTAGACGCCTACGGGAGTGCGGTTTGTTATCGCACCGCCGTCCGCGCTCGTGGAAATCGTGAACACCTGACCGGGCAGGACGCCGTCGGGAAGATCGTAATCGCTCACCGCGAAAACGCCTTTGCTTACGTCGTTGAGGTTTACGCCGTCCACGCCGTAAACGCTTTCCACGCTCTTTATGATCGTGACGGTTATGTCGCGCTTAACTACGGTAAATGCCGCCTTGTAGCCGTCCGAGACGTCGAGCACGTAGTTGCGCCAGCCTGTTACGCCCACTCTGATATACGGCACGATAAAGTACGTTCCGCCCACCACTGCGTCGAGGTGGCGCGTAACAGGGTCGCCTTCCGCGTTTTCTATGCGAGTATAAAGAAGCTCCGCCGCCTTTTGCGTATCATTGCCGTAAATCTCGCTCGACGGCGCAACATAGCAATCGTCGTAGTCGTCAAGCGAGTTGCCGTAAATATGGTCGGTGACTTCTCTGCCCACAACTCTTATCGTTTCGGGCTTGATTGTGGCGTAGAGTATTGTCTCGTCGGTTTCCCAAGTGTAATCGGAGCTGTCGACGTGCGTAACCTTGATGTAATGCTTTTCGCCCTCGGCGAGCACGTTGCGCAAATCGCTTTGGTCGGTCGTGAGCTTAGGCTTTTCCAGCTTCTCGGCGTCTACGTTGCTTAAACTCGCTACGGGAATATTGGTAAGAACGGGCGTGAACTTGTACGCTTCCGCCACGAAAGGAAGATCGCTTATCGTGTCGTTGGGATTGGCGGTCTTGGCGCCTTCATAATTGTACTCCCACCTAACTGTCGCTTTGAGCGGTCTTATCGTAAACGTCTCCGAATTCGTCCAGGTCTGATACGCCGTGTAGCCCTCGGGCTGTTTGAATTCAATGGAAATCTCCGCGACGTACGTGTCTGCATGCCAAGGCAAGCCGTTTACGAGAGCCGATATTTGCTCGTCACGGTTGCTCTTCTTGTAGAATTTGTACTCGATAGTCTCAATCTCGAGGTTGTCAATTTGTGTTAAAATCTTAAAGCCGAATGCGTACCTCGACTGTCCCGGTTCGTTATGGTTGTCGGTGTAGACACGGTGATCATTGTCGCCTGTCTTTACGCCTTTCTCGTCGACGTAACCCTCGCCGTTGTCGCCGAACATAAAGTCGTTTATTACTTCGACTCCGATGTTTATCTGCGTGGCGGTAATCGCGTAATGCAGATAAGTGTACGCTCCCTTAACGGAGTTGTAATGTTCGATGGATGCACTGCCGCGGTAGACGTAAGGGGTGCCCAAGAAGCCGCCCGCTTCTTTTACGGGATCGGGCACGACCTCTTTCCACACATAGTTGTACTTATCTGCTTCGAACGAAAGTATCACATAGTAGAATCCGATTGCGTCGTCGGAATCGCCGCCCATCTGATGATCCTGCGGCGTTTTATATTCATATTCGTCGCTATCCTCGGACTTTTTCACGATCTTGCCGTAGCCGACGGTGGGCGTCGTCGGCAGGCCCGCGATGTATGCGGTGATTATGTCCTCAATCGCCGTCGCTTTGTAATTGGTAAACTCCATCGCGCGGACGTCCGCAAAGGACGGCGGCGTAGCGGCATAGCGATTGATTTGCGCCGCGTTGATCGTTCCCGTGGTGTAGTAACCCGCTTTATCCGAGCTAAGCTCAAAGTCGTACTGCGCTTCTTCTGCCAAGCAGTAATTGGCTTTGGCGTCCGCTTTGAGCGTGAGCACCAATGTATAAACTCCGGCCTCTCTCACCGTCAATTTGCCGGTGTCGAGGTTGAACAGGCTCCGATCTACGGTTAAGCTCGGTACGCTGTCGCCCGCTTCGGTGAACCATTCGGAAGGATACGCGCCGGTGAGCACGTAATCGAACAGCGCGCTCATCGACACATTGATTTGCATGTGTTGAGGGAGCAACGAGCCCTCTTTGTAAACCGTCACTTCTTGGTTCGCGCCGCTGAAATCCTTTACGTACTGCGTGAAGGCGGGGACCGTTATCGCCCTTTTGCGGATGACAAAGTCTTTTGAAAGATCGCTCGCGCCCGTTATGGTGTAGTTGTCTTTGGAAGTGCCGTCGAGGCTCGTCACGGTAAACTTGTGGCTGCCCGCAACGGTTGCCGATTCGACGTCGAAAACGACGCGGAGATCGTCGCCCGACACCTTGTTGGTAATCGTGACGCTCGGGGTTTTCGCCGAACCGTCGTACTCGCTCTCGAGGATCCAGGAAAGTATGACCTTGAGCTGCTTGATCTCGAACGTGACGGTGACGACGCCGTCGGTGCCGACGCCCGTTTCCCACGAATAGTTGTTTGCGGGCTCAATCGCGATCGTGTATGTGCCTGCGTCGCGCATGTTGCTTACCGACCCGTCCTTAAACGTTATGGTAAACGACAAGTTCTTTTTGCTTGTGTCGTAGACTTTCAGCCAGTCCTCGGTAATAAACTCGTACGGCGAATGGGTTGCGCCGTCATAGGTATAGCTGTCGATAAACACGGGCGCAGTGAGCGACGCGGGTTTTACGACGAGCGTATACACAAGCGAGCCGTCGAGATCGTAGTTGTACCACTCGCCGAACGTTTTGTCTATTGTGAATCTGAACTCGTACGTTCCGACTGCGTTTACGTCGGAAACGTCGCCCGAGCCCTGCTTCGTTATGGTGTCTATTTTGACGTTGAGATACGTGGGAAGGTCGATTCCGGGAAGGCTCGCGTTTTTGAGAAGCGATTGGAATATGGCGGTCGTGCCGTCGCCCACATAGTCAAGCGTATGCTTGGCGGGGTCGTATATATCGGTTTTGCTCGTTTCTTTGAGCGTCGCCGTCGCCCTGTTCACCGTGTAGGTGAAGGTGCGAACGGTGTCGGCGTTGGGAGCCGCTTCCTCCTCCTCTTCGGGCGGCGTTACCTTGAATATATAGTTGGGATCGTCGACCGTGAGAGTAACCGTGTACGTTCCGGCATTCTTTACCTTGAAGGTGTTGCTGCGGTCGTCGTACGATATGACGGGAAGCGACGTCAAGCCCGCATACGTAACCGTCATTTTGATGGGCTTATCGTCGTTTACGATTGCATCGTATCCGCTTACCGTTACGGAATGCTCGGAGTGGTCATAGGTCGGCGCGCCGTCGGCGAGCGTCGGGTCGAGCTCACGCTGCGTGATGTCGAAATACGTTCCGCCGTAATTGAATACGCAGCTGTTTTTCTCCTGCTCGTCGTATTGGCCGTCGCCGCTACTATATATGTATTCGGTCGTGAACTTGGCATAATACCTGCCGACGCCCCATTTATAGGAATCGGCGATGTTTACTTCCGTGTCGGACGTCGTGTAGCTGCTCGTCTTGTAGAAAGTAGGGCCAGCAACCTTTGCGTACATACTGCCGACGCCAAGGCTTGGAGTGAACGCGCTGTTAGTAATCGATGTCGAGCCGTACACCCAAGAATCCTGCGAGCTGACGGTAGGCACGATTGTGACCTGCGTTACATTAACGGTGAGCTCCGACTTGGGCGTGCGTTGAGGCTTGGGAGTGGTGGTGTAGTAGGTGTCGCCGGCGGGGATTGAATCGAACACGAAGTTGTCGTCGGTAAGCGTCACATTGACGACGTACTTGCCGGCGTATTTGATAGACATCGGGCTGCTCTTTATGCCTTTAGTGTCGGTATAATCAAAGTCTATGGTAAGAGGAGCGGCGGTGCGACGGCTGCCGCTGTCGTCGACGAACACATACTTGTAGTCCTCCTTCAAAATCGAGTCGGAGCTCGCCAAAGTAACAGACTTTGTGTACATCGTGTATCGGTTGTATTGGAAACCGGTGGTTCGAAGCAGCTGCGTGGAATCGACGACTACGGGAGTGATCGTGACCTCGAGTATAAACTCTGCCTTCTCGTTCTCCGACGTGACGGTGCCGTCGTTTGGTACGAGCTGACCGTTCTTCAATTTATAGTCGCGCGAGGAACGCCAAATCTGCGACTCGTGCGTGACGATAATCGCCTGGTACTTGCCGACCTTGGTGGGCACTTTATCGGTAAATTCCTCTGTTGTTTTCTCTCTGAACAACAGGTGGTAGTAGCCCGCCGTGGGCAAGCCATTGTCTTCATCCGACTCGTACGCGCCGCCGTTGGGGTCGGTTTCGGTCGTGATGTAATGGAACACTATATTACTGCCGACAACCGAGCTCTTGTCTGCGGGATTGCTGACGACCTTTGCCGTTACAGTCGGGCCGATGAATTCGCTGTACTTGCCGTATTCCCAAGTGATTTTGCTGTTTGTGGGCGAAGTGATGAGGAGCGTGCTCTTGTTGACCTGCGCTTCGTAAGTGAGCACGCTGTCCTCACGCATGACAACAGAGCCCTGCATGTTAGTGCCCCACTGATAGTTGCCGCTGTTTGTCGGGTTCGTCAGCAAGAGCTTGATTGTGTACTTCAAGCCCGGCTTTTTAAAGGTGATCTTGATCGGGTTGGGAAGTTCTACCGGGTCGACCACGTAATCGGAGGGAGACACGCCCGCGCCGCTGACTTCTACGTCAATAACGGGCAATGTGGTAACTTCGTTGCTGTAGTCGAGATCGGTGATCGACAGCGAAACGCCGTCGTAATAGTCAATTACATTGACTGTGGGGAACGTCGGCATGTGAATGACGGCGGGAATTATCTCTACGGAAAAAATACCGGTTGCGGATAAGTTCGCCTGTCCTTCTCTTACATATGTAAATGTTATTCTGCATGCCGTATAACCGACGATCATATCGTCTACGCCGTTTGTTTGACTGCGGGCATCTGCATTGGTTTTATAAAACTTTATGGTGTAGCTGCCTTTTGAAAAGACGCTTAACGCAATATCGCGGGTATCGAACATATCGGTACCGAGCGCAACGGTAACTCCGGTCAAATCCACATCTTTCATAGCGGTCTGCTGCGCTAATTTACTGTCAGGCGCGGAAAGAACAGGGTTGATATACTCGGGGTCCCTATATGTAATGTTGGGAATGCGGGCTGTGGTGGTGTATACCGGATCTCTATCCGATTCGGGAACGGACTCTATTGCTACGTCCACGGAATAAGTGTCGCCGTCTTTAAAATCGCTAAAGTCGCTGACATTGTTGGGGAAAAGGTTGCCGGTTATTTTATAAAGGTTACCGGTCATTGCACCGTCGCCCACTTCTTTACCGCTCCTGCCGTCGCTATAAAGGTAATACACTGCGAAATCACCGGTTCCGGGCGTCGGAGACCAAGTTTCAAGCTCTCCGGTACCGATGTACTCCGCCCAAATGCCGACCTTGTCGCGCGAGCTGCCCGACTGAATGGTAATGCCGCTCAGTTTGCCTTCCACAGCTTCGCCGCCGAAGGTTGCGTCGCCCGCGGGCGGTGTGACCGTCGCGGTGATTTCGTTTATACCGAACGCAAAAGCGACGGTCTCGCCCGTCGTCGCCTTGTACGACATGTCGCCCGTCTTTTCGGAATATGTGAGAACGCGCCTTATTGTTTCGGGTACCGCAGTCGTGGGTTCGCTCTCACCGTCGCCTTCGGGCTCGGGCTCGGGAACAACCTCGGTGTAAACGGCGGTAACGGTCACGACATAGCGAAGGTTTTCCACCTTCTGATTGTCGGAGAACACATATCCGTCGTTTTGAACGACCTCCACGGATTCGAGCGTATAGGTCTTGGCCGCTCCGTCTTCTTCCTCTGCTATTGCGGGGAAACCGACGACGAAAAGCATGGTAGCAAGTAGAGCCGCCATGACGACCGTACAAACGATTTTGCTAAATAGCGATGTTCTGCTTTTCACTTTCTTACCCTCCCGTCTTACCGGAAAAATAATCGCGGAACCGAGCGTCTAAAATCGTACCAATTGCGAGCTGCCGTCAGCCGATTTCGCTTTATATAATATATGCGGATAATATTTTACAAAATTGAAAGAAATAAGTCAAACTAATTAGGAGACAATTCAACAAAATTTACAATAAATTCGACACGCACAGCCGCCCGTGCGTTTGCTAAACAATGTTTTGTTTAATTTTCCTTCGTTAAAATAATATTAACTGCTTCATTCTGCTCCAAATGCGCAAACATGCTTGAATATGCATTATCCAGTGACGAGTAAAAGGCATTTGAATAAGCCCTCTTATATCTTTCCCACACCAATAGTCAATAAGCCAATAGGCTTTTTCGTCCGTACTTACAACATTCTTATGTTTCAAATGTTCCTTATCAGCGGCGGATATTTTGCGTTTCAAATCCGCGAATGAAAGCTTGCTTATTATCTTATTCGTGCTATTCATAACGGCAGTTATGTATTGATACAGCTCGTCTATATTCAGCGCTTCGGAAAACTCGATAATCTGTTTACCGTCAAGTTCGTTACCGGTTGTTATGATAGGCGCGTTTATGCGTTCAACATAATTTCCGGTCATCAGTATTTGTTCACTGTGATCGATAAGCGTATGTGCGACAATGTCCTCGATACGAAAAATATGCCATATCGAATAAGCTATCGTTTTGCTGTGGTAGCCTTCCTCTTTTGAATAAGGACAAGAATTGAATTGCTCTCGCGTCAATTCCGTCTTAAACGCGCATAGCACATCAAACAGTTTTTGCCGTAAGAGTAAAACCGTTTTAACTCCGTCAACAAACGTGCTTTCTTTTTTGAGTTGACTTTGCAAAGTTTTATTTAGTTCAGCCCATTCTTTGTTCATGAGATATCTCCGAATTGAAAATTATCAATTGAAATAACCTTCTGCTTTTAACAATTCCAGCACTCTTGCGTCGCGTTCGAGCATTATTTGGTCGGTCGTGCCATGATTTACGTTCCTGTTTACGCATATAGCCTTATCGGGTGTCACATACTCCAACGTAAATTCTTCGTCAGCTTCGTAATCGTCTAACATTTGAGGCTTTATAGTCTCTTTGACGTCGCAAAGAAAGTAATAGTTATCTTGTACAAAATAATCCGCATCGTCATGATCGCTTTTTTGAATTCGATGCACATAGCCGTATTCTCTTATCGATTCCGCAACAACAATTAATCCGGTTTCCTCTTGCGTTTCTCTAATCATTGCTTTTTCTTTACTTTCATTTTGCTCTATTCCGCCTCCGGGAAATTTGTAATAGTCGTATTTGGTACTGTGAACCATAGCCACAAGCCCATTTTTGATGTGAATACAACGCGCAGAATGGCGTACAAACCCCACACCGTTTATATTGTAATCTTTTGTGTCTAATTCAAATAACAGTCGCATGTTTCTCCTGTAAATTGGAATTTATCTTACATTACTTATGCTTTTACAAGTGTCAGCAATATAAATAAACACGGAAGAGATGTCTGAGAAGTTATCTGATGTAAAGTTTTTGCTAACGGTCGTTTCATCTTCTGAATTTGCCGACTCTCCCATAATGGTTATAGATGTTTCGGAAATTTCCACTTCAATTGACATTCCGTGCCGTCTTTTTATACATATAGCTATCGAATTATTGTAGTCATCAATATCAACGACTTTCCATTTTTTCCCTAAAAATTGATCTAAATCTTCTAATTGATTGTAGTAATATTCTTCAATTACCTGTTGAAACAATGGATTAGTTGTTGTAAGTTTCTCGACTTTGTAAATATCTGATTTGATATTCTGTTCCTTCTTTGTTAAAAACCGCATAACCAATATTAAAATAGCATCTACGAAAAAAATAATTGGCACACCGATTGCCAAATAAAGATAGCTTGTGTTAAAAACCTTAATGGCAACTATCAAGTAAGTAACAAAAATAAGAACGCCTATAATTACGACATAACCCAAAATTGCAGTGATACGTCTTATTTTTTTGTACATATTTTCTTTATCGGAAAGCTGTTTCATATAACCGCTCACTTATAAAATAATACGCTAAATTATTGTTTTTTGCCCGAACGCAAAATGTAATAGTCGTTAAACACTTCACCCTCCAAGCAAACAAATAACTAACTAACCGACATTATATTCTTTAACCGAAAACCACTTGTTTGTGCTTTGCTCAAAATATATCTTGCGTCGAAGTCCGCCAATAACGGCGACATACTCCGTCGGCGACTCGCACGGTATTCCGGGCGGGCAATAACTCCTTATCCCTATAAGCCTCTCTATCTCGAATGCCCTGCCTTTGTAAAACAGCTTTTTCGGAATGAGCGCACCGTCGTCGTCAAACACAACCTCGACGGATATTGGTATTCTCTTTTTCATAGCTCACTTTGTAAATCCTTTAACACCTTGACCGCCACACCTTGTATTTCGCAAGAGTCTACCACAATGTCCTCGAAGTCTTTGTTCTCGGGATGCAAAACAATCTTCCGATTTTCACTGTCGTAATACAACCTTTTAAGCGTATTTTCGTTATCTACAAGCGCGACGACTATGTCTCCGCTG
This sequence comes from Clostridiales bacterium, assembly GCA_022508505.1. Taxonomy (GTDB): domain Bacteria; phylum Bacillota; class Clostridia; order Christensenellales; family Pumilibacteraceae; genus Anaerocaecibacter. The sequence continues at coordinate 250,872 of JAFLVC010000001.1, read as the reverse complement.
TGTGCTTCCGATGTCTTTCGTATAAGCACGAAATCCCCATCGTCAATACCTGCTTCAATCATGCTGTCGCCGTTGGCTTTGAGGAAGAAGAAATCGCCGCGCCCGACAAGCTCTATGGGCAATCTGACATACGACTCGACATTCTCTTCTTCAGTGAGAAGCGTTCCGCAAGATATGCTGCCGAGAATGGGAACAGTTACGCTCTCCGGTTTTATCTTATTCATCCTTGCCGTTGTAATCTTGCCATTGTCGTATTCGAGCATCCCCTTCTCGTTCATCTCTCGTAAGTACCGAGAAATAGTTATATGGCTTGTCCCGCAAATTTCGCCCAGCTCCCTCGTGGACGGCGCTCGACCGTTCCGCGAATAGAAGGAATCTATCTCGACTTTTATGCTTTCCATTAAGCTCTTGTCTTTCGTTCGCATAGCTGCTCCCGCATTTTCTATATGTTACATACTGCAACATATACGCATTATACTACACGCATCACTCAATATCAAGCACTTTGGAGAAAGTTTTTCTTCTTGTTTAAACAGAAGCGGATAATGAGTGTATAAAAGCCAAAGCGAGCGCTCGGGAAACGGGTGCTCGCTTCGGCAATATATGGAGAATGATGAGAAAACGGTTTTATTCGGCGTTTTATGCGCCGAAACTTTATATTGTAATTATATCACAGACATAAATATATAATAGTGTTTTTACATAAATAGCTGTTTTCAGCGCATATTCGGTTAAATTTACAAACATAGGTTAGTGTGCTTGTGGAGTTCGGCTCCCACTAACATAAGAACGCCCACGGTGACCGCAGGCGTTCTCATATATGGGAGAAAAATGATTGGCTATTCCGTAACCTCTTCCGATTCGTCGGCTTTTACAGCTTCATCGGCGTTGGCAACTTCATCTGCATTCACGGTTTGTTCTGCTGCCTCCGCCTTCTCCGCTTTCGCGGTTTTATCGACTTTCTTCATGTTCATGAAGTTCGAAACAATGCCGAACACAACGCACACGAGGAAGATTATCGTAAAAGCGAGAAGCGTCTTGGGTTCGCTGCCTATACTGATGAATACGACCCCGTTCATTACATCCGAGAAAGGAGGCAATGTATAGTCAAGCGCCATGCCGAAGCCGATTACATAGAAGAGCACGGGGAGGAAAACAGCGGTTCTGAAGTTGGTGAACAGCACTGCCGCAAACAGCAAGCCGCCTACAAGCATCATAGCGAACGCCGTTCCCGAGAAGAACTTGTCGCCGCTGCACACCGCAACATATATTATTGCGGAGATGACGGCGAGCACCGCCGCGCCTAAACCGATCCAAAATCCGACTGTTCTGCGCTCGAAAGGCTTTTTGTTAAAGTATTCTTTCATTTCGCTTCACCCCGTTTTCTGATTTCGTCGATTACAAGCGTGCCGACATACAGTACACCCAAAACCGCCGTGAGTCCCGCAAACACGCCTACGAACACATTCAATGCGGTCTTCCACCAAGGCACGAAGTCCTCGACAACCGTGTCGTGCGCAAGGCCGTTGATGAGGTTGGAGCGGCTGAACGCATAGTAGTAGTGCTTGTTGGCCGTCCTCATCGCCTTCTGAATGGTGCCGTCCTTCTTCTGACGAACGAGTGTTATGAGCGCCTGCGTGCGCGAAGTGTCGTTGTTGAACATATCCGTGCCGCCGGTGATGCACTCTTCGGTGTGGACATAGTCGGAAGCGTCCCTAGACGAGTCGGTGATGTTGACGCCCTTGAAGCCCCACTCGTTGCGCAGGATCTGAACCTGCACGGGATACGAGCCTGCGCCTGCCGTCGCGCCTATGCGGTTGAAGCAGGTCATGACGCCGAGAGCGCCGCCCTTGTCGTCACGAAGCGCGCCTTCGAAGCAGCGGAGCGAGCTTTCACGGAAAGCCTGCTCGGTTGCAAACGTCGCAACGCCGTGACGGTTGGTTTCCTGATCGTTGCCGGCAAAGTGTTTGATGCCCGCAATCAAGCCGCCCTTTTGCATCGCACTGCACTGGGCCGCGCCGCAAAGGAAGGACATATTGGGATCTTCGGAATAGTACTCCGAGTTTCTGCCCGAGTACGCCGTTCTGTGCCAGTCCGCGCCCGGTCCGAATATCATCTGATAATGGGCGTAGAGCGCGTCCTCGGCGAACAGTGCGCCGCGCTCCTCGAGAAGCTCGAGATTGAAGGTGCTTGCCATGACGACCTCGTCGACATACAGCGTAATGCCGCTGCCGTCGCCTCTCATGTAGTTGCTGCCGAGACCCTTAGGTCCGTCGGTGTTGTTGTTGTAAGGCTTGCCGACCGACGTGATGGCGTCGTTACCCATTTTCTCGCCGCAGATGGTTGCGAGCTCGGAAACGGAAAGCTGGTCGAGGAACTTCTCCCAGGTCGCGTCGTCGTCATAGTCGACATCCGCAAGGTCGGCGAACTTGATGTCGCTGTTCTTGCTTACCTTGAAGTCGCTCGTCTTCTCGTCGCCTTTCTTGTAGGTCTTGCCCGCAAGGTCGGTTTTGAGCTGTTCCGTAGCCGTGAGGCCGGTGTACGACTCGGGGTAGGTATTCCAATCGCCGCGCGTGAGGTAAGTGATAGCGCCGTCCACATAGTGGTTGTAGTTGATTTCCTGCAACACATTGCAAACGACCTCGCCCGTCGCGGGTGACTTGGCGTACGTCTTGTTGTCGAGCTCGGCGAGGTTGACTGCGTCGGACACCTTGGCGGCGTCGCCCTTGACGGAGTTACCCTTTTCGTCGATGAGCGAAGCGTCGGGATGCGTCTTTGCGAGCACGTTGTTGAGCGCGTCGTGAGCGTCCGCGCCGATTGCGAAGTAGTAGTCGCCTGCGTCAAACACGTAGCAGCCCTTTTTCGTCGTGTCAGCGCCGTTGGTCGCCTTCTCGTCGTAGGTGGCGAACAGGTAATCGTCGGCAACGACGGTGAGGGTTTCGTCTTCACCCTTGCCCAAAAGCTTGGTCTTGCCGAAGCCGATCAGCTGTATAGCCGACTTTTCCGCCTGTCCCTTTTGCCACGGCGCCTGTGCATAGAGCTGCACGACCGACTTGGACTTACCCGTGTAGGCGTGCGTGGGATCGCCGTTGTTGGTGACCTTGACGGTCGCCGTTACGGTGTGTGCGGTGCGGTCCCAAACGATGCTTTGCACTTCTTGCGTGAAGTTTGCATACGAGAGACCGTAGCCGAACGTGTACGCCATTTCGTCTGCGTAGTTCCAGGACTCCTGGTTCTTGCTCGCGTATACGCCGGCGGAGCCTGCCGCGTTGTTGACGCCGAGCACCTGATCTTGATAGCGCGTCTCGTAGTACTTGTAGCCGACATAGATGCCTTCTGCATAGATTACATAGTTGCGCTGGAACTGCGTGTTGTGGTTGGTGTACGTAAAGTTGCCGAAGTTGCGCATTGCGGGAGCAGACATGCTGTCCGTCGCATAAGAGTCGACGAGGTGACCGGAGGGATCGGCCTTGCCCGTAAGCAGGTTCGCGATTCCGATAAATCCGGTGTCGCCCGCCGCGCCGAAAGCGAGGCACGCGTCAACCTTGTACTGCGGGTCCTCTATCCACTCGATGTCCATAGGGAACGGGCTGTTCACAAGGACGATGATCTTGCCGAACTTATCGGAATCGGCAATCATCTTCATCAAATCGCGCTCGTTCTTATGGAAGGAAAGCATGGGCACGCCGTCTGCGTCCTTGGTCTGCAAATCGACGCCCTCGCCGCCGTAGCGGGTGAACATGACGATTGCAGCGTCGTTGTAGTTGCTTGCGTAGCTGTTCTTGAGCGTGTTGGTGTAGAAACTGCTCGGAACTTCGCCGATACTCGCCTCGCTTGTAGCGACCGACTTGCGCCTGACGTCGCTGTTTTTATAAGCGTTAAACATCGTATCGTTGATTTTGAAGCCCGCCGCCTTGAAAGCGTCGTACAGGCTGCCGCCGCGCGACGACTTAAAGTTCGCTCCGCCGCCGTTGGTGGCATATACGGGTTGGGCAACGCTGGTACCGAAGAGCGTGACGCTCATTTCGTCCGCCTTCAGAGGAAGCGCGCCGTTCTCGTTGCGGAGCATAACCGCGCCCTCTTCCATAGCCTGAATGTTGAACTCGTTTTCGGTCTTTATCAGCTTTTTGGAATTCTCGGCATTGAGCTCGCCGAAGCGGCTCTTATACTTTATCTCGCCGTCGCCTTTAACGGGCGGAGCGATGGTGCCGAGCGCGTCGTTGATGAATCCCTCGTAGCGCTCGCCCATGTCGGTAAGCACGAGGAACAGCGCCAAAAACAGTGCGATAATCAGCGTGAGTCCGCGCCAGATCTTCACCGTTTTTTGGCTGAATTTTTTCAGCTTTTCCATGGACTACACTCCTATTACATGTAGCTTACAATCAACGCGCTGACTGCCTCGAAGGTAGCAGTGGTGAGAATGGTATAGATTTCGAGGTCGCCCTCTTCCCACGCTTTGAGTTGAGCTTCGAGATATTCCGCCTTGGTAAGCGCGTCGCCCTTTTCGCCGGTCGAAGGATCGGTGGGTCTTGTCGTATCTGCCATAGCTGCGGTCCATCTGTCGGTATCGATGTAGGTGCTGCCCTTCTTGGAAGACACTATGCGGGTGGGCTTAGAAAGAACGAGCGTGGTGTCGTCTGCCGTCTTATCGGTCTCTTTGCACTTGCCGTAGTACTTTACATTCAACGTGCCCTGCTCGTTGGCAGTATACTCGTTTGCGGGAACGTCGGGACCGAACTTAACGTTGCTGTACATGACAGCCGTCACGGTAAGGCAGTATGTACCGTCGTCGTATGTTTCGATCATTTGCTGGGAGATAATGAAGTAGTAGTAGTTGTAGGTGGGTTGGAAGTTCTGGTAAACGATTTTCTTGTCGGAGTTATAAACGCCGGTGAGCTTTGCGGATTTTGCCGTGGTGGTTTCGCCGCAGCCTACTGCGAACAAGGCAATTACCGCTACGAGTGCCGCCATAAATACAGCGACAAGGATCTTGTGGAGTTTCTTCATTTTGCACCTCTTATAAAAATTTTTATGCGTTTAGCATTGCTTTGATTATAAACCTTTAATAATGTAAGTCAATAACGTCAACTCGAATGGCGTTTTTATCAACTCGAATAGCATTACATAAAAAAACATTGCCCCGAAGGCGCACTTCGGGGCAATACAATAGGAGGAGATAAAGAAATGAAAACTATGCGATTGTAACAGTGTAATTTCCGCCCGCAAGCTTGTAGCAAGCGTAGCCGTTTTCGTCCGCCAGCTTTTCGGAGGACGCACCCGAAATCGTTGCGGCGCCCATGGAGAGCGGAATGCGAAGTACTCCGTTTGCGACGGCGGTAAGCTTCAATGAAGCGGCGCCGCCCTCAATCGAAAGCTCGTACGAAATATCGCCCTTGGGCGTGCGCACGTTCATCTCAAGCTCGTAGAACGCGCTGCCGATGGTGATTTCGTAGCTGTCGTAGCCCTTTGCGGTGGGAACGATACCGCCGAAGTACTTGCTCAATACCGTAAGCGGACCGCCCGACCAGCCGTGGTTCATTGTGCCGTCCACGGGCGTCTTGCTCCACACCTCCCAAAGCGTGCTGTCGACGTCTTTTATCATGGCGTCGTAGCGGTCGAGCATGCGCTCCAAGCAGGCGTCGTACTCGCCCATCTGCGCAAGCGCTTCCAAGACGTACTTTTCCATGTAGGGGCTTGCGCCCTTGACCGTTTTGAGCACGTTGAGAATGCCGTCATATTCCGCCTTATCCGTAAGGTCGGCAAGACCTGCGACAACCGCCATGGCGTTTGCCCTGTCGTCGTACTTGGTTCCGGAAGTGTAGCCGCCGTCCTTTTTGAACTTGGCAAAGCCCGCTTTGACCTTCTGCAAGCGCTCGGTAAAGAACGCCGAATCGGTAGAAATGTCAAGCGCGTTTGCGAGCTTGTCGATGCTCGAAAGTGCGTAGTAGTAGAAAGCGTTTTGCAAAACCGTCGTGTCGTAGCCGGAGCCCCAGTCTACCCAGTTGAAGGAGCCGTTACGCACCTGAATGCTACCGTCAGCATTCAAACTCCACAGTTTGAGATAGTTGACCGCGAGCGGATAGAACATTCTGACCGTTTCCGCGTCGCCAGTGTAAAGGTAGTACTCCCAAACGGAGGCGAGGAAGGACAGCGTCTGACCGGGGTTCTCGTTGGTCGTCATGCTCGGTGAGCGCAGCGGAATCTCGTTGTTTGTCTTGGTCCAGCCGAGCGAAGTGAGCATGAGCTTCTTTGTCATCGCGTACGAATTTTCGTCGAGGCTGTAGAATGTCTCGCCTATCTGGTTGGAGCTGTCGCCGAGATAAGAGGAACGCTCGCGCTCGGGGCAGTCCATATACGTATCGCGCATGCAGATTAAGAGCGTGTTCACAGCCTTCTGCCACAGCGTGTTGAGGTCTTCGTTATCGCTGACAAAGCTACCCACGCGCTCCGAATTGTAGCCGCTCACGCGGATTGCAATGCGGTCGAAGGTTACGCCCGCGGGCGCTTCGATTATGAGCTGCGAGCCCGAACGCCAAGGATACTGCTCGTACGTCTGCTTGCCCTCGGCGCATACGTAATCGTCCTTGAACGAGTTGAGGTTTTGCGTCGTATAGGTGTTGGTATAGTACGTGATGCGAAGATCCTTGCTGTCCGCGGTGAGCTCGAAGTACGGGCTGAACTGAATGTTCTGCCTGTCGGGAAGATCGACTGTGATCTTCGTATCCTTGGTAAGCTTCTGCCCGATGTACTCGCTGCTTAAATCGACGTAGTCCTTGTCAAACTTAATGAGCGGCGTGGGCGACAGATAGGTGTCGTTAAAGGGCATCGCACCCACTACGCCGACCTCGGTGGCGTTGGCCCACTCGGAATCGTCGTAGCTTATCTTTGTGTATTCGCCGACGGAGTAGTTGGCGTCGTAATAGACGTTCCACTCCGCGAGCATGGACGCCTGCGGATAGTTGGGCCACTTCGAGGTCAAAAGACCTTGGTTGCGGTACTCTCTGAGGCGCATGACCTTGAAGGAAGAGTCCGAAACAACCTTTGTGCCGCCTGCGTTCATTTCGAACAGGAACCCTGCCTGACCGGGGTCTACGCTCGAGTTTCCGCTCCTTCCGTTGTATGCGACGAGCGCGACTATAAGGTTTTCGCCCTGCTTCAAATACTCGGAAAGGTCGACGTTTTCGTAATACGTGTCGTACGGCGTAGGGCCGCGCTTGGGACCGCCGTCATAGACGACGAGCTCCTCGTTAACCCACAGCCAATACTTGCTCTCCGCCGCAATAGACGCTATTGCTTTCTCGGGCTTTGAGGACAGCGTGAACGTCTTGCGGAATGCGGCGTAGGTGTTTGCGCCGCTACTCGCCTGCCAAATCCACTTTGCCGTCCAATCCGTCTTCTTGTAGCCGTCGAGCGAGCTCACATACGGAGTTTCGCTCTTGTCGACGTACTCGAGAGCGGGGCCGGGATCGGGCTTGGGCTTGGGATCGGACTTCTTGTCGGGATCGCCGCAGCCTGCGAGCACGCCGCCGACCGAAAGCGCCGCGGCAAGAGCGAGCGCAACCGCGCCCTTTTTAACAAACTTTTTCATCGTTTACTCCGATAAATTACGCGATAAGCTTGGAAACGTCGCCCGTGTAGGTGAAGCTCTGTCCCTGAAGGAACGAAGGAGCGTAAACGAGCGTGCCCGTCGTACCTTCGAGCGTGAATGTCACGCCGCCGGGTACGGTGTCCTTGCCCTCCTCGGTGAAGGTAATCGTGCCGTCCTCATACTTCCAATTCCATACGGGGTTTAAAAATCCTGCGTTTACTTTAACGGTGCCGTCGTCATAGAAAACTGCGTCCTTGCCGTCTTCCGTAGAAAGCGTTGCAATCGCTTGCGCAGGGACAATTGCGGAAACGTCGCCCGTGTAAGTGAAGCTCTGTCCCTGAAGGAACGAGGGGGCGTAAACGAGCGTGAGCGTCTTTCCTTCAAGAGAGACCGTCACGCCGCCGGGGGCGGTATCCTTGCCCTCTTCGGTGAGGGTTATCTCGCCGTTTTCATACTTCCAGTTCCATACGGGGCTGAGCTGCGGAATGCCCGTATCGACCTTGACTTTGCCGTCGTCATAGAAAACTACCGTCTTGCCGTCTTCCGTAGAAAGCGTTGCGAGCGCGGTAGGCTCCTCTTCCTCTTCGCCGAGGAGCTTGGAAACGTCGCCTGTGTAGGTGTATGTCGCATATCCCATGAAATCATAGGTAAGCGTGCCCGTCGTGCCTTCTACCGTGAGCGCGGCGGCTTGTGTAACCTGGCCTTTGTTGTTTCCGTCCGTCTCGGTGAAAACATACGCGCCGTCCTTGTATTCCCATCCCAAAACGGGCTTGGTGTATCCGGCGTCAATCACAACGACGTTGCTGTCGTAGAAAACGGCGGTCTTGCCGTCCTCGGCAGTAAGAGTTGCAAGCGCATTGCCGTAATTATCTTCCTCGCCGGCGCCCGGCTTGTGCTCTTCGCCGTATTTTTTAGCGCCCGCAACAAACTCGTCCATGGTCTTGTAGAGCGCAGGGACGTGGCAGGTCATTTCCGCATCGCGGAAGCTCATGAGCGGAATCTTGAGCGTGAAAGGAGTGAGCGTCGTGCCGTCATCGTCAAAATAGAGAGTGTAGTTTTCTATTCTGCCGGCGGTTGACTCGCCGTTCTGTTCATTGGTTGCATCCTCGTCCCAGATCGCTTTAAGCGAAACAATCTTGCCTGCATCTTCGTCATTCTTCTCCGACCAGGTGCCGCGGAACCACTTCTCCCTGAGCCCGCCCTGCTGTTTGAGGTAGTTGTAGCCGCTGCCGCTTACCGTGCCGTCGCTCCAGAGATTGAGCATTGTGTAATACGCCCAGCCATAGCCGTACAGCTCATCGTTGGCGCCGGTGAACTGATAGCTGATTGTCGCTTCGGCAGGAGGCGTGGGTTTGGGATCTTTCTTTTCGGGATCGTCCCCGCCGCCGCACGCGACAAGGCCTGCGGTGAGAGTGAGTGCCGTGCATGCGGTAACTACGCCCGCAACGAGTTTTTTGAGTTTCATATCCTTTTCTCCTATTAAAAAATTTTGCCCTTTTAAGCTGAGTCGATTATACTTTTCATTATTATTCCCGTCAATACGCCTAACCCGAATAGCGTTTTTATCAACTCGAATAGCATAAAAAAAGCCCTGCGTACAATCCGCAGAGCAATTCCGGAAAAGTGCAAATTATCTTGGTAGCGCCGCATTGGCGCAAGCGTTTGCGGCATCTTGCGTCCGCCTTTACATATACATATCAAACATCGCGATAGCCTGTCGGATTCTTTGTCTGCCAATTCCAAAGCGACGAGCACATGTCGTCGATTCCGAGCTCAGCTTCCCAATGAAGCTCCGCCTTGGCTTTATCGGCGTTTGCGTAGCAAGCCGCTATGTCCCCCGCGCGGCGCGGCTTTACGGAATACGGAAGCTTCTTTCCGCAAGCCTTTTCAAAGGCGTGAATGACGTCCATTACGCTGTAACCGATTCCCGTGCCGAGATTATAGGTATACACGCCAGCCTTATCGAGCGCATGGACCGCCGCCACATGCCCCTTTGCAAGATCGACTACATGAATGTAGTCTCTTACGCCCGTGCCGTCGTGAGTGGGATAATCATTTCCGAACACGCCGATTTCTTTGAGCTCGCCGATAGCGACCTTTGCTATATACGGCGTGAGATTGTTGGGAATGCCCTTCGGGTCTTCGCCGATTAGCCCGCTCGCATGCGCGCCCACGGGGTTGAAGTAGCGAAGGAGCACGACCGTCCACTCGTTGTCGGCAGTGTACAGATCGCGCAGGATAAGCTCCTGCATATATTTGGACGTGCCGTAAGGATTTGTAGTACCGCCCGTCCGGCAGGTTTCGTCGAGCGGGAGCTTTTCGGACGCGCCGTACACGGTAGCGGAAGACGAGAATACAATCTTCTTCACGCCGAACTTCTTCATCGTTTCGAGAAGAACGAGCGTGGAGCCTATGTTGTTGTCGTAATATTCGAGCGGCTTCGCCACGCTCTCGCCCACCGCCTTAAGTCCCGCGAAGTGAATAACCCAATCTATTTTATGTGCGGTAAAGACCTTTTCCAATGCCGCGCGGTCGCGCACATCGTTTTCGTAAAAAGCAATTTTCTTCCCCGTGATTTTTTCCACACGCTCGACTGCCTTGGGGCTTGAATTTACAAGATTGTCGATTACTGCGACTTCATGCCCTGCGTTTAATAACTCGACTACGGTATGAGAACCGATATAGCCCGCGCCGCCCGTTACCAAAATCGTCATATTTTTACCTCTCCGTTTTAAGTCCGACCGACGACAGGAATTTTACAAGCGCCGACTGCCCTTCCTTGTCGCCCTTGAACACCGCCGTGTTTTCGAGAATACTGCGGCAGGTGTTTTCCACCTCGCACTTCACGATCGTTTCCGCATCATGAGCGGATACGACTCCGTGCTCTTTTTGAAGCCTTTCAATCATCGGCTTGAACATGAGCATATCTTCCGCGAGCTCGACCTTTTCCCCCGCCAAAATGCGCTTGACCGTAAAAAGCTGGCGTTTAAGCCTTGCCGGAAGTATAAAAAGCCCCATCGCCTCGATGAGCCCGATGGACTCGCTCTTTATGTGATGGTATTCCCTGTGCGCGTGGAATATGCCGTCGGGGTGCTCCTCGCTTTGGCGGTTGTTTCTGAGAATGATATCGAGAATGTAGCGCTCATCCGTTTTGCGCGCGATAAAGCTCGCCGTGGAGTGCGGCGTCTCGCCCGTGAACGGCAAAATGTCGAGCTCCGCATTTTCGTACTTTCTCCAAGCCTCCGCGATTTTGTATGCGAGGGCGGCGACCTCGTCTCTTTTTCCCTCGAGCCGCAGCGCGGTGTTGTGCCAATCCAAAATCCCCGCCTTTACATCGGGATATTTTTTGCTTTTAAGCAGCGTGCGGTAGCCTACCTTCTGCATGGGAAGGATGTAGCGACCGCCCTGAAAGTGATCGTGCATCAGTATCGAGCCGCCCACTCGCGGTAGCGGCGCGTTGTTGCCGATAAAGTAGTGCGGAAATCTGTCGACAAAATCGAACAGCCGAACCGCCGTCTTTTCGTCCAGCTTCATGGGAGTATGCTCGCATGAAACCGCTATTCCGTGCTCGTTGAAATACGCATACGGCGAGTACTGCCAAAACCAAGGCTCTCCCGCAAGCTCCAACGAAATAGTGCGCATATTGCGACGGGAAAAGCCCGGCCGCTCAAAACCCTCGTTGTCGCGGCAGATCGCACAAAGCGGATAGCTCGTGCTCTTGACGTCGAGCTGCTTTTGCAAATCTTTGTTGTTCTTTTCGGGCTTAGAAAGGTTTATCGTGATTTCCAGTCCGGTTTCGGCAAGCCATTTCAAATTCTTGTCTATTGCGCTCTTTTTGACATAGTCGGAATGCACGGCGTAGTCGTACGCCCAGTCGGTGGCGTCGACGGGAAACGCTTCCGACTCCTCCCAAAAAATAGTCTCATATTCGCTCGGGCGGAGCATGACCGCATCCATAAGCTTTTCACCCAAGGTCGCTTTGTCAAAAGCTTTCCCTTCTTGTTCGAGGCAAGCGAAAATGCCCTGCAAGATGCTGTCGGGAAGCTCGGGGATCTCGTCGAAATCTCCTTGCTCATTAGATTCCACTCCGAGAATATCGAAAAGACGGTTGCGCGTATAGGTAATGTCCCGACGGGATAGTAGCAAATACTTTTGCGCATAAGCAATAAGCTGTTCTATATAAGCGTTTATTGTCATACCGTGCCCTCGTCTATTATGCCGTCGGCAATCTCCGCGACATAGAAATCCGCATTGTAGCCTGTTTTATTCTTATAGTTTTCGCCTACGTTCGAAATGAATTGTTCGATCCCCGACCTTTTAACGAGGCTTACAGTACAGCCGCCGAAACCCGCGCCCGTCATGCGGGAGCCGAGACATTCGGGGCGTTTCCACGCCTCTTCGGCGAGGGTGTCGAGCTCGACGCCCGTCACCTCGTAGTCGTCGCGGAGGGAAATATGCGACTCGTTAAGTATTTTGCCGAAGCTCTCCAAATCGCCGCTCTTTAAAACCTCCACGCTCCTTCTTACGCGCTCGCACTCGGTAACGACATGCTTTGCGCGGCGGTATATGACGGGCGGCATAAGCGCGCGGCATTCATCCAGCATAGGCGGCGTAACTTCCGCGAGGTTTTCCACGTCGAACTTTTGCTTCACTACCTCTAAAGCCGTATGCACCTCGCCCCGCCTGTCGTTGTAGCTGCTTGAAACAAGGTTGTGCGGCTTTTTGCAGTTTGTCAAAACGAGCGCGCAATCTTTTAAGTCGAGAGGGATGTATTCGTACGCAAGCGTCGCGCAGTCGAGAAGCACGGCGCATCCCGCCTTGCCGACTGCCGACGCAAATTGATCCATTATGCCGCAGTTGACGTTGCAATAGTTGTTCTCGGCGCGCCGACTGATGACCGCGAGCTCAACCTTATCTATGGGGTTGTCGCCAAGCTTTGCAAGAGCGTACGCCGTCGCGACCTCGATCGCCGCGGACGACGACAGCCCCGACCCAAAAGGAACGGTGCAGTCGTACAAGATATCGCACCCGACAAGGCGGTATCCCGCCCTCAACATTTCGTCGGCAACTCCGGCCTGATAGCTTCCCCACCTGTAGCTCTTGTACAGCGAAGTATCCTTTAAATCTATTTCGGTGAAGTCGTCAAGCGTAGTCGCCGCGATGCGCACGATATTCGTTCCGTTCCGCCGCGCGGCGACGCAGCACTTTAGCGACAGCGCCGCCGGAAGGACTTTGCCGCCGCAATAATCTACGTGCTCGCCGATGAGATTTACCCTGCCCGCTGCCGAGTAAATCGCTTCGGGGCTCGCCCCGAATTTCTCTTTAAATATCAACTCGATATTTTCCATAGCCGTGCCGAAAATTATTATTGTACTGTGACAGTCGCTTCGCCTTTCAGCTTGCCGTCGGTCGCCTTGAGCGTAAAGCCGTTTTCGCCCGCCTTGACTACCGCCATCGCCTCGCCGTAATAGGTGTCGGTGACGGTGTCCATGTAGCCGCGCAGGTTGAACGGACAGGCGTTGCCGAGCGCCAAGAGCTCGCCGCCCTCGACGTTTACGGAAATCTCTCTGTGTTCAAGCGGTTTTATATTGCCGTCCTTGTCGGTGAAGCGCAGCCGCACAAAGCACACCTCGCCTTTCTTTACCTCGGTCTTTTCGGGCAGGACGGTGATGACCGTTTGATCGCCGGCCGTTTTGAGCGAGCTGCGGCTTAGCTCGTTGCCCTGCTTGTCGCGGTTTATCGCCGTGACCTCGCCGTCGTAATATTTGACATTGAAATTGAACCTGCAATTCTTCTTGAACTTTTTCTTTCCCACCTTTTTGCCGTTGACGAGAAGCTCGACGATCGGCGCGCGGGAGTAAACCTCCACCTTTGCCTTCTTGCCGTTCAAGCCGTTCCACGACCAAGTGGGAAGCGCGTTAGAGAACTTCCACGCGGACGGGGAGTGTTTGTCCTTTGTGTGGTTTACGGGAACTACAGCGATTTGCGGCTTATCCTCGAGCTCGAAGGCTACTTTTGTGTAGAGCGCCTCGCCCAAGGGCTCTCCGATCAGGTTAATTCTGCCGCTGCCCGCGCTTATCCAGCCCAAAGCGCCGGAGGGCTCGGGCGCGTATTCCTTATACTCCCAGCTGCCCACCGCGACCTCGCCGAGATAGTCCATGCCCGCCCACACGAAATCGCCGATGAGCGCAGGATTTTCTTTTGCGAATTCCCAAAACGCGTACGCGTCCGCACAGAAGGTTTCGCTGCCGAGAATAATCCTTTCGGGGTATTTCTTGATGTCCTTTTTGTAGCGCAGTATGCCGTAGTTGTAGCCGGCGACGTCCATTGCCGCATAGCAGCCGCGCGTCTTTACGTCGCAGCCGTGAAGCTTTGCCATGGTCTTCATGAACTTGGCGCCGAAAATTCCCGCAATGGTGTTGAAGAACTCGCTGCCCACCTTCTTTTGCGGATTAACCTTCGCCTTCTTGTCGCTGTACACGCCGAAACCCCAAGAATGCAAAAGGTTGAAGAAGATGTTGACGCCCGTCGTTACGGGGCGCTCGGGATCGTGCTTTTTGCACACCGCCTTCATCTTTTTGAAGAACTCTATGCCCTTTTCCTGCGCCGTTTCCGCAACCTCGTTGCCGAGCGAGTACATGATGACGCACGGATGGTTGTAGTCCTTGTCTATCATGTCGGTTATGTCTTTTTCGTACCACTCCTGCGCGTAGTCGGCGTAGTCGTACATCGTCTTGTGTATATACCACATATCGCAGTACTCGTCCATGACGAGCATGCCGAGGCGGTCGCACGCGTCCAAAAGCGCTTTCGAGCAGGGGTTGTGCGCCGAACGTATAGCGTTATAGCCGTACTCTTTGAGAATTTTTATCTTGCGCTCCTCCGCCTCGGCGTAGCAGCGCGCGCCCAAAATGCCGTTGTCGTGGTGAATGCACGCGCCGCGAATGATGACGCGTTCGCCGTTTAGAGTAAAGCCGTCAGCAGGCGTGCAGTCCTGCGTGCGAATGCCGAAATTCGCTATTTGCTCGTCCTGCCCGAATATCGCCGCGCATTCGTAAAGCTCGGGCGTGTCGGGCGACCACAGCTTTGCGTTTTCCACCTCAAAGGTGAACACCGCAAAACAGTCGTCCTCGGTGTTCTTTATGTCGTTTGCGATTATCTTGCCGTCATGGCTGATCGCCACCGCAACCTCGCCGGGCTCCGACGTCTTGACGCGAACCTCGACCACCGCGGGGTCAATGCTCGTCGTGCGGACTTTGATGCCGTTCATCAGAATATGCTTCTTTTCCGCGACGAACAGCGATACGGGGCGGTATATGCCCGCGCCCGAATACCAGCGGCTGTTGGGCTGCTTGGAGTTTTCGGCGACCACTCTGATCTCGTTTTCCTCGCCGAACTTTAAAAACTCGTTGGCGGGCACATAGAAATTGGTGTAGCCGTACGCGCGGTAGAGCGCCTTTTGCCCGTTGATATAGACCTCGGCGTTGCGGTAAACACCTTCGAATTCGAAGGTGAGTACTTTATCCTTATACTCCTCGGGCGGGGTGAATGTCTTTATGTACTCGTAGTCGTGCCCCTCGAACCTTCCGGTGTTGGTGCCGCCCGCGCTCTCATAGTTGCGCGGCTCGCCTATCATGGCGTCGTGCGGAAGCATGACTTCCTTCCAATCGCCCTCGTTGAGGCGCCGCCATTTCCAGCCTTCGTTAAAGTCGAGTTTAATCATAATAATTCCCCTGTTGATTGTCGATTTTCTACAACTAAACTATAAAATAAAACGACCCTACGGTCAACCGTTTCACGCAAATCGCGAATTTTGCAACTCGAATCGCAAAGAAAAGCCCCCTTATCGAAGAGGGCTCGAAAACCTGTTTTTGGTGGCGATTATTTGTGAGGTATGGGGATTACGATATCGAGATTGAACACGCCGTCCTCCGCCGAGACCTTCATCTCGCCGCCGTACTTTTCGGCTATGCGCCTTATACTCGTAATACCAAAGCCGTGTTCGCTCGCGTTTTGCTTGGTCGTAATTATTTTTTTGCCGGCAAACTTCAGCGCACCGTCAAACAGGTTGTCGGAGTGAATGCTGCAAATTTCGCCGATTTCGCGCACATTGAGCCCGATGGCGCGGCTGCCCTCTTCCATTTTGAGCGAAGCCTCGATCGCGTTGTCGAGGATGTTGCCGAAAAGCGAGTAAATGTCGATATCCGAAAGAAAGTCGAGGCGCTTGGTGTCCGCCATAACGGTAAAGCGAATGCCGTTCTTCTCGCAGTACAAGCTCTTTTCGGTCAAAATCGTATCGAAGGCGGTGTTGCCCGTTTTGACGATTGCGTCGTACGTTTCGAGCTCCTGCGTTATTTCCGCCATGTCGACGGAGCTTTTGTTTGCAAGAATCTGCCCGACGAGTTTTTTCAAATCGTGACACCGCGTGTTGACGACCTCGATGCTCTCGCGGGACATCTCGTACTGCTCGGCGCGCTTTCTGTCGAGCAGGCTAAGCAGCGTCAGCTCCTGACTGAGCCGCCCCTCCTCAAATGCGCTCCACACAAGAAAAAGCGTTATAACACAGCAAGCGACGGCGTAGCAACGCACAACAACCATTCCTTCCGTTGACACGTCATACGGAATAAAAACAGCCAATACCGTTACGACAAGGAGCAGGACGCCGGCGGGGATAAGCATGCGCTTGTTTTGTATGGAAGTATTCTTTTTGAGAATTCCGTAAAATATCGCAAAGATTGCGCCGTAAACAGCCGCGTATGAAAACACGTTGACGAGAAAATACTGCCAACTGTAATTTTTATAATCAACCGTGATGTTTGCCGCCGAGGTAAGAAGCATTGCGATTTGATTGCCGAGATGCTCCGCCGCCCATCCGCCCATGACATACAAAAATATTTCGAGCGGGCTACACATAAACGAAAAGAAAAAGAGCGCAAAAAGCTCCGCAAGAAAAATGGCGTCGCAAATAATAACGCCGTATTTGTCGAGCGCCGGATACCATGCCCCTCTTGCAAGACTCCACAGCCAGGTAGAAAGCACGGTCATGGCGACGGCGGTAGGAAGAAAGCGCAACCAAAAATACTTACGCTTCGGGCGGTTTGCTATGAGCAGCAAAGTCGCGAAGATAAGCGTAGGGAACAGCTTAACATAAAAATACCACCCGAAGAAGTTATTCGGCATTTACGCCCCTCCTGTCCCATAGTACTGCGCAAGGGTTTCCAAAAACTCCTTTCGGCGATAGCGGCTGATAAGCAACTCTTCATCGCCGACGCGAACGGTATTTTTGTCCAAGCCTTTAACATGACGAAGATTGACGAGATAGCAACGGTTGCACATGCAGAAATTGGGATCCTCTATCTGCTCTGCCGCGTCCTTCAAAGAACCCCAGGCGCGGTAGTCGCCCTTTTTTGTATGCCAAACGACGACGTGCTTGAGGACTTCGACGTAAAGAATATCTCTGACGTCGACAAAGACTACCTCGCCTTCGACATTGAGCTGAATGCGCTGTGATTTATTCTTTGCCATGCGGGAAAACGCGCGCTTCATTTTGACCGAAAAGCTCGCATAATCCAACGGCTTTACAATAAAATCCAATGCGGCGACGGCATACCCCTCTATGGCGTACCGCGCCATGCGCGTTATGAATATAATCGGTGTGCTCTCATCCGTCTTGCGAATGAGCTTGGCGGTTTTCATGCCGTTGATGCCGTCCATATCGATATCGAGGAAAATAACATCGTAACGCGGCGCATAGTTTTCGAGTAGCTTTTCGCCCGACGAAAACTCGACGACATTGTATTCGCTGCCGTAGCGCGGGAAGTCCGCGAAAAAGCGCGCGACGAGTTCTTTGAAACGCTCAATGTGCTCGCGCTCGTCGTCTACCACCGCCATCGTCAGCATATCATCCTCCATATTATAACAAAATGCGTTATTATCTTTATTATATATAATAATGTGGGTTTTGTCAAGACTCATTTTATCAAAATCGGGACACTGCCGATATTAAAAATTACCTCTTGACATAAATCATATCACTTCGTATAATTAGGGTAGTATAAAAACGGAGCTCTATCATGGAAGAAATTTTTAAAAACATTCCCGTAGTGTCATACGAGGGCGCGGCAAGCAAAAACAAGCTTGCATTCAAGTACTACGACGCAAACCGAATTGTGCTCGGCAAGCCGATGAGCGAACATTTGCCATTTGCAATGGCATGGTGGCACAACCTTTGTGCGACGGGCGCGGATATGTTCGGCGTCGGCACGGCGGACAAATCGTTCGGGGCGCCTATCGGTACAATGGAGCACGCCAAGGCAAAGGTGGACGCAGGGTTCGAGTTTATGCAAAAGCTGGGAATCCGCTACTTTTGCTTTCACGACGTAGACCTCGTTCCCGAGGCGGCGGACATCAAGGAAACCAACAGACGGTTGGACGAGATTTCCGATTATATTCTCGCAAAGATGAAGCAAACGGGCGTCAAATGCCTTTGGGGCACCGCCAATATGTTCGGCAACCCGCGGTATATGAACGGCGCGGGCTCGAGCAACAGCGCGGATGTCTTTTGCTTCGCCGCGGCGCAGATAAAAAAAGCCCTCGACATCACCGTAAAGCTCGGCGGCAAGGGCTATGTTTTCTGGGGCGGCAGAGAGGGGTACGAAACTCTTCTCAACACCGATGTCGCATTAGAAACGGAAAATATAGCGCGCCTGATGAAAATGGCGGTCGACTACGGCCGTAAAATAGGCTTTAAAGGCGACTTTTATATAGAGCCTAAGCCGAAAGAACCGATGAAGCACCAGTACGATTTTGACGCGGCGACGGCAATAGGCTTTTTGCGTGCGCACGGACTTGATAAAGACTTTAAGCTGAACATAGAAGCCAACCACGCGACGCTCGCGGGACACACGTTCGAGCACGAACTGCGCATTGCCGCAATTAACGGTATGCTCGGCTCTATCGACGCAAACCAAGGCGATATGCTGCTCGGCTGGGATACCGACGAATTCCCTTACGATGTGTACACTTCAACCAAATGTATGTATGAAGTGCTCAAGGCCGGCGGCGTTTCCGGCGGCTTCAACTTTGACGCCAAGACCCGCCGCCCGTCCTATACTGCCGAGGATATGTTTTACGCATTCATCCTCGGCATGGACACATTTGCTCTCGGACTTTTGAAGGCGGCGGCGCTCATCGAGGACGGCAGAATAGACAAGTTTGTAGAGCAGCGATACGCCGACTACAAAACCACAGAAATCGGAAAGAAGATCACGTCCGGGAAAGCCACGCTCGAAGAGCTTTCCGCGTATGCCGAAAAGCTCGGCGCGCCCGCCCTGCCGTGCAGCGGGAGACAGGAATATCTGCAAAGCATATTCAATGAAATCCTGTTCAAAAATTAGTATGAAGACCTATATAGGAATCGATGTCGGCACGTCCGCATTAAAATTGCTTTTGGTGCGCGCGGACGGAAAAATACTTGCGTCCCGCTCGGAAACATATCCCGTGCTTTACCCCCAAAACGGCTGGAGCGAACAGAACCCCGCCGATTGGCTCGCCGCACTCAAAAGAGGAATGCCCGAACTGCTAAAAGGTCAAGACGCGCGTTCGGTAGGCGGGCTTTCTTTCGGCGGACAAATGCACGGACTTGTCGTGCTCGACAAGGACGACAACGTCATACGCCCGTGTATTCTTTGGAACGACGGCAGAACGGAAGAGCAAACCGAATATCTAAACACAACCGTCGGCAAAGACGTCCTTTCTCGGCGCACCGCAAATATCGCGTTTGCGGGATTCACCGCGCCCAAACTGCTGTGGCTCAAAGAGCATGAGCCCGATAATTTCGCCAAAATCAAACGCGTTTGCCTGCCGAAAGATTACCTCGTCTATATGCTTACCGGCACGCATTCGACAGATTATTCGGACGCGTCGGGAACGCTGCTTCTCGACGTGCGGCATAAACGCTGGAGCTCGGAAATGCTTGACCTTTGCGGTATTGACATATCACAGCTTCCGCGCCTGTACGAGTCGTACGAGCCGGTAGGCCCGCTAAAGCCCGAATATGTAAAGCTTTGGGGGCTATGTGAAAACACGGCGGTAGCCGCGGGCGCGGGCGACAATGCCGCTTCGGCAATCGGCACGGGCGCGGCGGAGCACGGCGACACGACTATTTCCCTCGGCACGAGCGGCACGGTATTTATTGCGCAGGATACTTTCGGCGTGGATTCGAAAAACGCGCTTCATTCGTTTTGCCACGCCAACGGCAAATATCACCTTATGGGCTGCATACTGTCCGCAGCGGCGTGCAACTCGTGGTGGATGAACATACTGAACAGCACAGATTTTATCGGCGAGCAAGCGGAAACGGAAGAGCTTCTCGGCAAAAATTCGGTTTATTTTTTACCCTATCTCACAGGCGAGCGAAGCCCGCACAATGATGTAAACGCGCGCGGCGCATTTATCGGCATGTCCCCCATGACGACGCGTAAAGCTATGACGCTCGCCGTTTTGGAGGGCGTGGCCTTCGCTCTTCGCGATTGTGTGGAGGTCGCCAAGTCGAACGGCATCGACATTCGCAAGACGCGCGTTTGCGGCGGCGGAGCGAAGAGCGAACTTTGGTGCAAAATTCTTGCAAACGTCTTAGGCGTCTCCATAGAACGGCTCGCCGTCGAACACGGCGCCTCATACGGCGCGGCAATACTTGCAATGGTCGCGGACGGAGCATACAAGGACGTCAGTAACGCCGTAACCGCGCTTGTTCATACAAACGGCACGATCAACCCATCACCCGATCTTACGCGGGCATATCAACTAAAATACGCTGCGTTCCGCGCGATATATCCCGCACTGAAAGATGTTTACAAAATCTTATAGAAAGGTGTTACCATGAACGCCCAAGCCTTCAATCCATATCTTCCGAGCTATGAGTACATACCCGACGGCGAGCCCCACCTCTTTGACGGACGGGTGTATATTTACGGCTCGCACGATTTGTTCGACGGCGCTTCTTTCTGCCTCGGCGATTACGTCTGCTGGTCGGCGCCCAAGGACGATTTGACCGATTGGCGGTACGAGGGCGTCATTTATAAGAGAAGTCAAGACCCGCACGGCAAGCGCGGAATATTAAACGCAATGTACGCACCCGACGTCTGCCGCGGGAAGGACGGAAGGTATTATCTGTATTACTTTATCGGCTATAAAGGGCTCATTTCCGTCGCGGTGTGCGATACGCCCGCCGACAAGTACGAGTTTTTGGGCTTTGTGAAATACGCCGACGGCACGCCTATCGGAAAGAAAAAAGAGCCGCTTCAGTTCGACCCCGGCGTATTTGTCGACGACGACGGCAAGGTGTACCTATACACAGGCTTCGGTCCGGTCAACTACCCCGCTTTTTTGCTCGGCGGGCATAAGCCGACGCGGCACGGCGCCATGTGCTTCGAGCTGGATGACGATATGCTCACAGTCAAGGGCGAGTTTAAGTATATCGGCGTCAAAGGCAAAAAAGATGGCAAAGGCACGGCATACGAGGGGCACGAGTTTTTCGAGGCGTCGTCAATGCGCAAGTTCGACGGAAAGTATTACTTTATTTACAGCTCTTTCGAAGGTCACGAGCTGTGCTGGGCGGTGTCGGACAGACCCGACGAAGGCTTCGAATTCGGCGGCACGCTCGTCTCTATCGGCGACGTTGGCTTAAACGGTCGAACGAGAAAAGACGCGCTAAATTACCTTGGCAACACGCACGGAAGCATTATAGAGCTCGGCGGAAAATATTATGTATTCTATCACCGCCAGACCAACCGCCACCAGTTTTCGCGACAGGCGTGCGCCGAACAAATCGAGTTTCGCGACGGGAAGTTTATTCAAGCGGAAGTAACCTCATGCGGCTTGAACGGCAGACCGCTAATCGGGCGCGGCACGTATTCCTCGCATGTCGCTTGCAACCTGTTCGGGAGAAAGGGCGCGTACACCTACGGCGTGATCAAAAAGCCGCGGCGGTCGTTCCCCTACTTCACACAGTACGGCAAGGACAGAGAAAGCAATCCCGACCAGCACATAGCCAACTTCACCGACGGCGCGACGGCGGTGTTTAAGTATTTCGAAATCTCGGATGTAAAAAGCATTTCCGTCACGCTAAAAGGCAAAGTAAACGGCGCGATAACCGTCACGTCCGCCGACGGAAAAACGCTCGCAACAATCCCCGTCGACGGAAAGGGGCTAAATGCGTATAAAGGCGCATGGCAAGGCAAAAACGGCACTTGCGCTTTGACATTCACCTACTGCGGCAAGGGTCGCCCCGACTTTATTTCGTTTACGCTTGAATAAACCCGCGCCGTTACTGCGCTCACCCGCGCGTTCGCGGCAAAATGTCGCACCGGACATTTTTCTTTCCGCTCACGCCCTGCGGGGTTCAACTCCACACTACTCATTTTAAATTACAAACAAAAAGCGCAGAAAAATCTGCGCTTTTTGTTTTGGTGGAGATGAGGGGAGTTGAACCCCTTTCCGACGTGGATATGCGGGGACTTCTACAAGTTTAGTTTATCGCTCGGTGTCCGAGCGGCGACCGCGGTAAACAGAGGTCGCTGCCCGCAAGGTCATTGTACTCGGCGTGGCTTGACCGCTTCCCCGCCGAGTTGCCTACCGTTTACTTAAGCCCGCGCTCCCGCCGATAGGTAGCGGGTGCGGACTCCGCAGCTAACTTAAGCCGCGAGTGCCATTGCGGGAGCCGCGAAGCTCACCACTTTGGCATTTTCCTTTTTGTTGGCAATTAAAGCCGTTTGCGTTTTTAGGTAGCCGACCCTACCACTTGCTTTCCTTCGCAAGCCCCACGCCGTCGAAGCCATTACATCCCCACGGTGTTACCAATTATATATTATGCCCGAAAAATAATCAAGCAAAATCCAACGCAAATTTTTGCGTTTTTTTCTCAAGCCGAGCGCTTACGAAATGACGCCGGACAGGAAGCGGTACATCAATTCCGCCATGACGGCAGGCGACTGCTTGAATCCGCTTGTTACCCACGTCTTTATGACGGACGCAATCCCGACCGCGACGAACTTCGAATAGTAATCCGAGAGCGTAGGGTCAAAAGAGGCCGCGCCGTGAAACGTTTCGCTGTATCCGGCTTCGATATATTCCTTGATCTTTTCGATGATGACAGGAATGGTGCCGTAGTCGGTAAACACGATCGTAAAGTCGCGATTTTTCAAGAGGTACTCGAAGCAGAACACGTATATTTCCATAGGGCCTGCCGTAGAAAAATCGAAGTTCTTTTCTATCTCTTCGAAAAAACAATCGAGCTTATACGCAGTTATCGAGTCTTTGGTCTCGAAGTTGCGGTAAAAAGTCTTTCTGACGAGCCCTGCCTCCGCGCTCAAATCGGTGATTGTGATGTCTGCGAAACGCTTCTTTTTCATCAGCGAAAAAAGCGCGTCGGCAAACTTGTTCATCGACTTTGCCCTGCCGGCGTTGAGTTTTTTCTTCTCTTCGTTTCTCATGATATATCTCCTATTTGCTATTTTCCGATTTAGCGGCGCTTAGAGCAGTGCGCCGATACTTCCGTTCAATTGGTTTTCAAAACCGTGTATTTCGGTCTTGTTTATGACGATGATGTTGTCCTTGCCGCCGTGGAAGTAGTGAACCATTCCCGCCGCGGGAAACACCGACAGCGACGTGCCGCCGACGATTAGCATGTCGGCATGCTCTATCGCGTCGTACGCGCCCGCCATCGCGTCGTACGGCAGCATTTCGCCGTACAGCACGACGTCCGGCTTGATGACGCCGCCGCACTCCGAGCACTTGGGCACGTTCGGCGCAAACTTTTTCACCTCGTCAAGCGAAAAGCTTTTGCCGCACCGCATGCAATGATTGCGGTGTATCGAGCCGTGCAGCTCGAACACGTTTTTGCTGCCCGCCGCCTGATGCAGCCCGTCTATATTTTGCGTAACGACAGCCGATAATTTTCCTATCCGCTCCCATTCGGCGAGCTTATAATGCGCGGCGTTGGGCTTTACGCCGTCCACTATCATCTTGTCGAAGTAGAACCGATAAAACTCCGCCGTGTGGTACTTGAAGTAGTCGGCGGACAGTATCTCCTCGGGCGACAGGTCGTACTTTTGGTTGTACAGCCCGTCGACGCTCCGAAAATCGGGAATGCCGCTCTCCGTCGACACGCCCGCGCCGCCGAAAAACACTATTCGCTTCGCCTTTTCGACGCGAGCTAAATATTCCTCGTGCGTCATTTCCAACTCCTCGTGTTTCGAATTCTTACAGCAATCCGTGCTTTTCCAAAACGCCCGCCAACTCGTTCGGGCTGTCTATTATGTAGTCGGGCCCAAGCGGTTCTATCTCTTCGCGGTCGCGGAACCCCCAAGTGACGGCGACGACGGGTATGCCGCAGTTTTTCGCCGTCATGACGTCGGTCTCGCCGTCGCCGACGTACACGCAGTTTTCCTTTTTTACGCCAATAGCCTCTATCGCCTTGAGCGTTCCGTCGGGCGCGGGCTTCGGTTTGATCCCGTCCGCCGCGCCGACAATCACGTCCACGCAGCCGAAAAACTTGTCTTTAAGTTTTTGCGCCGCGCCGTCGTACTTGTTTGTAACAATCGCCGTCTTAGCCCCGCGCGCGGCGACCGCCGCAAGCATTTCCCGAGCGCCCTCGTACGGCGCGGTCAAGTCCATGCTGTGGACGTTGTAGTACGCGGTGAAGCTTTTCAGGCATTCGTCAAACCCGTCGGGACGGTCTGTTTCGTCGGGTGCTTTTCCGTGCGTCACGTTGAGCGCGCGAGAAATCAATTTGGGCACGCCGTTCCCGACGAGCTTGCGCACGCACGAAACGTCGAGCTTCGGTCCGTTCAGCGCGTGATTGACTGCCGCCGTCAGGTCGTCGAGTGTGTTTAAAAGCGTTCCGTCGAGATCGAAAATCACTCCGCGTTTTCCCAATTTTGTATCTCCTTTGCGGTTACTGTCTGTTTGCCGTTTCGGCAGTCGAATTATCAAGCGCCGATGATGTCGAGCAACTCCTTTTCGTGTGCGACCGCGCCGCCGCCTGCCCACACCGCTTCTATTCCGAACGCGTGTGCGCCGTGCACGTCGTTTTGGGCGTCGTCGCCCACCATGACGGTCGCGCTCTTGTCCAAATCGTACTTATCGAACAGAATTCCGAAAAACGCCTTGTCCGGCTTTCTGCAACCGCACTCCGAGCTTATAAGCACGCCGTCGAATACTCCGTCCAGACCGCAGTCTTTTATCTCGTCGTACACGAACGCCGCCTGCGCGTTGGACAGAAGATACAGCTTTGCACCGCGCTCGCGCAATTTTTCGAGAAGCTCTTTAACCCCGTCGAACGGCCTAAGCCACACAATCGACGCCCGCCGCGCGATCTTGAGCGCTTCCTCCGCCTGCGACCGCGACAATTTGCCGCCCGCCGCGCGCGCCATGCTCTCGAACACCGACACCGCGTCGCACTCGGGATACACGTACACGCGCTCCGCCTTTGCGCGTTCCTCGAACAGCTTCCAATACCTTTCGTAGCTTTCGGCGAGCGAGCGCTCGTCGACGCGCTTCATGCCGTGCGCCTTAAAGTACTCGACAACCGGCGTCCAGGTCTCTTGCCTGCGCTCGTCGGTGCGTATGTCTATAAGTGTGTTATATAAGTCAAAAACGAAATTCATAATCACTTATTGGAGTAAGCAACTGTGCCGTAGGCGGCGACGTTTGCCGTGCCGAAGATAATCTTGCCGGAGCCCTGCGCCGTCTTTGCGCTCGACGAGAGGTTGTGGAAAACGGTGATTACTTGATCGCCGGCGGTGACCGTTATTTTGAGCATGCCGTCCTGCGTGCCGCAGACCGCCGTGCCGTGGATTAGCGCGGGATAGTCGTTGCGAAGCTTGGTCAGCGAGCGGACGTACGAAAGCAGAGAGCTGCCGTTCTTTGCTTGGTCCTCCGCGCTCGCGAGGTTGTCGTCGTAGTGATTGTTGGGCACCCCGCTCGGAAGCGCCATGTTCGCCCAAGACGACGTCCACTTCATCGGCTGACGGTACATTCTGTCGTCGTTTTTGTTTTCACTGTACATGCCGAGTTCGTCGCCGTAGTATATCCAGCTCAGCCCGGGCAAGGTCATTATGACGGCGAAGTACGCCTTTTGATAGTCGGTATTTTTGTCCAGCTTATACGCGAGACGCGCTACGTCGTGGTTGGAGGTTATCATGGAGTTGATGGCGCGACCTGCACCGTTACGCGCGCTTTCGTACTTTGCCGCGTTGTTATTGAACGCAGTCGCCGCGGCGCTCGCTCCGCCGTTTGCGATACGAGCCGGAAGGTCGTAATATGTGTTGAAGTCGAACAAGCTGTCCATGCCGGCATAGAAGGGCGCGACGTAGGTGGGATCGCCCGTCAAGTTCTCGCCGAGCAGGAAGCAGTAAGGATACTTTGTTTTGAGTCTGTAATTGAACTCTTTGAACCACTCGACGTCCTTGGTGAGGTTGAAGTTGTAGCCTGTCGACGCCTCGCTCGGACTGCCCATGACGTCGCCGCTCGCATTGGTGCTCTCGTCCCACATAAACATATGCTTTATTGCGTCCATGCGGAAGCCGTCCAGACCGTACGCCATCCAATACATTGCGACGTCCGCCATGGCGTCGCGCGCTTCCTGATAGTCGTAGTTTAGCTCGGGCATACTGCTGCCGAACGACGAATAGAAATACTTGCCGTTACTCGCGCCGTAATATCTGCCCGACTTCTTCGTGTCCGACCACCTGTAAAAATTAGTGTAGTCGATGACCTTTGTCGTGCCGTCTTGGTACGTAACCGTTTCGGTAACGCCCGCGACCGACTTCAAAAACCACTCGTTCTGCGGCGAGGTGTGATTTACGACGAGGTCCATTATGACCTTCATGCCGAGCTGATGCGCCTTGTACACGAGCTCGCGGTAATCGGCGTTTGTGCCGAACTTGGGATCTATGGAATAGTAGTCGTAGCAGTCGTAGCCGTGATAGGAGTTGCTCGCCTGAATGGGCGTCAGCCACAAAACGTCGACGTTGAGAGCGTCGAGATAATCGAGCTTGTTTATTATTCCGCGCAGGTCGCCCATTCTGTCGCCGTCGCTGTCGCAAAAGCTGGCGACGAAAATCTGATAGCCTACGCCCATGTCGTCGGTGTTTTCCGCCGTGTTCATGACGGGAAGCTTTTGCGCAAAGCTCCTGTCGACGGGCGTTCCGCCCGAGCCGCCGCCGCCCGAACCGCCTGCAAGCTTTGTCAAATACGGCTTACCGCTCGCGACGTAGCCGGACTGAACATACCAGTGATAGCTTCCGCCCACCTTCTGCGCGTCGGACAGCGTGAGCGTATTGTTCGCCTCGCCGTCCTTCATATCCCAATTCCCGAGCGCGACGAGGAATGAAACGTCGCTTGTCGCGCCTATCGACGAAAGCTCAATCTCGAATATCGCGCCCGACTTGTCGACAGCCGTCCTTTCAAACCAACTGCTCTTGCTCTTCCACGCCCAAATGTGCCAATTATCGTACTTGCCGTCGGCGCGAAGATAGTGTATGTATAGGCTGCCGTTGTTTGTCAAAGTCGGCGTGTAGTCTTCGCGCTCTAAATCGGAGCCGCCGGGAACTGACGGCATAGTGCCGTTCCACTTCGCAAACAGCGTCGTGTCGCTCGTCAACTTATCTGTCGAAAAATTCCATTTTTGGGCGCCGCCCTCGACATACCAACCCACGAGAGTGCAGCCTGTAATCGACACCTTCGGCTCTTTGAGCGTCGAGCCGCTCTCGACAGTCTGCGCCGCAGGATTGCTCACGCCTGCAATGCGCGCTTCGCGGCCGACGTTGAACGTCGCCGTAACGCTCGTGCCGGGATTAGGCGTCGGGTCGTCGGGGTCCGGATCGTCGGGGTCCGGATCGTCGGGGTCCGGATCGTCGGGGTTATCGGGATTATCCGGATTGTCGGGATTGTCCGGATTGTCGGGATTGTCCGGATTGTCGGGATTATCCGGGTTGTCGGGATTATCCGGGTTGTCGGGGTTATCGGGATTGTCGGGGTTATCGGGATTGTCGGGGGTGGACGGAGTGTTCGACTTTGTCCACTTTGCATGCAGAGTGATATCGTCGTTGACCGTGTCGTATGAGAAGTGCCACGGGTCGAGGCATTCCTCGTCCTTATACCAACCGCCGAACTTATAGCCGTTCTTTGTAGGGTTTGTCGGCTTGGCGACGGTATACCCCGCCTCCACCGTTTGGGGCTCGACCGCGCTTCCGCCGTGCGTGTCGAACGTGACGGTGTAGTATGTGACTTCGGGTGGCGGATTGTCGTTGGTTCCGCCGAAGCTGCAGCCCGAAAGAGGCATCGTCGCGAAAATCAAAACCATAATCGCGGCGAGCACTGCGCTCAATCTTTTAATCGTCTTGGTCTCGGTAAACATTTTGTCTCCCCTTTCCCGTCTTTTTATTGTGGTCTTTTTGTGCGGCGAGGACGTTTGACCTGTCGTACGCCGCTTTTGTTTTTTGTCCGCTTTTTTTGGATTGCCGCGACCCGCTCTTTTCTTCGGCTCTGCCGCCAGACAGCAGTCTGTACACGCCGAGCGTGACGCTTAGTACCAGCACCGCCACCGCGAGAATGATGACGTTTTGGTTGGATTTGACTATGCCTGCGACAAGAAGCGCCGCGCCCGTCGCCGCGAACACCGCGACGAGAAGTATGTCGGCGAGCTTTGTCGTGCCGCCCGATTTTTTATATGCGCCGCGAATGAAGAACGCCGCCGCCGAGAACAGTATGAGGAGTATAAACCCCGTCCACAGCGCCCACGTCGCGTGCGCGAACACCGAGTACGCGCCTAAAAACCCGCCGACCGCCGCTACGCACGTTGTGGCGTACAACGCTATCTTTAACACGTCGGGCTTAGAGTATGTTTTTTTCTTGGGCGTTTTTGTCTTGAGCGCTCTCCCGCGCTTTTCCTTCCATATATCGGAAAGCTCCGCATTGACGCGCGTCACGAAGTCTATGCGCTTGTTCGTCGTCGCGTATTTTATCGCGTTCTTGCAATAGCTCGTGTCAAACGGCGTGGGCGGAGGCGACTCGTCGTTTTCCGCCGCTTGATTGTATTTGTCCTTGACGGCGCTCTCTAACTCGGCGTCGTTTTTGAATCCGAACTTGCAGAGCATGAGCGACCACCACAGCTCGCCGTCGTCGGGACGGTGGTCGAGCGCCTTAATAAGCTTTCTTTCGGCGGTGGCAAAATCGCCGTCCGCCAAAGCCTTTTTCCCATCGGTTAAGTTTGACACTGCGTAATTATACCATAAAATGACACACTTGTCAACAGGCGCAGCCTGATTCCCGTCGTATGTGGACAGTCATTATTCATTTATCGTTTCACCCGACCAAGCACAGCTTGGATTTTCGTCGTGTGTAGACTGCCGCGGTAAAATGAGGTTGCGCCCGACGAGGGATGTTACTTAACAGATCCTTCGACTCCGCTCAGGATGACACAGTAGTTGCATACCCTCATTGAAGAGAAGTGCCGCAAAGAAAGGC
Organism: Clostridiales bacterium; assembly: GCA_022508505.1. Classification (GTDB taxonomy): domain Bacteria; phylum Bacillota; class Clostridia; order Christensenellales; family Pumilibacteraceae; genus Anaerocaecibacter. The sequence goes on along the minus strand of JAFLVC010000001.1, from coordinate 221,756 downwards.
ACAGTCGTACCCATAGTGTCATTCCGAGCTTGTCGAGGAATCTGTCAAGCGCGGGCATCTCTCTCCCGCGCTTCCTTACCTATTCACTATTCACTCTTACATCAATCAGGCTCCCCTGTGTAAGACCTGTCAGCCGAATGGCTGACTGAGGGACTGTTCAGGCTCCCCTTAATAAGGGGAGCTGTCGCCGAAGGCGACTGAGGGGATGTGAAATAAATGAATAATGAATAGATAATAGTGAATAATTGCGGTCGCGGCTTCGCCGCATTATTTAATTCTCGCGCTCCGCGCGACCACTATTCGGCTCCCCTGTGTAAGGGGAGCTGGCTGCCGCTTGCGGCAGACTGAGGGACTGTCCCTATTATCTCTTATCTTAGCAGCCGCTTGCGGCACGTTGCTCCGCTTGTCTTTTTCACAATAAAATGCTATACTGTCCTCATGAAACTACAAAAGCTATTGTCTTTTATACGGCGGTGCGACAGCGATTTTTCGCTGATTGAGCCAAACGCCCGCGTGGCGGTCGGGCTATCTGGCGGAAAGGATTCGGTGGCGCTCCTTGCGGGGCTTGCCGCGTACAGGCGGTTTTGCACCAACCCCTTCGAGCTTTGCGCAGTCGTAATCGACGCGGGAGCGGGCGCCGACTTTTCGCCGCTCGAGCCGCTCTGCGCGGAGCTCGACGTGCCCCTTCACATCGTGAGGACGGAAATACAGCCAATCGTGTTCGAGGCGCGGCACGAAAAGAACCCCTGCTCGCTGTGCGCAAAGATGCGGCGCGGCGCACTCGACAGCAAGCTCAACGAGCTCGGCTACAACGTACTCGCGCTCGGGCACAACGCCGACGACGCGGTGGAGACTTTTCTGCTCGGAATTATCTTCGAGGGGCGGCTCAACACCCTCGCGCCCAAGTCGTACCTCGACCGCTCGAAAGTGACGCTCATTCGCCCGCTACTGTACGTTCGCGAAAAGGAAACGGCGGCGTTCGTCAAAGAGAACGGACTCCCCGTCATCAAAAACCCCTGCCCCGCCGACGGCAAGACAAAACGCGAAACGATGAAGGACCTAATCGAATACATGAACGGCATTGCGCCCTTCGCCTTCGACAGAGTGCACAAGGCAATCCTCGATCCCACGCGAAACAACATCGCAAAAATCTTCGACACCGACAAGTAACGCCGCCACTTTATATTATACAAAAAGCAAAGCCGCACGGTTCAGCCGCGCGGCTTTTTTAGCTGTGCCTACTATTATTACGTCACGCAACTCGTCGGGCGTAACCTCATTCAATCACGGCAGTAAACACGCGACGGGAATCGGTCTGTGCCTGTGCCTGCTATTTTTCTTCCGGCTCCGAAACGGTTATTTGCACTTCTGCAACGCGCTTGGGCGTCGAGCGGGTGACGACTATGTGCATGTTTGCGTAGTCCGTCTTTTCGCCGGCGACGGGGATTTTTTCCATGAGCTCTGTCACCCACCCGCCGACCGACGACGACTCGAACTCCTCTCTTATGTCGACGTCCATGTATTCAAACGCGTCGAGAAGCGGCGCGTTGCCGTTGATGATAAACGTGCCCTCGGCGGTCTTTTTGATAAACTCCTCGATCTCGTCGTGCTCGTCGTAGATTTCGCCGACGAGCTCTTCGAGAATGTCCTCCATGGTGATAATGCCGCTCGTGCCGCCGTACTCGTCGACGACGACAGCCATGTGGATTTTGCCCTTTTGCATCATGCGGAGCGCCGCCGAAATTTTCATATTGGCGGACAGGCAGACGGTGGGCTGAATGCACGGCTTAAAGCTTTTGGCGCCGTCGAGATACGCTAATAAAAAATCCTTTTCGTGAATGACGCCGACGACTGTGTCTATCGTGCCGCTGTATACGAGCATGCGCGAATAGCCGTTGTCGCGGAACGCCTTGGCGACGTCGTCCACGCTCGCGGTGTCGGCAATCGCCGCAACGCCCACGCGGTGAACCATTATGTCGCCTACGTCGAGATCCTCGAACTCGATTGCCGAGCGAATGAGCTCGGACTCGTGCTCGTCTATACCGCCCTCGCTCTCCGCCGTTTCGACGTACGTCAAAAGCTCGTCCTCGGTGATGCCGGGCGATTTTTTGAACTTGAATATCTTGACGAGCAGTTTTTTCCACTGCGAAAAAATAAACGTGAGCGGAAAGAACAGCCCCTCCAAAAGCCACAAAACGCCGACGTACACGCGCACCATGCCTTCGGGGTGTTCCTTGGCGAGCGTCTTTGGCGTTATCTCGCCGAATATGAGTACGGCGAGCGTCATGACTACCGTCGACACGGTAACCGCCGTCGATTGATTGGCGATTATGCTGACGAAAAATACGGTCGCGAGCGACGAGCCGACGATGTTTACTATGTTGTTTCCGATAAGTATTGTCGTGATTAGCTTATCGTAGGAATCTATCATTTTGCCGGCGCGCTTTGCCCACTTGACTCCGTTCGATTCGAGCGTGTGAAGCCGCACCCTGTTAACCGTTGTGAACGCCGTTTCGGCAGACGAGAAAAATGCGGAAAGAAGGACGAGCGCGACGAGCGCGATTATCATTCCTATCTGCGCGGATGTCATTTGCGTCGATAAATTAGATGGGTCCATTTGGACTTGAATTTCTCCCTTGGGAACTTTATGCGGTAAATTATAGCACAGATATATTGTATTGTCAAGCACAGCGGCGCAAAGCGGCGCGTTGCGCCTAAACGAATAATGAATAGATAAGAGATAAGAATGAATAATTGCGGTCGGGATTTTAAATAGCGTTAGCAAAGAATATGAAAAGCGCGGGCATCTCTCTCCCGCGCTTCCTTGCCTATTCACTATTCACTATTACCTCAATCAGGCTCCCCTTAATAAGGGGAGCTGTCGGCGACGAAGGCGCCGACTGAGGGGATGTGAAATATCTCTTATCTTAGTCGCTTGCGGCGCTCAGGTCAATATCAACCTCTTGAACACCAAGCACCAAATTAGGTCAATCCAGCCGAGGAAAACGCCGGTGGGCAGAATTGCGAATATCAAGACGATTACCTGTTCAGTTCCCTTGCCGTGGATTGCCGCCGACACGCGCACGCAAATTTCCGTCACCCAGTTTACGCCGGGTATCAAAAGAAGAATTATCTGCACAATGCGCGGCAAGCTCTTAAAACCGCTGTTTATAGACATCTCATTACCTCCGCATTTAATATATGCCGTGAGGCAGTTTTTATGATAGCGGCGCGGCGGCGTTACTTATTCTGCCCCGCCTTTTGCCTTTCGACCGCTTCGGTCATGACCTTGTCCAAATCGGGAAAAGCCTTTTTCATGGACACGACCTTGCCGCCGAAAAGGAAGCAGTGCGACGAGTTGGCCTCGACGAGCACGGCGCCCGTCTTGGCGTTTCTCATTGTGTACGAAAACAGCAAGCGTATTCCCGTGTAGTCGTGTACAAGCGTTTCCACCTCGACCTCGTCGTCGAAGGTGCACGGCGCTTTGTACTTTACGTCGAGGCTGACGACGGGCGACGCAATCCCCTTTGCTTCCATGCCCGCAAAAGACAGCCCTATCTTTTCGAGATAATCTACGCGCCCCTCCTCCATCCACCTGACGTAGTTGGAATGGTGTGTTATGCCCATCTTGTCCGTTTCGTAATACTTGACTCTGTGTATAAACTTGCTCATGCGCTCTAACCGCCTTTATGTTTTCTATATTATACACACGCGGCGGAATTTTTCAAAGCGTTTTGACGGCACTGTGCGGTTTATGTTGCGCTTATTGAAAATGTGTGGTATAATGCACCCATGAATATCTGGCACGACATATCGAAAGAAAGAATAACGCCCACCCTTTTCGAGGCGCTTATCGAAATCCCGCGCGGCTGCAAGGCCAAGTACGAGCTCGACAAAGAAACGGGGCTCGTGCGGCTCGACCGCGTGCTCTACACGTCGACGGTGTACCCCGCAAACTACGGATTCATTCCGCGCACCTTCGCGGACGACGGAGACCCGCTCGACGTTCTCGTCCTTTGTAACGAGTCCATATTCCCCATGACGCTCGTAACCTGCTACCCGATAGGCGTTATCAAAATGACGGACGGCGGCAAGCTCGACGAAAAGATTATCGCCATTCCGACAAAAGATCCGACGTTCAATTCGTACCGCGAAATCCGCGAGCTTCCCTCGCACATCTTCGACGAAATGATGCACTTCTTTTCGGTATACAAGATGTTGGAGAACAAAAAGACCGTCGTCGACGAAATCATGCCGCGCGAGGAAGCGGTGCGCATAATCGACAAGTGCATAAAGCTGTACGACAAGCTGTACGCAAACCACCCGCCGCAAAAGTAAATTAGGTGTTATACCATCAGAGCAAGCTCTGAATCAGCGCGCTTTGCGCGCTTTATGCCGCAAGCGGCGGAGTATTACACCTAATTTGTCGTCGTCGCAAAGAAAGCCATTGCAAGCAAGCAAATTTGCTCCTCGAATAAAACAAACGCCCGACCGAGTTTCCCGCGGTCGGGCGTTTTTGTCTTGTCATTTGTTTATTCGCCGTAATGTGTCCACATGCGAATTATTTTGACTGTCTGTTCTTGGTCGAATATCTCGTACACAATACGGTGTTGAACGTTAAGCCTTTTGGAATATGTATTTTCTTTATCCGTAAGCTTTTCGAGCGGTTTTTTGTATGGATTCTCCGAAATCGTTTTAAGTATTTGACCGGCTTTTGCTTTAAGATTGCTTGTCCGAACTTTTTCATAGTCCTTGACCGCCTGCTTTGTGAATACTATTTTGTACATTATTTCAGCTCGCTTTCCCAGTCAAGCTCAACACACTCGGAAAGCGGCGTGTCAATCCCTTCTTGTATAGACTCTCTCATACCGGGAATGCCGTAAAGAAAACACGTTTCTTCCAAGCTCCTTAAATACTCTTCGCTTATAATAACGGCGTTGCCGTTTTTAGTGGTAACGATAACCTTTTCGTCGTTTAAAGCCACGTCGTCGAGATATCCGAATAAGTTTTTGCGCAAAGCCGTTGCGTTTGTGATAGACATTATAAGCCTCCCTCCTCAATTAGTATATGTACATTATAGCGTACGTTATAGCTTTTGTCAAGAGCGGCAAGGGAATATTTTTAACCCGATGCGAAATGTTTAATACTTAATCTTACTTCCCACGGTGTCGGTTGCGGAGATGACGTCGACGCGGGCGGGCATGAGGTCTATGAGCGAGTTGGAGTGCGAGATTACGCCGACGAGACAGTTTTTCGCGAGCCCCTCGAGCGCGGCGTACACGGTGTCGATGAGGTCGTCGTCCAGCGTGCCGAAGCCCTCGTCGAGGAAGAAGAAGCCCTTTTCGTCGGTGTTCTGCTCGTGAGAAATGGCTATGGCGACTGCGAGCGACGCCAAAAACATCTCACCGCCCGAAAGGGTGCCCGTCCTTCTCATCTTGCCGTCGTTGAGATAGTCTGACACGACAAAGCCGTTCTCGCTGTCGTACTCCATGGTGTACTTGCCCGCCGAAAGCACGGCGAGGATGTTGCTTGCGTTTGCGGTAAAGTCCTGAATGTACTCGGTCGCGACGAAGTTGAGCATAGCCTTGCCCTTTGTCATGTCGGAAATCGTCTTGTAGATGTCCGACTGCTTTTGGTACCCGTCGCGCTCGGCCTTCAAGCTCTTAAGCTTTTCGAGCTTTTGCTCCAAAGCGGCGAGCTCCGCTTCCCTACGCGCTATATCGGCGTTGCAGGCGGAAATACCGTCCCTTACGGCGTTGTAAGCGTCCTGTTTCGCCTTGTACTCGTCCTCGTCAAACTCGGGTAAGTCCGTCGGGCAGTCTGCACGCGCCGCGGCGAGAAGCTCCTCGACCGCCTTGACAGTCGCCTTTGCGGCTTCCTTTTCGGCGGCGAGCGCCCGCTTCTTTTCGTCGTGCGCCGCCGCTTCCTTTTCGGCCGCTTCTATTTTTTTCTTGACGTCCGCAACCTCGGCGTCGGTCTTGCCGCGCATATCCCCCAGCTTTTCGCAAAGCTCCGCCGCCTTTTCCTTCGCTTCCTCGAGCGCCTTTTGCGCCGCCGCGACTTCCGCGCGCGCCGCTGCGACGGTGGGAACCGCCGCGCCGTACGCCGCTTTTGACTTTTCGCTCTTTTCGCCGCACGACTTTGCCCGCGACAAAACAGTCAGCATTTCATTATATATATCGGTTACGCAGGTCGCCGCCGCCTTTTCGTTGAGCTCTTTCGCCTTTTCGCGCAGTTCCTCTTCCTCGCGCGCAATGCGAGCGTATTCGGCGTTGCCCGAATCGAGGAGATTTTTGAGCTCGGCAACTTTTTTCTCGGCTTGCTTTCTCGTTCTTTCGGCGTCGTCCTTTTCCTTTTTCTTGAGCTCGACGTCGCCGCTCTCGTGCTCGCCGCCGTTATAAACGCCGCCGCACACCGGGCACCTGTCGCCTATTTTGAGCTCCGCAGAAACCGCCGCCGCGTGCGAAGCGATCCGCGCTTTGGCAAGCGCCGCTTCCGCCTCGCTCTCCCTTTCGACAGCCGCCTTCAAATCGTCTTCGGCGCGGGAAAGCTCTGCCGCAATCGTCTCCGCCCTCTTGAGCGCCTCGCTCCCTTTCTTGGCACGGTCGTCCGCTTCTTTAACCGTTTTGGCCGCCGCTTCTATGAGCTCGTCGTAAGCTTCCTTTTCCTTTCGAAGCTCGTAATAGCATTCGGTGACGGCGTTTGCCGAAACGTCGTCCGCCTTTAATGCCGTCACGGCATTCGCCAAAACGTCCGAGCGCTTTGTTGCGCCGTCGGCCGCCGCGATAAACGCTTTGAGCTCGCTGTCGAACACCTGCTTGTCGGCTTCCGCCGCACTTTCCTTTTGTTTCAGCGCCGCCTCGGCGTTTTGCGCCGCCGCCGCTTTTCTTTGTAAATCCACCGCCTTTTTGTCGCAGTCGGCAGTCGCCGCCGCGCACTCGCGGTCGATCGCGTTGAGCGCGATGAGTTCATTCTGCTTTTCGCGGAGCCCGTTTATTCGCGCTTTGAGTTCGTCGCCGTTGTCGGTCTCCGAAAACGCTTTTTCCTGCGCGGCCGCGCTTTTCAGCTTTTCGTTCGCCTCGTCGAGGCGCGCCGCGTGGTCTGCTACGGTCTTTTGCTTTTCCGCCGCCTTCAGGTACAGGTCGCGCGTTTTGCCGAGCGCGTCGAGCTCTTTCTCCTTGGCCTCGGCGTCGCGGGAGAGCGCCGCGCTCTTGCTCTTTAGCGACGCGAGCTCCTTTTTTGCGGCGCGGAGGTCGTCGCTTCCGACGTCGCCGAGGTCGTCAATGCGCTTCTTTGTGTTTTCGACGTGTATGTCCGCTTCCTTTTTCTTTTCGCCTGCGAGCTTATACACGTCGCCGAACCGCATGAGCGAGAAAATTTTTCCGACGGTCTCGAGCTGCTTTGCAGGCTGCTTTTTCAAAAACGCGGCGTACTCGCCCTGCTCCAAGAGATAGACGTTTTTGAACTCGTCGTCGTCCATGCCGATAATGCCCTTGACCGCCGCCGTGACGTCGTCGCTGCCCTTCGCCGCGACCGCGCCGTTTTTGTACAGCATACAGTCGGTGTTCATTGCAAGCCTTTTGCCCGTAGGCTCGCCCTTGTCGTTCTTTTCGTCGCGGCACTTTACGGTGCGCTCGGCGCGGTAAATGTCGCCGTTCGCCTCAAACTCGAAAGCTACCGAGCCCGAGGTGCACGAAAGGTTGACGGTGTCGGCGAGGCTGCCCTTACTGCCCTTGCCGTAAAGGGCGAGAATGATGCTGTCGAATATGGTGGACTTGCCTGCGCCCGTCGGGCCGCAAATGCAAAACAGGTTGCGCCGCCCTACCGCTTCAAAGTCGAGCTCCTGCCTGTCTATAAACGAGTTTATTCCTTCTATCGTGATTTTCCTCGGCCTCATAGCTCTTTCTCCTTAAGCTCGTTCATGAGCGCGGTGAACGCCGCCTTGACGTCCGATTTCGGCTTTACGCCGTAACGCTTGAGGTAGTACTGCTCGAATATCTCGTCGTCGGTAAGGTGGGCGCGCCGCTCGGTCTTTTCGCTCTCGTGCCGCACCGCAGTTATTACGAAGTCGTTAAACGCCGGATGCTCCTTTATTTGCGCGTAGTCGGACTTTCCGAGCGGTTCTCCGCCGTAGCGAATGCGGACGTAGTCGTCCTTGTACTGCTCGAGCTTCGTCATGCAATCGTCAAAATTGTACGCGTCCGTTTCGGTCAGCTTTTTGCCCGACTTCAACAGGTGTTCCGTTACCGTCCGCGCCGCGGTGTCGATTATTGTAACCGACTTGTTGCGCGACTCGTCGTAGGCGTACTGCAAGGGTGAACCCGCATATACGGCGAGCGGTTTTTTGGTGACGGTGTACCGCTTGTGAACGTGCCCGAGCGCGACGTAGTCGGCGTTTTCGGGCAGAACGGACACGGGGAGCGCCTCAAGCCCTCCGAGCGGCTCAGCCGCCGACTTTGTCAAAAACAGGTGTGTGCACAAAATGTTATACGCGCCGTCCTCGAATATTTCGCACGCCGTTTCAATCGTGTTTTTGACGCGCTCCTCGTAATCAATGGAATAGTCCTGCTCCGCCCAATCCTTGAGCCGCGCTTCGGACGGGTACGGCACGAGCGCGACGTTTACCCTCTCGTCGCCCTTGTGTACGGATATGCCGCCCTTTTTGCCGACGATCTTAATGCGCTGCTTTTTCAAAAAGTCTGCCGCCGCCGCGACCTCGAAAAGCGAGGCGGGCGGCACGGGTTCGTCGAGCGTTTCGGAGCCGAGCGCAGAGTAGTCGAGCTCGCCCGCAAGCACTATCCCCTGACTTTCCGCGAGCGGACTTGCGGCGCTGAGCCTTTTATCGTCGTCGTGGTTTCCGGCGAGCGCAATCACCGCCCTGCCGCGCGAAGCGAGCGCCGTCACGCCCTGATAGAACACACGTTCCGCCCTGCTCGTCGGAACGACGGTGTCGAAAATATCGCCCGCTATCAAGACGACGTCGACGCTTTGCTCGTCGCAAACTCTTACGAGCTCTCTTATGACGTCGCACTGCTCGTCCAGCCTCGACGCTTTGCCGAGCCGTTTACCGAGGTGCAGGTCGGCGGTATGCAGAATCTTCATGCGCTTTTCCTCATGATGCTGTGTGGGTGCGGTGCGGCAAATTGTGCTTTACCGTCCCGCAAAACGGTTTTTCGGGGTTGACTTCCCGACCGGACAGTGGTATTATAATACATACTTCAACTTTTTTCAAGAGAAAAAGAGGTCATTATGTTCAAACTGTCGCCCGAAGCCGCTCTCGACGGCAGCGTTTCGGTGGAGAACAAGTTTATAGTCGAGTACCTGCCCTACGCGGACGGCGACTACGTCAAGGTCTATCTCTACGGCCTTTCTCTCGCCGCGCGAAAAGCGGACGGCGACGACACGATAGAACGGCTCTGCCGCAGGCTCGACCTCGACGAAGCGACGGTCAACGCCGCGATAGACTATTGGTCGGATCGCGGGCTCATGGCGCGGCTGGGCGACGAGGTGACATATCTTTCCACGCGCACGGCGCGGCCCAAAATCAAAAAGTACGACGTCGACAAGTACGCCGAGTTCAACCGCCAAGCGCAATTATACATTTCGTCGCGGCAGATCCTGCCCGCCGAATACAACGAATACTACGCGCTAATGGAAAAGCTCGAGCTCGAGTGGCAGGCAATGACGCTGATTGTCAAGTACTGCGTCGACCTCAAGGGCGAAAACGTTTCCTGCCCGTACATACTCGCCGTCGCGCGCAACCTCGCCGAGGACGGCTACCGCACGCACGACGCCGTCGCCGACAGGCTGGAAGAGTTCGGCGTCTACTACAACGACCTTTGCGCCGTAATGTCATCGCTCGGCGGCAAACGCCCCGACCACGAGGCCGTTCAGCTGTACAAAAAGTGGATAAAGGTTTACAAGTTCGACAAGTCGGTCATCGCTTTCGTCGCCACGACGATAAAGCGCGGCGGAGCGGCGACGCTCGACTACAAGCTCACCGCATACCGCGACGCGGGGCTTTTTACCGTAGAAAAGATTACGGCGTACGAGGAGGAGCGAAAGACTCTCATATCTCTCGCAAAGTCGGTCAACAAGGCTATCGGCGCGTACTACGACAACGTCGAGCCGGAAATCGCCCAATACATCAAGCCGTGGCTGGACATGGGCTTTGAGCAAGGCGCAATCCTCGCGCTCGCAGAATACTGCATGAAAAATAACCTGCGGCTTCTTGCCGACCTCGACGCGGTGGTGCGCGACTGCTTTGCCGCGGGACTTACAACCGAGAGCGACGTAAGGCGCAAGGTGGAGAGCGAAAACCGCTACGACGGCGACATTTCCGCAGTCATGAAAATCGCGGGCATTAAGGGCGCGGTCAAAAACACATACCGCGCGCTGTACGCCAATTGGACGGAAAAGCTGAAAATGGAAAAGGCTGCAATCGAATACGCCGCGGCGCTCTCGGAGGGCAAGGACAATCCGTTCGCGTACGTCAACCGCATTCTCGCCGCTTGGAGCGAGGCGGGCATAACCACGCTCGAAACCGCAAAGGCGGAGGGCACGGCCAAGTCGGAAGCGGCGGCGACGGCGGCAAGCAAGCTGCGGGCTACGGTCATCGAGCGCTACACCGCCGACGAGCTCGACGAGTTTGTAATACACCTGACAGACGAGGACTGATATGAACTCCTACCAAAAAGCAATTTCGCTACTACGCGACCGCAGGCGCGAAGCGCTCGACAGAGCGCACCTCGCCTTTCGCGCGGCGATACAAAAAGACGACGGCTTGTACGCCGCTTTTTGCGAATACCAAGAGCAGGCAATCCTTTCCGCGCAGAATAAACCCAACGACTTGGAAGCGGCAAAGAAAAAGCTGACCGCGAGCATAAAGGCCGCCGGGCTGTCCGAAGCCGTATTCAATCCTCCGCATGAGTGCGAGCTGTGCAAGGATACGGGAATGGTTTTCGGCAAATACTGCAAGTGCATTGTAAAGCGGGTTATAAACTCGGACAAAGCGAACCTCTCCATTTCCCCCGCCGACTTTGACGAAACGGAAAAGACGGCGCCGTCGCCCGCAATCAAAAAGGCGTACAAGGCGGCGCGCGAATATCTTTCGCCCGAAAACACAAAGCCGTTTTTCGTGCTCGTCGGGACGCCGGGCACGGGCAAGACGGTGCTCGCGTCGGCAATCGTCGGCGCCGCTATGGAAAACGGCGCGTCCGCCGTGTCGGTTACGTCGTTCGACTTCGTGCGCCGCGCGCTCGACTACCACACGCAATTTTCGATTGCCGACTATGTCGACAGGTTTACGCCCATGCTCGACTGCGACCTTCTCGTAATCGACGACCTCGGCAGGGAGAGCGTGCTCAAAAACGTGACGATGGAATATCTGTACACCGTCATCAACGAGAGATGGCGCAGTAAAAAGCGCACCGTCATCACGACTAACCTTACGCCGTCGGAGCTCAACGCGCGGTACGGCGAGGGCATATTCTCGCGTATATATGACAAATCGCGCACAATGTTCCTTTCCGTCGACAGTAAAAACAAGAGAATAAAATCAGATTGATTTTAAACAAAACCGCGCTTCGGTTTAGAGGCGCGGTTTTTTCTTTATCATCTATTCAATATTATATCGGCGACTTCGAGCGGCGTTTTTGCCGTAAAGATTGCTTGCTTAAACTCCTCTTCTTTGCCGTAGCCGTAGAGGACGCCTATGCAGGCCATGCCGTTGTCCTTTGCGCCCAAAACGTCGTAGTCGCGGTCGCCCACCATGACAGCAGTCTTATTGTCGACTTTAAACCTTTCGAGACAGTACCGAATGACGTCCGTCTTTTCGTTGCGCGAAAGGTCGAACGACGCGCCGGCGACTCCGTCGAGGTAGTCCGAAAACCCAAACTTGTCGGCTATCATTTCGGCGAACTTTTCGGGCTTGCTCGTCGCGATGAACAGCCTTTTGCCCGCCGACTTCAATTTTTTAAGCATGTCGATAATCCCGTCGTACACGGTCAGCTCGTACACGCCGCCCTTGGGATAAAACTCGCGGTAAAGGGAAAGCGCCTGTTGTGCCTCATCCTCCGTCATGCCGCAGTATCTTTTGAACGAGTACGGCAACGGCGGCCCGATAAACGCGCCGAGAGTTTTTTCGTCGGGAATCGGCCTATTCATCTTTTCGAGCGCGTACTTGATCGACGCTGTGATGCCGACGAACGGGTCGGTCAGCGTTCCGTCGAGATCGAATAGCACGCTTTGTATGTTTTTCACAGTCCCTCTCCGTCGAGATAGGCATTTAATGCGTCGTAGTCGCCGTGCGGAATGTCGGCAATGTCGACGCCGTCGACGTTTATGAGACAGTCTGTCAAAAGGAAAACCTTCATGCCGGCCTTAGCGGCGGCGACGTCCTCTCTCGCGTCGTTTCCCACCATGAGACAGTCGGAAGGCTCTACGCCGAGGACGCTCGCAATCTCTTCGTAGTATTTGGGATTGGGCTTGCAGTAGTGCGAGTTCTCGTACGAGGTTATGTGCGAAAACACGCCGCTGTCTATGCCCGCCCAGCCCACGCGCGTAGTCTGCGCTATCCTTGGGAACACGGGGTTACTCGCAAGAACGACGGCTTTGCCGCCGCCGACAATGCGCATTACGGTCGCCGCAGCCTTTTCGTTATAGCCGACCTCCGATTTCAGACCGCAGAACTCGGTCCTGTAAAACTCGTCGAAAAACGGCACGTCGTCCCTTGCCTTTTCGCCGTAAATGCCGCACATCGAATCCCAAAAAACGTCGCTGTTGGAGCGATTCCCGTCGTTGCGAACCATGGCGTCCGTGCCCTTCCATACCGCGTCGACGAGCGCCTTGGGCTCGTAGCCGTACGGCGCGAGCTTGCCGGACAAGCCCTTAAAATATGCGCGTACAAACTTGTTCTGATCCATGGGAACGAGCGTTCCGTCCATATCGAAAAGCACCGCTTTTATCATTTGTCATTCCTCTTCAGTAAATTTGTGTTGAGCTTTACGGCAAACGCCTTGTACATGTCCCTGTTTGCCGTTTGTTTGTCGATATAACCGCTGCCGCGCTTTGCCGCAACCGTCGAATAGAAGCGCGGCGGCCTATATTCTATGTAATCGACCAAGGTTATGCCTATGCTCTTTAGCGCATGCGCGGCGATTTCCACCTCTCTTTTCCGCCGCCTGTCAAACCGCATTGCGTTGACGTTTTGCACAAAGCTCATCCACAAAACGTGACGCGCGCCCGAAAGAGTTGCCTGTCCCACGACGTCGCGCAATGGGTTTTTCTCGCTCAGCTCGACCACGTTATCGACGTCGCCGGTGCCGTCGAGAATCAAGAGGCGCTCGCAAAGACTTTTCTTGCCCACAAAGTAAGTCTCGGCAAAACGCACCGCGTCGAACTCGGACGGGAAAAAGTCGCAGAGCTCGCGAAGCGCCGCTTGCCTAACCACCTTTTTGCCGTACGTGAAAAACTCCGCGGCACGACCTTTCACGTCGCACTCTTCCATCTCGCTTACCGACGCGTCAAACACTCGGTCGTACGAGCCGAACCGCTGCAAAAGCTCGACGCCGTCGACCTTGGAAACGCCGAGTCCTTCCAATATGTCGTCGAGCGCACCGAGCTCGCCCGTCTCAACGCTATCCTTCATCTTTTTTGCCCTCATCGGTCGGCGCGGTCTCGCCATCTTGTCCTTCCTCACACCCGACTTTTATCTCGTGTTGTTCTTCGCCGTTTTCGCCGTCGGGCGGTGAACCGTTTTCGTCGTTTTCGCCGTCGGGCGGCTTCTCGTCCGCCGTTTCAATCGCATCGAGAGTTTCGCCTTTTGCCTCGGCCGTCGTCCCGTCCACTTCAAGCGTTGCCGCTTCGGCCGCCTGTACGGCGTCGTCTACGTTCTCTGCGGTCGCGCCGTCTTTTTTGCGCCTCAAAAGGCTCTTTGCGACGGAGAGCAGATATTCGACCTCGGGCGTGTTGTAGTAACACAGGAAGAACACGGCGTTGGGAAGCACAAGGCAGATAAAGAACTTGAGGACAAACCACCAAACGCTTCCGACGGGAATAAGGTTGCAAAGACACCAAGTCGCGCCGCACGCCGCCACCGCGACCACCGTGAACACGAGGTATCGGATAAAGTATTCTTTTATCGGCTTTTTAAAGTAGTTTTTGTACAGCACGAAGGGCTCCACCCAAAGGGGCGCCGCGATCGTGCTTATGATTGTAGCGGTTATTATGCCGTTTATGCCCCAAAAATAGACGAGCAAAAAGTCGAGCCCGAGGTTTATTCCCGTTTCGAAAATCGGCTTAAATCGGTCGTTCCAAAACAGCCCCGCGCAGTCCTTGAAGTTATTTGCCATAGACCGCGAGCGCGTAAAGTAAAAGCTCGTGCAAAGCAGAAGGACTGTGGAATATCCCAACAGATAATCGGGATTGCCCGAATACAGGCGTATGAAGTCCTGAAAGCACACGACTATTCCCACCGTCATAAACGACACAAACCACATCATGGCGAGGTTTAGCGCGTTGAACACCTTGTAAACCTCGTCCGGCTTTTTGGTCGCAATCATGTTGCCGACGCTGCTCTTAAGCGCCGTCATAATGAGGTTGGCAATACTTGTGAGTGTGGACGTTACGAGCGTGTAGTTGTCGTACAGTCCGAGCGTCGCAACGCCTATATACGCCGAAATGAATATGCTGTCCGTCGAAAAAACCGCCGCCGCGCCCATCTTGTGAAAGACCATTGCGCCCGTGTTTTTTGCTATCTTTTTTGTTTCTTCCTTGTCTAACTTTTGCGGCTTCCCGCGTATTTCGGGAAACATCTTGTACGAGATCAAAAAGACTATAAACGCATCAAGGCCGTAGCAAATGACTGACGCCGCGGTGTACGCATAAAAGTTTTTCCATACCAAGATGATTATTATTTCGGCTATGGACAAAACGATTTGTGCGAAAAAGCTGACCTTGCTCTCTATGTCGTTTCGCTGGTGCGCGAATATCAGCGCCCGCCTGTACGCAAAAAAGTAGCCGATTACGGTGTGCGCCAAGGACAACAGGTAGACGACCGTTATGTTGATGTCGACGTTTTTTGCGTCATTGATGATGTACGGAAGCGCAGGAATGAGCGCAAGACCTACCGCTATTATAATCGACGCGATTATAAGGTACAGATTGCGGTACAGCCGCACTAGCGACTTTATCTTTTCGGTATCGTTTTCGGCGACGGGCTTGTACATCGAATACACGATCGCGTTGCCCACGCCGAGCTCGGCCAATGACAAAATCTTAAGTACGTTCGAAAACAGACCGTTTATGCCGAGGTACTCGCGCACGAAATACCGAATGAATATCGCGCGCACGATAAACTGCAACAGCACCTTGGTTACGTATGCTATCGCCGCAAAAAGCGTATTACGCGCCGAGTTTCTCGTTCTCGACCGTCTTTTGAACCCTATAGCGCTTGTCATATTTTGTAGTGCGAAATGAGAATCGAATACAGCCCGAGCTTTAAAAGCCGCACAGCGTTGAGCATACCCCGCGGCACATACCCCCTTGCCGTCCCTGTCTTAAACTCCTTTACCAGCGAATGGCGTTTTAGCTCTTTCAGGTGCGCCTTCATTTGCTTTTTGTCGAACTTGCTCTCGCCGATCTTTCTTACCAACCACAGTATCTGCCGCGCCGTGTAGGCGG
Organism: Clostridiales bacterium; assembly: GCA_022508505.1. GTDB lineage: Bacteria > Bacillota > Clostridia > Christensenellales > Pumilibacteraceae > Anaerocaecibacter. Next base: position 206,075 of record JAFLVC010000001.1, on the reverse strand, counting down.
GGCTCAAAAAATACCCCTTTTCGTCGGTGAGCCTTTTTACGGCGTTCCGAAGCCGCAGCATGTTGTCCGTCTCGCGCTCGGTGTAGTCCGCATTCGTTATGCTAGCGCCGTGCATTCTGTACGAGTACAGCGCCTCGTCGAGGTAGTACAGTTTTTTGCAGTCGTACACCGCGGCGGCACACATGCAGATATCGTCGCCGTACGATATGGAATCGTCGGTGTAATCGAGGTTGTCCGTGATGAGCTCGCGCTTGAACATCTTGTTCCACCGAAACATTCGGAGCGCTTGGCGCTTATGCTCTCTGTCGCCGAAAAACCCGTTCTTTATCTTTTCGAGCTCCTCGCCCTCGTACAATCCTTCGGCAAGCTTCCAATTGTTGGCGGAGCGCTTTTTGGACGTGATTGTGGGAAGCCGCTTGTTGAAGCAGTTTACGACGATGTCGGCGCCGGTCTCGGTGATGACATCGTACTGCCTTTTGAGCATATCGGGCGCCATGATGTCGTCGGGGTCGGCAAACGCCAAATATTTCCCGCTCGACTCGGCTATGCCGCGCTTCCAGGCGCTGACGACGCCGCCGTTTTGCTTGTGTATGACCTTGAACCGACTGTCACCCTCGCCGAACTCGTCGAGCTTTTCTCCGCTCCCGTCCGTCGAACCGTCGTCGACGAACACGGCCTCGAACTCGGTAAAGGTCTGCGCTTTTACCGAGTCCAAAAACTCTTCGAGGTATTTACCCGCGTTGTACACGGGGACTATGAGGCTGACTTGCATCGCTATCCTTGAATTGTCTTTTTTATATCGTACGTCGCTTTCAGTCCGGACTTTACCGAATAGTAAGGCGCCCAGCCGAGAGCTTTCAGCTTTTTGCAGTCGAGGAGCGCATAGCTCGCGACCGACGCGCCCGCCTGCGCGTTTTTCAAATCGAAAACGACCTTTTTGCCTGCGAGAGACGCTATGAACTTTGCGTAATCGCCGAGCGTCATTCCCTCGTCGTCCGCCGAAATATTATACGCCTCGCCCTCTTTTCCGTCAAGCAAAACCTTGAGTAGCCCGCTCACCGCGTCGGCGACGTAGCAGTACGAAAACCTTTGCTTGCCCTCGCTCTTTAATACTATGTCCTCTCCCGACACCGCTTTATCCAAAAACTGAGCGATAGCCTTGGTGTCGTGCTTTCTGTCCGCACCGAAAACTCGCGAAAACCGCGCAATCACGCAGTCTACGCCGTACTGCGCCCTGTACGCCTGACAAAGACTTTCGGACGCGCGCTTTGACTCGTTGTAGCCGGCGCGAACGGTGTTGCAGTCGATATAGCCGCAGTAGTCCTCGGCGACGGGATCTTCTTTGCAGTTGCCGTATATCTCGACGCTCGACGCAAGTACAAACCGTTTCGTCCCCGCTTTTCGCGCAAGCTCCAAAAGATTGCGGCAGCCGATTATGTTGGTCGTAACCGTGCCGACGGGATCTTCGGCATACTGCGCGGGGTGGGTGTTGGACGCGAGATGAATGACGTAGTCGGCGCGGTCCGCTTCAACGCCCTCCGTTATGTCGGCGGCTATATGCTTTACGCTCCCTCGGCTTTCACCGCCGCGGCGGGACACGCTGACAATTTGTATGCCGTCGCCGAAAACGCGGTTGCGCTCTTCCAGAACTGCTGTCAAAAGCGTGCCCAAAAAGCCTGTGCCGCCGCTTATCAGCACGGTGTTATTTTTGAGCTTTCCGAAGTCGTACGGGAGTGCGGCAAGCCGCGAAATATCCGCCTTTTCGGCTTTTGTGAATTCTACTTGAGCCAATTCTTTTCCCCCGCCTCGATATAACCGAAGAATATCTGCAAGTCGTCCTTTGTGGTAAGCTTGATATTCTTGTCCGAGCCTTTGGCAAAGTACAGCGTTTCGCCGAGGTCGGCCATCATCGTATTGACGTATGACGAAGGGCCGAAGCCGACGCCCGTCTTTTTTGCTTTTACGTAGCAGTCGTACAACTTTTTAAGCTTGTACGCCTGCGGGGTGGACACTCGCCGCAAGGTCTCGCGCGGAATGTATTTGTCCGTACTCTTTTCGTCCTTGATGACGAATATCTGCTCGTTGTACGGAAGCGACGTCACGCCGTTTCCGTACTCGTAGCATTTTTCTATTACGTCGTTGAGAACGCTCTCGTCTACGAGCGGGCGTATGCCGTCGTGGATTATGACGCACGTGTCGTCGGCATAATGCTCGCGCGCCGCCTTTACGCCGTTGAATATCGACTCCTGCGCCGAATCGCCGCTCGGCACGATGTATTTGAGCTTTTTAATGCCGAACTGCTTTGCGTATGCGTCGAGAATGTGCTCCCACCCGTCAATGCACACGACTATTATCTCGTCGATAAGCTCGTTTCTTTCAAAGTTTTCGAGCGTGTAAATTATTATCGGCTTGTCGTTTACAGTCAAAAACTGCTTGGGGACGTCCTGTCCCGTCCTTTTGCCGGAACCGCCGGCGATGATTACAGCTATGTTCATACTACTCTCCTTCTTAATCGTCGAGATAGGACTTGTTCAGGTCCATACTTATAACCGCATGTTCGTGCTTGGGATAACGCTTGTTCTCGGGCGGCGGCGTCATGTAGTCGCCGTAGAGCTGTTTCAGGCAACTGTCCGCATCCTGCGGCCCCCACACCTCCATATCCTCGAACTTATAGAGCTTGGGCTCGCCCAACCACTCGCGTTTCATTATTTCCTTTTCGCGCCAAACGCCGAAAAAGTTGCACACGTACTCGCAGTCGTAGTAGCTCTTTTGGGCGAGCTTTTTGTGAAGCTTCATGAGCATCTTGCGCCAATTATACGGAAGTATTTTCGCGATTACGATCGCCGCGTTCTGATAAAACTTTCTGCCCTTTCGGAAAGCGCGCGTTTTGGCGCTCATGACGTGTACCTTGTTTTTCATCTTTTTGTAGTACTTCATGCTTTCCTTTTCGGTGTTGCCTATGCCGTCAAAGGGGAAAACGTCGAGGGACAGCCCGCGCTTTATCGGGCCCTTCGCTTGGTAAACGATTGTCGTCGTCGTGTCAATCAAGCGGCAAAACTTGTGCGTAAACTCCTTGTTGCCGTCGGCGGCCGTCTCCGCTATAAACCTGCCGGTCTTGCCCTTCATCAAGGCGACAAATTTGTCGTAATCGGGGCGCGGCATGCTGACGTCTATGTCGTCGTCCCACGGAATAAATCCGCCGTGCCGCACCGCGCCGAGCAGTGTGCCCGCAATCGCGTAATACTTTATATTGTTCTCCGTGCAAAACTCGTGCAGCCACTTGAACATCTCAAGCTGCTTAGCGTGCATAGCTTCGAGCCGTTGCTTTATCGCTTCGATATCTTCTTCCACGGCTAATCTCCTTTAATCTCGTACTTAATCTGCGTCGTGCTCACCTGCGGCGTACGCGGAAGATAAACGACCTCAACGCCGACGTCTTTCAAAAAGTCAAACTTGCCCGCCCAATCATCGCCTATTACAAAGACGTCAATGCCGTACTTTTTTGCGTCCTCGACCTTTTGCTCCCACGTCGATTCGGGAATGACCTCGTCGACGTAACGTATCGCCTCCAACATCTGCTTTCTCTTTTCGTACGAAAAATAGCTCTTTTTGCCCTTGATCTCGTTGAACTCGTCGGTGGAAAGCGCGACGATCAGGTAGTCGCCGAGCTCTTTTGCCCTTCGCAACAGGTTGATGTGTCCGTAATGCAAAAGGTCGTACGTGCCGTATGTTATGACTTTTTTCATGTCCGCCGATCCTCTTTTTGTATGTCCGTCGTTTCCGTCGGGATTCGTTGTGCTTTATTTGTATAATTGTAATGCTATTATAGCCGAACTGTTCGGTCTTTATCAAGTAATTTGACTTCCGATTTTCAATAACGGTGGGCGATTTCGTATTTAGCGCAGTCAGTCCTCGAGATAGGATTTATTCAAATCCATAAACAAGGCCTCGTGGTCGGGCTTTCTCTTTTCCTCGGGCGGCGGAGTCATGTAGTCGCCGTAAATGGACGTGAGATAGCTGTCGGCGTCCTGCGGCCCGCAGATTTTTATGCTTTCAAACTCGTACAGCTTGGGCTCGCCCATCCACTCGCGCTTGACTATTTCGCGCTCGTGCCAATGCCCGAAAAGATTGCCCACGTACTCGCACGTGTCGTATTCGCGCGCCGCGCATTCGCGGTGAACCTTTGCCAGCTTTTTGCGCCAATTTATGGGCAGAAACTTGGCTATAAACACCGACGCGTTTTGGTAGAACGGCTTGCGCTTGCTCAGCTTTCCGCGCTTTGCGCTAATCACGCGGTTTTTGAACTCTATGCTCTTGTAGTACTTTTTACCATCTTCGAGCGTGTTGCCCGCGCCGTCAAGCGGGAATATGTCGATAAAAAGCCCGCGCTTCGTCCTGTATTTGGTGTTGCAAACGACGGTTGACTCGGTGTCGTACAGCTTGCAAAAGCTGTATATGAAATCCTTGTTGCCGTCGGCGACCGTCTCCGCTCTGTACCTCCCGCCTTCCGCTTTTGCGAGCTCCAAAAACCTCTCGTATTCCTTTCGCGGCATCCCGACGTCTATATCGTCGTCCCAAGGGATAAAGCCCTTGTGCCGCACCGCGCCGAGAAGCGTACCGCCTATCGCATAATACGTGACGGAGTGCTTTTCGCAAAACTCGTGCAGCCACTCCAACATCGACAGTAATCTTTGCTGTATTTCGTTCATCTCTTTCTCCTTTGCCTTTCCTAGAACGTCACTCGACTTTTGCCCAAGCGTCGGAGCCTTGCGCGTCGAACGAAATCCTGACATAGTCGTGATGCGGCACGCGCTCGTTTTCGGGCGGGAGCGCCATATAGTCGCCGTAACGCTTTTCGAGTACGGAGTGCGCGTCGGCGGGGATTTTGAACGCGGTGTCCTCGAATACGTGCGGCACCCCCTCTCCGAACCACGCCCTTGCATAATCACGCCGCATGCCCTCGGTGCGGCTGTCCAAAACGGTTACGTTTTCGCAGGCGTCGTAGTCGAGCGCTATCTTTTTAAACAGCTTGTCCGCCGCCTTTTTTCTTTTTCTCTTGGGTTTTAACGCGAGCAAAAACTTAGAGCCCATTCGCGTCAGCGCGCCGTGATTTTCGGGAGGTTTTCCCCAAAGATACAGCGCGCGCTTCATCGCGCGAAAGACCTGTATTTTGCGCCCGAACCCCGTCGCCGCGCCGAAAAGCGGATAGATGTCCACGAATATCCCGTGATGAATGTTTTTATCTTTCATGCGCTCTTCGAGCATGACCGTATTGTCCTTGCAAAGCCGCATTATCGTAAGGTCGTATTCGGGATCGGTGTTGGGCGACTGATAAAAATAGCCTTGCGGCAGCTCTCTCTTACACGCCTCTTCAAACTTCAACAGGTCGGGATACGGCATCATGATATCTATGTCGTCGTCCCACGGGATAAACCCGTCGTGACGTATCGCGCCGAGGAGCGTTCCGTAAGCGAGAAAATACCGTATGCCGTTTCTCTCGCAGATGTCGGCAAGCACTTGCGCTATTTCGAGCTGAACCGTTTTTATCTTTTCGGTAAGCTCCGTTTCGTTCATTTCTCTCTCCTCGTCCATCGAATTTTTGTGGCTTCCGACACCGCGAAGTCCGTCATTTGCTTTCCTCATGCGTCGCCCGTTCTATCTTGACGTGTTTGAAAACTCTTTCCTTTTCGGGCGGCGGAGTCATGTAGTCGCCGTAACGGTATGTAAGTATTTTGTCGTATGCGTCGAAAACAAGATAGCGCCTGTCCTCAAACGGCATTTCACTCGCGCCGTCGAACCACTCGCGGTCGTACGGCACCTTGAGCACGGCGTACAGGTCGTTCGATATAAACATCTGCCGAGTGGGCACGGCGTTATACGACGTCGAAAGCTTGCGGTACGATTTCAAAAGCCCCTTGCTCGATCTGAACGCGCCGAGTGCGCGCGTCGCTATCAACAGGATTTTGCCCTTTAGGTCGTACTTCTTCCAATTGAGCTTGCCCTTATGGAGCATGCCTTGAAGCGTCCTTATGCGGAAGAGCAGACGCCTGCGCTTGCTCTTTTTGTCGGGAAAATTGTCGAGGAAAAATATATCCACCTTGATACGGTTGTATCTCTTTCCGCTTCGCGTCGGCGTTTCCCTGTACCCCACAATGGGCACTCTGCGGTCGGTGTTGTAAACAAACCTTCCGTCCCTTTCGCAGTAGTCGCGAATTACCGCGTCGAACCTGTCAAACTGCTCACGCCGCATGATAATATCCATGTCGTCGTCCCAAGGAATAAAGCCCTTGTGCCGCACCGCGCCGAGCATCGTTCCGCCCGAAAGCGAATATTCTATTCCCTCCGCCGCGCACACGCCGTGAACAAAATCCATTATGTCGAGCAGCTTGCCGTGAACAAACGCCTTTTCTTCGCCGTCCGCCTCGCCGATAACGCGGGACAGCTCGTCAAAAGAGTCAATGGCATAATTTTCCTTTATGCCGTCAAGGTAGTCGGAGCCTTCGTAAATTCCGTCGCCTTTTAGCCGCACCGTCGTCACGCCGTGTGCTCCGATAGCAAAGTCTTTTTTAGGATTGTCGCCGACGTACATCATTTGATCGAGCGGGACTCCGAGTAGCGTCGACATCTTTTCAAACGCTGTCGGGTTGGGCTTTCGAAACTCTTTCCCGCCCAGCTCGTCGGTTATTATTATCTCGTCGACAAGCGCGGAAAGCCCAAGCGCTTCTATCTTTTTGCGCTGGCCGTTCGGTCTGCCGTCCGTTACTATGCCGAGCTTGTAACCCTTGTTTTTCAATTCTTTGAGCACTGACTTTATTTCGTCGTGAAGCGAGATGTCGGGCGCGTGCCCGCGGTAGAGCTCGGTCATTTTTTTGGCAGCTTGTCCGTCGAGATTGTGCTTTTCGCAAAACCTGTCGAACACGCCCTCTTTATTCTCGGCAAAGAGCGCGCAAAATTCCTCTTTCGCACCCGATATGCCGTGCTCGGCTTCAACCGCTTCGGAAACGGCGGCAAACCCCGACGCGACGTACTCGCGCTCGGGAAAAAGCGTATCGTCCAAATCGAAAACAACCGCTTTAATCATTTCGCCCCAATCCGTCCTTGTCCGTCGCCACCGACAATCACGCTGTCGTCAAACCGCGCAATCGTCGTGCCGTCGCAATAATCGTCGCTGTACTCTACTTTGTCGCCGCGCAGCATTTTGTAGAGCGCGCCGCAAAAGTCGGCGCCCGCCTTTATGCTCATGGTAGCGCCGCCGCCGAAGCGCGCGTTCATCTCGATAAGCTTGAACTCGCCGCCGTCCGTCAAAAAGCCCTGCGCCGTAAGCTGTCCGACGTAGCCGAGCTCCTTTACGAGCCGCCGCGCCGTCTCGATAATCTTTTCGTTCTTTTCGATACGACCCTTCAAAATCTCGCCGCTCCGCACAGCGAGGCGAGCTCTCGGCACTATCAAAACGGGCTCGCCCGAAAAGTCGGTGAGAATGTCGACGGTGTATTCCTGCCCCTCGGCGCACTCCTGCACGATTGGATTATCTATGTACTCGGTAAAGAACTTGAGCTCTTTTTCGTTTTTGACCTTGAAGGCGTTTATGCTGCTGCTTCCGTCCTTGGGCTTAACAAACAGCGGATTTTTTCCGTCGTAATTTTCGACTTCTTCGGGCGTGAGCGTCTTGGGCGCGTCGAAGCCGTGACAAGCAAAAAACTCCGCCGTCTTTTGCTTGTCGCAGCATATTGCGACTGCCTCCGCGCTCGGAACCAAAAGGCGCGCGCCGCTTTTTTCGAGCCTTTCCCTGTTCTCCGCAAGGAGCACGAGCTCGGTGTCTATCGTCGGCACGACAAGCGAGATTTTTTCTTCCTCGATGATTTTTACGAGCGCGTCTACGTACTCGCCGCTCGATATTCTCGGTACAATTCGCTTCTTGTCGGCAAACGCGAGGGCGGGCGCGGTGTCCGCACAGTCGGCGCAAACGACGTCGCCGACAATCTTGTTTTCGTCGCGCGCCGCCTTGAACGCCTTGACGAGCTCGACTCGCCTGCCGCAGCTCGTGACGAGGACGTTTATGTGCTTTGTTCCCGTAAAGAACGGCATGGTCGCCGAGCCCTCCTGTGATATGCCGTCGCGCTTAAATACCTTTCCGACGGTCTTGAAAAATATAGCTATGTCTGTAAAAATGTTGACGTGCCGCGCGTACTCCACGTCGTACTCGAACTTCTTTTCCCAGCTTATCGCGTTGCGGCCGTTGACCTGCGCGAGTCCCGTGAGCCCCGGGCGCACGTCGTGGCGGTGCGCCTGCTCCTCATCGTACAGCGGAAGGTACTCGACGCGAAGGGGGCGCGGGCCGATTATGCTCATCTTGCCGCGGAAGATGTCCCATATTTCGGGAAGCTCGTCAAGCGAGGTCGCGCGCAGGAACTTGCCGAACTTAGTCAGCCGTTCCTCGTCGGGCAAAAGCTCGCCGTTCTCGTCCTTCGCGTTTGTCATAGTCCGAAACTTGTGGAGCATGAACACCTTGCCGTTCTTGCCGGGACGGGGCTGGCGGAAAAGCACCGGCCCGCCGAGCTTTATGCGTATGAGGATAGCGAGGATTAAAAATAGCCACGACAGCAGAATAAGCGCAACAGCCGACAGCAAAATGTCGAAAAAGCGTTTGAATATCGGGCGGTACAGCAGTATTACCGCCGCTAAAACCGCGAGTGCGCCGCCGAGCGCTATGAGCAATATATGCCACCACTCCACTACTCGCCCAACGCTCCTTTGACGGTCTCAATAACTCGCATTTGCTCTTCTTCCGTCATTTTGGTATCGGACGGCAGACAGATGCCGCGCGAGAACGCGTCCTCCTCTAATCCGTCGCCGTAGTACTCGCACCCCGCAAAAAGCGGCTGTAGATGCATGGGCTTCCACAGCGGGCGGCTCTCGATGTTGCGCGCCGCGAGCGCGTCTATAATATCCGTAAACTTGACCTTGCTACTCTTGTCGATAACGCCCACCGACAGCCAATAGTTGGAGTCGCCGCGCGGCGGCATGAATATATGAAGCGCCGAGCTTTTAAACGCCTCGGCGTAGCGGGCGTGTATGGCCTTTTTCTGCGCGACGCGTTTTTCCAACACCTCCATCTGCCCGCGCGCAATGCCCGCGCAAATGTTGCTGAGCCGATAGTTGTAGCCCACCTCGCGGTGCTCGTACCACACCGCTTTTTCGCGCGACTGCGTCGACCAAAACTTGGCCTTGTCGGCGTCCGCCTTGTCGCCCGTAAGCAGCATTCCGCCGCCCGAAGCGGTGATTATCTTGTTGCCGTTGAAGGACAGAATGGAATACTTGCCGAATCCCCCCAGCTTTTTGCCCTTGTAGCTCCCGCCGAACGCCTCCGCCGCGTCCTCGATTACGGGAACGCCGTAGCTGTCCGCAACGGGTAAAAGCTTGTCGTAGTCCGCCGCCGTGCCGTAGAGGTCGACGATAATGATTGCCTTGGGGAGCTTGCCCTTCTTTTTCGCCGCTTTCAGTGCGCTGTCGAGATGTTCGGGCGACATGTTGAGGGTGTCCTTTTCGCTTCCGACAAACACGGGCGTAGCCTTTTCGTACATTACGCCGTCGCACGAGCCCATAAAAGTAAAGTCGGAGCAAATAACCGTATCGCCCTCGGAGAGACCGCAAAGCTTGAGCGCGAGATGAATGGCGCTCGTTCCCGACACCGTCGCCGCGCCGTACCCCTTTCCGACAAACTTAGCGCAAATGTTTTCGAGCTCGTCGACGTTTTTGCCGAGCGGCGCAATCCAATTTGTATCGAACGCTTCTTGTATGTATTTTTGCTCGCCCCCGCCCATGTGCGGCGAAGAAAGATATATTCGCTTTTCGGACACTTTTTGCTCCTTGCCGTCCGTGCCTCGTCCTTTTCGCCCCAAAAAACGGTACGAAAAAACACAAAGGCGCTATTCTTCTTATTATATTGTATCACAACCTTAAAAAAATAGTCAATAGTTTCAATCGAAAATCCCGCTTACCGCGTTTTTTCGGCAACACAAAACCGACTCTCGCCGTTTGCGGCAAGGTCGGTTCTTTACCTATGTTACACTATGCGGCGACTTACCGCTTATCACTTTTTCTTGTAGCCGCACTTCGTGCAAACGCCGTTCTCGTTGAGAGCGATGCCGCATAGCGGGCAGCGGTCGATCTTGTTCTTGGGCTCGTATGCCGCGGCGTTATTCTTAGACTCATACGTCTCGGTCGCGGCGTTTACTCCGCTCGTGAAGGTGAGCTTGACTATGTTCAGTTTGTCCTTCAACAGGTCGTAGACTATTTTAATCATGCCTTCGACGGTCATGGTCTCTTTGGTGACAACGAGGCGGCACTCGGGGTATGCGGTCGCAAGCTCGGTCTTGAACGCAGGGCCTTTCTGCTTGTTGGACGGCGCGCCGTTGCGTATGCCCTGCTCTTCGTAAACCTTCAATATTGCGGGGAGCAGCGGGTCGTCCTCGCGCAGAACGAGCGCGTGGTCGAAGTTTTGCAAAACCTCCCACGCCGTCTTTTTGATTTCGTTGCACGGAAAGACCATGTTTACTCCCGACTCGACGGTGTCCTCCACCTCGATAGTAAGCTTGCCGGTGTGGCCGTGCAAATACTGTGCCTCGCCCTTAAAGCCGTAAAACCTGTGGGCGTACTGTAAATCCAACGTAGTAATGCTTCTCATGATATTCTCCTTTTTTATTTTAGGTTGTTTAAACCCTCGCCTAATTCTATCTTATTTACCGACTTTTGTCAATAGTCTTTTCTGCGCGTTTTTGCCGTGTCCCGCTTTGCTTTCGGTTATCGACAAATTGCCGATATCAGACCTACATGACCGAGCGCGAGACACGCAAAAAGGGCGCTTTGATAGCGCCCTTATATGCCGTCCGGAGCTGTTACCGGGATTCGAACCGATGACCTCGTCCCTACCAAAGACGCGGCCCTGCATGGGCCACAGTAAAAATACCGCCTTGCGGCGGTATTTGCGCTTTGGAGCTACTAACCGGATTCGAACCGGTGACCTCGTCCTTACCAAGGACGTGGCCCTGCATGGGCCACAGTAGAAATACCGCCTTGCGGCGGTATTTGCGCTTTGGAGCTGTTACCGGGATTCGAACCCGGGACCTCCACCTTACCAAGGTGGTGCTCTACCGACTGAGCCATAACAGCATAGGTTGTATTTTCGGGGACGGAAACCAAGCAAATCGGAGCTCGCGTAACCCCACGCAGTTGTCATTATACAATATAGTTTTCCGCTTGTCAATCTTTTTTAACACTTTTCGGAAAAGGGAGATTTCCGCACATTCAAGGCTTTCGAACACACATATAATTTATATGTTTACCGAAAACAGTTGCAATTTTCGCGCAATTGCTGTATAATAGAACAATCTATTTGCAAATGCTTTTCGCCGACGGAGCCGATGGGTTTCTTTTTTCGTGCTTTTTTACGGCGTTTGCAAACGGAAGTACGCGTAGACGCGCCGCGACACCCAAGCGCGCCACTATAGGAGACGGCTATGAAACGCATACGCAAAACCTTTACAATTCTCGTCATGGCGCTTGTTATAGCGCTTACGGCGATACTGCCCGCAGCCTGCGGCGACGGCGATCCCGAGAAAAAGCCGAACGGCGGCAACGGCGACGTAAAGTACACCGTCAAGCTCGAGTACAGCGGCGGCGACGCTTTTGCCGACACGCTGATCATCGCGAGCGGCGCCAATCTTTCCGAGCCTCTGTTCGAGCGCACCAACTCCGCCGGCGAGTGGTCGTTCACGGCACCCAAGGGCACATACAACCTCAAATTCGACGTTCCCGAAGGCTTTTCGCCGCGCTCGGGCACGATTGATTCCAAGAATCCCAACGTGACGTTCAAGCTTAAAGGCTCGCTGATTACCGACAAGGAAGCGCCCGCCAACAAGCTTTACAGCATAGGCGACGTCATGTACGACTTTTCGTTCACCGACACGCAGGGCAAGACAAGCAAGCTAAGCGAAGTGTTCCAAACAAAGCGCGCCGTCATGCTCAACTTCTGGTTCGCCAACTGCGATCCGTGCGTTTCGGAGTTCCCCGGCATGGAAACGGTGTACGAGGAGTACAAGGACAACCTCGAAATAATCGCATTCTCGCGTGACGAAACGAGCGCGATCGCGGAAGCCTTCCGCACCAACTCGAGCGGCTTTTACGGCTGGGATGAGCTCACATTCCGCGTCGTCGGAAAAGAACAGCCCTGCACGTCCGCGCTGCTGACGAGTTTCAGCGTAAACGCATTCCCCACGTCGGTCATGATCGACCGCGAGGGCGTCATCTGCTTTATCGTCGCCGGCTCGGGCTCGGAGGAAGCGTTCAGAGCCGAGTTCGAAAGGTACACAAAGCCGGACGGCGAGTACGAACAGAATGTTCAGTTCCCCGGCAAGTACACTGCCGAAAAGCCGAACATTCCCTACCCGTCGGGCTCTAAAATAGCGGCGGCGCTCAACGCCGAGGGCTTTGAAGCGACCTATTTCCACGATGCCAACGAATACAATTGGCCGTGGATAATCACCGAGGACGGCAAGGGCATCATGGCCTCCAACGTCGGCAAGATATCGTCGTACGCGCTTTTGTACGCCGAGTTCGAGGCGGAAGCGGGACAAATTATCGCGTTCGACTACAAGACCTCGACCGAAGAGGGTGCGGACCTTTTTGCAGTCTACATCGACGGCGAGATTATGCAGCTTTACAGCGGCGTCATGAACGACTACAAGACGTGCTATGCCTACGTTCCCAAAAAGGACGGAAAATACACGCTCGCCCTCGCCTACCTCAAGGACGATAGCAAGTTCGCAGGTGACGACACCGTTTACGTCAAGAATATGCGCTTTGCTGACGAAGTCGGCGAGCGCACCGAAATCCTCTACCGCGCCGCGACGGGCATCGATGCACAGGGCGATTACAGCGACTACGCGACAGTCGTCTACAACGCGACCGACGGCTATTACCATGTCGGCTCTGCCGACGGCCCGCTCCTCGTCGCCGACCTTCTCAATTACAGCAAGTGGGCTGACCACTCCGCGTACAACTGGGTGGAGAACGGCGCGCAAGTAACCGCCGACCTCGACGGCGACGGCAAAGAAGAGAATTACACCGACGCGCTTTTGGACTTTGTGACCGTCGCTTTCAACTCCGAAAAAGACGGCAAGCTCGCGGTGACGTCCGAGTTAAAGGACTGCCTGATAGCGCTTGTCCAAACTTTCGGCAACAAGAAGGGCAACAAAGACGAATGGCTCGACCTCTGCTACTACTACGAGGTTTACGGCGGAGCTCCCGGCGAAATCCTCGGCGATCCCGCAGCCGGACTTGCGACGTACAACGCGTTCGACGGCAAGATAACCGAAAGGGGCGCGACGCCTGTCAAAAACTCCGTAGTCAAAACCCACCCCATCATTCCGCGCGGCATTTGGTACAAGGTCGTTCCCGAAAAGACGACGATATACAGGATTTACTCGATAGGCGACGTCGACACCTATGTCTGGCTCGCCAACGACAAGGGCGTGAGATTTGCCGAAAACAACAACGACGACAACCCGACGAACGAAAACCCGTACAACTTCTCGATAACTCGGCTGTTTAAGGCGGGCGAACCCTTCTTTGTTCTCGTCGACTTCAACAATATAGACACGCTCGGCTCGTTTGAGTTCATCATCGAAGACCTCGGCGCGACGGGCACGCTGTGGACTCCCGCAGCCGACGGCGCGTACGAAGCCGAAATCGACGAAAACGGCCAAATGACGGGCGCCGTCAAGGTCGCGGGCGCGGTCGAGTACGTGCTGGGCGACGACGGTTGCTACCACGTCAAGAACGAGGACGGCACGCCCGGTCCGTTGCTGTACCTCAACGTCTTGCAATCGAGCATGCTCTTCCCCGAGCACTCCATTGAAACGATGATAAACATTCCGTACTACTACTGCAAGGTATGCGGCTCCAAGTATCCGACGTCGGTCAAGGAATTCGAGGAAGCCGAGCTCGTGTTCTGCTTCTGCGGCAACACCAACAAGTCGGCATATGAAAAGAAGGATACGGCATTCATTCTGCCGACAGGCGTCATGCGCGATCCGCAGGGCAACATACTCACCTTCAACTACACGAGCATATACGACGACGGCACCCTCGACTACTCGCAGGACGTTCCCATGTACTACCTCAACACCGACGAGGACATCAGCAGCTACGAGGACTACCTGAAACTCATTCGCCAATACGGCATCGAATTCGGCGACTATACCGCGACGGTGCGGAAATACGTCGAAGACGCAAGAGCAGGTAAATATGAAGTAAAGGACGAAAACGAGGTCGGCGGCAAAGTCGGCGGCGCATACGGCGACTACGTGCCCGCGACAAAAGAGCTTGTCGACATCGTGCAGATGTTCATACTGTTCGGCGACTACTCGCTGTCGCCTCAGCTCGAAAACACCTGGCTGATGATGGCCAACTACTTCCAAGTCTTGGCGTAAGGCAAAACAGATACCGACTAAAAACGCCGCACCGAAATCACGGTGCGGCGTTTTGTTATACTATATTTTCACGCTTAAACAGCGGACTGTCAAAAAACTCATCAAGCCCCATTTCGAGCCCGTCTGCAAGCTCGTATATCACTAACAGATTTACCGACCTGTTTTTCTTTAACCTTATGTCGCTTATGGTCGCCTGCGGAACGCCGCTCAGTCGCGAAAGCCTGTATTGCGTAACGCCACGCTCCAGCAATAATTGTTCTATTCTCGCCGCAATCGCTTCAGATAAATTCATAATATTTCTCCGTTAACCGAAAATATTATAAATCCGCATTAAATTTTTATACTACGGTAGTCCGAAGTACTTGGCTTTTCCGTAGTAAAGTGATATGATATATGCATGGCTACCTGTGCATTTTTCGGACACCGCACTTGCAACTACATGCCGTACAAGGCGCGAATACGGAGCGTTCTTATCGACTTAATCGAAAACCACGACGTAACTCAGTTTTACAACGGTTGCCGCGGCGATTTCGACCGACTGTGTGCGGACGTCGTATATGAGCTGAAGGAACACTATCCGCAAATAAAACAAGTTCGTGTGCTTTCCTATCACCCTAACGAGACATTCGGCATGTCGAAACACTTTGACGAATCAGTGTATTTGCTTGAAAAACGAGTGCCGCCGAGATACGCTATCAGCCAAACCAATAGGTGTTTAGTCGCACTTGTAGACTACATCGTTTCAGGCGTAATTTCTTCTTACGGCGGAGCGTACACTGCGCGCAACTACGCAAAGCGCCTAAATAAACCAATAATAGAAATCGTGCGAGAAGGCGATTAAAAGTATATTTTTGCACGCCGCCCTTGGCACGACAACGTTTTTTGTTGACAAAATCCTATATAAGTGATAGAATATGCACAAGAAAATCCTGCACGATGACGTGTACGGATTTTTTGTTCTAATTTTTGGAGGAAATCATGAAAAAGTTCCAAAGAGCGCTGATTGCCGTAATGTGCGTTATATGCTTGGCGTTCGGCGTGATTGCTTGCGGTAACGACACCCCGTCGTCCGGCGCGCAGGCCACCTACACAGTTACCGTCAAGGGCGGCTCTGCCATGATGCTCGAAACGACAAAGGTCAAGCTTATCGACGCAAACGGCAACGACGCCGCTTCCAAGTATTTGACCGACATCGACGAGACCAACCTCACCGGCAAGGCGTCGTTCAAGCTCAAAAAGGCGACGTACACCGTCGAGGTGTCGGGCGCGTTCGGCGAGCTCGTTCCCACCGGAATCATGACGCTCACGCCCAATTATCTGTCTACGACGATTGAGCTCAAGAAGGAAGAAGAGCTCCCCGACACCGTCGAGTACAAGGTGCTCTTCACCCTGCCCGACAGCACGCCCGTTCCCAAGCTCAACGTTCAGCTTTGCAGCGACACCAACTGCTTTACGTCAATCACGGGCGACGACGGCTGGGCGTCGTGGGACCTCGCGCCTACCACTTATGAAATCCACGTTCCCGAAATGCTATCGGAGGATTCCAACTGGCCTGAGGGCTACTACTTCGACGACACGCAGTACACCATTTCGGTTGCGGAGCGCAACGGCAAGACCGCCGCGTTCAAAGCGTACATAAAGCAGACGGTACAAATCAACTACGCCGTCGACGTCGGCGAAGCCGGCGATCCGGTTGCCGATCTGGCGCTCGACATTCACCGTTACAGCGAAGAAAACGGCAAAATCGGCGACAAGGTTAAAACCGTTACGACGGGCGCGGACGGCTCCGTGACGTTCGACGCACTCAATGAGCTGCTCGCCGTCAGAGTTCCCAATCCGCCCGCAGGCTATATGCTCGAAACGGGCGCGGCGACGGTTCTGTATCCGCCCGAAGCGGGCGCTGCGGCAACGCCGCTTTCGCTTCTTTTGTACGAAGCCGGCACCTATCAGTATGCGCGCATAACGCTCAAAGAGGGCGCCAACACGGTAGAGCTTTCGGCTGACAGATCGGCGCTTTGGTACGACGTCGTTCCTGCAAGGTCGGGCATGTATTCCTTGACCTCTTCGGGCAGCCTCGACGCGTATGCCAATATGTACACGTACAACGGCGGCTTCGTCAACACCGACACCGATTGGCGCGACACCGAGCCCAACTCTTACGCCAAAACGGGCGACAACTTCACGCTCTCGTTCGCTATCGGCGAGTCGATGGTCGGCACCGAAAACCGCCATGTGTTCAAAATCGGCGCCGAGGGTGTAACCGCCGCAGGCTCGCTCACCGTCACGCTCACGCGCACGGGCGACTACGAAGAGCCCACAGGTCCCGCGGAAAAGAAAGTCGTGCCCCAAGAAATCAAGGACGCCGCCGACCTTCCCGCAATCCCCGAGGAGAGCAAGTTTGCCTTCCTTAATGACGGCGACGCAATCACCAAGGGCGACGACGGCTACTATCACCTCGGCGACGGCACGCTCGTCTACGCCACGCTCGGCAAAAAGTATCCCGCCGTCGGCATATCGGGCGGCTTTGAGGCCGCTATAGCCGGCTCGTTCGGCTCAGGCTTCACCTTCACCGACGAGGAGACCTACAACTACAACTACGCTTCATTCGTCGAGACCTATGTGCAGAAGGCCGGCGAGGAAGGCAACGGCGACTATCTGCACCTCAACGCCGACGGTCTGCACCCGCTCAACGACGAGCTCAAAACATTCCTCGACTACTACCGCTCAAGACTGCTTGACGCACCCAAATACTACGCGGTCGGCCGCTACGTCAATCTGTACGCCGCGCCCGACGCGTCGGATTCAGAGGGCGTCGACTACAAGGTCAAGACCGGAACCTATTCCTTGGAAATCGCGGCGGAAACAACCGTCGTAATCGAATACAAGCCGACCGTGCTTGACAAGTACAATGCGCTCGTCAAGATACTCTCGGGCGCCGCAAAGCTTTTGGACGGTGACGGCGAGGAGACGGACACGGCAGTCGTCGCCAAGAACGGCACATTCTCCATAAAGAACGAGGGTGCGGCCGCGGCAGTCGTACGGTTCGGCGTCGAGCTTCAGACCGCAGATCCCGCTGTCGAGCTCACCGCGACAGGCACCTACCTCTTGAAGGCTGACAGCGCCCCGCACAAGTACGCGTACACCTTTAAGGCGCCCGCCGCCGGCAAGTATTCGTTTGAGAGCGACGGCCCGTTCGCAGCGGTTGCCCAAAAGATCGACGTGGATGGCGGAATCGACTACGAATCGCTGTACGACATACGCCTCGAAGAAGGCGAAACGGTTGTGTTCTACCTCGACGCTTTCAACGGCGACCCTTACGGCGAGCTCACGATTGAGGAAATGCCCGACGCGCCCGACAACCTGTGGAACGGCGAAAACGCCGCAAAGGCGAACGCCGCAGGCGTCGAGTACAAATTTATGGCAATGTTCGGACTTCCCCACACCTTCACCGCGGACAGCGACAACGTCGTCATCTACACGATGGTGGGCGGCACGCGCAAGGTGCTTTACGACGGCGCAACCGGAGTGAGCACACCTATCTCTATCGAAGCGTGGGAAAGCATATCGGTATTTTGCGAATCGATAGACGGCAGCGCGATAAGCTTTACGCTGACGATAACGACAGACGAATAATCACGCTTTAAATAATTACCGCAAAGCAAAAACCTCTCGGAAATCAACCGAGAGGTTTTTTTTGAAGTATTAAAGCCGAATCGAAATTTACGGCTCGCGAATGAGCTTAGCCTTTTTGCCGTCGTAGCTTACTTTTCGCATGATCTCGGCATTGACCTTGGCGTCGGCGGTAAAGCCGAGCGGTACTTTGAAAACGTCCTCGCGGTACTCGTCGATATATTCGCGCCTCCCGCTCGATTGGTCGTAGTCGAACGTGTGGACAATCCCGCCCTCGACGTAGCGAATATACCACCCGCTCGGCTCTTCGACCTCTATTTCGTCAACCTGCTGCCAAAAGTCGAAGCTCTTGTAATCGACCTCGGTCATGTCGCGTGTAATGATAAATTTCATTTTTATCTCTCCGTTTTTTTAATCGGACAGCGTCCGCTTCCCTATTCGATATAGAATATCGTCGCGTCCGCGATTGTCGAAGCCGTCGCCGTGATTACACCGTTTGCGCCAATCGTCAAATACTTGCACGCGGCGCGCGAGACGAACGCCCAGCCGTCGCCGCACGCGACGGGATAGAAGCGCGAGTCGTTGTCGGTGGTGTCCTTCTTAGCCTTCAATGTCAGGTATCTCGTCCCCGAGCTCGTAAACGTGCACATGTATTGGTTGTTAAACATGACGTACGCGCTGCCGTCGCCGGAGGAATGATATGTCACCCTGAGCAAGCTGCTCGAACTGTAATCGTCCACGATGTTAAAAGCCGTAGTGCTGACAACCTTCCCCTTACACCCGAGGTAGCCGTAGTCGGAGACGAACCTCACGTACTTGTCCTCTTCGAACTCGGTCTCTTGCGCGGGCGCTTTTGCGTGCCGCTTAAACACGCTCTCGAGCGTCGTTTCGGTGCCGGGGAAGGTGTAATGGCGTGCGGCGTCGCTCGTCGTTTTGAGGGTCTTGAACTTTTCGAGTATGACTTCGTACTCGTCGGTCATCGCGTCCACCTTTTGCGCGCCGGCCCCCCTTATGTCGATGATGCCCCAGGGCGTCGTTCCCCACACCTTGTACGTCCAGCTCGTCCAGTGCCAATTCAGGCGGTTGAGGTAGTCGAGAACATAATCCCACTTACTTTCCGATGTGTAGTTTGTGAACTCGCCCATATAGATAGGCACGCCGAAGTTTTGCTTTGTTATGCCTTCTACTTTTTCGTTCCAGCTTTGAGAGTGGTCAAGAAATCCCTTATCCGAGGTGTCGCTATTGCTCGTATAGTGGTGGAAGGAATACATGCAATTTTCCCAACCGTACTCGGCGGGCTGCGGCAGATCCTTTCCGTCCCAGCACGACTCGAAAATGACGATGTGCTCGTCGCCCGTCGCGCGAATGGCCTTGTAGAGCTTATCGAAAACCATAAAGTGCCGCTCTGAAGTCAGCCCCGCCTTTTCGCCCGGCTCGTTCAAAATATCGTAACCGGCTACGTTGGGGTTGTCCTTGTAGTGCTCGGAAAGAGCGGTCCACAAATCGGCGGTTAGCTGCTGCAGCTTATCGTCGTAGAAGAATTTGACGTCCGCCGCATTTTTTATGATCTGACCGCTGTGGTCCTGACCGTTATGCGAGCCGTACGCGCCGTGAAGATCCAAAATGGTGTATATGCCGTACTCGGCGGCGCGCTCGACAAATGCGTCGATGTCCGAAAAGTCGTAATTTTGACCGGCGTATTTATATTCGACAACTACTTTTTCGCCGTTCTCGTCCTCTTCCTCTTCCACTTTGAGGGCGTCAAAATCGACGTTCATGTAGGTGAACGGAAGGCGAATGACGTTTATGCCCATAGCGGCGCATTTTTTCAAATCGTCTTCAGTCCACCAATTGGCGCGGTACTCCGCCCAAAGCTCCTTTGTCTTTTCCTCGCCGAACCTCTTGATAAATGTCTCCGTCAGCGACCGAAAATCGTTTGACGGCGTCGTGTACTGAAAGCCCGTCATCCAATGCTCGGTGACGAACAGCCCGCCGAGGTTTACTCCGCGGAGATAGACTTTTTCGCCGTTCTCGTTCTTGACGTCCGCGCCTTCCGCTTTCAAAAAGGTCAGCTCCTCTTGTGGCGGCGGCGTTTCTTCGGGCACCTTGGGCGCAGCCGCCTTATTCGTATCGCACGCCGAAAGAGCAAACGCGCTTACCGCCACGACCGCCGCCAAAAAAATCGAACAAATCCCGTGTTTTCTCACCATTCCTCCACGCGTTTATTTTGTATTGCAAGCCTATACAATAATTATACACTATATTATAAAAATTACAAGATGCGCCGCCGACAAAGTACGATAAAAAAACGACGATTTAAGAAAATCTCCACCCCCTTTTCTTATATATATGTTAAAATCTATTGTCATGGCTTATTACCGTGCCCAAAAAACGCACGACCAAAAGCCGCTTGCAAAATAATATGGAGGAAAATGAAGAAATGAAGTCAAAGAAGCTGAAGATGGCGCTTTGTTTTTCGTTTGCCGCGGTGCTGCTCGCTATATTGATAGCGTTTACGGTTGTGCTCGCGTCATTCGATGACTTGCTCGTCTCCTTTTTCGGTCAATCGGTCATCGGCGAACAAACGCGTGCCGCCGGTGAAGCGCTTGCAACTCAAATCGTGGAGGAGGGCGTCGTTCTCGTCGAAAACAAGGACAACGCGCTGCCTCTCAACATCGAGGACGAGAACGAAAATAAGGTCGCCGTTCTCGGTTGGGCGTCCACGCAGTGGGTGCAGGGCGGCTCGGGCTCGGGACGCTCGACGGACAACTACGCGAGCGGCAACCTGCTTCCCCACACCACCTTTTTAAAGGCGCTTGACGTGGCGGGCGTATCGTACGACAAGACGATAACCAACTATTATTCGACGTTCTGCAACGCTCGTCCCTTTTATGCCGAAGGCAACGGCGGCTCGCTCAGCACGCACGACTACGAGTACTGCCGCCTGATCGAGCCCGGCGTCAGCGCCATAAGCAGCTATAAGAAAATGCTCGAAAATGCGGCGGAAAATTACAACACCGCAATCGTCGTCATTTCGAGAATTTCGGGCGAAAGTATCGACTGCCCGACGAAGCAGTACAAGAACTACACGAGCAAGGGCGATAAACCCGGTGGTAGCGGCAGTCTTACCGGTGCAAAGGTCGACTCCACCCGTACATATCTCGACGTCTCCACCGAGGAGGAAGAGCTTCTCGAGTTCGCGACCGAAAACTTCAACAAGGTCATCGTGCTCATCAACAACACCAACGCGATGAATCTCGGCTTCCTCAAAAAGTACGACGTCGACGCCGCAATCATCGCGGGCGGCACGGGCAACAACTCGGTCAACGGCCTCATCAACATTGTTTACGGCCAAAAGCTTCTCGAGACCAAGCCGACGAGCGACAACATGAGCGAAGTAGTCAAGTACGACGACAGCGAGACCGGCAAAGTTTTGCTTTCGCCCTCGGGCAGAACGGTCGATACCTACGTCTACGATTTCAGGACCAACCCGAGCTTTGCCTATACCGCAATGGACGGCGTATCGCAGTACAGCGGCAGCACGTCGGGCGTCTACCCCACCACCACAAACAATCCCAACGTCGGCTCAAACGATCCGTACCCCGGCGTCAGCTATCTCGACTATATCGAGGGCATTTACGTCGGCTACAAGTGGTACGAGACGGCGGACGCCGACGGATTCTGGAAGAGCGACTTTGCAAAAACCAATTTTGACGTAAGCAGCTATGACGAAGTCGTTCAGTATCCCTTCGGCTACGGCCTCTCCTACACGAATTTCCAGTGGGAGGTTCAAGATTGGGATGTGTCCTCTACCAAGATTACCGTCAAGGTCAACGTCACCAACGTCGGCACCCGTCCCGGACAGGACGTCGTTCAGCTCTACTACACGCCGCCCTACAATAAGGACACGAGCGTAGAAAAGGCGGCTGTCAACCTCGGCGATTTTGCAAAGACGACCATGATTCTCGATCCAAACGATCCCGCCAAAAAGTCGCAGCTTCTCACCCTTTCGCTCAACATTCAGGATATGGCGTCGTACGATCAGTACGAAGACGAAGGCGCGTACGTTTTGGAAGCGGGCAAGTACGAGCTTTCGTTGCGTTCCAACGCACACACAGTCGTTCCGCAGAGCAAGGTTGTGAGCGGCAGCAGAACGTACACCTACACCGCAAAAGAGGACGTCGTTTACAACAAATACGCCGGCTCAAACGGCAGCGACAAAATTCGCAACCTGTTCATCGGCGAAAACAACTCGGACGGCGTCGCAATCGACGGCAGCGACAGCAATCAGGAAATCAACTGGCTGTCGCGCGCAACCGGCTTTGAAGAATTTCCTCTTCAAAAGGCGCCCAGAAGAGCCTGGTCCAACTCCTCTTCGAAACTTATTCCCTCTAACATGTACAAAAAGGCATCTGCCGATACTTGGGACGCTACTTGGCTAGTCAAATGGCGCGCTGCTCACAAAGACCAGCCAGACGAGCAAAAGCCGGACTACGGCAGCGACAAGGGCACCTTCAAGCTCGCCAAGCTGGACGGCAAGAGGCTCGATTTCGAAAAGGACAGGACGGAAGCCTTACTCGACGACGTCTACCTCTTCGGCAATCCCGAAAACTACGACAAAGAAGATTTGTGGAACCTGCTTCTCAACCAGATTGACGCAGCGGATATGAGAAGGCTCGTCCTCCACGGCTACACTCATGAAGAAGCGCTGACCGCAATCGGCAAGCCCGAGACAAACTCGTTCGACGGCCCCGCGCAGATTGCTTCGTTCAATAAGTCGGCGTTCGCGCAGATCGGCTATCCGATGCCGACCGTGCTCGCACAGACCTGGAACCCCGAGCTCGCGACGGCATTCGGCTTGACTGCGGCGCAGCAGGCTCGCGGCGCAGGCGACAAAAGCCAAGGCAATGTCGACGGTTGGTACGCGCCCGGCGCCAACCTCCACCGCTCGGCGTTCGGCGGCAGAAACTACGAATACTATTCCGAGGATCCCTACCTCTCCGGCGTCATGTGCGCCAACACCGTAAGGGGCGCGCTCAACGGCGGCGTCTATACCTACATCAAGCACGTCATCGGCTACGACCAAGAGAGCTTGCGCGACGGCTTGTACTGCTGGATGACCGAGCAGGCGCTCCGCGAAAACTACCTCAAGCCCTTCAAGATGGCTGTCGACAAGGGCGCAAGCGGTCTCATGTCCTCGTACGGCCGCATCGGCGCCGTGTGGGCGGGCGGCAGCGAATCGCTGCTCACCGACCTTCTCCGCAAGGAATGGGGCTTCAAGGGTACGGTCCTCACCGACTACGCCGACCATCAAGATTTCATGAACGGCGATCAGATGTTACGCGCGGGCGGCGACCTGTGGATGGACGGCATGACTCAGGGCTCGTTCAAATTCAGCACCTCCTCCGAAGCGTTCAAGTATCAGCTCAGACAGGCGACCAAGCACATCATCTACACTTGGGCAAACGCTATGTACGAGGCAAAAGCCTACATCGACAACGGCGGCGACAAGCTTCTCATCGAACAGGGCAGCATCGACGTCTTCAAGTGGTGGTGGATAATCTGTGCAGTTGTCGACGTGCTGTGCGCGGGCGGCGCGGCTCTGCTCATCTGGACCCCGTTCAGAAAGAAAAAGCCCAAAAAGAGCAAAGCGGGCGCTGACGGCGGCGAAGTAACCGAAGGCGAAAGCAACGTCGTCGAGGACGGCGGCATAAGCGGCGAAGCGACCGAAGCCACCGAGGCAGAACCGATAGAAGCGACCGAGACGGAAGCTACGGAAGCGGAAACGGTCGAGCCCGAGCCCGAAGCGACTGAAACGCAAGCGGAACCCGAAAAAGAACCGACGGACGGCGGCGAGCAGTAACGCCTAAACCAAATTCCAATACAACAAAGGCCTTCCCTATCGGAAGGCTTTTTGTGTTGCCGTCCGCTCTCGCCCTTTCCAACCGAATAGCGCCGCCCAGCTCCCACATCCCGACCGAAGCGTCAGCGGAGCGGAGGAAACTAAGCGCGTAGCGCCGCATATTCCTCCCCTTTGTATTGACAATCGCAGACAAGTATTGTATAATACACATAAGGAGTTCACTATGAGAATGATTAAAATGAGAAAACTGCTTAGCGCGGTGTTGTGCTGCGTGCTTGCGTTTACAATGCTTTTTGCGTGTACGCAAGCGACGCCCGAAAAAACGCCGCAAGACAGCGCCCACGTCTGCAAACACGTGTGCGAGGAGTGCGGCAAGTGCCTCGACAAAAAGTGCAAAGACGAGGTGTGCAAGAACAAGTGCAAGGGTCATTCCGCCGAGCACGCCTGCGCCCACAAATGCGAGGAGTGCGACAAGTGCCTTGACGAGGAGTGCGACGAGGAAGCGTGCGAGGACAAGTGCAAAGGTCATCCCGCCGAGCACATCTGCGCTCACAAGTGCGAGGTGTGCCGCAGGTGCCTCGACAAGGAGTGCGGCGAAAAAGCGTGCGAGAATAAGTGCAGGGGACACGAGCCCGCAAAGCACCGCTGTTCTCACGTCTGCCCCGTTTGCGGCGACTGCTTGGACGAAAACTGCGACGAGCCCGTGTGCAAAGACAAATGCGACGCCGACCATTACGCCCACGAGGCGGCTATGCCGATAATTCGTATCGACACGACGGACGGATCGAACGACTTCTTGCTTTGGCCGGACCGCAACGCCAAGCTGCGCGACGAGATTGAGTACGTAGGCGCCACTGTCACGGTTGAGGACGACGGGCTCGTCTCTTTGGACGGCGTGGAAGCGAGCGTAAAGGCGCGCGGCAACTACACGCTCAATTACCCCAAAAAGCCCATTCGCATCAAGTTCAACAAAAAGCAGAGCGTGCTCGGGCTGAACGACGGCACCAAGTTCAAGAGCTGGGTGCTTCTCGCCGATTGGAAGGATTTATCCATGAGCAACAATGCGACGGCTCTCTACTTGGCAAAATCCATACTCGGCGAGGACGGCTACTACTCGAGCGATTATCGCTTTGTGGACGTTTACCTCAACGGACAGTACTGGGGCGTATATCTGCTCGTCGAGCAGCAGGAGGCAAAGGGCGACGACGGCAGGTCGAGCGCACCCGCAACCCCCGACGACTACACCGGCACCGACATAGGCTATTTGGTCGAGTATGACGGCTACTACACCGACGAGCGCAACATGCCCAACAATGCGGGCGACCCCACGTTTGAGATGCACTACCACGGCGGCTCCGATCTCACCAAGCTCAACGGAACGACGCTCGCCGCGCAATGGGCGCAGAAGGGTTACACCGTCAAGAGCGATATATATTCGGACACGCAGGTGCAGTTTATAAACACGTTTATGGACGTCGCGTACAAGATCGCGTACGACGCGGTCTACTACGGCTATAGCTACAAGTTCACAGCCGATTACTCCGAAATGGAACGGGCGGACGACCTGTCGACAGTAGAAGCCGTTTCGGCGGTCATCGACGTGCAGTCGCTCGCGGATATGTACATTCTGTCCGAAATCGCGTGCGATCCCGACCTCGCTTGGTCGAGCTTCTACATCTCGCTCGACATGACGGAAAGCGGCAGCAAAAAACTGATATTCGAAGCGCCGTGGGACTTTGACTCGGCGTTCGGCATAAAGAACGGCTTTGTGAACAACGGCCGCGGCATGTACGCCGCAAACTGCGACAATCCGTGGCTGGTGCTGCTTATTCGCGAGAAGTGGTTCCAAGACATCGTAACTAAAAAGTGGAACGATATGCTTGACAACGGCGTAACGACGGGTGCGCTCCAACAAATCACCGACATCAAGAGAGGCTACGAAGAGTGCTTTGCCGCCAACTTCACACGCTGGGAGCGCCGCATAACCGGCGGCAACAGCGAGCTTGTTTGGGAGCTCAACACCTACACGACGCAGGCCCAGGCCGCCGATTATCTGTATAACTGGCTCGAGACGAGGTTTGCCTACCTCGACGCGCAATGGAACGGAAGCTGGGGCGGCTCGAACACTAACATTCCCGCCGAGCCCGAAGAAGGCTCTACAAGATACCGCATCGAAGCAGAAGACTGTGATTACGACTACCCTATTGATGTGAGCACTTGGCACAGTGAATGGGCAAGCGGCGGCGCGTTCCTCGGCGAAATCGACGGCACCAACGGCAAACGCATAATGCTGACCGTCTACGCCGAGGAAGATTGCACAGCATTCCTTTCGGTATGCTTGAGTAAGCGCAGCTTTAGCGCAGTGTTCACCGACTGGTTCACCGTGAGCGTCAACGGCGAAATGCTATACGACATGCCGCCCCGCCTCATACCGGCGTGCTCTTCGGGCGAAATCGAATGGGTCGCCTGGACGGACGTGGGCTTGATGCCGATTGAGCTCGAAGCAGGAATTAACGTCATCACGTTCACGACGACGGGCGGAAAATCAACAAACGTCGACTACTTCGATCTGTGGAGCAAAACCACGCTCAGCTTGTGGTGAAGTTGCGGCAAATCGCAGTGAATAATATAAAAAAGCGCGGGAGAAGAGCCCGCGCTTTTTAGATTCTTCGCTAACGCTCAGAATAACCTTCGGTTGCTTCGTAGGACATAGTAGGGCGCAACTCATCGGGTGTAGCGCAAAACGAATAACGGCAGCACATACACGACAAAAACCAGGCTGTGCCTGTGTCATCCTGAGCAATCGAGCGGAAAGCAAACAGCCCTGTGGGCTGTTTGCCGCGAGAGCCGAGCGAGGCTACGCCGAGCGGTGGCGCGTTAGCGTCGTAAGCGTAGTCGAAGAATCTATTTCACATCCCCTCACTCTGCCGCAAGCGGCAGACTGCTCCCCTTGTTAAGGGGAGCAGGATAAAACGGAGACGCGAGATAGAAAGCTCGCGCTTTTCAGATCCCTCGACAAGCTCGGGATGACACAGTAATTGCAATCCTCATTGAATAGGGGCGCCGTAAAGAAGTGTGTTGCGCTATTATGTCATCCTGAGCGGAGCGCCACTTGGCGCGGAGTCGAAGGATCTGTATTGTATTTACAGTCAAATATATTCATTTAATAAATCTTTCCATTCAGGATTTATCGATTCAATCAATGCTATTTTCTTTGCTCGGCGCCAACCCTTAATTTGCTTTTCCCGCGCTATAGCATCATATACATACGAAAATTCTTCAATATAAACTACCTTTTTTATATTGTATCTTGCCGTAAATGAGTCGGCGTCCGTTTTATGTTCGTGCTCATAGATTCGTCGTTCTACATCATTAGTAATACCGGTATATAATACTGTATTATGGAAATTAGTTGCTATGTAAACATAAAATTGTTTCATGATATAATTATATCATTGTGAATAATTAGTGTCAATACATTGGCTGTATTTAAGCATGCTGAAACAGATCCCTCGACAAGCTCGGGATGACACAGTAATTGCAATCAGCATTGAATAGAGGCGCCGTAAAGAAGTGTGTTGCTCTATTGTGTCATCCTGAGCGGAGCGCCGCTTGGCGCGGAGTCGAAGGATCTATTTCACATCCCCTCAGTCACCTAAAGGCGACAGCTCCCCTTGTTAAGGGGAGCCGGACAAAACGGAGACACGAGATAGAAAGCTCGCGCTTTTCAGATCCCTCGACAAGCTCGGGATGACACAGTAATTGCAATCATCATTGAATAGAGGCGCCGTAAAGAAGTGTGTTGCTCTATTATGTCATTCTGAGCAATCGAGCGGAAAGCAAACAGCCCTGTGGGCTGTTTGCCGCGAGAGCCGAGCGAGGCTACGCCGAGCGGTGGCGCGTTAGCGTCGACAGCGTAGTCGAAGAATCTATTTCACATCCCATCACTCTGCCGTAAGCGGTAGCCAGGTCTTACACAGTGGGGCCTGATGAAGTCGAGCGGAAGCACATTGATTATCGCAACGTCTCGCTGTCCCCTTTTGCGTTAGCCAAAGGGGAAAGTGGCGCGAAGCGCCGAAAGGGGTTTGCGTTCTGCGCCGCACTCTCTAAAAATTTAACCTTAATTATTCATTATTCATTTTTATTTCTTATCTATTCATTTAGCCGCGTCAGCGGCGCTGTTGTCACATTTCTCAGTCGCCTAAAGGCGACAGCTCCCCTTGTTAAGGGGAGCCGGACAAAACGGAGACACGAGATAGAAAGCTCGCGCTTTTCAGATCCCTCGACAAGCTCGGGATGACAGAGTAATTGCAATCCTCATTGAATAGAACCGCCATAAAGAAGCGCGTTGCTTTATTGTGTCATCCTGAGCGGAGCGCCGCTTGGCGCGGAGTCGAAGGATCTGTTTGTTTCACATCCCCTCAGTCGCCTAAAGGCGACAGCTCCCCTAAATTCAAAGGGAGCCAGATAGTAGACATAAGAAACGGGCGGACAAGGTTTTTCCTGTCCGCCCGCTTTGCTTTGCAGTATTCAGTTTTTTATTGATTGATTATTCGGCAGCAGCTGCGGTAACTTGAACAATCAGTCTGGTCTTCAACCAGCTCGGCGTTCCGTCCGGTGCAGCGTCGGTAGAATCGAAGAACGAGAACGTCTGTCCGTTTACGGTAACCGGGGTCTCGTCAATCTCTTGATTAGCCCTATAGACGTCACCGTTGTTTCTGCCGGTGTACTGATAGTTGAGATACCAATAAGTGTCGTTGCCCGCACCGTTCAACGCGATTTTGACTTTGAACGTGCCGTTCTCGTAGATTTCGAACACGGTTTCATTCGCCTTTTTACCGTTTTCTCCGGCGCCGTTGAGGTAGCCGTAACCAATCGGATTCTGCACGCTGTACGCAGTGAAATGGCCTTTCAGCGTCTTAAGGTCTTCGGCTTCGTTGAATACGTGAGCATCGCCGTCACCGAAATCCCACGTTCCGGTAAATACGAGGAACGCCGCGTCCGTCTCGCCGTCTTCGAGCTTGCCTGCTTCCAAGTGCGCTTTCGTGGTCGTAAACTCAGGCTGTCCGGCTTCCGCTACCAAAATACCTGCGCTTCTGTAGAAGTTCGCCGCATCACTGGCGCCGGCTTTGTTATAAGCAAGCGTAACTTTCCACTCGCCGAACATAACGGTCTTTTTAATCGGCTCTTCGCCGGGCTGGAAGTTGACGTTCGGATTAGTTTCCGCATCGCCGCCGTACTCGAGGTGAGCAATATAGCCTGCCGCACCGCCTTCGACTATCTTGGAGATGTCGATCGTGACAGTGAACGTGTGTTCAGCCTCGTTTGCAACCGTGGTGATACCTCCGTCGAACTTGTTGCGTCCCCAGTTGCTGTTGTGCTGCAAGTCGAAGTTGATGTACAGAGCTTCAAGCTCGGCCTTGGTGTAGTTTTCGTACGTGCCGGTGATGATGTACAGCAGCTTTTCTCCCGAAACCTGTATATCCGCGCCCGTAGCGGTTGCGGTCTTTGCGGAGGCGTCTGCAACGTAGACGCAAACGAGGTTAGGACTCCAGCCGGCGCCCCAGTTCTTCATGGTGTAGGTTACTGTGCCGACGGTGATAGAAGTCTCGCTGCTGAGAGCCTTGGTAAGGTTAGCCTTGCCCGCGCCGTAGTGAGCAAACACGACGTCGCCGTTTACTGTCTTTGCGAGGCTCAAGTAGATACGGAACGTGCTGTTGCCTTTATCGTTGTAGGAAACCACAACCTTCTGCTCGCCGTTTGCAAGGCGGTCGTTCCAACCGGTGCCGTTGATGTCGCTGTTGTTCTGCAGGTCGAAGTAAATCGCCTCGACTGCTTCTTGAAGCGCCGCTTCGTTTGCGAGTACACCGATGTAGGTGCCCTCGACTACGAGATAAGGCATCTCTGTTTCATCGTCCTTGATCTGCGCCTTTTCGAGAAGCACGTCGGTGTACATGTAGGGATCGGTGTCGACAAAGTCGAGCTTGAGGATTTTTTCGGTTCCCGTGAACTGTGCGCCGTTGCCGCCCGTGATGGCTTCGCCGGCCTTAGGGGTGTAGGTTTGGAAGTAGAAGCGGTAGTAGCTGCCGTCGACTTCCGCAACAATCTGATCGTTGAGGTCTACAAATTCGTCGTCCTCGGTCAAGATAATCTCTTGCGCGAGCGTCATGGTAGCGTTGTCAATGCAGAACCTGATGTCCGCCCACTTGCCTTTGAAGGATTCGGCGACGGAAGCGTCTTCGTTCTTGCCGACGTACACAGGCGTAGCCTTCGAGTACTCTGCGAGGTTGAGCTTCATGGTGAAGTTCATGTCGTCTTTCGTGACGGTAAGCACCTTTTCGTCGGGTCTGAACTCGATTTGGTCGTTGCCCTCGTACATGTACAGATAGGTCTCGTCGGATACGAGGTACTTGCCTTCGACAACGAGGTAAGGAACGCCCGCTTCGACAGTGAACGAAATGTCGGAGAGCGAAACAAGCCTGACATTGAACAGCGCCGCGACGACGATGCTCGTGTCAATACCCGCCTTGATAGCTCCTTCCTCGACTGCGTCTCCGCTCCATCTTACGAAATCCATTTCGGTTCCGTTGAGAGTGAGCGTGGGCGTGGGAAGCTCGATGGCCGCGGCAATCGGCTCGATGAACGTCCAATAGACATTGCCGTCCTCGTCCTTTTGCGCGTTGGGAAGCTTGTCAAGATCTTCTTGAGCGATCGTGCCGCCGTTGAGGTTGAGCTTAACCATGGCCGCAACGGAGTAGCCCAGCTCGAACGTTACGGTATCGACGCCCGGATAGCTGACGTAGAACTCGGTGTCGCCGAGACCAAGCGCTTCGGCCTCTTCACCCTTATAGGAAATGATGGGGGTGTCGATTATCTCGGGGGTGCCGGACTTGTAGATCGCCTTAACCTCGATATCCGTGGTTTCTACGACGTCGCCGGCGTAGTACGTCTTTATGATTTCAATGTAGTTCCCTTTTTCATCTTTCTTGTAGTTGCCGTCCGCATCCTTTTCCTTAGCCCACTCAACCGTGATGTGGTCGAGTATCTCTTTGGATCCGACGGAAACCGTTGTGTCCTCGGTTACGGTGAACGAGTACTTGCCGCTCTTTGCGGTGATCGTCTTTCCGCCAGCCTTAACCGTGCCGACAGCGTAGTTCTCCTTCGGGGTAACCTCGAAGGTGACTGTTTTGCCCTTTGCAATCTTCATCGTCTCCGCGTACTCGTAGCCTTCGACTGAAACACTTGCAATTTTCGAGTCGAGTTCCCAAGTAACGGTGTACTTTTTGGTCGCCGGCTTGTCATCCCCGCCGCACGCTACGACGAAAAACGCGCAAGCGAGGGTGAGAAGAACGACCAAAAAAGACGTGAGTGCAATCTTTCTTCCTGTCTTTCTCATTACTTTTCTCCTTTTTTTATTTTTTCCGGCTCGGCTTTCGCTTCGCCGTTAATGAGACTTGATTGTTTTTGCGCCTTTTACGCGCCGTCGGCGCTTACTCTTGTAAAGGCGGGTCCTCGCCGACCGCGTCGACCGACTCTCCCTCTTGACCGTCCGCCTGTGCGCCGCCGTCGCTCTCGGTAGCGTCTGCCGCTATCTCGGCCTCGCCCTCCGCCGCTTGCTCGGCACTTCCGCTATCGGCGACCGTCGCCTTGGCTTTGCCAAGAGGTAAGAATATGAGCGCCACGCACGCGAGCAGTACGACGCCGATTACGACGTTGTAGACCACCAGCAGCACTGTGTAGCCGTTGCTTTCCTCAGTAGTGCCCTCCGCACCGATGATGGGAACTCTTTCCGCCGTGGGATCGTAGTCCATAGCGGCGAGCTCCGTGTCGATGTAGGTGTAAATAATATTCTTTGCCGACTGCCGCGCACAGTATGCTTGCGCCGCGTTGTTGAAGTTGATGGAGCCGGAAGCCGCCGGCGCGCCGTTACTCGCAAGCCACAGGTCGTTACCCGCCAAAATGCCGCGTGTGACGTTCATGTAGGCGGTGTCGTTCCAGTCGGTTATCATAGAGCCGCGGAAGCCCCACTCGTTTCTCAGTATCGCGGTGGAGAGCGCGTAGTTGGTGCCGCACCAAACCGCGCCGACACAGTTGAACGCGCTCATCATGGCGTTTGCGCCGCCCTTCTTGACGGCGATTTCGAAGGGCTTAAGGTAGTTTTCGCGCAGGTTCTGCTCGGTGAGCCAAGTCGCCCATTCATTGGGGTTCTTGCCCGCCTCGCTGACCGCGAAGTGCTTGAGATAGCAATAGAGGTTTTGGTTTTTCGCGCCTCTTATGCACTCGGCGGCAAGCTTGCCCGAAAGCACGCCGTCCTCGCTGTAGTACTCGAAGTTCCTGCCGTTGTAGGGCGAACGGTGGAGGTTGACGCCCGGGCCGTACCAGCCGTGAAGCCCCGTCGCCGAGGCGATCATGCCCTGCATTGTGCCCATATTGTATGTGGTCGCCTGACTCCAGGAACAGCCGATAAGTCCTTCCGAGGGGAATGCCGCCCAGCCCGAGTTTACGTTGGTATTGCCGACGCCGTTGTTAAAGCCGGAGGGGCCGTCCTTGTCGTCGCACTTAGGCTTGCCCACGCTAATGAGCTCGATTGTTTGGAAAGCGCCCGTTTTGATGAGATTTTCGATTTCACTCTTCGAGAGTTGATCCAAGAATACGTCCCACAACTCCGAGTCGTAGTCGGCAAGCTCGCGCATAGTCTCTTCGTTGTACGAGACCTCGCCCGTAAAGCTGTTCAGCTTGTTGCCGTCCATATCGGTCAAGAGATATATTCCCGAATCGATCTGGTACTTGATTTCGTGCTTGTTGATAATGGGGTTATCGTTCCAACCTGTGTACTGATAGCTCTTTGTGCTCGCAAGGTTGGTGCCCGACTTCAATTTGACCTGCGCGTCGGGGAAGTTTTTGAAGCCGCCCGCGCGCGAGAGGTAGTTCACGCCGTCGAGAACGGTGGTGCCGTCGATAGGCATGTTCGCATACGCGCCATCGCCGGTGAACCTGTTGACGACCTCGGTGCCCGTCACGGGATCCTCTTCGAACTTGATGCCGGAGCAGCTCATGCCGTACTCGCTAGCGACCGTCCTATCCTTGTCGTTGTAGTCGTAGCAGACCGCCGCGTCGTGCGAGTTGACCATAAGCTTGAGATAGTGCGTGCCCGCGTCGAGCTCGTAGCCGCTGAATTCGTTTTTATTCTTGTCGTAGCAGTCGTAGGAAGCGAGGTCGTACGCCGTGAACTTGAGCTCCAAAACCTGGCTCTGCCCCTGCTCGAGCGCGACCGTCTTGCCGAAGTCGAGAAGATTGACGTGCGCCTTTTCAATGCCGCCGTCGATGTACGGCGCGGTGTAGTACAGCTGGACGACTTCCTTTGCGGGGAATGCGGTCTCGTTGGTGACCTTTACCCTGACCGTGTATTCGGCGTCCTTCGTCAGCGTTTTTGCAGACGGCCAGGACACCTGCCACTTGAACTTGGAATACGACAGCCCGTGCCCGAACGGATATTGAACGACGCCGTAATAACCGTCGCCGTAGTTATTGCTCACGTCGTCGAAGAAGCCTTCCTCGTCGGCGGTTTCGTACCACTTGTAGCCGTAATAGATGTCTTCCTCATAGACGATTGAGCTGTTGTTCGATAAAGCGTTTGCAAGCGTCGGGCTGTAAACTTTGCCGTTCTTGTCGGCGTTATACTCGTAGGGATAGATGTCGGCAGTTCTGCCCGATGGCGACACCTTGCGCGTGCCGATTGCATCGCCGTTCTCGTTGTATTCCGTCGTTTCGCCCCAGAGAATGCGGGGGATTGCGAGCGCACCCGACTGACCGAGCATGCCCACGTAGAGCGCGGCGTCGACGTTGTATTCCTCGAGGAAGCCGAGCTCCATATTATTCGTCGTGTTGAGAAGGACTATGACCTTGCCGTCCGCGAACTTTTCGGTGACGCGCAACAGCATGACTTTTTCGTCCTCGGTGAGCTCGAGAATGGCGCCCTTTTGATAGCTGCCGATGTTGTAGAGCTCGCCCGCGGGAATGTTCTCGCCCGAGTTACGGCTGAGGACGATGACCGCGACGTGAGAATATTCCCACGCTTGATTCATTCTTTCGGCGGTGTACCAAGTGTTCTTGGGGTTGTGCAGCTCGGTCGCGTTCTTCTCTGCCTGACCGCCGGTGCCGTTTTTGTCGGCGTCCACGCTGCTTATGGCGGCGTACGCGGAAAGCAGCTCCTCGTTGTATTCCCTGCCCTCGAGCTCGAACGCCCTGCGGAGCGTAACCGCTTTACTCGACGGGATTTCGGTGCCGCCGCTGCCCGTGCCGGTCAAAAGAAAGCCGTTGTCGGAGGCGTTCCAGCCGAAGAGGTTGACCTTTTCGTCCGCGGCGAGCGGCAGAGCGGCGTTTTCGTTTTTGAGTAGGACTATGCTGTCCTCGGCGACGTCCTGAACGAGCGCGTCGCTCGCGGAGAGCATGAGCGAGGAAACGGGCGCGCCCGTCGTGCTGCCCGCTTTTCCTTTGCCGAAGTATTCGCGAAGGTCGTCGCTGAACACGCCGAACAAGATGTTTCCGATCAGCAATACGACAGCCAAAAAGACGGCGACCGCACCGAAAATCATCTGCTTCTTCCCGATATGTAATTTAGTTCCCATACTACTCCTTGAGGGGTGTTGTATACGTTTTGAGCCGCGGTGCCGCACTTCGTTCCTGCCCGAAAACAGTGAAAAACGCAGATTGCCGCACTTAGGCAAAGTTTAACATAATAACTATACCACAATTTAACGCTACTTTTTGTTTTTTGCTTATTCGGGCGGTTTTTTAGCGTACATTGCAGTTTCGTTTCATTAAAAAGGGCGCGCAAAGCGAGCGCTTGCATTCGATTTCACGTCACCTCAGTCAGCCGCATGCGACGCTAAATGAATGCGTACTTTGAAAACCTTTCGACGAACTCCTTGCGGCGAGGACGGCTTATTTTGAGGTCGCCGCCGTCAAGCACAGCGTACTCGCCGTGCACGCCCTTGACGTGCAAAAGGTTGACAATGTAGCAATGGTTGCACCGCAAAAACTGCTCCTTGGGGAGCTTGTCCTCGAGGCTGTGCATGGTTTCGCGCACGCAGTAGCTCTTTTCGGTCGTGTTGATGACTATCTTGTGGCTGTGGCTTTCGACGTAGATTATCTTGTTGAGCTCCAGCCTGTCCATGCCGTTTTCTGTTGAAAACACGATGTACTTGTTTTGGGCGCGTTCCGCCTTTTCGACGCAGCGGGCGAAGTCCTGCGCAAAAACCGCGTAGCTCAGCGGCTTTATCAGAAAGCTCGACGCGTCGACGGCATAGCCGTGCACCGCATAGCGCGAGTCGGTCGCGACAAACGCCAGCACGACCTTGCCGTCCATTTCCCGAATGTACTTGGCGGTTTTGAGCCCGTCCATGTGCTTCATGACGATGTCGAGAAAGATGATGTCGTAGTCTGCGGCATAATCCGAAACGATATCTATTCCATCGGCAAACTCCACTATGTGCGCGCGCTTGCCGTGTTCCTGACAATACCTCTCAACAAAGCACTTCAGCTCGTCCGACTGTTCCTTATCGTCTGCTACAATTGCTACTTTCAATTTATCTTTTCCTTATTATATAGTTTATTTCTTATATGGCATATTTCACGCAAGCGCTTGCTTGAATATGTCTTTGAGCTTGGTGCCCGAGATTGACGCCTCGCTCGCCCAAGCAGTGCTCGTGCCGCGCCACTTGTTCTTGATGTCGTACAGCGAGTCGTTTACAAGGTCGGGCTTGTTCGCCGAAGTGTAGTATATGCCCCAGCCGCCCATTTGGTAGTTGGTCTTGTACGCCCAGCTCGCCCAGTGCCAGCCGCTCGTCTTGAAAAGGTCGAGCGTGTACCGCCACAGCTCCACATTGGCGTAGCAGGTGAACTCGCCCATGTAGACCGGAACGCCGTAATTCTTGCCGGCGAGGTCGTCCACGCGCTCCTTCATCTTCGCCTTGAGCCGGTCGAGCGTGCCATCCTCTCCGATATAGTGGTGGAAGGAATACATGCAGTTCTCCCAACCGTACTGCGCGGGGCGCGGAAGGTTTGAGCCCGTCCAGCACGACTCGAATATCACTATGCGGTCGCCGTCGACGGCGCGGATCGCGTCGTACATCTCGTCGAAGAAGTCCCAGTGCTTGGAAGTCGTCGTTCCCGCCTTTTCGCCCGGCTCGTTGAGAAGATCGAACGCCGCGACGGCGGGGTTGCCCTTGTAGTGCTCGGCAAGCGCGCGCCACAGCGCGACCGTCTTTGCCTTCTTTTCGGCATTGTTGTAAAAGTCGACGTCGCTCGCCTTGTCGAGCTCCTCGCCGCTGTGGTCCTGACCGTTTTGCGAGCCGTACGCGCCGTGAAGGTCCAAAATAGTGTAAATGCCGTACTTAGCCGCGCCGCGCACAAAGTCGTCAAGCACCGCAAAGTCGTAGCTTCCGTCTTGTTTATAGTCGACGTTCATGTACGTAAACGGAAGGCGTATCGCCGTCATGCCCATGTCGGCGCAGTTTTTAAAATCGGTATCGCTCCAATAGTAGCTGCGGTAGTACCCCCAAAGGTCCTGCATCATCTCCTCGCCGAAGCGGTTGACAATGACCTCGGTCGCCGTCTTGTAGTCCTTGTATTCATCTTTTATCGCCGTCATCCAACACTCTGTGACGAGATAGCCGCCCGCATTGGTGCCGCGGAGCATGACCGTTTCGCCCTGACCGTAGTTCTTTTTGACGTCGGTGCCGCTGACCTTGAGGTAGTCGTTTGCCGCGATTTTCGAGGAGCTACGCTCGACGGAAAGCTGCATTATGTACTCGTTGCCCCACCACGCCTTGGCGGACTTGAGCCTGTATATGTTGCCGTCGTCGGTCGCCGTCGTTTCGATTATGTAGGGGTTTGTCGAGCCGCTTCCCACGTTGTACGATTTGCCGCCGACGTAGAGATGAGCGGCGTAATACTTGCCGCTCGCCGTCGCCGACGCGCCGCTTATGTCCATCTTGACCTTGAAGTAGCCGCCGCCGACCGTCGCCGTAACGTCCTTTTTGTACGTCGGATATTCTCCGCCCTGATACTGAATGTCGAGGTCGAAGTCGCTCGCCTTGTAGCCCGTGCTCGTGCCCGAAACGCTGAGGTAAACGTGCCCGTCCGCTTCCGCCCTTATCGCCGTGCCCGAAACGTCGAGCTCGAATTTCTTCTCCACGTTGTCGTCGTCATCGTCATCGTCTCCGTTGCCGCCGCCACCGCCGCCTTGTTCGATTTTTTCGTAGGCGATCGCAATCCCCTTGTCGTACTCCCAGCGATACTTGCGGGAGCCGTACTCGTAGACCTCATCTTTGTTGTAGCCATCGTACTCGACCTTGGTCTTTTCCCCGCCGTTGACGGCCGTCATGAGATAGTACCGACTGCCGGGCTCCGCCGCAAGCTGACCGAGGCTTATTCTGGCGGTGAAAGCGCGGTCGGAATTGATGTTCGGCGACGACTTGTACGACTCGGACTTTTCGATCTCGTTGTACAGGTATGCGGCGACCGTCTTTACGCCGCCGCCCGCCTTGCCGCCGAATATGAGCATGCCGTTTTCGAATTTTATCTCGGTGGCGGTTATGTCCGTCGACAAATCGAGCTTTTCCCACTCCGCCGTGAGCGTCAGGTCGTGGTCGGGCATCGCGATTTTGCTACCCGCTGCGTACGTGTTTTCGCCGTCGCTCCAAACGGTAAACTTGTAGCCGTCGCGAGCGAAAGTCGTGGACGGCCTAATGACCACGTCGCCGCCCTCCTTGTGCTTTTCGGGTATGGGGATGTCGCCCGTCGCGTCGTCCGCGCCACGCAGGTAGCTGACAGTGTACGTTTTAGGCCCCTCGTCGCCCTTAGTCGGCGCGCACGCCAAAAGCCCGGACATCGAATACAGCATAAATACCGACATCAAAAAAACAGCAACGTAATATCTCGGTCTTGCTTTCACACTAAAATCTCCTCATCTCTCTCATTTAAGGACTTATTCGAATGTACTTTATTTTAACATATTTCACGCATATAATCAAGCTTTTGAAACGGTGAGAAAGGCTGATAAGCAAAAAAAACCGGCAGCCGTTTTTCGATTGCCGATTTGCATGCGGATTATTATGACACCTGCGTTTTACAGGTGTGTCGACACCCCGCCGCCGGCGTCACATACTCAAAACTCTGAAAACAAAAAGTACGAACTCACTTCCGCACGTTCGCACTATTATCTCTTGGCGGAGCAAACGATTAGCAAATTGAACACTGTCCCAAAAAACAAACGGTGTTTTTTCATCATGTAGCATTACTTCTCATGTGCGGAAAATATCTTACTCCGCATCAGCGCCGAATTGGATATAGTCGAGGTTCAAGCTGTCGGAAAGCTTCAATTCGACGGCATTATTTCCCTTCGACAATGTTATGTTGCCTATCAGGACGAGGTAATAGCTCTCCCACCAGTCGCCGTCGTAGTCTTGCATAAACTGTCCGCCGATCATTACTTTTTGGCCGTTCAGCTTGAGCTCGAGCCTGTCGGCAATATTGCGGCTGCGGCCATTCGAAAAGTCCACGGCAACCCTTACGAAGAGCTCGACCGTAGTTTGCTCATCGACCGCAAGGTCAAACTCGACCTTAGTGTTGTCGTTCGTCCAATCAAGCACTTTGCCGGAGCCGCCGCTCGACACGTTACAACCCGAACTGTTCGCATCCTCCGCCTGCACGATAAAGCCGCTTCCCGTAAAGTTAAAGGTATTTCCGAATTTCAAAAAGTCGATATTCAAGCTGTCGGAAAGCTTCAATTCAACGGCGACCTCACCCGACGGCAGAGTTATCTCTCCCAATGAAACGAGATAATAGCTCTCCCACCAATTCCCGTTGTAATTTTGAGTAAACTGCCCGTCTAATGTTACCTCGTCGCCGTTTAAGGTCAACGCAAGCCTGTCTGCGATGTTGCGGCTTCGGCCGTCTGCAAAATCCACCGCAACCCTTACGAGAAGCTCGACAGAGCTTTTCTCGCCTACCGAAAGGCTGAACTTCAATTTGGTGTCGTCGCTTGTCCAGTCAAGTATTTTCCCTGTGCCGCCGTCGGTTTCGTTGCAGTCGTTATACTTGGTATCCTCAGCTTCGACCTTCATGCCCGAATAAAAATCGAACCCGGGCACGAATTCGGTATAGTTGTCCGCAAAACCTTCGTCCCAATCGTTCCAATCGTTCCAATCGCTCCATTCCCCGTCGGCGGGTTTATTCGGGTTTTCTAAATCGTGATCGCCGGTTTTGCATGCGGTCAAGCCCGTTGCGGAAAAAGCCAATAATGCGGCAAGTGCAATCATACACATTTTCTTTTTCATGCTTTCACCTCACCGTCAGTCGTGACCGTATGCTTGTTTGCCGACGCTTTGGGCTTTTTCAATTTTTCAATCAACCACAGCGTAAAGTTGATGATAATCGAAACGATAAACCACAGGACAGCCACGCCCAACGCAATGTTTATTCCGCACATGACGAAGTAGTAAACAGGGGTGCCGTCGCTTACCACCGTCTCGTGATCGATACCGTTCATTGCGTTACTGTTTACAAAGGCATAAAGCGCGTGGTGCGTTGCGCGACGCATATACGTTCTTGCCTGCGCGCCCGAGGTTGTAAGGGAAGCTCGCGAATTTTGGTCCTCGATATTTAACGCCGCGTCGCCGCCCGCCGCCAGCATTTGGTCTACGTTTTCCCAATTGCCGTCGAGATAGTCGGTGAGAACGAAGCCGTTAAACCCCCATTCCTTGCGCAAAACGCCCGTAATAAGGTTGTAGTTTCCGCCCGCCCACGTTGTTCCTATTCTGTTATACGACGTCATAACAGCAAGCGAGCGCCCCACTTTTATAGACGTTTCAAAGGGTTTAAGATAAATTTCTCGAATAGCCTGCTCCTGCGCCCATGTGACGTTGTCGGTCATTCTGCCGCGGTCTTGCTCGTTCATTGCAAAGTGCTTTATATAGCAAACGACGCCGCGCTCCGTCGCACGCTTTGTTATGTGCGCGCCGATTTCGGCGGACAGAATGCTGTCCTCGCTGTAATATTCGAAGTTCCTTCCGCCGAACGGCGTGCGGTGAATGTTCATTGCGGGCGCATACCAACCCGTGAGGTTGGGCTGAGTTTTGTTTGTCAGCTTTATCCACAGACAGAGCTCGCCCATCATATATCCCACTCTTTCGGCAATATCGGTGCTCCACGTCGAAGCGATCACTATCGCGTACGGCAGTCCGCCCGTAGAGATTCCGTCCCCGATAAACGAGTTCCACGACTGCGGACCGTCGGCGTCGGTCGTGTACGGCTTCCCCACGGAAACGATACTCGAAGTTTTATAGCCCGAAAGGCGGATGAGATTGGACATTTCGCTGACCGTAACCTGATTGAGCAATCCTTCCCAAGCGGGATCGTCAAAATCCTTGTCCTTCATTTCGATAAGCTTAGCATCGCCCTTAACGCCCGATTGCGGCGTTTCGAAATCCTCGGCAGGCGCGCCCGAAGCGGCGTAGCCTTTGGTTTCGAGAACCTGCTTCAGCGCGGCGGGGAGCTCGGCCTTATACTCTTCGCCGTCGTTATCCTTGCCGTTCGCCGTACCGAAACGCAAGCCGTCGTTTTCCATCACGGACCAGTCGCTGCGGCTGAGATATTTGATCTCGTTGTGATACTGCGTGCCGTCCGTGTCGGTAAAAAGATTTCCCACCTCGTTGCCGCTGACGGCGTCTTTGTCGTACACTTTTTCGGCGACGGTCAGCTTCTTTACAAACGCCTTGTCGCCGTCCACAGCGAGCGTTGCGTCCTTGGCTTTTAGAATGTTGTTTATCGCCGAGTGCGCGTCCTTTGCCGCCGTCACGTAATAGTCGTCGCTCGCTTCAAGATAGTATGTTCCCTTGCCGTTTGCGTCGTAAGACTTCATATCTTCGACGTCGAACTCGACCGTGACCTTCTGCTTGCCGCCCGCCGAAAGATTATCTGTCTTTACAAATCCGGCAAGACTGATTGCGGATTTTTCCACGCCGTGTTGCTTGTCGTATTCCGTATACGGCGATTGGTAATAAATTTCGACTACGTCTTTACCCGCTTCCTTGCCCGTATTTTCTACGGTGAGTGTTACCTGCACCTTCCCGTCCTTTAGCGTAGCTTTAAAATCGCTCCACTTAAACGAAGTATAGGAAAGCCCGTACCCGAACGGATACTGAACGGTTTTGTCGTAATCGTAATTGCCGGCCTTGCCGCGCCCGAGCACGGCGTCCTCGTACCGCGTTTCGTAGTATTTATATCCGACGTAGATTCCTTCCGCGTATGTGACGTAGCGGTGCTTTGAGTCGCTGCCGTTTGACCAATACTCGAAGTTGCCCATGTTCTGCATTGCAGGCGATGAGAACGCGTCGTAAGCGTAGGTATCGACCAGCCTGCCGGAAGGGTTGCGCTTGCCCGAAATTATCTGCGCGACCGAAGAAATGCCGTAATCGCCTACGCCGCCCACCCACAAGCATGCGTCCACGCCGTATTCGTCCAAAAACCCGCATTCCATAGGATTGCTGGTGTTGAGAATTACTATTACTTTATTGAACTCTTTACAAACATTTTCGAGCATTTCTCTTTCATTGGAATCAAGCTCGAGAATGCTTCCCGTGTTTTTGCCGCTCGTGTTTACCGACATGTTTCTGGGCAGGTCGCCGTTTTCGCATCCCGTTCTCGCAATTACGACTATTGCCGCGTCGTTATACTGCCTGTAGCTTTCTTTAACTGTTTTCGTATATGCGCTGTAAGGAATCTCGTTTATTTGGAAAGGGTACGCCTCGTAATACGAAACGCCGCCGCTCAAACCGCCGACCACTCTTTTATAATTCTTTTCTTTGTAAAATTTCCAAAGCGCGGAGTTGACCTTTATGCCCTCGTTTTCAAGCGCCTCTTGAAGCGTCGCCCTTGCCGATTTGCCGGACGCGCCCGAGCCCGCGGTGACGCCGTAAATAAAATCGACGGACGACTGGCTGAAACAGCTCACTTTGGTCCCGCTCTTTAAAGGAAGCGCGTTCCCTTCGTTTTTCAAAAGGACGCAGCCCTCCGCCTCGATCATTCTCGCAAGTATTGCCGTCCTGTCGAGAACGTCTTGATAGTTGGGCGCCTCTCTGTCAAAATATTGGTTTGTATCGTAGTTGTCTACAGTCGCGCCGACCACGCCCAAATACACCTCAAGCACAGTCGGATATGTCTTGAAAGCCAAAACATTGATAATCGGTATTGCCACAATCAATATTGCCGTCAACAGCCCGAAGCAGATATTCATTATGAAGTATTTTAAGTTTTTGATTCTCTTCATCATTTCCCTCACGTCGCAAGCCTCTATTATATAATAAAGTAAAAGCACGGCGACCGAGAAAGTTTTTCGCAAGTGTATGTATTTATTTCGTAACCCCATTACGGCAAAGCACCGCCGACGGAACTCATCCGCAAGCGGCGCTTATCTACCGAACAGCTTTATTCGAGGGGTTGAATCAAAATATAATCGACGTTATACATTCCGTTTTTGCTGACTATGCTTATCGTGTTAAACCCTTCTTTTAACTGCATTTCACCTACAATGTTTTCGGTAAACACCGTCCAACTGCCCGTACTTGAAATTATCATATCGTGAATATCAAGGCTCTTACCGTTTACTTTTATCGTGAAATAGTCGCTCATCAGCCCGTCCTCGGAATCGACAAAACTGAGCGACAAAATCAATTTCACAGTTAAATCGGAATCCGACCGAACGGCAAAGTTGATACTGCTGTTGCGCACGTTGAACCCTACGTCCGCTCCGCCGCTCGCTTCCACGTTGTGTTCACTCTGACACCCGTCCGACAATGCGGCGTTTTCCGCCTCCAGCTTAACCGTGCCGCCCTTTGCGCCAAGCTCCGCATGAGAAAGCGTTATATAATCCAAATTGTAATCTCCGCTTACGCTCGTTACGGTTACGGTGTTTTCGCCCTTCACGACGCTTATTTTTCCGATATAGAACTCGCGGTAATATTCATAGCCGCCCGTATTCTCAATCGTTGCTTCGTCGAGGGAAAGAGCCCGCCCGTTGAGCGACACCGCAATCACCTCGCCGAGAACGGACAGCTCGCCCGTATAGCTCATGCAAACCGAAAGATTTGCGGTATGCTCCACCGCGGAGCTGACGGTAAGCTCGACCGATGTTCCGACGTAATTATACCCGACGTCTGCTCCGCCCGAAACGCCGACGTTGCTTTCCACGCGGCAGTCGCCGCTTAGACGCCCGCTCTCGGCCTCATAGCGTATAGTGTGTTTGTTTGGCGAATAGTTGATATTCGGATTTAAAACTATATAGTCGAGATAATAATTGGCGCCTGCGCCCGACACTTTGATTTCGTTCAAGCCGCGCACGACATCTATTTCGCCGAGCGTCACCTCGAAAAACTTTCCGCCGCCCGAAAGCGCGGGGTTTGCGCCGAGCTGTTTTCCGTTTACCGTTATTTGACATAAATCTTTAAGACGCTCGACGTTGCCGCGGTTGTTTATAGAAACCGCCAGCTCCGTCCTCGCATCCGACTCGCTTTCGATAAAGAAAGACACCCTGTCGTCCTTTTCGGTGTTGAGCATATAAAACCCGCCCGAAACGCCTTCGTCGTAAACGGCAATGGCGCCGCGCCGCTCCCCCCTTTCGGCCTCGTACCGCTGCGCGGCGTCCTCGCAATCGAATGCGTACGACGGAACGCCTATCGTCTTTTCGCCGGATGTTTTTTTGCCGACGGGCACGAGCAGCATGTAGTCGACCGTATAGCCGCCCACCGCCGCGACAAGCTCTATCGTATTTGCCCCCGCGGGAACGTTCAAAGTACAGACGGCGTTTTCTTTAAAGTCGTATGTGTTATAGCAGTTTGACACGTCGGCCTTGCGCACATTCTGCTCTTTTGAATTGAGATAAACGGCAAACAGGTTGCGCGCCGAAATCGCTCTGTTGGCGGTGGAAACGTAGCACAGCGAAAACACGAGCCTAACCGTACAGCTCTTGTCGAATTCTATACGAAACTTAACCGCGCCGTCTTCCTTGAGCCCGTCCGCAACCATTCTGCCGGAAGCCATGCCGTTGTCGGTGGCGTATGCGCCTCCCGACAAAACCGCGCTCTCCGCCTCGTATAGCTGCGCGCCGGCATTGCCCTTAAAGATCATGCTTTCCGAACGATCGATATAATCGCGGTATGCGTACTGCG
Source organism: Clostridiales bacterium (assembly GCA_022508505.1). Lineage (GTDB taxonomy): Bacteria > Bacillota > Clostridia > Christensenellales > Pumilibacteraceae > Anaerocaecibacter. The sequence continues at coordinate 161,865 of JAFLVC010000001.1, read as the reverse complement.
GGAATTCGACTTCGTTGTCCGAAGAAGCCGCGAATAAGACTATCGCCAAGGCAATCGCAATCACTATAAGTCCGAGCAGGAACGAAAAAATCAAGATGGCTTTGTTTTTCATCATTTCGCCCCATGTCCTCCCGCGCCGAGCGGCAACAGAACATGCAGCTGGAACATGTCGTCCGCAATCTGCGCTTCAAAGCTGCCGTGATACTTTTCGGAAATCTTTTTCATGCTCTTCATTCCGAACCCGTGATAGCTTTTGTCGGGCTTGCTCGTCGACGCGATGCCGTCTTTTATCTCCACCGTTCCCTCAAAATAATTCTCGCAGTGAATAACCAAAAAGCCGTTCGTCTCTTTGACGGTCAGCGATATAAAACGATTTTCTTCCGGCAAAACGGTCTGCTCGTATTCGAGTGCGTTTTCGAGCATATTGCCGAAAAGCGAATAGACATCCATCTCGTCCATAATATTTATCTTTTCGCCGTCCGCCATGCAGGTTAAAAGCACCTTGCTCTTTTGGCACCGCAGAGAAAAATCGGAAATTATTACGTCGAGCACTTCGTTGCCCGTTTTAATGATGGAGTCGTATATGTTTATGGATTTTTCTATTTCCTCAAGAGCCTTATCGTTTATGTCGCCCTTTCTCATACTTTGCACTTGATGGCGCAAATCGTGACACTTGATGTTGATTATATCCATATTCTCTTTTAAAACTTCGTAATGCTTTTTGTCCTCGTTCCATAGCTGCTTAACCACCGCTATTTCGACCTCCGACTGTCCCTGCTTCAAGAGCGCATAATCCATAAACAGCGATATCACGCCGTAGAGCAACGCGCAAAGCGCGAACACAATCCTGTACGTCAATGAAAAGTCGCGCAAAACCGTTTCCATAAACTCGAGCACGGCGGTCACGCAAATAATCACGGGGCACAGGAAAACGGTGTCTTTGCTCACTTCCCGCTCTATGCTCTCTTTGTAAAAGCGCGTAAACGTAAAGTATATCAGCGCCGCACACGCGGTAATAAGCGCCAGCCTTATGAGATATGCCGTTACGCCGCCCTCTTCCGCCAATGAGTTGGAAACGAGAATCATCTGCAAAATTCCGCTCAGCTTGACCGAGGCGAACCTTGCGGCAAGCGATGTGCTTCCCAAAAACAAAACTTCTTTGACGGAAGCGTGAAAGCACACGTAGACCGACGCCAAAATAATCGCGCTCACGAAAACATAGTGGATTACAGGCAGCCCCGCAACCGTCCACTCCGCCTTGATAAGATAAAACAGCGCGGCAACCGCCGAGAACGCGACAAATGCGAGCGCCGCACACGCAAAACGCGCGGCAAACTTAGCTCGTTTTTTCATGTGCCACGCACTTATAAACGCTACGGCAAAAATTTCCGCGCCGCTGAATATGAGAGGATAAAGGTTTTTAAGATATTCCGTCATTTCAATCCGGTATAGCGGTTGAACTTCGCCAAAAACTCTTTCTTTTTGCTCCTGCTTATCGGTATATTCGCCTTGCCGTCGGCGACGACGATCGTGTCGTCCACCACCGCCGTAATGTGCTTAAGATTGACGATATATCCGTGGTTGCACCTGACGAAAAATTCGGGCAGCGTTTTTTCGGCTTCCTTCAGCGTCGACCAGGTTTCCGTCTTTTGGTCCAAGGTGTGGTACACCAGCAAATGATCCCGTATCTCGACGAACAAAATTTCGGACGCGTTCAGCCGCTTCGTCCCGCCCGGCACTTTGATAAAAATTCCGACGTCGCCGCTTTCCTTGACGTTGCGAATAATCTTTTTCAAAAGCGAGGAAAACCGCGTATAGTTGACGGGCTTTAGGATATAGTCGACTGCGTTCACCTCATATCCCTTCAGCGCGTACTGCGCCATGTTCGTGACGAACACGAGCGGAATTTCGCAGCCCATTCCGCGCAGCCTTTCCGCCGCCTCTATGCCGCTTAGATGTGGCATTTCTATATCCATAAACACGATATCGGCGCTCTGATAATCGTCGAGAAAATCGAGCGCGTCGGGGTACCACTTTATATTGAATTTATCGTCCTCGTTACTTTCCGCAAACCGCAAAAAACAGCTTTCTATTTGCTTGAATTCGGCCTGTTCGTCGTCGACAATGGCGATGTTTAACATGTTCTCCCCGTCTCGAATCGAGTATTTGCTTATAACAATTTTACCATATATATCAAACCCTGTCAACAGCGGGCTTCAAAAGAAAATCGGGGAAGGATTTTTCACTCCTTCCCCGACCGCTTTACGTCGCATCAACTGTGCTGAATGTTATACCACCCGCCGTTGGTTTCGTAAGACTGGTTGCCGTCGATAAACCAGCCGGCTATGCCGTTCGTGCCGATAGAGCAATTTTGTGCGGTAATCGTGCCGCTGTTTCCGCACCAAATGGTGGAAGGATCCCATGCGCCGATTACGCAGTAGAAGTTCTTGACAGTAACCGTAGCGCCGCTATACACGTCCATATTGGACGAACCGCCCGCATTTAAGCCGAACGCCGTTCCGCCGCCCGTTACATTCTCTATATCCGCCGTACCTGTGTACAGATCGTATCTCGCACTGCTGCGGTCAATGCCCGATATCGAGAATCCGTCGGCGTCGTTGGTCTTGATTTTGATATGCCCCGCTGCCGAGCCCGACTCGTTTCCGAGGTGAAATTTAGCGGTGATTACCGCGGCGGACTTTGCGTTTGCGCTGTTGTCAACGGTGAGGGTGCCCTGCCGCACATACAGGCGTTCGCTGTTTTTGTCGCCGTAAATTTTGAGCTGGCCGTAGATTGTAACCGCCGCGTCGGGACGGTTGATTCTGAACTCGTTTGCACCGTCGTTTATTTCGACGTTACCGTTAATCGTAAGCTTTGCCGCAGGAATGCTTTCGTCCTCTATCCCGTTTGCCGCATTGTTCTTGTTGCCGACATAGAAGTAGCCGACTTTTACTTTGTTGCTTACGGTAACCGTGCCGCCGTAGACCTTAAAAGAGCTCACTTCCACAGAGCCTATCGTAATGAGCGCGTCCTCGCCGCCGCTTATCGTGAGGCTGTTATCGTCATATTTCTTTACGGAGTTTATGTTGGTGTTGCCGCTTATCACCGTGCTCGCAACATGCAAATCCGCCTCTCCGGCGTCAAGCGTGCCGTTGTTTGTAAATGTGTTTGCGCCGTCCCAGCTACCCACCGCATATTCGAAGTTTACTACTTTCAAGGTGCAGTTTTCGGCAACCGTCGCGCTGTCGCCCGCAAGCTTGAGGTTGATTGCGGTTGCGCTTCTTTCCGCCTTTCGATTGGTGACGGTAACGCTTCCGTTTACAAAGTTATATACTGCCGCCGTCTTGCCGTCCGCGTCGTTCGTAACGGCGTCTCTGTCGTTGACCGACAAATCGAATGTCGCCGCCGCCGCTTCGCTTCCCACGGTAATTCTCGCTACGCGTATGACATTGTCGGCGGTAAACGAGCCGTTTACGACAAGACTGCCGTCCGCTTTGTCAAACCGTATTGCGTAATTCCCTATATCGGTCATGGTGAGCGTGCCGTCTACGGACAAGGTTAAGCCTCTTGTATAAGTGCCGATGCCTGTCGTAACATTGCCGACCTCGAGCGTCGCGCCGACTGCCACCGTAACGTTGCCCGCCATGTAGACGCCGTAATCGAACGTGCTTACGGACAGCTTCGCATTTTCGGCAACGGTGAGTCCCGTAGAATTGACGCCGCTCTTGTCGTTGCCCTCCTGCGCCGCAACGGCCACTTCCTTTGCCGTTATAATCAGCTCGCCTTTTGCCTGCAAACCGTCGCTCTCACCGCTCGCGTTTATTGTGAGCTTGCCGTCGCCGCTTATAGTGAGGTCGCCGTAAACTTTTATTTCGGCCACAGAGCTGTCCGCCGAAACGATTATTTCCGCGTCAGCGCCGTAGACCGTAAGAGCTTCGGCCAATTCCGCATTTTCGAGAGTAAGGGTGAACTTGCCCGCTTCGTACTCCACAGTCAAGCCGTCGACGCCCGCCTCGTCCTCGGGGAGATACGCAGTTGCGCCCAGAGTGATATATGCGTAGTCAAAGCCGCACACCGAGCAGGTTTCGCCGTCGCCGTCTTTGTCGTGGTCGTCCTTTTCGGTTTCGTCGCCGCAATTGCCGCATTCCTGCCAATGCTGCGCTTCGTTGCGCTTATACTCGTAGCTGTGATTAGTCGCCTCTATCACTACGTCGTCGTGATTGGTTATTTCCTGCGTGCATTCCTCGTCCCAAAACCATCTGCCGCAGCTGCAGGTGTAATAAGCCTCATGCCCGGGCTCCGTGCAGTCGGCGGCTTTATACTCAACGCTCTCACCTTGATGGGTGTGTCCCGCGGGATCTGCAAGAGTGTAACCGCATTCGGTGCAGACCTGCGGCGAGCTTTCGGTCGCCTCCGGTCCGGGGATATGCGCGCTCGGCGCGGACGGCTGACGGCACGAGTTGCACAGCTTGTAGTGTCCGTCGGGACCGCCTTGGCTCCAATCGACGCCCTCGTAGTCGTGCTCCGCAGGAATTTCGACAGACTTTTTGTCGGTTATCTCGGTGTCGCCGTTTTCGTCCTCAAACCACTTGCCGCAGGAGCATTCGTAATACTGCGTGTGCCCCGCTTCGCCCGTCGCGCAGTCCGCTTTTGCCGCGGGGACGAGCTTGGGCTCGTGCGTGTGCGGGTGCGCTTCGTCCAAAACGTATCCGCACTCCGTGCAGGTCTGCGGCTCGCTTTCGGTCGCCGCAGGGCCGGGAATGTGGTTCGACGGCTCCGAATCTTGATGGCAGACCTTGCACACCTTGTAGTGCCCGTCCTGCGCGGGAGTCCATTCCACGCCGTCGTAGTCGTGCTTTGCGGGTATTACGACGGCCTCATGATTTTTGATCTCGTTCTTTCCGTCTTTGTCCGCGAACCATTTTTTGCAGCCGCCGCAGACGTAGTACGCCTCGCTTCCGGCGGTACCCGTCGCGCAATCTGCCTCGACTCGCGCAACAGGCGTGAGCGAGTGAGCGTGAGCGTTTTGATCGCCGCACGAGCCGACAGTCATTGTCATCATGCAAAAAGCCAAACATATCGGCAAAACCATTCCTATTTTTTTCTTCATATTCCCTCCTATCGGATAAAATTATTTGCTGACGGTAATTCCCTCGACGTTGTAAGTCGAGCCTATCGAAGTGACTGAGACAATGTTGCACCCTGCCTCAAGCGTGATATCGCCCAATAAATGCGTTTGAAAATCGTAATATTTGTCCTCGGTTTCAAGTGCAGACGGGGCGCTCGGTATTTCGCTCAAATCGAGCAGATACCCGTTGACGGTTACAAACAACACTTCGTCCAGCGCGTCGGCGATTCCCCAATAAGCAAGGGACAGTTGCAGCGCCGCCGCCTGCGCGCTTTGGGAGTAAATCAAAAACTGCGCCGAAGTCGTAGCGGAATTGAACGCGATTACCGCTTTGCCATTCGCATATTCCACGCGACTGCCGCCCGCACAAGCCGCACTCTCGGCTCCCACGGTAAGCGACTCTCCGACGAACTCCGTCTTTATTTCGTCCGTCAAGGCGATGCTGTCGTAGAACACGCCGCCGTTGCGGTTTTCGATAACTATTTTGTTTTCGCCCGCGCGCAGCAAAAGATTGCCGACGGTGTATTCGTAAAAACCGACCTCCTTTGACGAGCTCTTTTCAAGCGCTATCTCGTTTGCGAGGCTTCTGCCGTTTACGCTTATATTGCATATATCGGAAACGTGCGAGCCGTTCAAGTCGGACGAATAGCCGAAGCGCAGCTTTAATGCGGTTAGCGCGGCATTATTAGAATTGAGCGCGAATATTATTCTCCCGCCGGTGCGGTTGTCGAGCACACGACCGCCGCTCGCCCCCGCTCTTTCCTGAGGATATGCGCTGCCGTCGACGACAGCGTCCTCCGCCTCGATTACAAGCGCCTTGCCGGTGTAATTCAATATCGGGCTGATTGCAAAATAGTCTATGCTATACCCGCCGCCCACATTGGTCACGGTTACCGTGTTGTCCCCGCCCCGCAGTTCCACGGTGCCGACGGGGAACTCGAAAAACGTTTTGTAATCGGAGCAGGTGCGATAGACCGCCGCATAATCCAAATCGACAGGCGTGCCGTTGACGGATATAGAAAGCACCTCGCGCATATTTACGGAGCTACCGATGTAGGACATTTTTAACGACATTTCGGCTCTTACCGCCTTGTCGGACTTGATAGTATAAACTGCGCTTCCGTCAAACCGACCCATGGCTGACAGAACGCGTTGCGATGAGCAATCTCTGCTTTGGAAAATCACCCAGCCCTCGCCCGTCGTCGTTCCGCTCTCCGCCTCGAATACCTGCTTGCCGCCAATCGACGAAAACTCTTGCGCGTCGGCGGCCGCAAGTTTTTTCTCGGGGCGCGTAAAAATCATCACGAGCGTGCCGACGAGCACGAGGATAGCAATTGCCGCGATTATTAAACTTTTGTTTTTCAGCTTGACCGCCACAGTTTACTCCTCCGACAAAATCTCTCGAACGCTGTCAATGTCGGCTTGAGCCACGCCCCAATCGAGCAAAAAGCCGTTTATCTTTTCACTCAGCGAATTTCCGGCATATCCTTTAATCGCGTTTACGTATGCGTTTTGTATGTTCACAACGCTCCTCGATCCGCCTATCCTGCCGAAGTTGGAAAATAAATACTCGCGGTATAGGTCTTCTTCGGGAACGCCCAAAAGCCCGTTTACCAAAAACGCGATAAAGCCCGTCCTGTCCGTTCCTATGTCGCAGTGGAAAAACAGCGGGTAGTTGCTCTTGTCGGCGAGCAACGAAAAGATGTGGCGAACCATGTCCTTGTTGCTCGTGAGATCCTCGTATTCCATGGGGCAAGCGTAATAATTTATATCGTCGCCGAGCACGCACTTGCGCAAAAGGCTGACCTCGTTTTGATAATCCTTGCGCAAATCGATTTCGGAACGTATGCCCATCGTTTCGCGCATAGTCTTAATGCCGAACTCCGTTATGTCGGCATTGACCGTGGCGTACCAGCTCGTATTGAGCCTTCCCGTTCGATATAGCAACCCTTGCTTAACTCTTTTGCCGCTCTCGGTAACCCAACCGCCCAAATCGCGAACATTGGTAATGCCGTCGACAAACATATTGCGCGGCGCGGCGGAGCTCGTTTGAAAATACGCCGATTGAGAAACCATTTCGGCATCGCCCGAAACCGCGCGCACGCGCCAATAATAATTTTGACCTATATATAAATTGTAGAGATTGTAAGATGTGTTAAGAGTAGTGTATTGAGTAACGGCAGAAAAATCCGCGCCCTCGCTCAATTCCACTATGTACTTGTCCGCAGGAAAATCGGTAGACCATTGCAGCTTGATTGCTTTGGGCAGACTGCGCTCACTCGTTCCGTTCGCATATGAAAGTATGTCGTTGTATCCACCCGAAAGATAGCTCTTTTGCAGCGGCGTGTGCGTGTCGACAACCTCGGCAGTCGGAACTAGCTCCAAAAAACAATCGTCGTATGCCGACGCCGATACAGTCCCACTCGTTTGAGAGCCACCTTGCCCGACGGCCGGCGGAACCGCACTGCACGCAGATAGCGCAATGGCTGTGACTATAAATAAAGTTGCGATTGGTTTTTTGTTCATCATTTTCCCTATGAAATGGACGTTTTTCCTTATTATACCTCAGTTTTCATTATACACGAAATAATTTTGCGCGCAACTATATTTCGCATCCTGCAAATAGTTTTTCGTAAAGCGTTATCGATTATATGCAAAATTAACGCCCCTGCGAACGATTAAATCCGCATCCGGCGCTCTTGATGGCACAACATACCATACCGTGTATAAATCAAAAACCGAGCGAACTTGATGTTCAACTCGGTCTCGCTTGGCGGAGAAGGCGGGATTTGAACCCGCGCTTCGTATTACCGAACTACTCCCTTAGCAGGGGAGCCCCTTGAGCCACTTGGGTACTTCTCCATGTCAAGCTTTATAATTATATGTCAATTCTTCCGCTTTGTCAAGTGTTTTGAACATTCTCGCGTGACAAACGCAAAACCTCTCGTCATTCCCGCTTTTTCGCAAAAAAATCGGCGCGTCGTTTTTAGGGCGCGCCGATTGATTTTGCTTTGGGTTATTACTTTTCGATTATGCTCTCGCCTGTCATTTCCGCAGGCTTCTCTACGCCCATGATATCGAGGAGCGTGGGTGCGACGTCGCACAAGGCTTTTCCGCTCTTCAGTTTCTTCCCCACATACTTATCGCCCGCGACGATGAGCGGAACGGGATTTGTCGTGTGCGAGGTGCAGGGCGAGCCGCTGTCGAACATCATGACCTCTGAGTTGCCGTGGTCTGCCGTGACTATGACCGTGCCGCCCGTTTTCCACACCGCTTCGATGACCGTCTTTAAGCACTCGTCGACCGCCTCGACCGCTTTTACTGCGGCGTGCAACACGCCGGTATGTCCGACCATGTCGCAGTTTGCAAAGTTGAGAATGAGTACGTCCTTGCCGCTTTCGGCCTGCTCGACCGCCTTTTCGGCGACCTCGTACGCGCTCATTTCGGGTTTGAGGTCGTACGTCGCTACCTTGGGACTTGCGACAAGCACGCGCGTTTCATTCTCGTTGGGCTGCTCGACGCCGCCGTTAAAGAAGAATGTTACATGCGCGTACTTTTCGGTCTCGGCGACGCGCGCCTGCGTATACCCCTTGACCGCCAGATACTCGCCGAGCGTGTTTTTGAGGTGGCGCGGCGGGAATGCCGTTTCGATATTATTGAGCGTTACGTCGTACTGCGTCATGCCGACGTAGGTTATCTTCTTGTGCCCGCCCATGCGCTCGAAATTGGTGAACTGCGGTTCGGTTATGGCGCGTGAGATCTGACGCGCACGGTCGGCGCGGAAGTTATAGAAAATCATGGCGTCGCCGTCGTTCACGCCGTGGTAGTCGCCTATAACCATCGGCTCGACGAACTCGTCCATAGTGCCCGCGGCGTAGCTCGACGCTATAGCCGAATCCGCCGACGAGAAATGCTTGCCGCTTGCGGCGAACACCGCGTTATAGCCGCGCTCGACGCGCTCCCAGCGGTTGTCGCGGTCCATATAATAATACCGACCGACGATCGTCGCGATCGTGCCGACGCCTATCTCGTTCATCTTGTCGGACAGCTCGCGCAAGAACCCTCTGCCCGAGTCGGGCGGAACATCCCTGCCGTCGGTGATCGCGTGCACGCACACGTTCTTGACGCCGCGCTTTTTGCACAGCGCGAGAAGCGCGTACAGGTGCGTGTTCATACTGTGAACGCCGCCGTTGCTGAGAAGACCGACGAGGTGAAGCGTCGAATCGTTTGCCAAAACGGCGTCGATTGCCTTTTTGAATGCGGGGTTTTGATCGAACGTGCCGTTCTTAATTGCGTCGTCGATTGTCGTGATGTCTTGATACACCACTCTGCCCGCGCCGAGGTTGAGGTGTCCGACCTCGCTGTTTCCCATCTGTCCCTCGGGGAGACCTACGGCATAGCCCGATGCGTTTATGAGCGTGTGCGGATATTTTTTCATTAGCGAGTCGAAGAAGGGTGTTTTCGCCTGCTTGACCGCATTGCCGTATTCGTCGGGATTGTAACCGAACCCGTCGAGAATGATAAGAGCGTTCATAATATTATCTCCGTTAATAGTCTTTGGTTTGCCGCGCGTTACTTTGCGGCATTAACAATATACGCGAAGTCGTCCGCTTTTAGACTTGCGCCGCCGATAAGCCCGCCGTCGACCTCGGGCTGAGCCATGAGCCCGTCGACGTTCTTGGCGTTCATGCTGCCGCCGTACTGAATGCGCATGCCGTCCGCTATTTTTCTGCCGTACAGCTCGGCGACCACCGAGCGGATATATCCTATCGTCTCGTTCGCCTGCTCGTCGGTCGCGGTCTTGCCCGTGCCGATAGCCCAAACGGGTTCGTACGCGATTACGACCTTTGCCGCGTCCTCTGCGGATATTCCCTCAAACGCGCCGGCGGTCTGCGTCTTGCAAACCTCTTCGGTCTTGCCGCCCTCGCGCTCCTCGAGCTTTTCGCCCACGCAAACTATGGGCTTCAAGCCGTTCTTAAGCGCCTGCACGAGCCGCGCGTTGACCGTCTTGTCGGTCTCGCCGAAGTACTGACGGCGCTCGCTGTGCCCGATAATGACGTACTCCGCGCCCGCTTCTTTGAGCATGGCGGCGCTTATCTCGCCCGTGAACGCACCGCTGTCCGCCCACGCAATGTTCTGCGCGCCGACCTTGACGTTAGAGCCCTTGGTGAGCTCCGCCGCAAGCGCGATATCGGTGAACGGAACGCAAATGACGACGTCGCACTTCGCGCCCTTGACCTTGGGAAGCAGCGCCGTTACGAGCTCGCGGCACTCCGCCGCCGTCTTGTTCATTTTCCAGTTTCCGGCAATAATCGGTTTTCTCATATCTCCTCTCCCATGAGACAAAATTAGTATCTTGTTAAATGTATTATGTTATACTTTTGCGCTGTCGCATTCGAGCTTGCGGTAGATGCCGAGCGCCGCCGCGACCGACGCGTTGAGCGAGTTTATCCTGCCGCGCATTGGCAGGGACAGAACGCCGTCGCAAAGCTCCTTGGTGAGCCTCGATACGCCCTTGCCCTCCGCTCCGACGACGAGCGCCACGCCGCCCGAAAGGTCGGCCTTGTAGATGTCGTCGCCTTTGGCGTCGAGCGCGTACACCCACACGCCGTGCGTTTTAAGATAACGAATAGTATCGTTGACGTTGACGGCGCGTACGACCTTGACGTACTCCGCCGCACCCTCCGCGACCTTGATTACGGTGTCGGTGACGGGGACCTGACGGTTTTTGCCTATCACCACGCCGTGAACGCCGCCGCATTCCGCAGTCCTAAGTATGCTTCCGAAGTTGTGCGGATCGAGTATGCCGTCGAGTATAACTATAAACGGCGGCTCGCCACGATCTTCAGCCGTTTTCAAAACGTCGTCGATATCCGAATATTCAAAGTCCGTGCAGTGACCGATACAGCCCTGATGCACCGCGCCTTCTGCGGTGCGGTCGAGTGCGGCGCGGTCGACAAACCTTACGACTGCGCCCGCTTGCCGCGCGAGCTCGAGTATCTCATTCACCCGCGAGTCGCGCTTGCCGTCGGTCAGCAGTTCTATGCGGTTTACCGAGCCGCCGCTTTTAAGCCGTTCGAGAACGGCGTTTTTGCCGTAAATTTTGATGTCAGCCTACTTCTTGTTAGCTTTTTTAGCGCACGCCTTGGCGCACTTTTCTGCGGCGTCGACCAAAGCTTGCTTTTTTGCTATAACCTCGTCGCGCTTGCCGCACGACTTGACGCCCTCGGGACAGCCGCCGCGCAGGCACCCCGGCCCGCAGTCCTTGAACAGGTTGGGCGCAACTTTGAGCACCTCGGCGAGCATGAGCCATGCCACCGAACGAATCTCCCACTGCGCGCGGTTGCAGCAGCGCAACTCGAAAAAGTGCATGAGCTCGCGCGCATTCATCGTTACAATCATTTTGGTTTCGCACGCATTGGGCAGAATGAAGCGCGCGTCCTCGTTTGACTTTTCGCCCCTGCCGAGCGCGCTCTGCCAATCGCGGTACCAATCCATGATGGTATCCATCTGCCCGACGTACCGCGCAACCGCCGCCGCACCAAGATCCTCTATAGCGGGCGGAACGACGTAGTTGAACGAGTCCTCGGAAACATACCGCTGCGACCGCACCGAAAACGACGCTATGCGGTGCCGCGTTATCTGAGCCAAAAACGCGCGCGACACGCCCTCCACCGAGAAGGTGAACGACGCGTGCTCTATCGGCGAGAGGTGGCCCATTTCGGTCAGCCGCGCGATGAACGCCGAATTGTCGTTTGCCAAGATGTTCTCGGCAAGGTCGGGCAATTCGCGGTCGGAATAGCACAGCTTGGCGGCGAGCGCCACCGTCGCTTCGGGATCTGCCGTATAACGAATCAAACTTACTTTGGGTGTTACCTGCATATTGTGTCCTTTGTCCTCGCCCGACGGGCGGAAAGTTTTTCGCTAATGTGTGTCGCTTTCGATTGCCGCAAAGCTAAGAGCTAAGATCTCGTCGCGGCGCGCGGGGTTGTCCGTAACTTCCAGCCACCCGATAACCGCCTCAAGCGCCGTCGCGCGGTGGTAATCGGCTATCGACGCCGCTTTTGAATGCGTGTGTAGGTGCGCGTTTTTCGCTCGGCGTGCGACGTCCTTTTCCTCGTCGGTCAGAACGCCCGCCGCTTCCAAAGCGTCATACGCCAAAGCCTGAGCCGCCGCGTTGACAAACCTCGTCGCTTTAGCGTGTAAGGTTCCGCAAACGTCGTCTACAGATTCCACGAGCCGCTTGCGCACGTACAGCGCGTACGCCGCGTCGCCGAGGAACGCCAATGCCGTCGGCGTAAGTCTTTGTGCGTGCGATTTATCCACACACATATTATAAACCAACCCGACGCGTTAGGTCAAGTTATTTACCGCCGTGTGCGGACTTTTTCGAAATTCTGCCGACAAAATTATCGCACAAGCCGCGCGTGCGCACTTAAAATCAGTACTGTATTTTTCCTTTAATTTCTTGCGCCTTGTCGTCGCCGACGAGAAGCCGAACAAGCTCCAAGCCGAGATCGATTGCGCACCCGAGTCCTCGCGCCGTCGTAATGTTGCCGTCGGTTACAAACCTCGCGCCGAAAGCGATTTCGCACCCGTCCATGTGCGCCTCGAAGCCTGGAAAGCAGATGCCGCGCTTACCCTTTAAAAACCCGTTCGCGCCGAGGACAAGCGCCGGCGCGGCGCAAATTGCGGCGACGCGCTTACCCGATTCGAGCGCCGAAGAAATCGCCGACACGACCGCCTTGCACTCGCCGAGACGTTTAGAGCCGGGCATTCCGCCGGGAATAAACAATAAGTCGACGTCGGACAGATCGACGCCGTCTATTAATGCGTCGGCTACGAGCTTTACGCCGTGCGAGCTTGTAACAGTCTCGCCGTCTATTGACACGAGCTTGACATCAACACCCGCGCGGCAGAGTATGTCCACTACGTTGATGAGCTCGCCTTCTTCCGTTCCGTTTGCGATAAACGCCAAAGCTTTCTTGTTCATATAAGTATTATACCGCTCGAAAAACGTTATGTCAATTTTATAGCGAGGAGATTTAGGAAGTGCGGCGCGGAGCGCCGTCAACCCCTTTCGGCGCTCCGCGCCACTTTCCCCTTTGAATGCTATCGCATTAAAAGGGGACAGCGAGACGTTACGGTAGTTGAAGTGCACCACTTAGAATCACATCAGGCTCCCCTTGAATTTAGGGAAGCGGTCGCCGTTAGCCGACTGAAGGGATGTGAAAACAAGCATCTAAAAAGCGCCGACTTTTATTTCGGCGCTTCCTTAATTCTTATCTCTTATCTTAGCCACGCAGTGGCGCTCACTTTATCACTCTTCGTTATTACTATTCACCGGGCAGCCCGCTTCTTCGGCGAGCTTGGCGTATTTTTCGGCGAGTTCGGGATCTGACGCCACACCCACTCCGTCGCGGTAGCACACCGAGACTTCCGCGAGTGCGAGCGAAAAACCCTGGTCGGCGGAACGCTTGAACAGCGAGAATGCGCGCTCTTTGTCCTGCTTGACGCCGACGCCGTCGCGGTAGCACTTTGCGAGGTTGTACTTGCCCGCCGCGCTTTCGGCGTCCGCCGCGGCTGTATATAATTTTACGGCGCGCTCGACGTCCTTTTCAACGCCCTTGCCCGTTTCGTAGCAAAAGCCGAGGTTTGCGACCGACACGGGATTGCCCTGCTTGCCCGCTTCCTCAAACCATTTGACCGCCTGCGCGTAGTCGGTCTTTACGCCCCTGCCGTTGAGGTAGCACATTCCGACGTTGTTCTGCGCTATCGCATAGCCGTTCTGCGCCGCGCGGTAGTAATACAGGAACGCCTTGTCAAGGTCGGCTTCTACGCCGCGACCGAAGCTGTAGCAGTCGGCGACGTTGTTCTGCGCCGCCGCAAATTCTTCCTGCGCCGCTTCGTAGAAGTACTCAAACGCGCGCTTTTCGTCGCGCTCGACCCCAAGCCCGCGCTGATAGCAGAACCCGAGGTCGTTAAGTCCGCCCGGGTGGCCTTGGTCGGCTGCCGCTTTGAATATCTCGACGGCCTTGTCGTAGTCCTTTTCGACCGCCGTGCCTTCGAAGTAGAAATGCCCGAGCGTGAACAGCGCGTCGAGGTTGCCGCCGTCCGCCGCTTGCTTGATGAGCTCGTACGCCTTTTTCTGATCGGGCGTCACACCGAAGCCGCGGATATAGCATACGCCGAGCGAGAATATCGCGGGCATGTAGCCGAGCTTTGCGCTCTGCGCATAGTTCGCCACCGCGCGGGCAAAGTCGACCCTAACGCCGTCGCCGGTAAAATACTTTTCGCCGATGTCGAAATACTTTTTTGCGAGGAAATCGGTAGGCGTGAGCGGTGCGGTCGCCGCAGTCTTGCCCTTTTCTATGCTGTCGAGCCCGCCCGAAATGCCGCTTACGTCGGGTTTGGTGTTCTTTGCCATTTTCGTACCTTTAAATTGAATTTTAATAATTATACCACCGCCGCGAAGCAAAAGCAAGCAGTTTACGCCTAACAAGAAATAAGATTGCGGAACTTAAAAAGCTCTGCCTTGCGACAGAGCTTTTTTGATTGACTGCAAATTGTTATTTCGCTTTGATTTCGGTTATCGTGTGGTCGCCCTTGCTCGCCGACGGGAGCTTGATGACGTAAGTGCCGCCGTCCTTGATCGCGCCCTTTATATCCGTCGTCTGGTTGCCGTAGCCTGCGCCCCACCTGATAATCCAGCCGTCGGGCACCGTCTTTGACGAACCTGTCATCTCGCTCTTGACAACGCCGTCGGTTGCGCTCGTCGCCCAATTGCCGAAGATCTCGGGGCTAAACGTGTAGATGCAGTACTGCGAGAAGTTGGCGGTGCCTACGCCCTTGCCGTCGGATGTCTGCAGATAGAGCGTGACGCCCTTAGTGCCGACGTTGACGTGTATGGGATCGCAGCCCTGCGGTATCTCGGAGCCCTGTTCGACGTCGGAGTCGCCTGCGAATTGGCACACCCAGTTGACGGGCTTGCTGCTGTCGCTGTAGTCTCTGAGGTAAATCTCGAACTGTCCCGTGCGCGTTACGGTAACCGACTTGACCGTCTCGCTCGTCGTCGGGATATTGATGCCGGGGCTCGACGGATCGATGAAGAACGGGATTTGCTCGTTGTTCATGTAGATAGTAACGACGTCGCCCTTATTGAGGGTTACCTTACCGCCGCCCAGCCAATACTCGGCTTTAAGCCCGCCGGTAGACGACGCGCCGCCGTTCACTACCAGCGGAGCGACAATCTTGCCGCCGACGTACAGACCGTTTGTCTTCTTTTCGGGATCGGGATCGGGATCGATCGGATCGTCCTTGCCGCCGCTGCCGACGACATCGGTCTTCCAATTGGCGTACAGGTAAACGTCGCCGTCGGTCGCCGCCGGCATTGTCGTAACAGTAACGAGCTCGCCGTCCTTGGAGTAGCGCCAACCGAGGAACTCCATATCCTCCCTGCACGACTCCGCCGCGGGAAGCTTTTCGCCGACCGTGTAGTTTGCTATATACGCATTGTCGACGAAGTACGTCGCTGCGTCCGCCTTGGCCACGCCTGCGTCTTCTATCGTGTTGGGCGTTTTCACGCCGTCCACAAAGTTCCAGCCGGGGTTGAGTATGACCTTGAAGTCGCTCGCGGCGGTCGCCACGGCGTTCGCGGGCGAAGCCTCGGCATTGACCTTAGTCGCGGCGCCCGTGCACAGACCGCAGAACGCGGTCGCAACGGCAACGGTCGCCGCAAGCGTAGACATTTTCTTGTTAATCTTTTCCATTTTCGTCACTCTCCTCTATTAGCCTGCGATTATGGCGACGCCGTACTGACCGAGCGTGGTGCCGTTGAGATTATAGCTTGCGTACACCGTCTTGCCGGACTGAATGTTAGTCGCCGAGCCGGTGTTGATGTAGACGCGCGTGCTGCCCGTCTTGCCCGAGATTACAAAGCTGATGAGACCGTTGTTCATAACAGCCGAATTCCAATCAATGGAACCGTTGATGAGCTCGGGATGGTCGTTACGGACCTTGGTAAGCGTGCGCATCCAGTTGAGCATTGAGCCTTCGTCCTTATCCTGCTCGTCGACGCCTTTGACGTACTGCGTGGCGTTGAGACCTACGAGCTCGCACTTGTAGTTGTTGAAGCCGATGTCGAACGTCGCGTTGGCGCTTACGTCGTCAAACCACTTCATAGGCTGACGATAGATGCGATCCTCGTGCGCGCCTTCGGCCTGGCCGGTGAGGCGGGTGTTCATGTTGCCCGTCATGCCGAGCTCGTCGCCGTAGTAAATCCAGCTTATGCCGGGCGTCGTCATGTTGAACGCATAGTACAGGCGGAGCGTCTTGTCGGTCATGTTGACGAGGTCGAGGTTGGGCGCCGTGGGATTGGCCGAGCGATCCATCTCGGCGTTGCCGAAGAACGAACGCCACAGCTCGTCGTTGCCGTGCGTCTGCATGTTCATAAGGTCGCGTGCTCGCGGCAGGTCGTGGTTGGAGGTGTAGCGGCCGTCGATGTAGTTGGCGTTGAACGTCTTGTAGCCCTTGACGTCGTGGAAGCCGGTCTCGTTGCTGTATTGTTCGCCGTCCAATTCTTTCTTGTAGCTGCTGAGCGCCTTCGTCGACCAGGCCGTGTAATCGCCCGCCTGATTCATGGTGCCGTACGTGAGGCCGCCGCCGCCCGCAGCTGCGAACGCGTGACCCGCCTCATAATAGTTGTGGAAGTTGAACTGCGAGTCCATGCCCTCGAAGAACGGTCCGACGTTTTCGGGATTGCCGTCGAGGTTCTCGCCGACGAGGAACGCGTTGGGATAGTGCGATTTGAGCTTGTAGTTGAACTCGCGCCAGAAGTTCATGTTGCGAGTCATGTCGTAGGCGTAAGCGGCATTGTTGTTGTCTCTGATGTCGCCCGAAGGTCCGCCTTGAGTGAACTGAACCTCGTTCTTCATGTAGATGTGCTTGACCGCGTCGAGACGGAAGCCGTCGAGGCCGAACGCCATCCAGTAGTTGCAGACGTCGAGAATGGCGTCGCGAACGGGCTGGTAGTCGTAGTTGAGCTCGGGCATGCTGCTGCCGAACGACGAGTAGAAGTAGTAGCCGTGCGAATCCTCATACCACTGCGCCTTGACGGGGTTGTAGTTGGGATTGCGCGAGCCGTCTTTCTTGAACTCGTTGGGCTCGCCCGGAATGGTGTCGTACTGTGCCTTGGTAATCCAATTGTAGAAGTTGCGGTAATCGACCTCGTCGTACGTATTGCCCGCGAAGGTTACATTCTGCTCCTTCGTGAGGTTGACAGACTTGACGTACCAAGGGTTGTTCTCCGCCGTGTGGTTGAGAACGAAGTCCATGACGACCTTGATTCCCCTCGCGTGCGCCTTGTAGACGAGCTCGCGGTAGTCGTTGATCGTGCCGAAGCGAGGATCTACCGAGTAGTAATCCTTGATGTCGTAGCCGTGGTAGTTGGTGGACGATTGGAAAGGCGTGAGCCACAGAACGTCCACGTTGAGCTTATCGAAATAGCCTTCCTCGAGCGCGTCGATTACGCCGCGGAGGTCGCCCATACCCTTGCCCTTCGGCGTGTAGGCGTCGTCCGCCTGTCCGTCGCGGAAGGACGCGATAAACACCTGATAACCGACGCCTGTCGTCTCGTAGTCCTGAACGGGAACGTCGTTGATGTTGTACTTGGACTTGTTGCTGACGTTGCTGTTGATGTTGAGCGGATTGTCGAGGCTCTTGTCGGTGGGGTGCAGATCGTGATTGACGTCGTCGGCGTATTTGTCCTCGACCTCTTTGCCGCTGAACTTAGCCGAGCCCGAGCCGACGCTACCCTGCGTGACAAACCAGTGATACGAGCCCTTTTCGCGCTTCATCGCCGAGTTGTTGAGGTCGACGTTGCCGCCGTCGTTCTTCCAGAAGCCGTCCTCAATGCGCGACGAAATGCGGAAGAGCTGCATCTTCATGCTGCGCAAGCTCTTGTCGGACTGAACGACGTAGTTGACGTTGAGCCCCTTATCGGTGAGCGTGTTCTCGTTCCAGCCGCCCTTGGTGTAGGTGTGGTCGAGAAGAATGTCATAGACCGCGCCGCTCTCGTCTATCTTGGAGGGATAGAAAAGTATGCCCTCGTAGGAATAAGTGGTGCCGTTCTCCTCGAGCGCGCCGTTGGTCGGCCACAGCCAAAGTCCCCAATCGCCGTAGAGGTCGTCCTTAATGGCCTTTTGGGGATCGTCGTATTCGGGGCCGTCGCCGTTATACTTCTTGCCCTGATTGGCCTCGGCGTGGCCCGCGCGCTTGTAGTGTATGTAGAGGTGTCCCGCCTCGTCCCAAGAGCTGATATTGCTCTCGTACTTTTCAGCCGCTTCCCTGTCGGCGGCCGCGTCGCCCCACTTGGCGACGACATTCCAGTCGCGGGTTATCTTAGTCGTGTTGTAGAGCGCGTTGTTGCCCTCGTACCAGCCCTCGAAGGGATGATCGTCATCCCACGTAGGGCGGGGGTAAAAGTAGTCCTTATCGGAGAGCGTCTTGCCGCTCTTGACCTTTTGCGCCGGGTAATTGTAAGATACACCCGCCGCACGCGCGTCGTCGCCTATATCAAAGGTGACAGTGTACTCTTTGTTTGAGTCGCCGGGCTTAACCGTGCCCGAAGCGCCGTCTTTTTCGCACGCCACAAGAGGCAGTGCCAAAACAGCGCACAGCACAAAAATAAGTGCCTTCTTTACCTTCATCCTTTTCCCTCCAAAAAACGTTGTTGCGTTTGTATGTAGTATAGCACGATTTTTTCCCTTTTGTCAATACTTTGTGAAAATTTTACTGTATTTTATATATGAAAAACAACCCCATCCGGCTCCCCTTGAGTTTAGGGGTGCCGGATGGGGGGACTGTGAAATAAATGAATAGTGAATAGATAAGAATGAATAATTGCGGTCGCGGCTTCGCCGCGGGTTTAATAGAGTGCGGCGCAAAGCGCCTAGATCCCTCGGCAAGCTCGGGATGATGGCGGTTGGGCGCACCGTTTCGAAAAGAGCGTGCCTTTTCCACCATCATCCCGACCGGAGCACAAAGTGCGTAGCGGAGGGATCTAGGCGAAGCCGCAAAAAAGCGCGGGCATTCAATCCCGCGCTTCCTTACCTATTCACTCTTCACTATTCACTATTACCTCAATCAGGCTCCCCTTAATAAGGGGAGCTGTCGCCTTTAGGCGACTGAGGGGATGTGATATTCTTATCTCTTATCTTTTATTTTATGCACGCAGTGCCGCCAGCATATTTGCAAGCAGTCCCGCCGCCGTTTCCGGCTGTGCGTCGGGCACGATGTACAGCGCAACAAGCGCCTGATAGCTGTCCCCGCCACCGACGGTAACAATTGCCGACACGGTTACACTCACCACCTCGCCGTATTCGAACATCTCGGAAACCGACTTTTTAAACTGCTTCGTGTCGAGCACAAACGAGCTCGTCTTTTCGTCAAACGACATGCCTATATCGTAAATCGCATCCGTTCCGCCGTCAGAATAGTGGCAGACGGAGGTAAAGCTGCCCACCGACACTCTTTTGAGCATGCGCGTCTCGAGATACACATAGACGGGCGCGTCGCTGTCCAGCCGCACTATCGCGGAGGCGTAGGTGTGAAGAACCTCTGTGTTCTCGCCGTCGAAGGGCGCAAACTCAAGCTCGGCTTTCGCGTCGGCGGAGCTGCCCGTCGGCGTGATAGTAAAGCTCGCGTAATAGTCGTTGTCCGAAAGGAAGGGCAGCGCGGTCTGCTTGTTGTAGTCGTGCGAAGCGTTGAATTCTACCGTTATCGACTCCACCGTGTAGTCGGGCATGAGCTTGACCGTCGTTGCGCCGCCGAGCTTTTTGAACGTCACGGGTTCTGCGACAATCGTCTTGACGACGGGCGTAACAATGCCGAGCGCCAATTCCGCCATGGCGGACATGCCGGGGATTTCGAGCTCGGTCAAGCCGTCGATGAGCGGCTTAATCTTTATTCCGCTCATGAGGTCGATAATGGTGTCAAACAGGCCTTTTAAGTCGTTGTCGAGATTGGAAGTATCGACGTCCGACAAAAGCAGATAGTCGACAAGCTCGCTCAAGACCGCAAAGCGCTCCTCGTCGGTGCCGTTGATGAGCGGCATTATTATCGAGGTTACGCTCGAATAGTCGCCGTTCGCAATCGCCGCGAGGTCGATTTTGTCGGCTATATATGCGAGAAGCCCTTCCGCCGCCTCGCCGATCGTACGCGCCTTTGCCTTTTTCATTGCCGCGGAGCCGGGGCCGACGTCCATAGCATTCAACAGGTCGTAAATCGCGTCCTCAAGCTCTTCGCCGAAGTTCGCCCCGATAAAGTCGATTAGCTTTTCGTCCTTTGCGCTAACTATGAGAAGCCGCAACGCGGGAGCTATGTTCTTGACGGTCAACGACGTGCCGAGCAGCTTCAAAAACGGCACCGCATCCGTTATTTCGCGGTTGTACTCGGCAAGATACGCGTCTATGAGGTTGCGGAGCGAGCCCTCGCCGTCGTACGTTTCCTGCAGGGGCGACAGCACCCTGTTTATATTTTGCGCAACGTCGGTCGAGTGCGAAAACGCCCTCGCCTTGGCGTCGTACGTCATTTCGTCGAGATTGAACTCAAAGTCCACGTCAAGGTCGACGTCGCTGTTCATAATCACGTCAAGCGCATACTCGGCGGCGTTCTGCGGGATAAGGCTGTTTTTGACAACCCAGCCGGCGTCGGTCTTGACGTAGCTCATCCCCGTATCGAGGTCGAGCATGTTCTCCGCGCCGTCATCTCCCGACTTATAAAAGAACATGGAGCCGTTCTTGACAAATTCGATATAGCCGTTCACCTTTTCGGTGTTTTCGGTGTCTAACGCATAATCAATCCTGCCCTGCTGCTCCGCCGCACCCAAATACTCTGCAAGCGACGAAACCGCCTTTTCGGCAATCTCCTCCTTAGTCGGCGGCCGCTTGACGCCGCCGGGACCGTCGGGATTGTCGCACGCCATGAGCGCAAAGCTCATGACGAGCACAAGCAGCATTGTTACGATCAAAGCCAATCTTTTTTTCATGACGCACTCCTTTTGTAGTCTGTGGATTTTGTATTTACTGTATACATTTTACTCTTCTTGTGTGCTTTTTGTCAAGCCGTACTACCAAAAACTCACACTACGCTCGTTTCAAAAACTCGGCTATGCGCGAGAACGCGGTGTTGAGCGTTTTTAATGACGACGCGTAGGTTAAGCGCACGTTGTTCTTTCCGTTCTCGCCGAACGCCGAACCGGGCACGACGGCGACCTTTTGCTCGCGCAACAGCTTTTCCGCGAACTCTTCGCCGCTCGGAGCAAACTTGCTTACGTCGGGGAAGCAATAGAACGCACCGCTCGGCGTGTGGCAGTCAAGCCCGATATCGGACAGCATGGCGACGACGAACTTTCGGCGGCGGTCGTATTCCTCGCGCATTTCTTCGACCTTTTCGTAATCGGTCTCGCGCCCATCCTTGAGCGCCGCGTACGCCGCCTGCTGGCTCGCCGTCGGCGCGCACATTATCGTATATTGGTGTATTTTGAGCGCCGCGTCGCACACGGGCTTAGGCGCGCACAGCCAGCCAATCCGCCAGCCCGTCATGGCAAACGCCTTTGAAAAACCGTTGAGCGTAACCGTGCGCTCTTTCATGTCGGGAAGGCTCGCGAACGCTATATGCCGCCTGCCGTAGGTGAGCTCTGCATATATCTCGTCGGCAATGACAAAGAGGTTGTATTTTTTTACTGCGGCGGCTATTCCGCTTAGCTCTGCCTCGTCCAAAACCGCGCCCGTAGGGTTGTTGGGGTACGGAAGTATCAAAATCTTGCACGACTTGTCGACAGCCTTTTCGATTGCCGCGGCGGTGAGCTTGAATCCGTTTTTGCCGTCGAGCGGGACGGGCTTGACGACGCCGCCCGCTATGGCGACGTTTGGCGCATAGCTGACGTACGACGGATCGGGAACGAGCACGCCGTCGCCCGGGCTGACTAACGTGCGCAGCGCGAGGTCGATTCCCTCCGACGCCCCCACCGTGACGATTGTCTCGTCCTCGGCGTAGTCGAGCGAGAACCTGTCGCGGTTGTACAGCGCGATTTCCCTAAGCAATGAAAAATCACCGCGGTTTGCGGTGTACCCCGTCCGCCCCGAAATGAGCGACTTTATCGCGCTGTCGCGGTAAAGCCACGGCGTGACGAAGTCGGGCTCGCCCACGCCGAGAGATATCGCTCCGTCCATGGAAGCGACGAGGTCGAAAAATTTGCGTATGCCGCTCGGCGGAATGCCGGCAACGGTACGGTTTATAAAGTCGTCGTAGTTCACGGCGTGACGGGCTGCCGCCTGTTCTCGTCGGCTACCGTCATCTCGCCGCCGATCTTGTACTTTTTGAGAATGAAGTGCGTCGCCGTCGACAAAACCTTGTCCATGACGGACAGCTTTTCGCTGACGAACGCCGCCACCTCGCGAAGGTTTTTGCCCTCGACGAACACGGCGAGGTCGTAGCCGCCGCTCATAAGGTACAGGCTCTTTACGCGGTCGAACTTGTAGATATCCTCGGCAATCGCGTCAAAACCCCTGCCGTACATGGGGTTGACCTTGACCTCGATTAGCGCTTCCACGCTGTCGCTGTCTATCGCACTGTCGTCGGTGATCGTCGTGTAGCCGAGTATGACGCCGCGCTCCTCGAGCGACTTGACCGTCTTTTTCACTTCGGCCTCGGTAGTGCCGAGCGTCTTTGCGATTGCGGCGGGCGTCAGTCGTGCGTCCTGCTTGAGTAGCGCGAGTACCTCGCAAGCGAGCTTATCCATTTCCCTCTCCTTTTCGGCCGCCAGAAAAGGCGGTCGTAATTATTATATGAAAGCTTTTGCCGAGCTGCGCGAAGAAGCTATCGGCTCTCGTCGAAGTAATGCGGCAAAGGCTTAATCGTGCCGGTAGTGTTTTCTAGCGTGAAAAAATCGAAGTCGACCTCGTCGACAAACTCTGACTTAAGGAACTTGCAGATGTTGAAGTGCACGAAATTATAGACGTGGCTCTGCAGGATTATGGGCGTCGGAATGTCGAGTGCGTGCGTAATGTCGCACACGTACTCGAAAAGCCGCGCTTCGTCGAACGGTCCGTCGAGCGTGTACATGTAGTTGCGCGTTATCTTGTCCCCGACCGTCGTCTTTGCCCATATCCTCGGGAACACCTTTGCTTTGAGTACCTTTCCCATACCAGTCTCTTTGAAAATAGTGTATATACATGATACCACATTTCTATCGCGTAAGCAAGTGATTAACCGTGCGGTCGGTTGACATTGTCCCGCTTTTCGGATATACTGCGGAAAATAGGAATATCATGCAGGACGAAGAAATCGAAAAAGAAAATGAAAAAACTGTCGAGTTGTCGGAAGGAATGACACACGACGAGCTGATAGACAAGGTCGCACGGGAAATTCTCGAAAAGTATCGCCGCTCGTTTGAAGAGCTTGCGAAGTGATTAAGCTCGATTGTGCGATCGCCCACAAGCGATAACGCCGATATTTATCGAAAAATTTACGTTCTATGCCAATCGTCATAAAAGCCGCCTGCCAAAAGCTTTGCGGCGTTTGCGGGATCTTCGAGTGCCGACGGCGTGATCGGCGTAATATGTCGAGACCATCCCTCGGTGATTTCGAACTTGACATAAACCAAGCCGGTAGAATTAAAGGCACTCCCCCCGATCATCGTAACGTTTCGCGTAATCGTGATTCTCTGTAGCGCCGCGCACCCGTAGAAAGCATAGCGCTCTATAGTTTGCAGATTTGCGCCCAATGTGACCGAAGCGAGGCTCTTGCATGCGCCAAATGCATAGTAGTCTATTGTCGTCACGCCTATCCCCATGGTTATGCTTTCTATCGTGCTCGAAGAAAAGGCATATTGTCCTATTGTCACGACGCCGTCCCCGACCGTAACCTGCGAAAGCCCGCCGCACTTGTTAAACGCATAGTCGCCTATTTCGACGACGCAGTCGGGAATGACGATGTTTCGAATAACGGCGTTTTCGTAAAACGCATAGGGCTGAATTTTGTACTGCTTGCCCGAAGCAACGGTGGGCAGCGTTATGTCTTCTTCATCGCCGACGTAGTCGAGCAAAACGATATCATCGTCATTGTCGTAGAACACGAACCCGTCCTCATCGACGGATATGTGGCTTTTCTCGTTCGCGTTTGTAAATACGTCCTTTGCGTAGTAAGCCACCCTGCCGAAATATTGCGACTGTTTGATTATTTCCAAATCGTCAGACAAATCGTAAACCTCGACCAGCTTGTAGCACCCGTAAAAAGCGCCGTCGCCTATGGAATACACGTTTTGCGGAATGGTGACAGACAGCAAACCGTAGCAATTCCTAAACGCATCTGCCTCGATAATTTCCAGGCTCGAAGGAAGAGTGACCCGCTTTAATCCGTAGCAACCCGAAAACGCACCGTTTTTAATGGCGGTTGTGCCATCCGACACTACAATTTCCGTAAGACCGCTCTCGACCGCCTTCTGCCAATTGCCCTGCGAGGCGTATTTCCAGGCGTCGACCGTTATGCCGATTTCAAGCATGGTTTCATAGGCCGAGCTGTAATGTCCGCCGTCGGCGTACGCCTGAGCGATTTCCGCCAGCGTGTTAAATATTTCGAGCATCTTGTCGGCGCTGTCCTTATATTCGTAAATCTCGTAGAACAGCTCGTACGCCTCTTTGTATCGCTGCTGCTCCAGCATGGAAAGTGCCGACTGATATATCTCTTCCTTTTTGGCAAGCTCGGATAACCGTTTGGCTTCCTCCATCTTTTCGGCGGAATCCTTATAATCCCCGAGCTCGCGGAACGCTTGATATGCCTCGTCGTATTTACCCTGTTGCATGAGCGATAAGGCGTTTTGA
Source organism: Clostridiales bacterium (assembly GCA_022508505.1). Classification (GTDB taxonomy): domain Bacteria; phylum Bacillota; class Clostridia; order Christensenellales; family Pumilibacteraceae; genus Anaerocaecibacter. Next base: position 136,857 of record JAFLVC010000001.1, on the reverse strand, counting down.
TATTTCGCTTCCTTTTTGGCAAGCTCGGATAGCCGTTTGGCTTCCTCCGTCTTTTCGGCGGAATCCTTATAGTTCCCGAGCTCGCGGAATGCTTGATATGCCTCGTCGTATCTGCCCTGTTGCATGAGCGACAAGGCGTTTTGATATTTCGTCTCCAGCGCCTCAAGCTCTTCTCGCTTTTTGTCCTCTTCCTCTTGCGGGTAGTATGGCTTTACGATTTTGACAGTTTTTTTGTCGTTTTTGTTGTCGTAGCCGTCCGAAAAATGCACATAAGAAATAGTAAATGTGATTTTCAGCTCTTCGAGCGACGCGTCGTAGAACGCGACCATCTTGTCGCTGTAGCGCGCATCGCAGTTAAGCGTCAAGCTGTTTTTCTCACCCGCGCGGATTGTAACGTTTGAAAAGGCCACGTTCCAATTCATGAGCAAATCGGACTCGCCCCTATATACGCCCATTTCGCCGTCAATTCTCGTAACGTCGACGGTGCTTTTATTGTATATGTCAAAATAGAGAGCGACGACTATGCCGTCATAGTACGAGCTGTTTTTGGTGCCGGCGGTCTTTTTCGTGACGGTCATTTCTATGTTGTCGAGCGAATGTTTTCGGCGGTTTGCTTTATCTTCCGAATCCCTCGCGGCATTGCAGGACGCCACCGAAATAACTATGGCGATGATTATCGCGGCTATCACGCCGATTATGATGCCGAGCTTAATTAATACTCTGCGCCTGCCCGCATTGGCTTCCCTGCGGGTTCGTCTTCTGTCTTCTTTGTCCTTTTCCTCTTGTCTTTTTCGCTCTTGCTTTTCTCTCGCCTCGCGGGCTATTCTTTCCTCTTGTCTTCTCGATAAGGCATAAATAGCGTCGATATCGGCTTTGTCGGAAAGCGCGATGCACTTACTAAACTCGGGGCAATCCTTGAGCAAATCGTTTTTGTTTACAACGTCGTTACGGTCGGTTGCCTTTATTCGAACAAGACACAGCCCGAAAAAGGCGTCTCTGCATTTCTTGTCGAACGACAAAATCAAGTAAAAATAATCGCTCGCTTCACCGAAGAGGGATGAGCGCAACAGCTTGTACGCGACGGCGAGCAGCCTGTCCTTCAATCCGTGCGGAACGGCGCTGTGGTATTCGATAAGCCTGCGAACAAATTGGCTTTGAAAAGCCGTAATGTCGCTTTGACGCAGTATAAAATCAAAGACGGACAAAACGGTCTCGTCGGGGTCGTCGGAAAAGCCGAGATATCTTTCGAGGTCGGTCAAGCTCTCGTCCAGCGAGGGCTCGCCGTAAAGCAAGTCCGTTTCGACAATTCTGCGCAAGGCCTTGGCGTTTCCCGATTCGACCGAGAGCACGTTTTCCCAATATTTTCTTGCCGCCGACGGGTTTTGCTTGCAAATCCCCTCGGCAAATCTTAAATTAAGGTCTATGTAGTCGTCGACGCGCGAGGGCTCGACGGTGTTCAACAAATAATCAAACGACTTCTCGAAGCCTTCGGTGATTACGGTTTCGAAAAGTCTCTCAAAGATTTTGCGCCGCTCTTCAATCGAATAAACGCTCTCGTTGGGGACATAGGGGACGCACACGCCGAGTATGCGCTCGCAAGACGCGTCATCCGAAAAATCGGCGTCGAAACAGCAATCCATAACCGTTTTTGCAAATTGCGGCGAAGCGTTTGCCAAAGCGCGATCAAGCCTTGCCGCTTCGTCCTCGGAAAAGGGCGTAAGCTTGCCGTAATACGCCTTTTCACCGTCATGTTTTTCTTTTATGTTAAACCGCTTTTTGCATAAAACGGAATACCAAAGTATTTCCGCGCAATTTTTGTCTTGCGCCAAATAACGGTTGATTTCGCCTTGCGCTTTTTCGTATTCGCCGTAAGTCAAATACGCTTCTACGACCTTGACGGCTTCGCTCTTACTGAGCGAATTGATATCTTCGGCGACTTCGCGCTCTATGTCGTCATTGACCTTAATTTCGCGTATGGTAATATCGTGCGTGCGAATGGCGGACGCTTTTTGCGATATTTGTCCGGTCTTTAAAGTTTTCCTTTCGATTGGGCGGTAAAAAAACGCATAGCCTTCTTCGTCTCTGTCCGCAATATATGATATGTCACAATAAGCGCATTGCCAGTGAACGCTGTCCCTTTGGATAAGATCTCCCCCGCATCGCTTGCAAACAGCCTCTTTCATTTGCTATCCCACCGTACATTTTTTTCCATTATACCACTTTATTTGCCGACCACGCAACTAAAAATGATTACGCGCCGTCATAATCAACCGAAACCTTAATTAAAAAGCGCGGGCATCTAAATCCCGCGCTTCCTTAATTATTCATTCTTATCTCTTATCTATTCATTTAGACGCTTGCGTCGCTCTATTCCCACTCGATCGTGCCCGAGGGCTTCGGCGTGAGGTCGTAGAGAACGCGGTTTACGCCTTTTACCTCTTTTGTTATGCGGCTTGTGATGTGCTTTAGCAACTCGTAGGGGATTTCCTCTATCGTAGCCGTCATGGCGTCCACGGTGTTGACCGCGCGGATTATTACGGGGTACGCGAATGTGCGCGCGCCGTCCTTTACGCCCACCGACTTAAAGTCGGGCACTGCGGTAAAGTACTGCCACACCTTGCCCTCGAGCCCGTGCTTTGCGAACTCCTCGCGAAGTATGGCGTCGCTCTCGCGGACCGCTTCCAGACGGTCGCGGGTGATCGCGCCGAGGCAGCGCACGCCGAGTCCGGGGCCGGGGAAAGGCTGGCGGTGCACCATGCTGTCGGGAAGCCCGAGCGCCGTGCCGACTACGCGCACCTCGTCCTTATAGAGGAAGCGGAGCGGTTCGACGAGCTCGAACTTGAGATCGTCGGGAAGCCCGCCTACGTTGTGGTGCGCCTTGACGCCCTTGCTCTCGACGATGTCGGGGTAAATCGTGCCCTGCGCCAAAAACTCAATGCCGTCCTGCTTACGCGCTTCCTCCTCGAACACGCGAATAAACTCCGCGCCGATTATCTTGCGCTTCTTTTCGGGATCGGAAACACCCTCGAGCTTGCCGAGGAAGCGTTCGACAGCGTCGACGTAGACGAGGTTTGCCTTCATCTGATTGCGGAAAACCTCGACGACCTGTTCGGGCTCGCCCTTTCTCAAAAGACCGTGGTTGACGTGCACGCAGACGAGCTGCTTGCCGATTGCCTTGATGAGAAGCGCCGCCACGACCGAGCTGTCCACACCGCCCGAAAGCGCGAGCAAGACCTTCTTATTGCCCACCTGCTTTTTGAGCGCCGCCACCTGCTCTTGGATAAAGCTGTCCGCAAGCGCCTTGGTGGTGATTCGCACCATGCTCTCCGGGCGTTTGTTGTTTTCCATAATTTCCTCCCTGTATATGTTTTTCTATACGCATATTATAGCGCAACCAATCTACAAAAAGCAAGCGAAACGATTGAGGTTAGAGGCGCAAAAAGCTTTTCCGTAAAAAGCGCCGATACAGACCGAAGCTTCTCCGCAAGCGCTGTTTTCAATCGACGAAAACGACCCTTTCCACGTCGAATTTTTCGCACACTTCGTCGTATTCCGCGGCGGGAATTTTCTCGAGCTTTTCGCCGAGAATAAATCCGTTTACGCTCATTTCGATAGCGCCGTCCGTCGCCCGCAGGCAGTAGCGGCCGCTCCTGCACAGCACGGGGTCGCAAATCCCCGTCTGATACTTGAGATAGCACGTCCTGCCGAGCGACCTGTATATAATCCTGCTGTCGTCGTAATACGGCTTGAGCCCGAGCCCAATCAATCTTTCGACAAGCGTCCTGTCGCACGTCTCCATGCCGACAAAACCGTTGCTCTTTAAAAACTTCAAAAACTCGTCGGTGTATTTGTGCTCCCTCACTCTTCCCATTACGCCCCAAACGAGCTTTACGTTTTTGTATTCTCTTCCGACAAGGCTCGCCGTGCCGAAATCCTGAACGACCGCATACGAAGTCTTGCCGTATCCGTTTATCATGGCGAGGACGTCCTTTACGCCGTCCAAGTTCCTGCCGGTGACGTAAAGCGGCGCTTGATAATACAGCGTTTTGCCGCTGTTCAGAACCTTTTCCGCGAGAAGAATTTGGGTGGCTATGCCGCCGTCAAACATCTTTTTGGGGCACAGAATGTCGCCCAAGACGACGCCGCCGACGTCCTCCCGCGCGATCAAGCTTTGCACCTTTGACAAATCGTATGTGTTGCTTCTGACCGTGATCTTGTTCATTTTGCGCTCCTTAGCCCTGCCTGCGCACATAGTGCATCATGCCGGCAATTTCGTCCGCGTGCTCTACGACAAACCTTTTGCTTTCCGCCACGCTTTTTACTCTCTTTAACACGTAGTCGATGTTGTTCGTCCGCCCCTCTATCTTGAACGAGCTTATGCCCATGCCGACGTAAAGCCCCATGTCTCTGTGCATGTGACACGCCACGCTGCCTATCCGCTTCGCCCTGCCCAAGACTTGCCCGTCCTTAATCAGGTCGTATTCCTTTTGGCAAAAGACGGTGTAGCCCTCATTGCTTCCCACGTGCGGAAGCAGGCACTGACGGTTTGAATTGAAGCATATCCCGCCGTTTGCGACCATTTCGTACTCCATGTCGCCCGCGTTGTCTATGATGTCCGATATCTCGTCGACAAAGAGGTCGGTCGATAAAATCACTCTCTTTACGCCCATGCTTTTGAGAAGCTTTACGTCCTCGTAGTTGTACGTGCCCGATATGGTGCTCGAATGAACGCTCGCGTTCTTTACCGTCTTGCACATCAAATCGATCAGCCCGTAGTCCGACACGATAAAGGCGTCGACGCCCGCTTTGTCGAGCGTTTTAGCCTTTTCGCACAGGTCGGATATGTACTCGTTTTCTACGTTTGCATTGACGGCGACGTACAGCTTTTTGTTTTGCGCCTTGATTTTCGGCAGGCTTTCACATATTTCTTCCGCCGTAAAATCGGACGACTTGGGACGCGCACTGTAGCCCGACAGCCCGACGTATATTGCGTCCGCCCCCGCGTCAATTACGGGCATTATGTCGCACGGCCTGCCGCAAGGCGCGAGCACTTCTATTTCGTCTGCTTTAACCATAGTTCACTCCGAACATAACTTAATCTCTGTTGTAGCAATCGCGCGTGTAGACCTTGTCCGCCGAGTCCGCCAAATTGCAGTCCACCCTATTCGCGAGTATTATATCGGCTTCGGCCTTGAACGCTTTCAAATCGCTAACTACCTTGTTGCCCATAAAGCTGTCGCCGCCTTCCAAAATGGGGTCGTATATGCGTATGTCGTACCCCTTTTCTTTCAGCCCGTTCATGACGTCTATTACTGCGCTGTTGCGGAAATTGTCCGAATCGGATTTCATTATCAGCCTGTATATGCCGACGACGCTCTTTTTCGCCTTGCGCTTTTTCTTTAGGATTGAGTCGACCTGCTCGACGACAAAATTTTTCCTCGTTCGGTTTGACTCGACTATCGCGCCTATGAGGTTTTGCCGAATGCCGCCGTATTCGCAAAGCAGCTGCTTGGTGTCCTTGGGAAAGCAATAGCCGCCGTAGCCGAAGGACGGATTGTTGTAGTGCATTCCTATCCTCTTGTCGAGGCACACGCCCTCGATTATCATTTTGGGATCGAGCCCGCCGACTGCCGCGAAGGTGTCGAGCTCGTTGAAAAACGCGACGCGCATTGCAAGATAGCTGTTTGCAAACAGCTTTACCGCCTCCGCCTCGGCGGGGCGCATGATCCTATACTCCACGCTCTTCAGCTGCGACGCGCCTATCAGCGCGGACACAAACCTCTCCGCCGCCTTGCGCTGCGCTTCGCCGTTTCCCGCGCCGAAAATAATCCGCGTGGGATACAGGTTGTCGTACAGCGCTTTCGTTTCCCGCAAAAACTCGGGCGAAAAGAAAATATTGTCGTAGTCTTTTCTCTTGCGAACGCTGTCGGTATAGCCCACCGGCACCGTGGACTTTATGACGATATTCGCGCCGCCGTCAATCTCGAGTATGCCGTCGATGACGCTGTCGACGCTTGTTACGTCCATGGCGCCCGCCTCGCCGTCGAAATTCGTAGGCGTGGCGACAATGCAAAAATCGGCGTGCGGCACGCCCGCTTTAAGCTCGGTGACGGCGGTCAAATTGAGCTCATACTCGCTCAAATACTTTTCTATCCACTCGTCCCTTATGGGCGATTTGCGCTCGTTGATGAGCCTGACCTTTTCGTCCACGACGTCGACGACGCACACCTCGTTGTCCTTGGAAAGCATGACCGCAAGCGAAAGCCCCACGTACCCTGCTCCGACGATGCAAAACTTCATTTCCGTCCACCTCTTCCGCTATTTTTCCATAAAGTACGCGACCGTTTTGCTTAAGCCCTCGAAAACCGACACCTTGGGCTCCCAATTCAAAACGCGCTTGGCCAAGGATATGTCCGGCTTGCGCCTCGCGGGGTCGTCGACAGGCAAATCCTCGAAAACTATCTTCGATCTCGAATCGGTCATCTTGATTATCGTTTCGGCAAGCTCGATAATGGTCTTTTCGCAAGGGTTTCCGAGATTGACGGGTGCGGCGAGCTCGTCCGCCTCCATCGCCTTGATTAGCCCCTCAACCATGTCGCTGACGTAGCAAAAGCTTCGCGTCTGCTTGCCGTCGCCGTACACTGTGATATTCTTGTTTCGCAGCGCCTGCACGATGAAGTTGGACACCACCCTGCCGTCGCCCGGCAGCATCTTCGGTCCGAACGTGTTGAAAATCCTGACAACTCTGCCGTCCACCCTATTCTGCCTGCGGTAATCGAAAAACAGCGTTTCGGCGACCCTTTTTCCCTCGTCGTAGCACGCGCGCGGGCCGATGGGGTTTACGTTGCCCCTGTACGACTCGGGCTGCGGGTGCACCTCTGGATCGCCGTAAATCTCGCTCGTGCTCGCCTGAAGGACGCGCGCGCCCGTCTTTTTTGCAAGCTCGAGCACGTTTATAGCCCCCATTACGCACGTCTTGGTCGTCATAATGGGATCGTACTGATAATGAATGGGGCTCGCCGGACACGCCAAATTGTATATCCTGTCGACGTCGTAGTCGAGAGGATTTATGACGTTTGCGTTGACGAGCTCGAAATCGGGATTTTTCAAAAGCTCGGCGACGTTTTCGTAGCGACCGGTAAACATGTTGTCGAGGCAAATTACGCGGTTTCCCAAACCGAGTAACCTCTCGCATAAGTGCGCGCCTATAAAGCCCGCGCCGCCCGTAACCAAAATTCTGCTCATTTTACCACCTGCGTTTTTTTGTCGGACTTATTCGCTTTGTCCGAAAAATACTTTTTATATTCGCCAAGGTCGACCTTGAGCGTGCCAACCTCGTCGCTCATGATGAACGCGCAGTCCATACAGACCTTGGGCACTCTGCCGCCGACAAACCTCCTGCGCAGTTCGCAAAGCTCGGCGGCGTTGAAATCTATCTCTTCCTCTCGCTCTTCCTGTTCCCTGTTGTACGGGATCTCGGCGCACGGCCGCACCTTCCCCGAAGCGTTTACGTACATGCCGAACGCCGCCCAATGGCATATTCCCTCGCAGGGAATGGCTCCGTCGAGCGAATATTCGAGCGGTCGAAACTCGCCGCTATTGTGCTTTCGCACATACTCCCTGCCGAGCTCGTCGTAATACTCCTCGCTCTTGTAAAACGCGGTTTTCGATATTTCCGCCTTTTCTCTTTCGGCGGCGACAGGATCGAATTCGCCGTCCTTCATGATGAGCGGCACTATCACGCTTACGCCAAGCCTGTCGCCCTCCTCTTTCGCAAGCCCGAACATCATGCTCGCGTAGTTGGGATAGTAAATGAGCTCGTCCGTCTCGTTATTCAAAAAGACGTTGGAGCCCAGCCGCCCGAAGCGTATTTCCTTAAACCCGTACTCGTGAGCGAGCCGCACCAAATCCACCGCTTCGTGAATGTTTTGCCGCATGGCGACGACCGACATAAAGAGCTCGACGTTAGGGCAGTTTTCCCGCAAGGCTTTTACGTTTTGCTTAAACCTTTCGAAGCTCGAGCGCCGCCTTATCGACTGATAGGTTTTTTCGGTGGCGCCGTCGCAAGAGACGTTTATGCGCAAAAACGTATCGTTTATCTTTTCGAGCGAGTCGAGGGGAATGCGCTGCGCGTTGGACGTCGTCATTATCTTGACGCCGTACTCGTCGAACGCCGAAATTATGTTCGATATGTCGGGGTGAATAAACGGCTCGCCGTAGCCGTTGATGACGACGAGCTTGCAGGTGGGAAAGTATTGCGTGAGTTTTTCAAACGCCGCGGCGGAAAGGCTTTTCGCGTTGATATTTTTTTCGTAGCAATGCTTGCACATCATGCACTCGCTGTTGCACATGTCTGTGAGCTCGACGTGCATAATCACCGGCAAATGCCTGTAATGCGCTTCGCCCCTTTTCATTTCCGCTACCGCCAAAATGTTGTTGGCTATCTTGCTTATCGCGTAATCCTTGCGGCTTTTCGACTGCGCGATGAGCTCGCACAGGCTGTCCTCATCCGTCAAGTCGTATCTATCGCCGCAATAATCAAACGCCACCTCTTTCGAAAAGTCGAAGTCGGTAAAGGGATACGCATATTTTGTTGTCAGCTCTTCACGCGTCGTCATGCGTTATTCCTGCCCGTACAGCATCATGGAAAGCTCGCCCGTGCAGAGCAGCCAACAGCCTGGGCACACGCAGTTGTACATCTTTTTGCGTATATCCGCATACTTTTCGCTGTACCAGATATCGCCGAGGCTCTTGTTCTTGAGGTTGTCGACGTTATATCCGCCGCACCAGCAGGCGCGGACGGTTTCGAACGCGTCGACAAAGACCGACGCATATGCGACGAGACAATTATAGCCGTCGGGCACGATTTTGCCCTCGCACATAAACTTTTTGAAATGCTCGATAAACGCAAAGGAGTCGGCGACGAGATAGCCGTCCTTCTTCATCTGCAAGAGCTTGTCGACCGTCTCGACCACCTCGTTTTTGTCAAATTCGCCGAGCTCCGAAACCCCGTCCAGCCCGAAGGTGTGGAACGGGCTGAACTGAAGCGCGACCTTCTTTGCGGAGAAGTGCTCGACCATGCCCGGCATTTGAGTTATGTTCTTCGCCGTAATCACGGGCGTTATGTGTATTTTGACGCTGTCGTCTTTTTCCTTTAACTTGACGAGCTCGTCTATGCCCTCGAGCACCGGCTTTAGCGAAACGCCGCGCTGGGCGAAAAACGTGTCCTCGTCAAGCGAATCGATCGAGACGATGAAGTAGCGAAGCCCGCTGTCGTACAGCGCCTTTGCCCTGTCCTTGAGATAATAGCCGTTTGTGAGAAGGACGGGTATTACGTCCCTGTCCGCAATCTGTTTTATGAAGCCCTCGACGTCGTCGCGCACAAGCGGCTCGCCGCCGCTTATTCCGATCGCCTTTACGCCGAGCGCTATCGCCTCGTCGATGATCTCGTGGACTCGCTCGGTGCTTATGCGGTTCTTGCGCTCGAACTTAACCTTTTCCCGTGCGTGACCGCAGTATATGCAGTTGGAATTGCATACGTTGGTAATTTTCATCACCATATACTGCGGGGGAATGGTTATCTTGTCTTGAGTGAGCTGTTTTGCGATGTTTTTGCGCAGATTTTCGAAGTCCGTGCCCTTTTCGCCGAACAGCATTTCCGTGAGCTCGTTTACCATATCGTAGATTGTCATTTTTTCACCGCCTTTTCGATTATATTAAAACCTCGGATTTTTAAGCCACTCGCAAGATCCGCACCAAGCGGGAAGCCTTCCCGCGCACATCTGCTTGCGAAACGCCTTGTAGTCGTCGCCGTTCCACACGCCCGAAAAGCTCTCGCGGGACAGATCCCCGAACCTCTTTTCGACGTTGTAGCAGCACGTCGTCATGTATCCCTTTGTGTCTATGTAGCACCGCTCTACCGCCCACCGGCAAGCGCCGCCGTGCTCGAACGGCGCGGGGCTCAGGTCGCTTTTTTCGACGCGCTCGCAAAGGTGCTGCGTGACCTCGTGCCCCTCGAGCTTTTCGACCCTCGCAATCCGCTCTCTCGATTCGGCTTCCGCTTTTTGGGCGCGCAGTTCGTCCTCGCCGTTTTGACCTCCCGCGCCTTCAATCGCGGGCAGGAGAATGCCTATGCCGAGCTCTTTTGCCCTCTTTCTCGCTCTTTGCGCGTTTTCGTACAGATAGTCGGGGTACAGGTGCGGCGCGTCGGCGTCGTTTGCTATAACGGGGTTTACGCCGAGAGCGTGAAACCTGACCGAGTTAAACCCATGTCTGTGCGCAAACTCGACCATGCTTTCCATGTCCGAAATGTTCTGCCGCATGAGCACGCAGTCGAGATGTTTTCGCAAAGAGGGTGCGACTTCGTTCAGCTTGTTCAGGTTCTCTACAAATCTATCGTACGACAGCCCCTTTCTTATGTGCTCGTACAGCTCTTTCGTAGAGCCGTCGCACGACACGTTGAGAAATGCGAAGTCGCGCGCAAAGTATTGCCACACGCCGCCGTCTATAACGCTCAAGTTGGTGTTCGTCCCCACGCTCACTCCGTATCTTCGGAACAGCGAAAGCGACTTATCGAGCTTGCCGTACAATAGCGGCTCGCCGTCGCCGTTGATCATGACGGTCTCGGCGTACGGCAAAGCTTCCTCGACGGCGTCGAGCACTCTGTCGTCGAGGTCGCTCGCGCCGCGGTTTGCCGTGTACAGATGATTGCACATAATGCACCGCGCGTTGCACCTCGTCGTGTGCTCTATCTGAATAAAGCGCGGGAAAAAGTCGACGCTCCCGTCGCCGCAGTCGCCATTTGACAGATTATCTTCAAACCTCTGTATTCTTTTAAGGTTTTCTTTTTTTGCGCTCTCGAAATCCATATCACTCCCCGACAAGCTCGGCGAACTTCTTTTTCTGAAGTTCTTTGAGCTCGGAGTCCTTGTAAAAATCGTCGGTGACGTCCGCCTTTAAATATTTCAGCTCGCCGCACTCGATCATGCCGCACTTTAAGCACGCCTCGGGCACGTACCCCGAATAGAAAATATCCCGCGCCTCGCGCATGAGCGGCGAGTTCCAGACGGGAAGAAAGCCCGCTTCGTTGACGTTGCCCGCTTGGTACAGCGAGTTCCTGCAGCACATATAGACGTCGCCCTTAAGGTTCATGTAGCAGTTTTTGAGCAGCCAATCGCACACGCCCTTGCACTTTACGTTGGACGGAACCGTGCCGCTTTGCCGCGCGTCGTTCTTTTGCAAAAAGTCGTCCACCTTGCCGCCTATTCTTTCCATGGCTTCCACTTCCTCGGCGGTTTTCCACTTTTTGGCGGCGTTCATTGCGTTCAGCTCGTCCTCGATTTCCTCGTAGGTTATGTTTCTGTTCAGCTTGCCCTCGTTCGCCACCACCACGCGCATTCCGTACTTTTCGCCGACCTCGAGCGCCTTGACCGAATAGTACTCGAGCACCTTGGGATAGTTTGACATGGCGTCGCCGAAGTTGCCTATGGTAAAGTTTGGCGTTAGCGTCAAAAACGTGACCTGACCTACGCCCGCATCGTGCGCAAGCTCCACGATTTCGGGCATTTCGCAGACGTTCTGCCGCATGGTCACCATGCAAATAATCTTTTTCAGATCGGGCGCTTTTTCCTTGAGAAGATACAGGTTGTCAATCACGGTATCGAATTTCAGCCCGATCCTTATCGCCTCGTAGGTCTCCTTTCTCGCGCCGTCTATGGATATCGCGAGGCACTCGAAATTGTCGCGTATCCGATCTATCAGCTCGTCGGTCAGCACCGACAGATTGGTGTTTGCGACAAGCCTGTTCCCGTAGGCGACGTATTTGTCGATCTGCTCTATGATGTGCTTGCTTATAAACGGCTCGCCCATGCCGTTGAGGTTTATAATCCTGCCGAGCATTACGACGTCGCTAAGATTGTCGAGCGTTTCCATGGAAAGCGTGTCGCAGTTTTTGTTGTGCCTAAAGTAGTGCTCGCACATGATACACCGACTGTTGCAGTAGTCGGTGGACTCTATCTGGAAAAAATCGGGGTACGAAAGGCACTCCCTGTTTTTCTTGAGAAAATCGACGTCGCGCAAAACCTCGTCTACGTCCTTTGCCGCGCAATAGTTATTTTCGTCGAGAAGGCTCTGCCTCTCGGCGAGCAGCGCTTCGGCAGACGATACGTCGTAAATCCTGCCCTTAAAAAACACGTACACGCCGACGTATCCGTCCAATTCGTCGCCCTTCAGCGTGTGCACGAGCTCGTGGTCTACGACGAGCTTGCCGCCTCTGTGCAAAAGGTTTTCGTAACCCAAAAAGACGGCGCCGTCCGCTTTAAGCGTTTCGCGCACAAGCCTTTCTATATCCTCTTTGTTTTGCTTCTCGCAATATACCGATATCTTCACTACGCCCTTTCTCCTCTCCCTTACCGTGTTGACCTTCGACTTCACGTAGATGCCGACGAGCTTGAGCTTTACCCAAAGCGTCCGCAAACAGCACAGCAGTATAAACGCGGAAAACGTTATCGCCCACGCGCTCATTGTCATCATGCATATACCGAACATCACCGGCATTATGACGTTGAGGAGCGCCTCGAGCGGAACGGAGTCGAAAGTTACCATCCAATCCTTTTTCGCAAACACGTTGAGCACCTGATAAGTGCAAAACTCCAATATCAACCAGACCGCCACGCCAACAGATATGATTACGGGATAGCGCATTGCGACGGGCACCAAAAGCCCCGCGGCAAATACGCACTCCAGGGCGAACAGCGCGACGATCGCCTTTCTTATGCCTATCTGCCTGTCGGACACAAAGGTATGAACGCCCGACATCTTGTCGCTTCGCCTGTCTATGTATTGGTGAATCAATATATACCGCAGTCCGTTCATAAACGACAGCACGAACCACCCCGACCACAAAACCCAATCAAGCGCGCCGAAGGTGCGGAAGAGAAAGAACACCGAGAGCGGCACGCACCGTTGTGCGAGCGAGCACTCGATAAGCCCCGGAATGCCGCGCTCTTTAAACCTCAGCCCGGGGAGCGAATAGCTTACGCCGAACGCGTAGTTCACGAACACGATGACCGCGCACAGTATTTTGTTTTGCACGTACAAAAAGATGGGCACGTTGCCGCCCGCCGCTATTATTATGACGGTGAGCCACACCGCCCACTTGGGGATTTTCGCTATGACCTTTTTCTTGCCCGCCTTTTTGTCCACCTCGATATCGAAAAGGTCGTTGAGGATATAGCATACGGCGGAGAGCGCGAACAAAAACACAAAGTAAATGCCGAGCTGCATGAGTGCCGCCGTTATGCCCGGGTTTCCGAGGCAAATAAAATATGCAAGCGCGCCGAGCAGCATAGCCACCTTTGAGCTTATCCACTCGTCAAGCCTGAGATATTTTATCACTTTTACCACGCTCTGTCCTCCGTCCGTTTTCGCCCGCTAAACGCGCAATTGTTTGCGGTAGGTTTTGTCAATACCGTCCCACCAATCGGGAACGGCGTTTTTATAGTCGCCGAATATTTCCATGCAGCTTTTCGCCTGCTTTACGACCGTGCCGCCGCACTTGTTGAATTTGTAGACGGCGTACTCGACAAGCTTGACCATACAAAAGTACATGTTCGCTTCCCAAAATTCCTCGGGGATTTTTCCGCCGAAGTACGAGTTGAGCGCGGCGTAAGAAAACACCCGAAAATCCTTGTCCGACAGCGCGGTGAGGTACGCGAAGTCGGCGTAGCAATCGCCCAAAACGCCCGAATCGAAATCGAACAGATATATGTCGCCGCCGCTTACGATAAAGTTTTCGAGCCGCACGTCGTTGTGTACCATTCCCGCCCGACTCTCGCTTATCACGCCCTTGCCGCTTTTAAGGCGCTCTATCACCCCGTCGCTTCCGACAAAGCTTATGCCCCGTTCCTCGACGCATTCAATCAGCCCGTCGATTTTCCGCACAACCCTTTCGGCAATCCTTTCGCCGCGCTGTTTTATCTCGCTTTTTACAAACCGAAGGCCGTGAAGCGCGCGCAGTATCTCGCCCGCCTTTTTGCCGTACTCTATCTGAAGTGTCGGATTGCCGGCTAAATACTCGGTCGGCGCCACGCCGTCAATCCACTGCGTGACCGTAACGACGTGGCCGTCCACGCCGTCAAACCACTTGGGCGAGGCTATCCTTCCGTCGGCTTCGCTTGCCGCTTGAAGCGCCTTGTACCAAAGCAGCCTGTTTGCGACGGGCGCGCCCTCTCTTTTGCCCTCGACAATCTTTACCGCGTAGCTCTCGCCGCCGACGTCCGCCTTAAACTTGACGTCGTCGGACAGTCCCTTTTCTATCTCGCAGAGGGTGTACTCGCGCGTATTAAAGCACCTGTCCAAAAACGGCGCGTATTTGCCTGCGTCAAACCCCATGCTTTTCGTCCCCTATCTGCTCGCCCGCCGTTATGGTGGCGGGGGAAGCCTCGCAGTATGCGCACGCGGAAAGGCGCTTGCAACCGAAAAACTTTTTCAGTTTTTTTCGCATGTCGCGCTTGTCCGTTACTTCGTCGAGGTCTATCACGCCGTCGTCGTCTTTCTCTATGCCGTGCTGCGAAATATAGCTCGCCTTGCCGCAGCGGTACAGCTTTTTGCCGTTAAACACCGTGCAGACGTTCATCGGGCAGTTGAGCAGCATGTTTACGAGCGTGCCGCGCTTGTGCCCGCGCTTTTCTATCTCGCCGAAGTCGAGCCAATTTTCTTGAAATTGATGCTCGTAAAAAATGCCGTATTCTTTGAGCCTTTCCTCGAGCTTGATTCTGTTCGCCGTTAGGTTTTCGGCTATCCCGGGATACCGCGAAATGTGCACCGCAAGCCCCGATTCTTTAATCGCCCGCAAAAGCTCGTCGCTCGGAACAACCGTGCCGTTTGTCGTAAGCTCAAGGCGTTCTATCTTGTCGCACTTGGCGGCGATTTCGATTATTTCGGGCAGCTCTGGATTCAAAAACGGCTCGCCGCCGATGATGGACGCGTAATATATTTTGTCGACGTACTTTGTAAGAAGGCTCAGGTTTTGCTCTATCTCGGCTGCCGATATGTGCCGCTTGTTCTCAAAATACGGCGTGCACTTCCCGCATCTGCGGCACCTCAAGTTGCAATATGTGGTGACGTCCAAATCCATAAACGGAATGACGTTTCGGCGCGAAAAAATTATGCTCCGCTTTTCCTTGCGCGAGCGAACTACCTTGCGCTGGTCGTCAAACCAAAACAGCTTGTACCTGTCGAAATATTTGAAGCGGAAGGCCTTTTTAATCCAAAACTTAAGCTTGCTAATCAACGTCTATCGCCTCCGCCAAGTTTTCGTAGTACTGCGCGTCGTCGAAGTAAACGGGCTTGCGCTCGTAGCCCGCCGCCGAATATTCGCCGTAAAACTTCAACATCGCCGACCTTATGTTCTGCTCGAAGTCGTCGTCGCGCTCGAACATAATCTTGTTTTCGTAGCTGCGCGTGTACTCGGGTATGCCGCCAACGTTTGAAAGCAGCAGATACATTCCCCTCGACATGCCCTCCAATACGGTGAGCGGCGCGGGGTCGTCCATGATCGACGGCACGACGAGCGCGTCCGCCGCGACGTGATACTTGTGCACCTCGCCGTGGTTTACGTAGCCCGTCAATATGACGTTGTTCGGGTGCTCTCTCGCAATCTTTTTGATTTGCTTGTAATAGTACGTTTCCTTATTCGAGCCGGACAGCCCCGATCCGACTATCATTAGCTTGGATCGCCCGAGCTCGGGTATGGCGGCGGCGTACGCCTTTGTCATTTCGAGCACCCCCTTTTCGGGGCTGACCCTGCCGCAAAAAAGGAACACCGTCTCGTCCTCTTTTATCGAATACTCATTGCGCACGGCTGTTCTTATTTCACGCTCGTTTTTCGGCTCGAGCTTTTCGATTTTTATTCCGTTGCCCACCTTTTCGATTTGCGTGTCTTTAAACTGCGGGACGGTGTCGTAAAGAAGGTTTTTTACAAAATCGCTGACCGCCAAAATCTTGCGCGCCCGCGCCAAGTACGGTATCATCTCCTCGTTATCAATGAGGTTGCTGTGCATGTGATACATGCACTTTTTCGAATAGTCGTCGCCCAAAGCGTCGCTGAGAGTTTTAAGGAGCGACATGTTGTTTTCCACTACGATTACGTCGAACTCGCGAAGGTCTGTTTTTTTGACGATTTGCTCGATGTAGTGCCGGCCTTTGTAATAATTTTGGCGGAAAAGGCTTTTCCAATCCTTTAATATTTTTTCGGAATAGAAGTGGTAGATTTTATCCTTGACCTTGACGTAAAGGGGGGTGCGGAAATAGCGGTACTTAACGCCCTCTACCTTGCGCTTTATTTCTTTGCCGCCGTATCGGCAGCTCGCCACCGAAACGTCAAATCTGCCGTGCTTGCGGTTGTTCTCCGCAAACACGTCGATCAGTTCCTCGACGGCGCCGCCCATATTGGCGGGTATGGGGTAAATCCCCGCCGAAATAAAAAGCACTTTCTTCTTGGTCATAGGTTAATGATCCCGCACTTGATACTTCCCCAATACTTGCCGGCAAGGTGGCAAAACAGCTCCGCGACGAACAGGAACGAATGTTTCCGCCCTATAAACATCCTGAAGAAGTTTGCCCAAAACGCCTTGTACAGCTTTGTGTCTATGCAAAACCTTTTGCCCGAATACACCTTTTGGAGCTTGGAGCTCGAAATGCCGTTGCGGAAGCTCTTTTTGCATATTCCTTTTAAGGTCGTAGGCGAATGGGCTATTATTTTAGCCGTAGGCACGTATTTGAGCTTTGCGCCGCTGTCGAACGCCCGCCAGCACAGGTCGATGTCCTCGGCATTGTTTGCAAAGTAATCGCTGAAGCCGCCTAATTTGTTCAAAAGGTCGCGCTTGTACGCGCAGCTCGCCGTGATGAACGCCGTATTGAGCGTCTTTTCGGTGACGTAGTACGGCTCGTCGCCGTACGACATGAGAATCTGAAGGGACAGCCTGCCCCAAAATTCTTCGTACTTGTTCGCGGGCTCTGCCGGCTCGATATATGTTCCCAACCCGTCGATGTCGTCCTCGATAAACGCCTTGTGAATTTCTCTAAGCCAATCCCTGTCGGGAATACAGTCGGCGTCGATAAACGCGATTATGTCGCCCTTGGCCGCCGCAAGCCCTGCGTTCCTGCCGCCCGCGGCGTGCCGCTTTTCGTTGACGACGACGGTCGCGCCGTACTCCTTTGCTATCTCGACGGTGTTGTCCTTTGACTTTCCGTCGGCGACTATAATCTCGAGCGGCTGCATAGACCCTTCCTTTAACGCCCTCAGACAGTCGCCTATACGCTTGCTCTCGTTGTACGTGGGAATGACGACGGAAACGGTCAAGCTCGCCTTTTCCGCGTCCGACGTCGGGCTTTCGCACGCCGTATCCGAAACGGTCGAGCTTTCGTCTTCGTTCGAAACGGGCGCGACGTCGTCTTGCGCGTCCACCGCCATCAAGCTCTCGTCTTGCGTGTTTTCAATAGTCAAACTTTCTTCTTCCATGGTCTTACCTGTTCTCGAATCTGACGGCGTGCCCGTCGTAGCGCATTTCCTCGCTCGGGCGGAACTCTATCTCAACGTCGCGCATGAATATACCGTCTATCTCGCTTTTCATCTCGGAGCTTACTTCGTAGCCGCTGATTTTTTCGAGAATGACGGTTATCTTGTCGCCCTCCCTGCGCGCCCTGTATTCGCCGGTAAACCCGTACTTAAACAGGCACTCCTCGAGCATGGCGGGGAAAACGTACTTGCCGTCCACCGTAAAGCAGTCGGCAAGCCGACCGAGATAGCGGATTCTGGGCAGCTTTCTGCCGCACGCGCACGGCCTGTTGTCAAGGCGGACTATGTCGTCCGTCCAATACCTCAAAATGGGGAAACCCTTATTCCACAGCGTCGTGTAAACCGCCACGCCCGCCTCGCCCGCGCTTACGGGAAGGTGCGTCACGGGGTCGACGACCTCGACGAGGAGGTACTTACTCGGGTAGTGCAGGCCGTCCTTGTGCTTGCACTCGGCGGCGATCGGGCCGAATATCTCGCTCATGCCGAGAAGCCCGTAGCACGTCGCGCCCCACGCCTTTTCTATCACCTTTCTGCGCCCCTCGGTGAGGAACCCGCCGCCGAGAAGCATGAGCCGCACGTGCGACTTTTGCGCTTTTTCCTCGAACTCGGGATTGCCTACGATAGAGCACACTACGCTCGGCCGCGTCGCGACTACCGACACGGGAAGCTTGGTCACAAAGTCGATCATGTTTTCGGGCGACGGCTGCACGCAGGTCACGTAGCCCGCGCCCATGACGGTGAACTGCCACATCATGGAATGCGCCATGACGCCCGTATCGACGGGAGCGAACACGCCGCCGAGGTCGCCGCTATCCACGCCGAACTCGGTGAAAAAGTCCTTGACAAAAGCCTCGTGCACCTTTTTGTCCGTCTTGTTGTAGACGTAAAAGGTCTTTTCGCCTGTAGTGCCGCTCGAGGAAAAAATGCCGAACACCTCGCCTTTTTCGGCAGACGTTCTGTCGTAGGCGTTGCAGCTTCTGATGTCGTCCTTATACATGAACGGTATTTTGCAAAAGCTTTCGTAGCTGTCGAAAGCCGCCGCATCTCTTACCTGCCTCGCGTAGAACGGAGATTTATACAGCCCGCCCTCGCACAGCGCCTTTAGCTTTTTCAGTTCTCTCTCGTACATGATGCCCCCTATAAAACCGCAACAGCCAAAATAATAATGCTCATAAACATCGAAAGGTTTATCCAAGTGGTGTACGAGCCTATCTTGAGCATGCCGTCGTACTGACCGAGATAGTATATCATCTGCCTGCGCATGTCCAAAAATCTGCCCGTAAAAAAGCACCGACTAAGGTAAGCGAAATCACTGTCGTGAATGAGTAGCTGCGCCGTAAACTGTTGGAAAAAGGTCGCTTTCTTTTCCTTTTCCATGCCGTTTATAACTATCGACATTATCACGTTTTCCACGATGAAAATGAGCGGAATGCCCGCGAATATCCACCACTGCTTTGACGCGACGGCAAGAAGCGCGAGTAGTATCGCGTAAACGAAGTACAGTCCGCTTCGCTTGGGGACGACGACCTCGCCCTTGTCGGAATGCTTCCTTATGAGGTCGCAGTCGGCGGTGCCGTAATAATTGAGCCTGCGAAACATAGCCCGCACGGGAATCCACGTCTTTTTGCTGTGGTACACGAGCGCGTCCTTTGCGCCCATGATGTCGTATCCCTTTTTGCAAATCTTAATGCCGAGGTCGACGTCCTCGCCGGCGGGGCGCTTGAACTTTTCGTCAAAGCCGCCCACCTCGATAAACACCGACTTTCTCACCGAGAAGTTGGCGGTGACGCCCCACTCCACTTTGGGAAGAAACTTGGGCAGATAGAAGCAGGTCAAAAAGGGCGTCGCCTCTATCGCCTTCCAAAACCAAGTGTCCTCGCCCACAAACTCCAAAGGCCCTGCGACCGCCGCGACCTTTTCGCTCGAGTACTTTTCGGCGTACCGCTCCAGAATATGCTCGGTGCAAATGCAGTCCGAGTCGAGGAAGAGTATTACGTCGTTTGTCGCGTTTTCCACGCCGTAGTTGCGCTTTGCCGACACCGAATTTTTGTGATAGAGGTATCTGCAATCGTGCGCCGCGCACACCTTTTGAATTTGCTCGCTGTCGCTTTCGCTGCTGTCGTCCACTATAAGCACTTCGCAGGCCCCGTCATAATTGCCCCGCGCCACGTCTATGCTTTCGATAAGCTCTTCGAGAAGCTTCACTCGCCCCTTCGTCGCAACGACTATACTGAATTGTACGTTTTCCATGCTCACCACCCGACGACGAATATGTAGACTATCATGGCTATAATCGCCGCCGCCAACGTGGCGTAATACAGCCGCACCTTTTTCGCGTTCTTGACGTAATCGTCCTTTATGTGATATATCCCGAAATACTGCCCCTTAAATGTGAGCGACAGATCGCGCTTTTTGATTGCCGTCAGCGTCCGCCACATTCGGTACTTGCTCATTTGGTACCTCGCGAGAGTCCAAAAGAAAATGTTTGTCCTGCCGTTGTGTATCACGTGGTGAATGTACGTCGTGATATAAAGCAGCACACACCACCCGCCGGCAAAAATCATGGGCACGTAGCTCCACTTGATGAGCGACATGATTCCGAATACAAGCAGGCAAAAGAGCACCACGTCGCCCGTCATCGGAAGCCTGTTGTGCACGAGCTTGGGGTGCCTTTTGAGTATGTAGTATTCCATCGTGCCCCAACGCTTCGCCCGATTGTTTACCGCCTTGCGGTTGTTCCAGGTCTCGCGCGAGTGGTAAGTAACCGCGTCGGGCGTGGTCTTTATGAGGTTGCCCGCCTCGGTGTAGCGGTACGACATATCGAGGTCGTCGCCGCCCAGCTTGAACGGGAAATCCTCCTCGAACTTTCCGATTTTGATGAGCTCGCTCTTTTTGAACACGACGTTGTTGCCTATCGTCCAGGAAACGTACGGCATGTACTTTGCAAACCCGAACGAATCCAAAAAGGACGTGTTCTCTATGACCCGCCACCAAAATTTCTTTTTGCCGACGAACTCGGTTACGCCGAACGACCCCGTGACTTTGGGATTGTCGGCGTTGTCGATAAACGTCTGCGCGTGGCTTTTAAGCAAGCCTTCCTTGACCGTCACGTCCGAATCGATAAACAGAATGTAGTCGTACTTGGCAAGGTCTATGCCCTTGTTGCGCTTTTTGCGCACGCTGTCTACGCCCTCGACGTAAATCGCGTCGTACTTTTCGCAAGAGGACACGATACTTTCCTTTTCGCTGTCCTTGCTGCTGTCGACGATCAAGACTTCGGTCTCGCCCAAATCGTAACGCTGCCGTTCTTCATACAACGACTTTAAAAGAGCGTCCACCAAGTGCGACCTATTCCAAGTGGGTATTACTATCGAAAAATCCATATATCCTCGCCGACCTATCAGAACGCCTTGCCGATCTTGTTTGCCAAAACTTCTTTTACCTGACTGTACGGAATTTTCATTTCCTTGATGTAATTCATACAGTTTTTGTTAAGCCCGAACACAAGCATGAGCGCCAAAAACAGCGTCCACTGCATCTTGCTCTTTCCGCTCTCGATGTTGGTTATCGTCTGCCTGCTTACGCCCACGATGTCACCTAAATTTTTCTGCGTCAAATTACACAATGCCCTCAACATCGGCAGTCCCTTTGAAAGCTTTTCCGTGCAGCATAATAACAATTCTTGCTCATTCATATTTCCACTCCGTCACTTTTTTCGTTAATCTGCCTGCATGATAACAATTTTGTAGAATTTTGTCAATTACTAACATCTAAAATGATAAAATATTTGACATTTTAAATATTGTGTTGACATTTAATGATAATTTTTTTTTCATTCTGAAAAAAATATAGAACTTGCCGCGTTGTACAATGCGGCGCACGCGCAAAAAGCGCGGTCATATGCCCGCGCTTCTGATTATTCATTCTTATCTCTTATTTCTTATCTCTTATTTTAGCCATAAAGCGCACTGCGCGTTGTGGCGCTTACTCCCACTCGATTGTGGCGGGAGGCTTACTCGTTATGTCGTACACTATGCGGTTGACTTTTTTGACCTCGTTGACTATGCGCGTCGACACTCGCTCTAACACGTCGTAGGGAATGCGCGAAAAGTCCGCCGTCATAAAGTCGGTCGTCGTCACGCCGCGGAGCGCAATCGTGTAGTCGTACGTTCTGCCGTCGCCCATAACGCCCACCGAGCGCATGTTCGTCAGCACGGCAAAGTACTGATTGATGTCGCGGTCGAGTTTGGCGTTCGCTATTTCCTCGCGGAATATCGCGTCGGCGTCCTGCAATATCGCTACGTTTTCTGGCGTTATCTCGCCGATTATGCGAATAGCAAGCCCGGGGCCTGGGAAGGGCTGGCGCCAGACGAGCTTGTCGCTAAGCCCGAGCGCCGCGCCGAGGGCGCGCACCTCGTCCTTGAACAAAAGCCGAAGCGGCTCTATAATCTCTTTAAAGTCGACGTAATCGGGGAGCCCGCCGACGTTGTGGTGCGACTTTATAACCGCGGCGTCGCCGAGACCGCTCTCTATGACGTCCGGGTAAATCGTGCCCTGAACGAGGTAGTCCACCTTGCCTATCTTTTTGGCCTCCGCCTCAAACACGCGGATAAACTCCTCGCCTATTATCTTGCGCTTTGCCTCTGGCTCGGTGACGCCCTTGAGCCTGCCCAAAAACCTCTCGCCCGCATTGACGCGCACGAAGTTGACGCCGCTGTCCTTGAACGCCGCCTCGACCTCGTCGCCCTCGTTCTTGCGCATGAGCCCGTGATCGACGAAAATGCAGGTGAGCTGAGATCCTATCGCGTTTGCCAAAAGCTTGCACGCGACAGAACTGTCCACGCCGCCCGAAAGCGCAAGCAAAGCCTTGCCGCTTCCGATCTTTTCGCGAAGCGCCTTGGTCGCAACCTCGGCGTAGTTTTGCATAGTCCAATCGCCCTTACACCCGCAGACATTGAACAGAAAGTTCATTAACATACTAAAACCCTGCTCGGTGTGGTTGACCTCGGGGTGGAACTGCGTGCCGTAAAACTTCTTTTCGGCGTTTTCTATCGCGCCGAAAGGGCACTTTGCGCTGTGCGCAATCGCCTTAAAGCCGTCGGGCAGTTTTTTGATATAGTCGTTGTGGCTCATCCACACGACCGACTTTTTCTTCAAGCCCTTAAATATCGGCGCGGTCGTGTCGAATTGACAGTCCGTTCTGCCGAACTCCGCCGCCGCCTCCGCGCTCGCCGCGCCTATCTCGCCGCCCAGCCCGTACACAAGGAACTGCGCGCCGTAGCAAATGCCGAGAATGGGAATGCCGAGCTTGAATATCTCGCCGTCCATGCGCGGCGAATCGTCGAGGTACACCGACTTCGGCCCGCCCGTGAATATTATTCCGACAGGGTTCATGGCGCGAATTTCGGCAATCGGCGTCTTGTACGACTTGACCTCGCAGTAGACGTTCGCCTCGCGAACGCGCCGCGCTATCAGTTGGTTGTACTGCCCGCCGAAATCAATCACCAAAACGGTCTGCTGTGCCATTTTTTATCTCCTTGTGTGTTATGCCGCGAAAACCGAATAGGCTAATAATATTTTAGCCCTTTTTATATCCCCATTTGACAGGGCAATCGGAGCTGTTCCACTCGTCATCCCAATCGTTCGGTTTTTCTGCCGCCTCGCAATAAATTGTCAAGCTGCCGCAATCGTAGAATACATCTTTCCCGATACTCGTAACACTATTAGGTATCACTATGCTTTTTAAATTGCGGCAACTTCTGAAAGCCTCGCTCCCGATACTAGTCACGCTGTTAGGTATCTCGATGTTCTTTAAACTCAGGCAATTGGAAAATACACCGCTCCCGATGGTCGTCACGCTATCGGGTATATTGATGTTCTTCAAACTGTGGCAATCGGAGAATACGCCGTTCCCGATACTCGTTACGCCGTTGGGTATCTCTATGCTCGTCAAACTACTGCAAAAGCAGAACGCCCAATCCCCGATACTCGCCACGCTGTTCGGTAGCGATATGCTCTTTAACCCGCTGCAAACGCGGAACGCGCTGTCCCCGATACTCGTCACGCCGTCGGGTATCTCGACGCTTGTTAAACTACTGCAATAGTAGAACGCATAATCCCCGATACTCGTCACGCCGTCGGGTATATTTATACTCGTTAAATTACTGCAATTCTCGAATACCCTATTCTCGATACTCGTCAAGCCGTTTCCAAGCGTTACTTTCGCTAAACCGTGGCAATAATCGAACGCATATTCACCGATACTCGTTACGCTGTCGGGAATATTTATTCTCGGTAAGCTTGTGCAGCCGGAGAACGTATGGTCCCCGATGCTTATCACGCTATTCCCTATCGCTACGTTCTTTAAACTACTGCAAGCGCGGAATGCGTAACCGACAATATCGGTCACGCTGTCGGGTATCTCCACACTCGTTATATCGCCGCAATTATAAAATGCCTGATACGCCACTTGCAAAACAGGCTTGCCGTCATGCGTTGCCGGAATTTTTATGTACGTATTTCCGCCCGCGCTGCCCTTGGATACGCTGTAGCCCGTAATCGCGCTTCCGTCCATTATCCTGTCATACCGCAGACCTTCGGTGTTCGGAGCGGTCGGGTCTATCGCATAACATACGCTACACAAGAAATCGACGTAATTATGCTCGCCCGTCGCGTCGACGTAATTGTCTTTATATTCCTCGCCGCAGGAACACTTATAAAGAGTGTAGCCCTGTTCGGCGCACGTAGGTTTTATAACCGTTTCTTCGTACTTGTGCACGTGCGCGTCGGAGCCGCCGTCACACGCGGTAAGAACGGCGCAAAACGCCAAGCACAGCGCAATCGCTATCGCCAAAAGTATTTTTCTGCTTTTCATTTTAAACGTCCGGTTTGCGGTTTACAGCTGTTCGGATTTGTATTTGGTATATCCGTCGAGCGCAAAGCTGCCGTCGAGCGCTTTGAGGAACACCGAACGGTCGACCTTGTCGGTGAGCGCCGACTTGATTATCTTTGCGACGGCGGATTGGTCGAGCGCACTTTGTTCCATGGCGGCGTCGAAGCTCTTTTTGTCGACCTTGCTCCAATCGACGAGCTTTTCGAGTTTTGCCGCGAATATGACGTCCAGCCACAGCCGCATCGCTCTGCCGTTGCCCTCGCGGAAGGGGTGCGCAATGTTCATCTGCACGTACTTTTCGATTATCTCGTCGTAGGTGCCGTGGGGCATGATTGCCGCGAACTTGACCGCACTTTCAAGCCCTTCCACAGGCACGAACCGCAGGTTTCCCTTGTAGATATTGACGGTACGAAGCTCGCCCGCAAATTCGTAAATGCCGCCGAGCATCGCCTTATGTATTTCGGCGAGCGAATCGTACGTGCCGACGGGAATGGACAACAGCCGTCCCGAATCGTACAGCTCGCGCGCCCCGAGTTTTCCGAGCCGCTCTTCCGCTTCGGCGAGCTCTTCCGCCGACGTAATTCCGAGTTTGTTTTCCATAATTCTACCCCCTTGAGGTTTAATCCTTGTTCGCGTCTTGCGCGTGTTTACCGAGTCCGAGCAATTTCGCCCTTTCTCTCATTCGCTCTGTTACGTCGAGAATGCGCTTTCTTATCCTGAGGCTCTTGGGCGTAACTTCGAGAATCTCGTCGTCCGCCAAGAACTCTATGCAGTTTTCAAGCGTCATGCGCATAGGCGTAATCAATTTGAGCGCGTCGTCGCTGCCGCTGCTTCGGGTGTTTGTAAGGTGCTTTTTCTTGCAGACGTTGACAACTATGTCGTCGCCGCGCGGATTGAGCCCTACCACCATGCCGGCGTACACGGGAACGCCCGCGCCTATAAACAGCGTGCCGCGCTCCTGCGCGTTGAACAGACCGTAGACAATGGAGTCGCCCTGCTCGTGCGCAATGAGCGAGCCGAAGTCGCGGCGCACTATCTCGCCCTTGTACGGCTCGTAGCCGTCGAACACGCTCGACATTATTCCCTCGCCCTTGGTGTCCGTCAAAAGCTCGCTCTGGTACCCGAACAGTCCGCGCGCAGGCACCTTGAAGTTCATCTTAATCCTGCTGCCGTGCGGAGTCATGTCGATAAGCTCGCCTTTCCTGACGCCCATCTTGCTCATGACCGTCCCCACCGAGGTCTCGGGAACGTCGATAAACACGCGGTCTATCGGCTCGCACTTGACGCCGTCTATCGTCTTTATCAAAACCTTGGGCATGCTGACCGCAAACTCGTAGCCGTCGCGGCGCATGTTCTCTATCAAAATGGAAAGGTGCATTTCGCCCCTGCCGCACACGACAAAGCTGTCCGCCGTCGCGCCGTCCGAAACTCGCAGCGACAGGTCCTTGACCGCCTCTTTGTACAGCCTGTCTCTTAGGTGGCGGCTCGTGACGTACTTTCCCTCTTTCCCTGCGAACGGCGAGTCGTTTACCATGAAAGTCATTTCGACGCTCGGCTCTGCGATCTTGACAAACTCAATGGGCGTTTCGTCGTTTGCGG
The DNA here is from genome assembly GCA_022508505.1 of Clostridiales bacterium. GTDB lineage: Bacteria > Bacillota > Clostridia > Christensenellales > Pumilibacteraceae > Anaerocaecibacter. Next base: position 110,788 of record JAFLVC010000001.1, on the reverse strand, counting down.
TGCACACGGTGTCGCCTATCATTACGCCGTCGATGCCCGAAACGCACACGATGTCGCCAACCGCCGCACTGTCCGTCGGCGTGCGCTTTATGCCGTCGTAGGTGAAAATGCTGACGACCTTGCTCGCTATGCGCTTACTCGCGTCGTGGTAGTTGGTGAGAATAATCGGGTCGCCCACCTTGAGCTCGCCGCTCGTGATCTTGCCGACGGCGAGCTTGCCGACGTAGTCGTTGTGCTCCGCCGACGACACGAGCATTTTGAACGGCTTGTCGACCTCGCCCGACGGGGCGGGGATGTTTTCGATTATCGTCTGGAACAGCGGCTGCATGTTGCGCCCCATTTCGAGTATGGAACGCGACGCGACGCCCGTGCGCGCCGAAGCGAAAACAAACGGGCTGTTTAACTGCTCCTCGTTCGCGTCGAGGTCGAGGAACAGCTCGAGTATCTCGTCAACGACCTCTTTGAGCCGCGCGTCCGGCCTGTCCGTCTTGTTGACGACCACTATTATTTTGAGTCCCAAAGCGAGCGCGCGCTCGAGAACAAACCGCGTCTGCGGCATGGGACCTTCAAACGCGTCCACGACGAGAAGCGCGCCGTCCACCATTTTGAGAACGCGCTCGACCTCGCCGCCGAAGTCGGCGTGCCCGGGAGTGTCTACTATGTTTATCTTGAACCCGTCGTAAACGCACGACGCGTTCTTGCTGAGTATGGTAATACCGCGCTCGCGTTCGAGCGCGTTGGAGTCCATAACCCTGTCCATAACCGCTTGGTTGTCGCGGAACACGTTGCCCTGCTTGAGCATTTCGTTTACGAGCGAAGTCTTGCCGTGATCGACGTGGGCTATTATTGCAACATTTCTGATCTTCTTCTGGTCCATTTTTTAACTGTCGTGTGTGTGCTGCCGTTGTTCGTTTGTTGTTACGCCCGACAAGCTATGTGCCGATAAAAATATCTTAACGCCGCAACTTAATTGCCTATCGGTTGTTTGACCGTGCTTTAAGATTTTTCACGGCGTTTCGCTTGTTAAGAATGACATAGGACGGAAACGCCTTTTCTTTGTCATTCTGAGCGGAGCGCGTAAGCGCGAAGTCGAAGAATCTATTTCGCCTTCTCCGCGCCTAAATAAATGATATTACAATTATGTCATTTTGTCAACGGTTTGAGCCCTACGCCGACCGCCTTGCTTGCTTTTCTTCGAACAGTCTGAACGCGACGACGGTCATGTCGTCACGCACTTCGTCGCCGCAGTTTTTGAGCGCGCGGTCGAGTATGGCGCGCGCCGTGCGTTCGGGATTGACCGCTTTTAGCTCGTTGATAAATCCCGGCAGACCGTCGCCCGAAAAGCAGTCGCTCACGCCGTCGGTCACCATGACGAGCATTTGCCCGGGGTACAGCCGCTTCGCCGTTACGTACGGCCGCATTTCGTCGAGAACGCCGATGGGGAGCGACTTCCCCTCTATTTGGAGCACAGTGTCCGCCGTCTTGATGTAGCAAGGCGGCGCGCCGAGCTTGATTATATCCACCGCCGCCGTGTCGAGGTCGCACACCGCGATATCCGCCGCCGAAAAGCTCTCGCCGCTCGGCAGCTTTAAAAACCTGTTCACGCCCGATAAAGCCGCCTCCGAATCGAACCCCGCTTTGTAAAACCTTTCTATGAGCTCGACCGCCGCGTCCGAGCCCGCACCCGCCGCGCTCCCGCTGCCCATGCCGTCGAGGAGCGCGACCAAAAACCTGTCGCCTATGCGCTCGAAGGTGTAGCTGTCGCCGCTTATTCCGCCCGACTTGCTCACGCCCGCCCGCGCGTACACAGCTTCGTATTTCGGTCGCTTTTTGAAGGTGGCGACGCTCCAGCCCGACGCCTGCGTCTTTTCGAGCGAGTGCAAAACATACTTACTGCGCATACAGCACGAAACGCTCTTGCGAAGCTTTTCGCGGTCGGCGGCGCCGCTCCGTATTACCGCCGTCACGTTGCCGCCCACGACAAATGCCTCGGCGCACTCCACGCCGCGCGAGGTGAGCTCCGCCTTTATGCGGCTTTCCGCCTCGCCGTCGAAACCGACGGGCGCCGCCTCCGCCTCGCCGATCTCGCACAAAACGTCCTTGACAGCCTTCAGCCTTTCGGAAACTATCTCGCGCGCCCTGTCCTCGCTCTCCGTCTTTTTCTTGTTCTCGCGAGCGGACGCGGAAATCGCACCCGCCGCCGACAACACCTCCGCCGTGTGCGCGCACTCCGTCGAAAAAAATTCGGGAAGCTCGGTCAAAACCGCCTTGCCCGCCTGCGCGCGCTCGGCAATCGCCGTGAACGATTTTTCCGCGACTGCTTGATCGCACGCCGCGCGCTTAGAGCAATACGGGCACACGCCGTCCGCTATCGACCGCCCCGTCGCCGCCGCGTCGGGCGTGCCCGAAGCGAAAGAGCACAGCAGCCGCGCCGTTTCGTCGAACACCGAGGAGATTGTCAGCATTCTGTTGCCGGCGTCCGCGCGAACTCTGTTTATGTAGTGCCTGACGGCGAGCCGCGTCGTGCCGTCGTAATCGAAGTACGCCGAAATCGCTTTTGCCGCCTTTCTCGGAACGAGCGAAAACAATAGCGCGCTCGCCCCCGTCGCCGCGGCAAGGCTTCCCACCTCTACCGCCGAAAGTCCGAACAGCACGCCGAACGCCGCCGCCGCGCCCGCGCCGGCAAACGCATACAGCGGCCGAGGCAGCGTGCGGAACGCTGCGACCGCCGCCCCGCCGCCGAGGAGCGAAAGCGCCGCGATCGGGCTACAAAGCGCCGTGCCGACCGCAAGCGACAGCGTGCCGCAGAGCGCAGGCTTTACCCCGACGACTGCGAGGAAAAGCACAACGAGGAAAAAAAGCCCCGCGCCGACGTCGGCGTACAAAAACCTCACCCTGCCGCACGCGAGCCCAAGGACGGCGAGGACGACGCACAGTGAAAAGGCTTCGGGCGCAGACAGGCGAAAAGCAAAGCTCTTTTTGACGCACCCCGCGGCGACGAAAGCGAAGCACAAAAACGCCCCGCCTATAAACCCCGACAGGACGGCGCTCGCCGCCGACACGAAAACGCCGACAAGCAGGCTGTCCGCAATTATCGCGGCGAATGAAAAAATGTACCGCGCGGCGAGGCTGTCGAGCTTGGGGAATTTGAGCGCAAAAAACCAGCGCAGGCACATGATGAACACCGCCGCGCCCGAAACGAACAGCCTGTTAAAGTCAAACGTGAACAGGTACGAGAACAGTATGTACAAAAAAGACAGAACGCCGAGCGCCGTGCCCTCCGCGCCGATGTTCTTTCTCGACCGAAGCCCCGCGAGCGCGCAGTACATCGCCGCGCCGAACGGCATTACGCCGTAAAGCATACCGCCGCAGCACGCCGCAATAAACGCCGTGCCGAAAAAATAAAGGACGACCTTTTCCGATTTACTCATGCGTCCTTTATATCACTTCCGCTATCTACTTTTCTGTCATTCCTTTATCTTTGCTGTCGCTTTCCGACGAAACGGGCACAGCCCGATTTTTCTCGTGTGTGGTCTGCCGTAAGTAAAACATTGTTACGCCCGACGAATTGCATACCGTTTTAACAGATTCAAGTTTTCAGACGCATTCAACGGGAAATCGAAAGCGTTTTATTGACATCGGCATTTGTATCATGTAGAATATATAAAACGATGCGCATATGCGCGACAGGAGATCTCCAGATGAAAAAAAGAATGCTTGCTTTAGCTCTGACCGCCGCGATCGCGGCTGTTCCCGCCCTTGCCGGCTGCGAGGAAGACGGCGGCAAAGACAAAGAGGTTGCTTTCGGCGTGTTTGAACAAAACGGATATCATCTTACTGCGTTTGCTACCAAGGAAATTTCCGGACAGCAGGCGCTGCAAATGGTCAAAACCGGCAGCAGCACTTTGACTCATGCGAAACCGCGGCTCAATTATGTTAAAGATGCGCCGCCGCCGCTCAGCGCCGAGGATTATAACGCTTTTGCGAGCGCGTATGCCCAGTTCACCGTTGAAATCAGTTACTTTAAGGACGGCAGTTCCAAAAAGAAAACCGAAACGCAGATAGTTGCGAACCAGTCGTTTCACGAATATTTACAGCAAAATTCGGTTCCCGCTTCCGCAGGGCTTGTGATTAAGAACTTCGTTTTGTCGGCAGACGCCGTAAACTATATGGTGGAGCAGAATAGCAAGTTTATGGCCGACCCGAGATACATTTATGCGCCGTTCAGGTCGCTGTACTCCTTCCATTTGGATAAGGCGGGACGGCTCGTCGTTCAAATGAGAGACTATACCGAAATACCCGCAAGCGCCACGGGCGGCGGCGTTGACTGCAACTACCGTCAAGATACCGAGGCTGTATACGACGGCGAGAATAAGCTTATCAAGTGGCACACTTCGCTCGGCGTGATGATTTCCACCGCCGGCGACACCCTTAAAGAGGGCTACATATACGAAGCCAAATTTACTTGGGGCGAAAAAGGCAATTAAACTCCAATCGGCGCGGAAGAATTATCGCCGCGATTCGCATTAAACGAATATCGAATATAATGGCGCGCGAGCTCCTTGCTCGCGCGCCCTCTTTATTCGGCTCCCCTGTGCAAGACCTGTCGGCGTAGCTGACTGAGGGACTGTTTCAGGCTCCCCTTGAATTTAGGGGAGCTGTCAGCCGAATGGCTGACTGAGGGGATGTGAATATCTCTTATCTTAGCCGCGAAGCGGCGCTAAAAGTCGGGCGTGTACTTTTTGTCCGCCGAGGAAAAGTCCTGAAAAAAACCGTTCTTGAAGCCGAGCTTCAACGCGTGCTCGGCGACGATTTTGTACTCTATTCGTTTAAGTCGCACCGTCGGCTCGCCCACGCCGTTTGGCGTGAATTGGCTCATGAGCGAAATATAGGTATCCGTGCCGAGCTCGCCCGCCACAAACTCAAGCACCCTTTTGCTATCCTCCGCGCACCCGGGAAGGACAAGGTGGCGCACAAGCAAGCCCTTTTTCAGTACGGGCTGTCCGTCCTCGACAAAAAACTCGTCCTTCTTTTCGCGCATGAGTTTCACCGCTTTTTTCGCGCGGTCAAAGTAATCGGGCGCCGCCGAAAATCTTTTTGCGATTGCTTTATCGCAATATTTTATATCTGTCAAAAACACGTCGGCAATCTCGCTCGCGCGTTTTACGCCGTCCTCGGTTTCGTAGCCCGACGTGTTCCAAATCATCCTGTGTTTTTTCTTGCACAGCGCCGCCGCCCTTTCTATCGCGCCGACGTAGTGTGTCGGCGTCACGAGGTCGAGCGCGCCTACGGCTTTGTCGAAAACCTCGGCGAGCCCTTCGTCGTCGTACTCCTCGCCGACCGCGCCGCGGCTTATCGCGACGTTTTGGCAATACGAACAGCGCAGATTACAGCCCGAAAAGAAAACGGCCGACAGCTTTCCCAGCCCCGGCTCCTCGTATTCAAACGGCGACACGACCTTTGCTATTCGGGCGTTCACGCCGCAGCCGCAAAAGCCGACCGACTTTTCGCGGTCTATTCCGCACTCGCGCGGGCAATCGTAACAGACGTACATGATCAGCGCAGTATCGACTTTTCGACGATTTTTTTGACGGTCTTGAAGTTGAGGTCGCAGTTCATCCAAAACGTGACGAGCGGCAGCTTTGCGTCGGCGCAAATGGCGGCGACCTTTTCGTCGCGCGCCCGCCGATCCGAACGGTTGTGCGAGCTGTCGTTGAGCTCGACGAGCAGGAGCGGCTCATATGTATCACGATCCACGAAACAATAATCACACACTCTGAAAAGCTCGTTGCGGTAAGCGGTGTTCGTCTTTTTGTCGATGACGCTCGCGAGAGCGACCTGCGGCACGACTTCGTACTTGTCGGGCGAGATCTGCTTGAGCATTTGCAAAAACTCGTATTCGGCCTCCGAAATGAGCCTCGCTTTTTTTGCGTACCGCGAGTTGAGCTTTGCCTTTTCCTTTTCCTTGGGCTTGTAGAAAAGGCAGAACATGCTGAGCACCATAAACGCGACGCTCAAAATCGTCATCACCCAGAAATACTCGGTCGCATTGCGATAAAACGGCATCAGGCTGAAAATAAACAGCGACAATGCCACAAAGAAAACGACTATGCAAAACCCTTTTCTGTATCTGCCCATATCCCCGTATATGTATGCCGCGCGAAATTAATTTTCCACGCTTATTTGTTCAGACTTTTCCGAATTTTCCGAATTTTCGGAATCTTCCTCGACGGCGTTCTTTTCGCCGCCGACCGTTTGCCCGCCCTCGAGCGCGGCGGCCTTTTTCTTTTCGACGGCGGCAAACACCCAATAGAACACCGCCGTCCCCAGCATGAACGCGAGGGTAACGTACCAGCACGCGCCGACGATATACTTGACGAGCATGCCGTCGTCTTGAAGGTTTGACGTCATCACGCCGATTGCCGCCGCGAGTTCGACGATGATTGCGGAGATGACCGCGAGAAGGGAGGTAAACGATCCGCCCTTGCCCGTCGCGCCGCGGTACAGCCTGCCGAGCGCAATCGCGGCGGCAATCACCGTCAAGGCGCACGCCGCAATCCCGAGCACGAACGCGACCGTTATCGCGCTGCCCTCGATGTCGAGACCTATTTTATTCGCCGCCGTTATGCGCGAAAAGTAGCCCGTCCCCACCGTGCCGGCATAGTAGAGGTACTGACCGCCGAGGCCGTTGACGTACACCGTAAACGACGGTATGGCGGCGAGGCAGAGCGCCCCGATCGACACCGCCGCCGCGCCGACGGCGTTCCTGACGACGATCGCCGTCTTTTCGTCGCTTATGAGCGAGCGGAAAAGCCCCGCCGCAAAGAAGGTCGAAACGGCAACGCAAGCGAGCGCGAGCGGGCTTGCCGCGGGCGGGATTACGGGGTTGAACACGCAAAGGAACAGCCCGACGACGGACAGCGCCGCGTATATCCGCCAAAACCAAACGTACTTTTGTTCTTGGCGCTTCATTATAAGCCAATACACCGAGAAAGCCGCGGCAATCACCGCCGCCGTCGTTATCAAAACGTTTATTATCGCGTTAAACAGTCCGAGGACTATTCCGCTGTAGAGCGCCTCGTACGCGCCGGTGTTGTCGGAGGCGAACGCCGTTTCCAACATGTCAAGCGCCATGAGGTTCATTTCCGAAAGATTGTCGGCGAGAAGATCGACGTACTCCTCGCTGTCCTGCGCTATGCCGCGCTTTTGCGCTTCGCTCATCGTGCGGAGCACTATGTTGCTGTACTGCTCGCGAAGCTCGGTCAGCTTTTCTCGCGCTACCTCGTACTCGCGCTGATCTTCAATCTCGCCCAGCGTCGCGGCGTGTAGCGCGGACGCGTCGCTTAACCGCGTTACCGCCTCGAACATCTGAAAAAGCGATTGGTGAATGCGCCGCGTCTCGTTGACGACGACCTCGGCTTCCATGCCCTCATCTTCGCCCTCTTCGACCTCGAAGTAGACTATGTGCAGCACTTCGCGGTTTGAATAGTATTGAAAAGGCGCCGTGAGCGCGATTAAAAACATCGCTAACGACGCCGCTATCATGGCGCAAGCGAATATTATATTGCGGCGTTTCCCGTCGCCCGATATATTCTTCAGTTTTGCGCGAAATCCGGTCATTGTGTCTCCGATTTTTCAGTTAAATTTACTCGTCGGATTTTTCCTCGACTTCGGCGTTTTCTTCCGCCGCGCGGTCGTTGTGTCCGACAAAGCCGTGAATGTTTATGTCGAATGCGGCGCGGCGCGGCTTTTCGCCCGCAGGTGCGCTCGGCGCGCTTCCGCGCTTATCCTTGCCGCGGCGCTTGCCGCCCTTGTCGCGCTTGCCCTCGTCGTAGTCGCGAACCTCGCCGTCCTTGGGCGTGATAACTACGTAACGGTACGGCTCTTTGCCCTCGGACGCCGTCGTGACGTAGGCGTCGTCGGCGAGCGCGCAGTGAATGGTGCGGCGGTCGGTGCGGTCCATCGGCTCGAGCTTAATGCGCCTGTGCCCTTTCGCGCTCTCTCTCGCGCGGCGCTTTGCCATGGCGGTTAGCGACGCGGCGCGGCGCGCACGGTAGCCGTTGCAGTCGACCAATATGTTGACGTGGCACTTTTCGGCGCGGGCGCAGGTCTCGGCGAGATAGGTGAGCGCCGACAGCGTTTCGCCGTGCCGACCGATGATCAAAGAATCGTCGCCGCCTTCCGCGGTGATGTCGATGTGCTCGACGTCCTCGTCCGCCGTGACGGTAGCCGTCGAAAAGCCCATGAGCTCAACAGTCTTTTTGACGAACTCAAGCGCGTGGTCTGCCGCCTCGCGGTCCTCTGCGCGGAGCCGTCTTTTTCCTTTGTGCGCCGAACTTTCCGCCGCCTCGACCGACGACGGCGCTTGCTCTTCGCCCGCCGTGGGCGCGGGCTGTTCCTTTACTTCCTCTTTTTTGGGCGACTTTGCCTTTTGTTGCTTTTTGGGCGCGGGCGCCTTTTGCGGCTGTTCGCCCTCCGGCTTTTCTTGTGCCGACGGGGCGGGACTTACGTCCGCTTTTTCCGCCGGCGCTTCGCCGTTTTTTGATTTCACCTTAGTCGTGGCGCCGCCGCTCTTTGCCTTTTGCGGCGTGCTCTTTTCGCTCTTCTTTTCTGCGACGGGCTTTTGCTCGCTCGCCTTTTTGGCGGGCGCCGACTTTTCTGCGGCGGGCTCTTGCTTTGCCGTCGGTTTTTCTTCTTTGGCGGGAGACTTTTCGGGCGCAGTCTCTTCCGTCTCGAGCGTTAGGCGCACCTTTGCCTTGCGCAAAAATCCGCCCGAGTCGACGACCTCGACCTTGACGTCGTCGAGCGTCGCGCCGAGCTGCTCAAGCCCCTGCTTTATGGCGTCGTCTACTTTCTTTGCCGATACTTCGATTGTCATGATATGTTTGCTCCTTAAAAAGGGTCATATTCCGCGTTATGCGCCGCCGCTACTTCTTTTTCGTGCGGTCTTTGGACAAATCAAGCCCCATGAGGTCGTTGGGATCGGGCCTGCCGCTCCGCTGATACGTGACGGTGGTCGTCTTGGATTTTTTGGCTTTTTTGCCGCCCGCTTTTTCGCCCGCGCCCGAGCCTTGCGTAGTGGTCGTAGCTTCGGGCTTTTTGCCCGCGTCGGGATTGGCGCCCTTGACGTAGTGAATGATGGGCGACTGCTTATAGGTTATCGTGCGGGGGCTGCCCGTAGAAATGCCGTAATTGCGGCTTCTCTTGCGCTTGTCCGCGAGCTTGATTACGTTTGTGAACAGCACGTTGAATATAAGAGTCGTCGCCGTGTTCGTAACCATGTATACGGTGAATATCGACGCGTACTGAATTGCGAATATCGCCATCATGATGGGCATAATGACCATCATAACCTTCATTCCGGTCGCCATGCCGCCCTTGGCGTTGACCTGCCCCGCGCGCTTTTGCTGCAGCGTCGTAAGCAGCTGCGAGCCCACCGACAGCAGAACGACGAGCACGGGCAGTATCAAAAATCCGTTCGTGTGCGAGTCCGAATTTTTGAGCAGCTTGCCCATGACGTTTTTGTATGTCGTCTCGTTGAGGCAGTTGCGCTTGTCGCCCTTCAAGCCGTTGGTGCCCGTCTTGTAGTAGTCGTCGATCGAAGTCTTGAAGTTGCTCCAATCCTGTATCGAGTTGTTCCAGGGCACGTCGGGCAGCCAGATGTTTTCTATCCACAGGAAGGACGCCTGCACCTTGTCCTTGTTCTTGATCTTGCCTATCGCGGCGGCGTCTATCTTGCCGAGGCCGTGCTTCGTTTCATACTCTGCGCACAGCTCCGCAATGAACTTGTCGTCCAGCCCGTCATAGTACAATTTGTATGCGACATCCTGCCCGAACGACCGCGAAATCTCGAACTTGTCGTCCGCGGACAGCTCGCTCTTTTCGTCCAGCACCGTGTTTATTTCGGTGACGGCGACGTCGAACGCGTCGTAGAGCTGCGTGTAGCTTCTTAGCATCATGTACCGCGCGACCGTCTGCATCGAAAGCCACAGCGTTATGAACACGACGAGCGTGACTATCATCGGCAGGCACGCCGAAAAGTAGCTGTAACCCTCCTTGCGGTTGAGCTCCATCTGCTTTTGCTGAAACGCCTGCTTGTCGTCGCCGTACTGCTTTTGGATTTTTTCCATCGTCGGCTTGAGCCGTTCGGTGATGCGCTGGTTCTTGTGCATTTTGTAGCGCTGAAAAAAGTCCAACGGCGAAAGCACCAGCTTTAACAGCACGGTGAATACAACTATGCTCCAGCCATAGTCCTTTATCCATCCGAACACGTTGAGAATCAAAACGTGCCACATCGCGTCCGGCTTGGTTATCGACGGAGTGACCGCGCCGATAAAGCTTGCGATAGAGTTCAGAAAAGCCATTTCATGTCTCCGCGGGGGTTGTCCGGGACGGGATCGAATCCGCCCGCCTTCCAAGGCACGCACCTGAGTAGACGTTTCGTGCCGAGGAATATTCCCCGTATAACGCCGAACCGCTTGATGGCTTGTACCATGTACGTCGAACAGCTCGGCTCATAAATGCAAACGTCGGGCGTCAGCGGCGATATGCACTTCTTGTAAAAGTACACAAGCCCCAAGAACAGCCAACGGAACGTTACGATATTGATTATTACCTTTTTCGTGCGTTTTTTCACGCGACTAACCCCGCACGTTTAAGAAGACTTTCCACCTGCGCTTCAAGCGTGGCGTAGTCCTTGCCCGCCGCCGATACGTTTGCGACAAACACCGCCTGACAGCCCGCCATGCGCGAAATTCGCTCCTGTACCGCCGCGCGAAGTCTGCGCTTTACCTTGTTGCGCACGACCGCCTTCCCCACCTTGTTGGAAACCGAAAAGCCCACCCGAGCAGACCGCGCGGGCGTGCAAATCAAGACCAAGTCCGGCTCCGCAAAACGCCTGCCGTTACGGTAAACGTATGAAAACGAACCGTGCTTATTCAGTCTGTTAGCCTTGGAAAGCAATTATCTGCCGCCGAGCGGCTTGGGAGTGAGGTTGGCGCGGCCCTTGTTGCGGCGGCGCTTGAGCGTGCGTCTGCCGCCCTGCGTTTTCATTCTCTGACGAAAGCCGTGTACTTTGCGCTGCGCGCGCTTTTTGGGTTGATACGTTCTCTTCATGGTCTATCTCCGTGTCGGCGGACACTCCGCCGTTTATAGCATACACCGCATTATACCGCATTTCCGCCCTTTAGTCAACTGTTTTTAGTGTCGTGTGTTTACTGCGGTGATTTGTTTTATGTGTCGCCCGACGACGGCGTTCATATAATAGTAGCTCGACGCCGCCCTCGTCGAAGCGTTACCGTGATAAGTGCTCGCATGAATACAACATCAGTCTCCTCTTAATAAGGAGAGCTGTCGGCGAGGACCGCGCTGACTGAGGGGATGTGAAATATCTCTTGTCTTAGCCGCGCTATTTCAAGCAGGCTATCAATGCTTGCGGAGTCAGGTTGCCGCGGTTATGCAGATATGTGTAAATGAGTTCCTTCAAGTCGACCAAGCACACCGCGACGTCGTCGTCTACGCCCTTTGTGTCGACGACGTCGCCCTCTCTTTTGTCGCGTTGCGCGTAGCCGACGTATCGAACGTACTCCCCCTCGGCAGCGGACGCATACGGCAAAACGAATATCGACTTGACGCGGTAGCCGGCGTTCCTTTCCGCCTCGGGCAGGTTGTCGCGAAGATAGTGGTTGTAGCCTATCTGCTTGGAAACAGACGACGCCGCGGGCAAGTCTTTAGGGTCACGGGTATAGCCGTAATTATAATACTTGGAGTCGATGATGTAATACATCTTGTTCTTTTCGTCCTTCATCACGGTGTCGGGACGCAGCCGCGACGACGGCACCCTTTGCGGCAAGTAGTACGAATAGGTGTTGTAAAACCGTTTGACGTCCTCGGTGCCGAACGCGCGGTTGACCAAAAACTCGAACACGTACTCAAACTCGCTGTCGTAAATGGAAAAGCCCAAGCTTTTCGTGCCGTTGTCGCGATTGTTTACAATGGCGAGAAGGTGGTTTAACAGCGTTTTTTTGTAATCCCTAAACGTGCTGTTCAGCTCGCTTGTGAGATAGTAAACGAGAAAATCCTTGTCCCTGTCGACGTCGTAGAGCGAACGCTCTGTTTGACCGAGCCCGTAAATAAAGCCCAGCTCCTCCACCGAACGCGCGAGACACGCTTTGTATATTTGCGTTATGATGCGGGACTCGTCCGTCGTCACCCTGTTGCGGACAAAGGACGGATACACGATATTCCCGTTGTCGAACAGGATGTTATTTTGCTTTATCGTCTTTTTCCAGTTGATTCTGCCGCCGCCGTTGTTTTTGTAAACGGTTTCAGTCTCGACGTAGCAGCCGTTGTCGATGTAGTCCTGCATAAGCCACAGCATCGATTGGAACTGCCTGAACTCGCCCGTGCTCCCGCCGAAGTTGTACTCCTGCCGCACGCGCTTCAGCAAAAAGATTATGTCGCGGGCTCCGCTCTTGTAGTCCGGTTCGCCGCCCGACCGCACCTCGCCGTCGAAATATCGGCACGGAAAAACAAAGGTCGAGCCTCGCTTTTTTGCGTCGTACCCGATGTACTCGCATTCGGTCTTATCTTTGGGAACGAAAAAATCAAACTTACTGCTCATCGCCGTCGCCGTCTGCGTTCTCGCCCGCGGTCTCGCCCTCTGCGCCTCCGCCTGTTGCCGCGGCCTCGGCGGCGGCTGTCGTATCGGTCGGCGCGACAGAAGCAACCGCACCCGCCGTCGTCGTTGTCGCCGCCTTGGCTTCGGCAGCTTTTGCCTCCGCCTCGTCGAACAGCTTTTTCAAATTGGCACATTCGTCCCTGAACACGTTTTTGCCGTCGACAAAGCCTTGTATGACCTTATCCAGCGTGTTGAACTCGTTAATGCGAAACAGCGCGCCCTTGTTGTACTTTACGACGTCGTTCCACAGATACATAAAGATTTTTTCGGCAAACGCCGTTATGTTGCAAAGCTCGCCGTCTTTTACGAAGTGCGTGCCAATCAGCTTGTCCTCAGGCACCATTCCGTCGTTGCAGTTTTTGAGAATATCGTCGTTTAGCGCGCTACCGAATTGCCGCCAAGTATATGCCCTACCCGCCACGGTCTTATCCAAAAACTTATCGGCTCTGCCGAAATCGTTTTTAATCCGCGTCATGCGCCACCTGCGCTTAAACGCCGTGTCGAGCGTAAAGACGTTTTGATCGCTCGTGTTCATGGTCGCGAAAATTGTCAGGTTGGCGGGAATAGACACCTCGGTCTGCGCCGCGCCGTTCTCGCCGAGCCACTTCAAAATGTCTCTGTTGTAGACGGGGTACTCGCTTTTTCCGCCGTCCCTGTCGAGCAGCTGGAATATGTCGCCGAAAATGCCGGGCGCATTGCCGCGGTTTATCTCCTCTATGATGAGGAAATAGTGGTTGTCGGCGTCAGACAGCGCGTCCCTTAGAATTTCCACAAACGGTCCGGCTTGGAACTTGTACTCGATTTTGCTCCCGTCCGTCTGCGGCACGGTCTGCCCGATAAAATCGCCGTACGTGTATTCGGGGTGAAACAGCACGCGCTTGTAAAACCTGCCGTCGAGCGCGTCGGCGAAATTCTTTCCTATATGCAAAAGCTCGTTGACGTGGTAGCTCTTGCCGCAGCCGGGCACGCCGTAAAAAATGGTGTTCGTCGCAAGATAGCCGGGAGCTTCAAGCGCGGCGGCAACCTCGCGGTTTACGTCCGCGGCGGCGTCTGCCGTCGGCGCTTCGGCGGGGGCGCTTGCCGTGTCCGCCGCCTTTGCCTTTTTGCGCCTCGACTTTTTATATTCGATGTATTTTCTTAAAGTGCTCGGTATATTCGACCAATCTCCTTTGCCGGTCTTTTGGGATTCAATCACCCTCGGGTCTTTTAAAATTTTTTCCATCAAGCTCTCGCACTCGTCGATTTCGAATTGCTCATCGATGTTGACGCCGAACTCTTTTTCTATTCTTCTGAGTCTGGACGCATAGGTCTTGTCCGAACCCGACACATCGTTTTCTTTGAGCCAGTCCTCAAACGCGGCTCTCTCTTTCGCCGCTGTTTCGCGAATCAGCTTTATTTCGTCCGTGAATTGCTTGAAAAAGTCTCTCAATGCTTCGTTGGGATAGCTGTTGTCGTACAGTCCGAGTTCACCGACTGTTTTTTGAGGATATTCCCTTAAAACTACGTTTTGGGGCTTGTAGCTTATTTTCAGCGCCGTCACGTCGTTGTCGGAATCGAATATCGGGTTGATGTTCAACCACGAGTCTGTCGGCTGAATAAAATGCGATCCGGAATTATTACTTTGGTATCCGCATCTCAGCGTGCAGTCGAGTTCAAACCCGACATATGTACGGTAATCCTTGTAACGGTCTCTTAATGCTTTTGAGACGAGCCCATCTCCTTGTGTCACCTTGCCGCTCGCACGACCGTTGTTGATTCGGACTTGAAGCACGAACCATTCCAACAATTTTTTAAACTTGCTTTCCGCCAAAAAGCGGCTGTACCATATTGCGCCCTGTGTGCGGTCTCCGCTTCTGTCCGAGGGGTCGATATCGTCGATTTGCTTTATCAGCGGCTCAAACGCAACGTCGTCGTCGTACGCAAACGCGTCTATCCCCCTGTCGCGCAAGGATTTGTGCGACAGTCCAAACCAATAGTTGTCCGTCGACCTCGACCCGGGTTTTTTGCCCGCGGCGTCGTTGAGTCTTCCGCAATCCTTCAAGTACTCTCTGAATAGAGCTTTCCTTTCGTCATTTGTCATTACAGAAGTTTTCGTGCTTACACTAAACCCACATTTTTTTAAAAAGTCTTTTGCTTGTATCGCATTATATCCGGCGGTCGAAATGCTCACTCCGTTTGCCAAGTGGTTGGCTACGGCAACTACGTACTTGGGTGGATATTTCTTTCCGTCGTCTGTGACGAGCTCGTACGTATCGGCTGCATTCCGACTCGGCACGTCGTGCTCGTCGATATACTTAAGCGCTTTTTCTACGTCTTCCTTGCTTATTTTCGGCAATGACATATTGTGTCTCCTTTCCGTTTGCTTTTTGCGTTTGTACTATTTTAGCGGATATTTTGCACCATGTCAATACCGTTATAGTCGCTGCAAGTAAATAAAGTTTTCTTGCTTTCTCCTTTTTCAAAAGAAGAAAGTTGACATCGAAATTCATAAACTATATAATGAAACAGATGTTCAAGCTTTTGCGTTTTATAAAAGGCAAGACGGCGGCGGCGATTGCCGCGCCGCTTTGCAAGCTTCTCGAGGCGATTGCCGAGCTTGCGGTGCCCATAATAGTTGCGAACGTCATCGACATAGGCATAGCCCGCGGCGACTCGGGCTATGTCATCAAGTATTGTTCGATAATAGCCGTGCTCGCTGTCGGCGGGTTTTTAATATCCGTCACCGGGCAATACCTCGCGTCCAAGGTCGCGCTGTATTTCGGAACGCGGCTTCGCGCCGAGACTTTTAAGCACGTCAACTCCCTTTCCACCGAAACGCACGACCGCATCGGCGGCGCGTCGCTCGTCACTCGGCTTACGGGCGACGTCGTCGGGTGCCAGAGCTTTGTCAACATGACGCTTCGGCTCGTCCTCCGCCTGCCGTTCGTCGTGATCGGCGCGTTCGTGATGAGCATGATTATAGATCCCGTACTCGCTTTGATGTTCCTCGCAATGACTGTAGTTCTGACCGCCGTCATAACGTGCGTAATCAAGCTCACTCTCCCGCGCGTACGGAAAGCGCAGAAAAACCTCGACGAAACGGCGCGGCTGTCCTCGCAGTCGCTGTCGGGCGCGCGCGTAATCCGCGCGTTTTCAAAGCAGTCCGCCGCCAAGGCGGAGTTCAACGCCGCCGCCGAAGAGACCGCAAAGACCAATATCGGCGCGGCGCGAATTTCGGCGCTCCTCACCCCTTTGACCTTTGCCGTCGTAAACCTCGCAATAATAGCGGTGCTGTGGTTCGGCGGAATGAAGGTGGAAAGCGGCAGGCTCTCGCAGGGCAACCTCGTAGCGCTCATAAACTATCTGACGCAGGCGTTTTTCGTAATCGTCAACATCGGCAACGTATTTTCGGTGTTCACGCGCTCGTCCGCCTGCGCGGCGCGTGTGAACGAAATTCTCGACGCGCCGCTTCCCGAGGACGGCGAGCTCGACGAGGTGGACGAAACCGCCGCCGAAGTCGTGCGCTTCGAGGGCGTGTGCTTTGCCTACGACGGCGACTACGACGTGCGCGGCGTGTCGTTCTCCCTCGAAAAGGACAAAACGCTGGGAATAATCGGCGGCACGGGCAGCGGCAAAACTACGATAATCAGCCTTATAGAAAGATTTTACACCCCCGACGAAGGCGAAATCTATTTTTGCGGCAAGCCCGCCGCTTCCTATCGCGCCGCCGCCATGCGAAAGCGTATCGGTTTTGTTCCGCAGCGCGCGGCGGTCATTGCGGGCACGCTCGACAAGAATTTGCGAATAGCGGACGAATCCGTCACCGAAGAGCGCGAAATAAAAGCGCTCGAGCTCGCACAGGCAAAAGAGCTTCTCGCCTCGCACGGGCTTGACGGTCGGATCGCCGCGGGCGGCAAAAACTTATCGGGCGGGCAGCGGCAGCGCGTCAACATAGCGCGCGCTCTATGCCGCGACAACATTCTGTACCTATTCGACGACTCTACGTCGGCGCTCGACTACAAGACGGAGCGCGAGTTTATCGACGCCATGAAATCGGTGTCTGGCGCCAAGATATATGTTTCTCAGCGCATAAGCGCAGTGTCGGGCTGCGACGAAATTCTCGTCCTCGACGGCGGCAAGGTCGTAGGGCGCGGCACGCACGAAACGCTAAAAGCCACTTGCCCGCTGTACGCGGAGTTCTGCGCTTCGCAGGGAGGAAAGTAATATGAAAAACTCCCGCGAAAAATCGACAATCCTTCGACTGATGAAATACGTAAAGCCGCACGCGTTTTTCGTCGTCGCGGCGTTCGTCTGCGCCGTGATTGCCGCGGCGGCACAGCTTTTTGCGCCCGTCGTAATCGGCGAGGCTGTCAACTGCGCCGTCGGCGTAAAGAACGTCGACTTCAAGACAATGACTATTTACGTGATAATCCTCGCGGGAATTATCGCGGCGGTGCTCGTATTCCAATGGCTGATGAACGTGTGCGCTCAGCGCGCGGCATACCTAACCGTGCGCGACGCGCGGCGGGACGGATTTTCGGCAATGACCGACGCGCCGCTCAAATACGTGGACGGCGCGGCGCACGGCGATCTTTCGGCGCGCATCTCGGTCGACGCAGACCAGATAGCGGACGGCGTCGTTCAGGGCTCGACGCAGATTTTTACGGGCGTCGTGACGATTATAGGAACGCTCGTACTCATGATTCGCATCAACGGGTGGATAGCTCTCGCCGTCGCCGTGCTCACACCGCTCTCCCTTCTAGTGTCATACCTTATAGCGCGCGGCTCGCACAAGTATTTCGCCGAGCAGACCAAAAACCGCGGCGAGATTTTTCAATGCGGGGACGAGGCTATCAAAAACCACGCGCTTATTACAGCCTACGGCTATGCGAATAAAGCGGAGGAGGACTTCGGCAAGACCAACGCGGCGCTCAACGTCAGCGGGTTTAAGGCGACATTCTACTCGTCGCTCGTCAATCCGTCGACGCGGCTCATAAACTCGTTCGTGTATGCGGTCGCCGCAATCATGGGAGCGCTGTTTGCAATCGACGGTAAAATGACGATAGGCGACATCACAACCCTCCTTCTGTTTGCAAACCAATTCGCCCGCCCGCTCAACGAGATAACGAGCGTCATAACCGAGTTTCAGACGGCGCTCGCCGCCGCAAAGCGCATACTCGACCTTGCCGAAGTGCCGCCGCAGGACGACAACGGAAAGGACGTCGCGCTCGTCGGCAACATTAAACTTTCCGACATGTCGTTCTCGTACGATCCCGAAAAGCCGCTCATTCAAAACCTCGACCTCGACGTGCCGAAGGGAACCATGGTCGCAATCGTCGGGCGCACGGGCTGCGGAAAGACGACGCTCATCAACCTTCTCATGCGCTTTTACGATCCCGACGGCGGAACCGTTTCGTTCGACGGCGAGGATGCGAAAAACTTGAGCCGCAGCTGCGTTCGCCGCGCGTTCGGCATGGTGCTGCAGGATAGCTGGATATTCAAGGGCACCGTGCGCGAAAACATCGCCTACGGCAAGCCCGACGCGACCGACGAGGAAGTTATAGCCGCCGCGAAAGCCGCCGACATCGACGGGTTTATATCGAGGCTTCCCAAAGGCTACGACACGGTAATCGACGACGGCGACGGAATATCGCAGGGCCAAAAACAGCTCATCAACATAGCGCGCATATTCCTCACCGATCCGCCCATGATGATACTCGACGAGGCGACGAGCAACATCGACACGCGCACCGAGCTGCGCGTGCAGGCGGCGTTCGACAGACTGCTCCGCCCTGAAAACGGCGAGAAAAAGACGGGCTTCGTCGTCGCGCACCGCCTGTCCACCGTCGTCAACGCCGACGTCATTCTCGTCATGGACAGCGGAAAAATAATAGAGCGCGGCACACATAGTGAGCTACTAAAAAAGAACGGCGCATACGCCGAGCTGTATAACGCCCAATTCGCGCATTAGAGCGAATTACAATGCAAATCTCACAAATAAGACAGCCCGCAGTGCTCGACGCGCTGTGGGCTGTCTTATTTTATTTTGTTCTCACTGTCCGCGGCGCCAGTAGTATCCTGCCGTCGTCAAAAGTTTTGCTGCGGTGGCTTTGTCGGATAGGTCGTCGGACGAAACGTCTGTGACTGCCTCTATAAAATCGGCATCCATGCTCCTCTGCCAACCCGTAACTGTCTCGAACTCGACGCTCGTAAGCCCACTGCAATTCGAAAACGCGCTGTAATCCATTGTTTTCACGCTTGCCGGAATCACCAACTCGGTGAGCTTGTCTTGGCGCGTGAACGCCGTTTCACCTATCTTCTCTACGCTGTGTCCGAGTACGAGCGTGATGAGATGTCTGTCCTTTTTGGAACCGCATTGAAACGCCTTGGCGCCTATAGTCTTGACAGAGTTGCCGATTTTTACGGATTCCAAAGCATAGCAGTCTTCAAATGCGGACTTGCCGATTACCGTAACGCTGTCTCCTACTTCCACGGTCTTGAGCGATGCGCAGCGGTAGAACGCAAACGGCTTGATTTCGGTAACTCTTTCTACCTTGAGATTTTCAAATAGCTCACCGTCCACGTACAGGTTTGTATCATTGTTTGTGTACCAGCACGGATTTGCGGAATTTCCTCCGAATTCGATATTCAACCAATTATCGATGTCCGAAATATACACGCTCGTTATATTGTTACAGCTATAAAAAGCATACCCGTCTATTTTCTTTACGCCGCTGCCGACGGTTATTTTCGAGGCCTTGTACGAATAAAACGCATATGCGCCGATTTCCTCTACACCGTCGGATATGACGACTTCCGCACTGCAGTTGTAAAACGCCGTCGAGGCTATTGACTTTGCGTCCTCATGAACGGTTATTATATCCCCCGAGGGCTCGTCGACGAGAAGATACGCCATGAGATAGGGGTTTGCCGAGCTACCGATATACTTGACATCACCGTACGTTGTATATGTTGCGATAGATAAGCTGTAAAAAGCCGTGCCGGATATAAACTCAACGCTGTCGGGTATTTTAATATCGGTTATCGCCGTTCCGTAAAACGCATACGCCCCAATCGATTTAACGTTCTTTCCGATTGTCATCTGCGCAAGCCCCGCCTGCTCATAAAACGCATAATCGCCTATCGCGGTAACACCGTCGGAGACGGTAACCTTTGTAAGCTCTGCGTCTATGCCATAGAACGCGGAAGCTCCTATCTCGTAATTGTTTCCGTTTATGCTGTCCGGCAACACGAGTACTGCGTCGTGACCGCTGTAACGCGTGAGATAGTATTTACCGTCCTTTACGGCAAACTCGTAATCACCTTGGCTCGTTGTGAAGTCGTAGCCGTCGAGCACACCGTTTGCAAACACGAGCTGCGCATACAACGCAATCTTTCCGAATGTGTCCGCGCCCTTTACGATATCGAGCGCGGAATTGTTGTATACGATGCCGAGCTCATAGCAGTACATAAACGCATTGTCGCCGATTTGCGCGACGTTTGTTCCGACCGTAACGGTATTTAAAGACGCGCAACCGTAAAACGCGCTCTCGCCTATCGCGGTAACGCCGTTGCCGAAGTCGACTGACGTTATCTTGTCGTTTTCATAAAACGCGAAGCTGCGAACGGCGTAGCTACCGCCGTCGTAGCTTCCGGGTAATACGACCGCTGACGTCTCCCCGTTGTACTTGACGAGATATCTATCCTCACCCTTGGAGTAGTATGTATAGCCATCTGCGTTCTTTTTGAGCGCGGTCGGCTCCGTCTTATTCGCATAAACGGCGAGCGCGTTCTGCGCGAACGTGTACCCGCTCAAGTCGAGCTTTGAGCCGTTACACACCTCGGCAAGCCTGCGGCATCCCGAAAGCGCCGAAGCTCTAAGCTCGGTAAGACCACTACCCAATTCGACGCGAAGCAAGCCGTTGCAATTTTCAAACGCAAACTCATTTATGGCTATCACGCTGTCGCTTATCGACACGCTGTTTAGCATATCGTAATTGTAAAATGCGTATTCCTTAATTTCGGTTATTCCGCTCGGAACTATTAAGTCCTCCAAAAGCGTGCCGTTGACGTACAGTCCGCCGTGCAAACGCAACGGATTGGAATAGTCGTTGCCGAACTCTATTTTAAGCCAATCGGAAATGTCTGTAATGTCCACGCGCTCTATTGCGCAATCTTTAAATACGTCAGCCGCTATTTCGTTGACCGCCCCCAAAATGCTTATGCGCGTGGTGGACTTGTCCTTTAAGCCGGTAATCTTGACGCTGCCGTTAGGCGCTTGTTCGTAATAGAACGCATCCATCGCAACATAGTGGCATACCGTGCAAACGCCGCCGGAATACTCGTGATCCTCGACCACAATGGCGTCTTCGTGGCCGCAAGTTACAGGGTGCCAATGCCCATCGGCACTGCTTTTCCATTCGTCCGAATACTTGTGCTTGTGCGGCGCCTTACTGCCGCCGTCCCCGCACGCCGCAAGCCCTATCGCGCAAAGCGCAAGCGCCAAGGCGAAGAGCAGTGATAAGAAAAACCCTTTTCGTTTCATATTGTCACCTCTTTTATCTAACCGTTTCTTTTCCAAATTATACACCCGTGATTTGTCAGTGTCAAGCTATCGCATGCGTATGCGTCAATTTATATATAAAACCACCCTCATTGGGCGGGGTTTTAGGGAAGATTTCACATCCCCTCGGTCGCCTAAAGGCGACAGCTCCCCTTATTAAGGGGAGCCTGGTGGGGAAAAGCACGCTCATTTCGAAACGACACACTCCAACTGCCATCATCCCGAGCATCGCCGAGGGATCCAGGCGCTTGCGCCGCACTATGCGCTTATTAGATCCTTCGCAGGGCTCAGGATGACACAGCAAAACCATATCCACATTGAATAGAAGTGTCGTAAAGAAGTGCGCACGCCTATTATGTCATCCTGAGCGGAGCGCAAGCGAAGTCGAAGGATCTGTTTTCACATCCCCTCAGTCGGCTACTTCGTCGCCGACAGCTCCCCTTATTAAGGGGAGCCTGAACAGTCCCTCAGTCTGCCGCAAGCGGCAGCCAGCTCCCCTAAATTCAAGGGGAGCCTTATATATGGAAAAAGCGCCGACTCTTAAATCGGCGCTTCAATAATTATTATCTATTATCTCTTATTTCTTATCTCTTATCTTAGCCGCATCAGCGGCGCTCCGCTCCGTCCTATTCTTTAAAGTTCATGGCTTCCTTGCACCCGAGCTTGGCGGCCTGGCGAATGAAGCCCATGCCGGTCGTTTCGTTTCTTTCCACGCCCTCGCCGTTTATAAAGCACAGACCGAGATGGTACATGGCGGTCGGGTGCTTTTGCTTGGCGCCTTCCTTGAACCAATATGCCGCCTGGTCGATGTCGCGTTCCACGCCGTCGCCGTAGTAGTATATCTCGCCGAGCTCGTTCTGCGAATCGGCGTCGCCCTCTTCCGCGTCGAGCATGAGCTCGTCGAAATGTTCCCAGAATTCCTTGTCGTCAAGCCGCGCGTTGTACTCCGCCTCGATGTTTTGAAATTCCTCGATGAGCTTGCGCTCGTCTTTTATTCGCTCTTCGGTAATGCCTATCGTGCCGTTGTATTCGCTGCGCTTCGCTTCGTCCGAAAGCACGGAATACGCCTCGTTTATGCGGTTGAGCCGTTCGGCGCTCGCCGCATCGTCCTTGCTGCCGAGGCGCTTGACGAGCTTGTTGTACGCGTCCCGAATTTCCTCGTCGGTCGCCCAGATCAAAACGCCGAGCGCGCCGTAATGCGTCGCTTTTGCGAGCTTTCTGTCGGCGCGCTGCTTGACTTCCCATTCTTGAAGCCTGCGCTCCGCATCCGAGATAAAATCCTCGCTCTTGACGTACTGCTGCCACTGCTCGACCTCGGCCTTGAGCTCGTCGTTTTCGTTGGAAAGCTCTTCCACGCGGCGCGAGAGAAAATCGATTTGGTCTTGGAGAGCGCGGCGCTTGTCCTGCTGCAAGTCGAGCTGCGCCTGACTCTTGAGCTCTGCTTGATTGCGCTCCTGCTCGAGCTTTTGACAGCGCTCCTTGTATTCTTCAATCGTGTTTTTGAGTTGTTCTATCTCCGCCGAAGCCTGTTCGCCCGCCTGCGCCGCCGCGCCGGTCGCCTGAGCGCGCGCGCTTTCGATCTGGCGCTGAAGGTCATCGATCTTCGCCTTTGCAAGCGTGAGCTCGCGGTCGCGGTTAAACAGCTCTTCCTCTATCTCGCTCTGGTCCTTTTTGGTATCGCTCATCTCGCGGTCGCGGTTAAACAGCTCCTGCTCGAGCTCGCTCCTGTCGCTCTCCGCTTCGGCAAGCTTACTTTCGAGCACCGAAATTTTGGCGTTGAGCGCACGGTTGTCGCTTTTGAGCGCGGATATTTCGCGGTCGAGCTCAATCTTGACGTCCGCCTTGCCGCGGGTATAGCCGAGGTCGTACGCCTGTTTTTCTATCGCCGAAACCTGCGCCTGAGCCTGCGCTTGCGCCTGTGCTCTCGCCGCCGCCGCGACGCGCTGCGCCATAGTCAGCGGATCGCCGCGATGCATAGCGGTCGCCTGACGAGCCGCCGCCTGTGCCGCAGCCTGACGCGCCGCCGCAGCTTGACGTGCCGCCGCAGCCTGACGCGCCGCCGCCTGTGCCGCCGCACGCTGGCGAGCCATGATGTCCTCGGGCGAGGGCTTGGGCGCGTTCGCTTCCTGAACCTTGCGGTCGTACTCGGCGCGCTTTTGCGGATCGGAAAGCGTGTCGTGCGCCTCGTTGATATCGGCAAAGATCTCCGCGGCCTGTTTGTTGCCGGGATTGACGTCGGGGTGGTATTTCTTTGCAAGAACGCGATAGCTCCGCT
Organism: Clostridiales bacterium; assembly: GCA_022508505.1. Taxonomy (GTDB): domain Bacteria; phylum Bacillota; class Clostridia; order Christensenellales; family Pumilibacteraceae; genus Anaerocaecibacter. Next base: position 87,292 of record JAFLVC010000001.1, on the reverse strand, counting down.
TTATTTCGTCGTCGGTCGCCGTCTTGCTTACATTGAGAATCTTATAGTAATCCTTCATAATTTCCTCGATGCCGTAGACCTAATAAATTTGCCATTGCGAGTAAGCAAATATACTCATCAAATAATACCACATTTTCATACACGCTGTCAAGACTTTATTTTCAGTTTAGTTTTCGTTTTTTCTGCTAAATTCCCGTCATTTACGCGTTTTTTTATACAAAAAATACGGGCGTGCGTCCGTTTTGCCGCCCGTATTGTGTGTTTTTGCGGAAATAAAGCTCGCTAATCGCCGTCCACCGCCGTTTCGACCGCCGCCTGCTCCGCTTCGGCTTCTGCGTTCGACGGCACCGCAGTCGGCGTCTCCGTTTCGACCGAACCGTCCGCCGCGGCAACCGCTTCCGCACTGCCCTCGCCGTACGCTCCGGCGGACTTTCTGTTTTTACCCGAAAACGCCGTCGTCATAAACGAGTTGAACGTGCGCGACGAAAGAAGCAGGAGCGTCGCAAAAATCGCTATCGCGCTGTCTATCAAAAGAACTGAATTGTAGCCGAGACTGAACGTCAATTTATACGCAGTGGACGCCGCCTCATAGCCCCAATAGTCCCAGCAGATAACGCCCGAAATGACGCTCGACGCATAACGAATGACCATGTGAACCGCCGCGCCGACAAAGATGCCCCAATGCCCGCCGACGGTGTACGCCCAATAGCGCACGTTGCCCTTTGCGCCGTCGCGGCTTTCCTTGTTGCGTTTGACGAACGCCGAGTATTTTTCGGACTTATAGCGGAACAGTCCGACCACGCACAGCGAAAAGTACGGAAGTATGTAGTCGAAAAACGCAGATAATGGGTGCACGATGTAGATTTTTTGAGTGAACTGCAAAAGCATATACGCCGTCGCCATAACTATTCCCTTGCGGAATCCGAAGTAATAGCAATAAATGAACACGGGCGTCAAGGCGGCGATTGTTATGGTTCCGCCGAGCGGCATACTTATTCCTATCCAAGACAGCGCATACGAGAGCGCGAGACATACCGCGCCGTAAGTGAGGTCGCGCGTTTTGTATTCTATCTCCCATTTGTGCACAATGCGCGGCACGACGTTTACGCCGATTGCGGTGAGAACGATAACGCCGAGAAGCGCGAAGAAGATGCCGAGGTGTACGCTCGAAAGCGTTACGCCGTCATAGTAAGATGAGCTGATAAACATAAAAACCCCCTTTGTTTTACAAAAACGAGGAGGGCTGCCGTTTGCTCCTATCGAGACGGAAAAGCGTCCGTCCCGATAAGGAGACGAACGCCGCATTAGCGTTTTGATTGCTCCCTACGCGAGTGCTAACTCACAGGTTCAAAGGTCCCGCCGCGAAATATCGGCATCTCAGCAACTTCGGTTGCGCCCCTGCATTTTTGTTGTATTTATTATACCGCACCTTGTACGCGCATGTCAACTGTTTTTGCCAAGTACCTTTTAGATTCTTCGACTCCGCGCCGTCGGCGCTCCGCTCAGAATGACACAGGCACAGCCTGATTTTTGTCGTGTATGTACTGCCGCAGGCACAGCCTGATTTCTGTCGTGTGTTTACTGCCGTTGTTCGTTTGTTGTTACGCCCGACGAGGGATGTCACTTAACAGATCCTTCGACTCCGCTTTCGCTCCGCTCAGAATGACACGGTAGTTGCATACCCTCATTGAATAGAAGTGCCGTAAAGAAAGGCGCAGTCGTACCCATAGTGTCATTCCGAGCTTGTCGAGGAATCCGAAAAGCGCGGGCTTCTCTCTCCCGCGCTTCCTTAATTCTTATCTCTTATTTCTTATCTCTTATCTATTCATTTAGCCACGCAGTGGCGCTCACTCTATTTCCCACGCACATGTGACAGTCTCGGTAAGCGTTATGAGTTCGGGCTCTACGGAGCTTGCGGCGTCGAGCGAAACGCGCATGACCATGGGTCGCGCGCCGCCGTCCTCTGTCGACGCGTACTCCGCTTTACCGAGCCCGCCGAGCTTTACGCCCGCCGCCGCGGCGATCGCTTCCGCCTCCGCTCTCGCCTCCTTAATGGCGCGGGTCAAGAGCGCTTTTTTCTTTTTGTTGTTTTTAAGCGAGTACGAAAGCCGCCACTCGCAATCATAGTTTCCGAGCTCCTCGAGCGCTTGCCCGAGCTTAGTCTTGTCGAACGCGAAGTGAAGCGACAAAAGATTGCTCGCACGGTAGCCGGTAACCTTTCCGCCCTCGCGCACCGCCGAAACGTTTTCGCTCAGCCGATGCGCAATAAGTCCGCAGTCGTTCAGCGACGCTACAAGCGCCACCGTCACTTCGTCCGCGGCTTTTACCGCGTCGGCATACTTCTTGGCAGAGCCCGTCGTCGTTATGGAAATGTCGACGGTGTCGGGCGGCTGTTTATCGCTCACCGTTTTTGTTACCGTTATCAATTTTTTGTCCATGATTATCTCCTTTTTAAAGTATCGGTTATTGTTGCAACAGTCCATCGGTCGGCTTCGCCGACAGGTCTTACACAGGGGAGCCTGATGTTCATTCGGCAACGCGGCGCTATATTCGTAACGACTTAGGATACAAATTCTTCAGCACGAGGCTGCCCGCGCCGTCGTCCGCGACCTTTCCCTTGCCGAGCGCAAAGCCGTCCACCGTGACGATTACGTTTCCTTTCGGCGCGGCGACGTCCAGCTGCTCGCCGCGGATATACTTCTCCGCGTCCGACATGTCGAGGTCTGCCGTCGCCGCCGCGAGCTTTTCGCGGTCTATAGCGTGAGTAAACGCGTGGGTGTATTCCGCCGCCTGTTTTGCCGCTTTGGCGTTCCTGCCGACCTTGCCTCCCTGCGGCTTTTCGTACACCGCAGTTCCCGCGCGGATTACTTTCAGCCCGTCCGTTTTCGCCTCTATCGGCGCGGCGACAGTCGTTCCGCGAAAATCGTAAAACCCGTCCTTTATCGGCTTTGCCCTTTCGACTTTAATATCGCCCCGCCGCCCCGATTTCTTTTGTAGCACGCAATAAAAATGCCCCTCGCCGTCGAAGTTGTGCGGATATATTCGGCGCGCGTCTCTTATGTTTATGCCGCGCTCCTCGCCGTCGCGCAGCGGAATGTCGACCGTCTCGAAGCCCTTTCCCAAAAGGTACTCAACCTGCTTTTCGTTTTCCTCGGGCGCGAAGGTACACGTGCTGTACAGCATATATCCGTCGAGGCATAAAAGCTCCGCCGCGTCGTCGAGTATCGCCCGCTGCCGATCGGCGCAGCCCGCGACGATTTCCGCGCTGTACGGCACCGTTTCGTACCGCATCATGCCGCCGCCGCTGCACGGCGCGTCGACAATGAGCGTGTCGAAATATCCGTCGTAGCCGGCGGCGCGGTACATTGCGCCGTCGCCGACCGTCGCGATTGCATTATTTACGCCTAGGCGGTCGAGATTTTCGACGAGCGCGCGCGCACGCGAATATTCTATCTCGTTGCAAAATATCGTGCCGCCCGTCATGAACGCCGCCGCCTGCGTGCTCTTTCCGCCCGGCGCGGCGCAAAGGTCGAGCGCCCTTTCCCCGATAAACGGAGCGAACGCCGCGACCGCCGCCGACGCGGACGGCTCTTGCATGTAATATAATCCCGCGTGATACAGCGGATCCGCCGACGGCTTGACCGTCGTGTAGAACGACTGCCCGCACAGCGGATTTTTGCGCAAGCCGTACTCGCGAACGCCCGCCCTCTCGTACTTATTTGCGAGCGCGACGAACCCGTCGACGCTTATTTTGAGCGTGTTCACCCGAAGCGCCTTGTGGCGCGGCTTGTTTTCGTACGCGGCTTTAAAGTCGTCAAACCTTTCGCCGAGAATGGATTTTATGTGCGCAAAAAAGTAGTCGTGCATATTGCCGTCGGCTGTGGTTTAGAATATTTCTTCGCCGTCGTCGGGAAGCGGAACGTCGTCGTCCATCATAAAGCCGCTTGCACTGCCGCGATTGGGCTCGGACGCGGGCGGCGCGGGCGGACGGTCGATGTTTTTAAAGGTGACGGTCGCGGGCATCCAAGCGAGCTTGACCGCGCCCGTCTCGCCGTTTCTGTGCTTTGCGACGTTGAGGTACACGATATTTCCGCCCGACGGCGCGTCGCCGTCGTCGGAGTTTCCGTCCGCGGGCTTTGTCGTGCGGTCGAGGAACATGACGATATCCGCGTCCTGCTCGATTGCGCCCGAGTCGCGAAGGTCGCTGAGCTGCGGCGTGGGGTCCTTGCGCTGTTCTATGCTGCGCGACATCTGCGAAAGCAGCAGAATGGGCACGTTGAGCTCTTTTGCAGCCAGCTTGAGCGCGCGCGTGATTGCGCCTATCTCGTGAACGACGCTGTCGAAATGCTTGCCGCTGTGCATGAGCTGCAGGTAGTCTATCATTACAAAGTCAAGCCCGACCGAGTGCTTGAGCTGTCGGCACTTGCTGACGATTTGCGCGGGCGTGATGTCGCCCGTCTCGTCGATGTAGAGGTTTGTGCCGGCAAACTTCGCCTGCGCGCCGTACAGCTTTGCCCAGCCGATCTGACCGATGTCGGCGCGGTTTGTCTGCGACATACTGTATCCGCCGACCGAGCACAGCATGCGGCGCGCGAGCTGAACGGCGCTCATTTCGAGCGAGAACACCAAGACGGTGTACGGTTTTTTGTTGTCCGGCCGCTTGGATAGCGCCGCGTTAACCGCGCAGTTCATTGCAAAGCTTGTCTTGCCCTGTCCGGGCCTAGCCGCGAGGATTATGAGGTCGCTCTTTTGAAAGCCGCCGCCGAGCATGGTGTCGAGATAGGTAAAGCCCGTCGGCACGCCGCGGTAAGCGTCGCGGTTGGTCTCGCGCTGCTGAAGGTCTTTGAGCGCCTCGTCGATATAGCCGGTAACGAGCTCCGGCTTTTTTGTGCTGCCCGACTCGGCGAGCGCATACAGCGTCGACTCCGCTCTTGTGAGCGCTCCGTCGTCGGGATCGAGCGCGTAAGCCTCGTCCGCCATTTGCCGCGCGACGCGAATCATCGCGCGAAGCTTGGTCATCTTTTTGAGTATGCCGAAGTAGTACTCGGAATTGGCGACCGACGGCACCGCTTTTACGAGGTTTGTTATGTACTCGACGCCGCCCGAAATTTCGAGCGTGCCGAGCGCCGTCATTTTCTGCACCACGGTAACGAGGTCTATCGCCTGCGCGTCGGCAAACAGCGCTTTTATCGCTTCGATCAAAAGCTTGTGCGACGGCGTGTAAAAATCGTCGGCGGAAAGCTGCGGCAGATATTTTATCGCCGTATCGCCGTCGATTATCACGCCGCCTATGAGCGCGCATTCCGCCTCGTAGCTTGCGGGCATTTCCCGCGCCGTGACGCGCGGATGCTTTTTGATAAACTCCTCTCTCTCGTCGGTCTTTGCCATGTCGTTTTTCTCCTTTTCGATGCGCCGTCCGTCGCAAAACTTTTGCGGACGCTTACTGTTTTAACGTGGGTAGTCGGGTTTCGTAATCTCTGTATTCTTCGGGGTTGTACGGGAACCTGTCCAAAAGCGTCGGCTTTTGCTTTTTCTGCCGCGTGACAAATATGAATATCGCAACCGTCAGCCCGCCCGCGGCGAGCGCCGTGAGGTACCAGCCGTAAATCTCCGGCCGATCGTACTCAAACACAATGTCGCGCTCGGCGTCGTCGAAGTACCGCGAAAAGACGTACTGCGAATAGTCGTCGTCAATCTCCGTCGCCCTTCCCGACGAATCCATGCGCTTTGACTGAACGCTCGAATAGTTGAGCCGCAATCCCTCGACGTCCGCGCCCTTTAGGTACGGGAAAGCGTCCTGCACGGCGGGGAGCAACACCACCGTTTCGCCCGTCGACACTATGCTCGTGATCAACCCGTTTTTGAGCCGCTGAATGACCGTCGCGGACTGACCCGCCGACACATTGTCGTACGCCGCGCGCACGCCGTTGAACGGGTTTTTGGAAACGCTCCTGTACCTGCGTACGAACGGGTTTCGCGCCGTCAAGTTTGTCGTGTAGCTTATCTGCTCGGAAATATCCCGAAGCCTGCTGTCCGACACGAATGCGGCAGGCTCGGCGTTTTCGGCGCGCTCGCCGTAGAACGCCTTTTTATACACCGCAACGTAATTGCCGTTTCGGTAGCTCGAGTCGACGAGCGTGCAGTCGTAGCCGGAGAACAGCTCGAACAGATACCCCGACACGGTGTACTTTTCGCCGTCCCTATCCGTCGCCGCCGTGTTTTCCATCTTTTCGACAAGCTCGCCGTCGATTGCGACGGTGTATTCGTTGTAGCGTATTCCGTCCTCGGTGTACGCCGAAACGGTTATGCTCGCGCCGCAGCCGACGAGCAGCATTGCGGCAACCGCTATTACGGCGACTGTGAGCGCGCGCCGTATTTTGTTGCCGAAAATCGCCACCTTTTACAGCTTTTTGAGCTCGTCGAGCGACTCGCGGAAAAGCGCGAACGCGTCGTCGTACGGCTTGTCTGTCGCAAGGTCGACCTGCGTGTCGCAAAGTATGGCGTACGGCGATTTGTGCCCGCCCGCCTTTAAAAACTTGTTCTTGTAGATGTCGACGTAGCCGTCCTGCGTCAGGATATTGTGCGCAATGCTCGTCGCGGCGGTCAGCCCCGTCGCGTACTTATACACATAGAACGCGTTGTAAAAGTGCGGAATCCTCGCCCACTCGTACTTGATGAGGTCGTCCGAAACTTCCTCGCCGTAGTACTTTTTGTTGAGGTCGAGGTACAGCGAGTTGAGCGCCTCGACAGTGAGCGGTTTGCCCTCGAGATCCATCTTGTGCGCCTCGTACTCGAACTCCGCGAACATGGTCTGACGGAATAGCGTCGTTCTGAACCTGTCGAGACGGTAGCTCAAAAGGTACTTTTTGACTTTCTCGTCCTTGACGGTGTTCATGAGGTGGCGTTCGAGAAGGGTCTCGTTGCATATCGACGCGACCTCGGCGACGAAAATCTTGTAGTCCGATTTTTCCATCGGCTGGCCTTCCGCCGAATAGTAGGAGTGCAGGCAATGCCCGAGCTCGTGCGCTATGGTAAAGATGTCGCCCGTCGTCTGCGTGTAGTTGAGAAGAACGTACGGGTGCGCGCCGTATGTGCCCCAGCTGTACGCGCCGCCGCGCTTGCCGTCGTTGGGCATTACGTCAATCCACCCCTCGGTCATTGCCTTGTTCAAAAGTCCTACGTACTCCTCGCCCATGGGCGCGAGCGCGCTCTTTACGAGCTCGCACGCCTCCTCGTAGGGAAGCTTCATCTGCGCGTTCTCGACGACGGGAACGTACAGGTCGTACATGTGGATATGCTTAACGCCCAAAAGCTCTTTTCTGAGCGCGATGTAGTCGTGCAGGGGCTTGAGGTTTTTGTCGACCGCCGAAATAAGGTTTTCGTACACCGCCGTCGGGACGTCGTCGCCGAACATGCCCATTTGCAGGCAGTTGTCGTAACCGCGCGCTTTGGCGATAAAGTTGTCGGCCTTGACGCTTCCCGCATAGTTTGCGGCAAGCGTGTTGATGTGCGCCGAGTAGCCCGCGTAAAGGTTTTGGAAAGCGGCCTTTCGCACCTTGCGCTCCTCGTCGGACAGAAGCTCGGAATAGCTCTCGTTTGTAAGCTCGTGCTTTTTGCCGTGCTTTTTGACCGACTTGAACTTGAGGTCGGCGTTCATCAGCATAGACGCGACGTTGCTCGTCGCGCCGAGCGCCTCGCCCGCCATTGCGAGAAGCTTTTCGCTCTTGTCGTCGAGAATGTGCGCCTTTCTGCGCTTTATCTCTTTGAGCATGAAGTCGAAATTGACAAACTCGGGATCGGCGATGTAGCCGTCAATCACGCCGTCGTCGAGCGCGCCGAGCTCGCTGTTGATAAACGAGCCTGCCGTCGACGCCTTGACCGCGAGCGCGTCCATGCGCCCCGCAAGCCCGACCGCGCCGCTCTCGGCAAGGTCCTCGTGCGACCGCATGTGCGCGTACAAATACAATAGCCCGAGCTCTTGCCCAATCTCCGAATCGAGCTTCAAGCACGCGAGCGCACTCTTTCTGTCGCTCAGCTTGCCCTCGTACTTTTCCATCTGCGGGATCTTGTCGTTGAGCGCGGCAAATCGCTTTTCAAAAGCTTCCTCCGACTCGACGAGCGCCGAAAGGTCCCACTTGTACTTTTTGTCTACTTCACTTCTTTTCATATATGATATAGCTCCTTTTTATTGCTTTTTGCTGTTTTGTGTGGCTGTATTACGAAACTTCCTCACTCTTCACTATTCCCTATTATCTCAATCAGTCTCCCCTTGAATTTAGGGGAGCCGGCTACCGCTTGCGGCAGACTGAGGGGATGTGAAACAAATAGATCCTTCGACTCCGCGCCATGCGGCGCTACGCTCAGGATGACAACGCTGCATCAGCCGTCCCTGTGTCATTCTGAGCGTAGCGAAGAATCTATCCTTCCTCGCTAATTCTTAAACGAATGTATGGGCGGCGGCACTATCCCCCCTCGGTCGATGAACTTTGACGGATCACCGAGACTCACGCGCATGACGGGCGCCGTGCCGAACAGTCCGCCGAAATCGACCTCGTCGCCCACCGTCTTGCCGTAGACGGGAATGACGCGAACGGCGGTCGTCTTGTTGTTTATCATGCCTATAGCGCACTCGTCGGCAATGAGCGCCGAAATGACCGAAGCGGGCGTGTCGCCGGGAATTGCTATCATGTCGAGACCCACCGAGCACACCGCCGTCATGGCCTCGAGCTTTTCTATATTGATGTCGCCGCTCCGCGCCGCCTCTATCATGCCTGCGTCCTCCGAAACGGGAATGAACGCGCCCGACAGTCCGCCGACGCGCGCCGACGCCATGACGCCGCCCTTTTTGACCGCGTCGTTGAGCAATGCGAGCGCGGCGGTCGTTCCGCACGAGCCGACGCGGGAAAGCCCTATACTCTCCAAAATGCGCGCCACCGAATCGCCGACGGCGGGGGTGGGCGCGAGCGACAGATCGACTATTCCGGGCGCGAGCCCCAAAGCCTTTGCCGCTTCCGTCCCGACGAGCTGACCGAGCCGCGTAATCTTAAACGCCGTGCGCTTAATGAGCTCGCACACCTTGGTTATGTCATAGTCGGGGTGCTTGTTTATTTCATATTCGACGACGCCGGGACCCGATACTCCGACGTTGACGGAACTCTCGCCCTCGGCAAAGCCGGTAAACGCGCCCGCCATGAACGGGTTATCGTCCACCGCGTTACAGAAAACGACGAGCTTGCCGCAGCCGAACGAATTGTTGTCGCGCGTGAGGTATGCGAGCTCTTTTATGCCCTCGCCGACCGTCTTTATAGCGTCGAGGTTCATGCCCGCGCGGCTTGACGCGACGTTGACCGAGCCGCAAACTATGTCGGTCGAGGACAGAGCTTCGGGAATGCTCTTTAAAAACTCCGCTTCCTTGTCCGTCGCCGATTTTTGAACGAGCGCGCTGTATCCGCCGATAAAATCGACGCCGAGGTTTTTCCCCGCCCTATCGAGCGTTTTGGCAAGCCCGACAAAATCGCCGCTCGCAGAACCTATGACCGATATGGGTGTGACGGCTATGCGCTTGTTGACTATCTTTATTCCGTACCGCGCGGCGAGCTCGTCGCACACGGGAACGAGCCGAGCGGCGACGCGCGTTATCTTGTCGTAAACCTTCTTTTGGCACTTCGCGGCATTAGAGTCGATGCAGTCGGCAAGCGACAGCGACAGCGTAACCGTCCTGACGTCCAAATTCCGATTGTCGAGCATGTCTATTGTTTCGAGTATCTCGTTTTGAGTAAACATCATACCCTCTGCATGGCGTTGAACAGGTCCTCGTGCTGAACGTGTACGGTGACGCCGAGCTCGCCCACGGCGGCGCGAAGCTCGCCCTCCAAGGCTTCGAGCGAAACCTTTGACTTCGCCGCGTCGACAAGCATAATCATGACGAAATATTCCTGCATTATAGTTTGCGAAATATCCTCGATATTTATATCGAGCGCACTGAGCCTCGCCGACACCGCGGCTATTATGCCCGTCCTGTCCTTTCCTATTACCGAAACAACCGCTTTCATAATAGAATGATTATACCACACCCGCCGCCGATAATCAAGCGTACGCCGCATAATGTCGGCTAAAATCCAAGTTACCGAAACTGTTCCTCAAACTCCAAAAGGCGGTCTACGTCCTCGGTAGATACACTTGATTTAATGGTAGTATGTACTTGTTCGACCTCATCCATTGTGACGGGGCACTCTTTGTTTTCCGCTATGCTCTTGTTTATTGCGAGCATTTTCAGCTTGTCGCAAAAAGCGCCGATGTCTGCGCCGTTAAACCCATCCGTAACTTTCGCGAGATAGCCATAATCCAAGCCGTCCTGCGGCACGTTCTTTAGCTTTAGCTCGAACATCTTTTCCCTCGCTTCGAAATCGGGCAACGGAATATAAATCTTCTCGTCAAAACGCCCGGGGCGCAAAAAGGCGGAGTCAATCATCCACGGCTTGTTTGTGGCGGCGATAACCACAATAACGGCGCTTTCGCTACTCGCTCCCACGCCCTGCATTTCAGCCAATATCTGCGGCACGAGGTCGTTGTTCAGGTTTTCGCTGCTGTCCGTTCTCTTTGCGCCGATTGCTTCAAACTCGTCAAAAAAGATTATTGCCTTTTTTGCCTTTCGAGCTTTTTCAAAAATCTTTTTTACGTTTTCCTCCGAGCCGCCGTACCACTTCGACTTTATATCCGAACACTTTATCGGTATAAACAGCGAGTCAATTTCGTTGGAAGCGGCTTCGGCAAACATGGTTTTGCCCGTTCCCGGCAGGCCGTAAAGCAACAGCCTGCCGCCTACCTTTTTTCCGTATTTTTCATATAACTCCTTGTGCTCAAATGCGTAAATGACTTTTTCTCTAAATGCGCTTTTCGCCTCTTCTAACCCTGCGATGTCGGCAAATGTTATTTTGTTTGCCGATTTTTGCTTTTTGCTTTGAGGCACACTTGTCGTAGTTTTATCGTTTCCATTTTTGCTTGTGCCGACAATCAACTCGATTAGTCTTGCCTTGTTTAAAGAAGAGTACCCTTTTATGCCGTTCTCGCGACAATAATCTTTTAACTGTTCAACACTAAACAATGCCAATTTGCCTTCATCATCAACATAATCTTCTACGTCCTCGCAGCTTGCATCAAAGCACCCGTCATCATATTCGTAGCCGTCGTAAGCAAGCACCGGGCCCCAACCAAATGAAACATTTTCGACAATATATTTAATTAAGTGCGCCAATAGTGTTATCAACACAAATGCAACAATACCACCCAAAACAATTAGGACAGGCACCCAATAAGAGGTGACTATGCCCACAATCGTTCCGGCAATAGGAATCACAAAAAGCGCGGCAATCCAAGCGTTGTCCGCAATAAAATCTATAATCGCGCCGTATGTGTCATCCAAATCCAAGTCTTGAACTATCATTACTATAATGAAAATTACGGCCGCGATGCCCGCCAAAGAGAGCATCACTATAAACCATACTTTATAAGTCTCAAAAAACGACTCATACTCTGCCGACCACGAAATAAACTCTATCTCATCTGCCTCGCCTGTGACATAAAATGTAAACCGTCCCGTATAATTTCCGCCGTGACTGACGCCCCTGCTGTAATGACAGGTTTTTTTGCTCAACAGTGTGGAATTATGATAAACCTTAAAATCGACAGAAAAACCATCGAAATTATAAATCGTATTATTTGTTAAAGTAGCAACCCAAGCGACCTCGGTTCTATTGTTAACGCTGTCGTATTCGAATCTTGCCTCTTCTATCTTTGATGCATCTAAATATGATTGTGTTTCGTCGGTACTTTGACACCCCATAAGAAAACCCGTGCCGATAACAAGCACAACAACGAGCAAAAACAACAAATATGTGCGCTTGACTGTCTTCTTTTGCATTTCTTACCCTCAGAATTTTTCAAAGCGTATCGTAAATATCATTATAATTATTTGTTTAACAAATAGCAATCGCTTTATTACGAAAAATTCTTTAACGTTCCTCTTGCTCGCGCGGCTTTTTGTGCGGAAGAATGAAAAGCCGCGAGGTGATCTTTTTGTATTCGGCGTAGTCGGGGCGGCGTGAGAGCTGCCGCTTTTCCATGAGCGGTATGGACACGACGTTGAACAGCACCGTAACAGCGACGGCGCCCGCGCCGAAGTACCAAAACTCCAAGGCGAACGGAAGCATGGCGATATACACGCCCCACCACACCGTTATCTCGCCGAGATAGTTGGGGTGGCGGGAATAGTTCCACAGCCCCTCGCGGCATACCTTTTTCTCTTTCCAATCCTTTGTCGTTTTCAAGAACCAATGCATCTGCCTGTCCGCAAAAAACTCAAACGCAGTGCCCAAAAGAATTACCGCCATGCCGATTAAAGAAAGCGCGTTCATCTCGGATTTGACGATTGCAAACAGCGGAAGCATGCCCGCAAAAACGATTAAGGTCGGCATGAAGTGAATGCCGAAAAAGTTGAGCAAAAACCACACGGCCGGCCCGTGCTCTTCCCTATACTTTTTGTACCGCCAATCCTCATAAGAAAAGTCGGTAAACACGATTATCCAATTGACGGTGAGGCGCAGGCCCCAAATATTGAACACGACCAAGAACAGTATTTGCCATACCGAAAACGCCTGCGCTTCGACAAACAGCCATATCGACATCACCATGGGCGTAAGCGACCAATACGCGTCGTAGACGCTTGAGTTGTGAAACACGAGCGAAAAAATAAACGTCACCGCCGTCGCCGCGACGTCGAACACCAGCATTTTCAAAATGATGTTTTCTATTAAGAAGCACGCGCCAAGCCCGACGCTGTATGCCAACAAGTAAATCAAAAGGATTATCGTCAAGTGTTTGAGTTTTTTCATTTTTCTCTCCGCCTATTTCAATAAGTATATCATATACTCCGACACATTTCAAGGCTTATGCGGCAATAAAAAAACGATGCGGCGTTTTTACGCAAAATCCGCACCGTTATAAGTAATTGCGTTGCTTTTTTCGCCGTTCAGTCAATCTCCAGGTTTTCGGGCGAAAACAGCGGCGACGAGAAAAACTCCTGTATGCTCACGCCAAGCGCGTCCGTCAGCTTAAAGACGAGCGCAACCGTCGGACTTTTGGTATGGTCGCGGTAAAGATTTTGAAGCGTGGACGCCGGAACGCACGCATCTTTCGCAAGCCGATAAAGGGTGATGCCGCGCTCATCCAAATAATCGTCTATACGCTTTGCCGTAGCTTGTCCAACTGTCATATTCGAATTATATCAACTGTAGGTTGAAAAAATACAACTCAATTGACACATATAGCTCAAAAGAGTTGATTTTGGGCGGTTTTTTTGCTAAAATAACTCATAGACTCGATTTTTTGTACAATTCAACCAATGGGGTAGTTAATTCAACCGATAGTTTAGTGAAATGTATTTATTTTTCCGATAGAAATTTGCTATAATGTACCCGACACGACGCAACGCGCGAGCGGATCTTCCGCGCCGCGCGTCACGCGCCTACTAATTGGAGGAATCGGATGTTATTATGGAATTCGGCGAAAAAATAGCCGTATTGCGAAAGGAGCGCGGCATGACGCAGGCGGAGCTCGGCGCCGAGCTAAACGTCACCTTTCAGGCGGTGTCCAAGTGGGAGCGCGGCGAATCTTTTCCGGACTTTGCCACGATGTCCAAGATAGCCAAGCTGTTCGGCGTTCCGCTAACCTACTTCGAGGACAACGAAACCGCCGCCACGGCGGAAGGCGCCGCGCAGGCGGACGGAGAGAAGCAAGAGCCCGCGCCCGAGATGATCGGCGTTTGTACCTCGTGCGGCATGGTGGTTTACAGCGGACAGGAAGGGCGCGCTTCCCCTTCGCTCGTGTGCAAAAAGTGCTGCGACCGCGAAAAAGCGGCGGAGCTTAGAAGAAGGCAGGAAGCAGAAAGACAAAAGGTCGAGCAAAAGAAACGCGCAGAGCTTGCCGAGAACGCGGCGATTGCGGCAAAGCGCTCCAAGCGCAATTCCGGATTGATTGCGGGCGGTATTGCCGCCGCGATTGTGCTGATTATAGCTATTGTCTCTGCGATATTTTCGGATTCGACGGGCGCGGTAATCGGCGGCGGAGTTGCGGTTACGCTGATGACGTTCACCTTTCTTTCGCAGCTCATTTGGGGCGGCATAGTCCGATCCGTATGTTTCGCGGGCGGCGCGATGATAGGTACCCCGGGCGTGATATTCACGCTCGACTTGGACGGCGTGTTTTTCTTGGTAGCCGCAAAAATCTTCTTCGCTCTGCTCAAGCTTTTCATATTTATTATAACCTCGCTTTTCATGGTGTTCGCCGCATTCGTCATTTCGCCTTTCGCTTTTATACCGCGACTTGTTAAAATGTCGTCTGCGACGCCGTTGGAAGACTAGCGCACACCCGCAAGAGGAGCCGCGGGTCTTTTACTCGCAAAACACTTACGGCATCTCAACCGTCAATTTCGGCACAAAGCCGACAAATAACTATAAGGAGAAAGAACATGAAGAAGAAACTGACAACCTTGATTGCGGCATTCGCAATGGCGCTGTGTTCTGCGCTTGTCTGTCTTGCCTGCGCCGGAGGGTCCGATTCGGGCAAAACCGACGAACCCGAGGACAACACCCCCTTGCCGACGAAAACGGAGATTGTCGCCGCGCGACAGGTCGCCGTGGCGGAACCGGTGCAGGGCTACGACTTTACGCTGACCTTCAAGGGCGACTTCAGCATACTCGGCATAGGCGCGGCACTCGAGGGCAAGTACGACGGCGCATACCGCTACGACGGTCATACCGACAGCATTGTATTCAAGCGCACGACAAGCGGCGCGCTGCTCTTTGACTCCACCGCTTATGTAATATCGTCGGGCGACAGCCTTATCAAGATGACCATGGACGGCGCCAAAGTCAAAAAGCTTTCGGTTGAGCTGCCCGAGGAAAAGAACATAACGATGATTAACCTGCCCGTCGTCAATCTTGTCAACTCAATCAAAGAAGCAAACATCCAAAGCGTAAAGGCGCTGAAGAACTCGAAATACTCGTACTCCTGCCCCGTTTCGCTCGACGGCTCTAATCCCGCGTGCAGCGTCGTCAACCAAGTTTTCGAAAAGCTCGGAACGGGCGTTTCGTTTAAGGGAATCAAACTTAAGGCGAACGCGAGCACTCTCGACTTCAACATGACAGACGACAAAATCGACACCTTCAGGTTCGGGTTCCAAATGGAAGTCGAGGTCAAGAGCGTAAAGGTCGCCGTGCGCGTCGAGTACAGCCAAAAGCACTCTTCCTCTACGATTACCCCGCCTACCGATACGAGCGGCATTGTTTACGCGCCGGGCGATGTCGCGCAGGAAGTAAACGCAATCAACGCGGCAATCGCCGACCTCAAAGACGACCCCGTCTACTCGCTCGACCTGACTGCAAAAAATGCGTTCGATCCCGGCTGGAGCAAGCTCGCCATCACGGACAGCTACACGGCGAGAATGTTCAAAAACACCGACGACGCCCAAAACGCATGGTTCAATCACTCCTACTGCTACAAAGCGCACAGTGAGGAAGCGGGCAAGGAGAGCTACAAGTACACGCTCGGCAATGTCAACGGCGATGACGAGAACAACCGAGGCACGTGGCTCATTTCGAGAAAATCGTCCAACACGCAGACCAAGGAGGAAAATGTAACAGCCGATACACAGTTCGACTTTTTGACTTCCATGGTCAAGCTCAACGCAAATGAAATCGACTGCGTCAAGAAAAAGACCGACGCCGAGCAAACAGTGTACACCGTTTACCTCAACCGCGCCGGAACGACAAGCGTTCAAAAGAAAATCGCCGACATGATAAACACCAACAACTACGGCGACGTAATCCCCGTCAATAACTATTTTAGTGCGGACAACATCGTAAAGGACGCCGAAATAGAGGTTGTGCTTACGAACGGCAAAATCACATCCGTAAAGTGCAAGACCAAGCTTTGCTACACGCCCACGGGCGGCGACTACACCGAATATAACATCACGCTCGACAACAGCATCGAGCTTCTCGTAAACAAAAACTACGACAAAGCCGAAAAATACAAAGCTCCCACTAAAGTAAAGGGCTCCATCCTCGGCTTCGGCAAAAACCTCAACGACAGCGAATACTATATCCTCTAATCGCGGAAATATTCCGTTTATACACATACAAAAACAGGCGGTATTTCCTCCCGCCTGTTTTTGTTTTCTACATTGTTTTTTCTTTTTTCTCGCGCCGCTTTCAGTTTGTCAAAAGGAACAGCGCGACAAACAGCGCGGCGATTATCCAGGTCGTGATCGAGATTTGTTTGATCTTTCCGGTGCAGATTTTGACGACAACGCAGGATATGAGCCCTATTCCGATACCGAACGAAATCGAGAAGCCGAACGCCATTACGGCAATCGTCAAAAATGCGGGAAGCGCGCTTGCCGGCGCCGACCATTCTATGTCCTTGACCGACGACATCATCAACACGCCCACCCACACGAGCGCCGCCGCAGTCGCGCACGAGGGAATGATCTGCGCTATGGGGCTTAAAAATGTCGCCGCCAAAAAGCACAGCGCCGAAACGAGCGCGGCAAGTCCCGTCCTTCCGCCCGCGGCAACGCCCGAGGACGCCTCGACGTAGGTCGTTACGGTCGTCGCGCCGAACACAGCTCCCGCGCTGGTCGCAATGGCGTCGGAGAGCATGCACTGATTGAGCCGGATCGGGTTGCCGTCCTCATCTATAAGATTGCCCTTCGAGCATGCACCGTACAGCGTTCCGAGCGTATCGAACATGTCTATCATACACAACGAAAGCGCGGAGGTCAAAATCAGTACCACGAGCGTTCCGCCGCTGTTTCCGTCCTGCGCGAGATAGGCCGAAAAATCAAAGCCGTTCGCAAAAACCTGTCCCACCGAGTGCTGCCCCCAATCGGCAAAAGCGGAGAAAGGATTGCTTATGGAAAAGTCGTTAAACAACTTCATACAACCGGCGTCGCTCCAGGCGCAGCCCAACCCCGCGAGAATAAAGTAGGCGGCGGCCGTGCCGAGTATGCCCCAGAGAATTGCGCCCGTCACTTTTTTGTGGCTCAGAACGGCAATCGCTATGACGCCCACGAGAAGCAGCGCCGCCGAAATCGCACCGAGATAATCAAGCTTGCCGCTCAGGACGTTGAACGACGCAAACCCTATGCCGCCGTCCGAAATCACTACCGTCCCCGCATTTTTAAATCCGATAAACGCTATAAAAAAGCCGATGCCGACGGGGATTGCTATTTTTACTTCGTTGGGAATTGCGGCGAGAATCTTTTTCCGCAGTCCCGTCGCCGTCAAAAGAACGAAGATTATTCCGTCGAGCAAGACGAAAATCATCGCGTTTGCGTAGGTAAGCCCTATGCCCGAGCCCAACAGCGTGCCCGTTATGTACGCCGTTGCGCCCAGTCCGGACGCCTGCGCGAGCGGCATTCTCGCGAGCAGCGCCATGAGCGTCGTGCCCAAAACCGCGCCGAGCGCCGTCGCTATGTACACCGCGCCGAACGGAACGTCGCCTTTGTTGTACATTCCCGGAACGACGAGCAGTGCGTAGACCATCGCCATGAACGTGGTGACGCCGGCGATTATCTCGGTCTTGATTTTAGATCCGCTCTTTGTAATTCCGAAAAATTTATCGAGCTTGGAGATTTTCCCCGTAGGGACCGCCGCCTCTGCCGCTGCGGCGTCCGAACCCGAAACCTCGGGCGCGTCGTCCGCGGGCGGCGCAAGCGTTGCCGCCGCTTCGGAAATTTCGGGCTGTACTTCGT
The DNA here is from genome assembly GCA_022508505.1 of Clostridiales bacterium. Classification (GTDB taxonomy): domain Bacteria; phylum Bacillota; class Clostridia; order Christensenellales; family Pumilibacteraceae; genus Anaerocaecibacter. Next base: position 69,480 of record JAFLVC010000001.1, on the reverse strand, counting down.
TTGTAACTTCTTCCATGTTATCCGCAATGCTCCTTTTATTTTTCGTAGATTTCGCGCTTCAATATGCCAACGTACGGCAGGGTGCGGTACTGCTGGGCGTAGTCCAAACCGTACCCGACGATAAACTCGTCGCCTATTTCAAAACAAGAGTAGTCGGCGCAAATGTCGACTTTCCTGCGCGCCGGCTTGTCGAAAAGCGTGACCACGGTAAAAGACTTCGCTCCGCGACCGAGAATCAGGTCCCTCATGCGGGCAAGCGTATGCCCCGAATCGACGATGTCCTCAATGAGAATGACGTCGCGGTCGTAAACGGACGCCGCAAGGTCCATGACGATTTTAGGAACGCCCGACGTTTCGGAAGCATTGCCGTACGACGATACAGTCATGAAGTCGATTTGAACGTTGGTTCTCATCGCGCGCACGACGTCGCAAAAGAAGAAAACGCTTCCCTTCAAAACGCTGATCGCGAGCGGCGGCGCGGTCGCGCCCTTAAACCTGCCGTCAAGCCACGCCGCGGCGTCCTTGACCTTGCGAGCAATCTGCTCTTCGCTCAAAACTATGCGTTCCAAATCTTTATCCATAATAATTCCGCATCCCGTGTGTTTAAATCATTATAACACGTTTCGACAAAATGTTCAATAACCGACAAAAAATTTTTTTCGCGCGAAGCCGCCGTCCTCGCCATTATTATTGAAAATACCAATCCTATAACACCCGAGACGAAATATTCGTTTCAGGGGTTCTTTGCGGAAACATTATCGACGGCTTCGGCATGACTGTCTGCGAATTTTTAAATTCCGATCTTTCTCTGTACGATAATATAAATATGGATTAACGTGAATATTTCCGATGCGAGACGCGCTTTTCATCAAAAGCCTATTTCGTCACGAATTTGGTTTAGTTCCTTGCCGTTATACATAAAGTACCGCGGTCCCGCGCTCGGGCTTTTCCCTCGCAATTTATCCGCCAGACTGCTCAATGAATAAACCTGTCCTTCATATTCAACATGCTTCAAGTCGGCGCATACTGTGGCCGTGATCGTTTCGTCTGCAATATAAGTTATTATTGCCCCCTGCGGAATGCCCGCCTTTGCAAAGCTGAACGGTTTTGCTCTGTCGTGCATTACTTCGATTTTTTCCGCCGCGGCTTCTTCTTTTGCCGCGTCCGGCGATTTTTCTCGCAGCTCAAGATTGCTTTCAAGCCCGTTAATCGAAGCTACTGCGTGCAAAACTTTAAACGCGTCCTCGGGGGAAATGGCATAAAACTCTCGCGTTCTTACAGCGCCGTCGATATTATCCACGCTGCGAAGCGAGGGATTAAGCAAATCGATGAGCGCGTGAAGATTTTTGTCTTTCAGCCGTGAATTTACCTTGTATGTTGCATATACACGAAAACCGAACGGCGTGCATTCCGTTCTGTTCAGTTCTCTAACTCGTCTGTCCACATCATCGGCATATCCTATTTTGACATAGGGCGGAAATGAAGGATTGGTAAGTATATAGATATAACCCTCTCTGTTTTCCATATAAGATTAACCTCGCCACGCACATTATAGCAAAATATATCGAATTAGTCAACACGGATTTTTATCGTATATACGCACTCCCTCTGTAAAAACCCGAACTCGCTTTGTCGCGCGCTCGCACAATTCATTCTTGTCGGCGGCGGTATGTTTGCGCATGGTCGCGCACGGCTTTACAATATACATTATCCGCTCGTATCGACTACCGCAAAAGTTAAAGAACTCGGCACGTTTTTGTTTGTCGATGCAAGCGGATAGCGAACCTGTCGCAAATACTTCGCAAACATTTTTGTCGGAGCAGTCGTAACCTAAAACGAATATTATTTAAGTTAGAGCTATTCTAATTTGTTTATATATGTCTTTTACAAATGACATACGCCAAAACCTATACCATTTATCCATACTAAACAAACTACGCCTTTCATATAAACTTTTGCAAAAAGAATTTCTATTATACTTATAATGCTTTTCGTATGAAAGCTTAAATCTTTTTAATAATACAAAAAATACTTCTTTGTCATTTGCCACTAATTGTTGACAATTTCTTTTCCACTTCGCTCTTGGTTCCCAACTGCTTATTTGATCTGCCCATTCAGTCGCTTCATCCTCACTTAACTTATTACGCATTTCTTCAAGCCTCTTCTTCGCTTCAGCAACACTATACAAATCATTAAGTTCAGGAATTAAATACTGCAAAATACCCCCGATGCCAACCACTTCATTTTCGTTTTTATCCACAGCAGGATTTTCACAAATAAGAATATGTAAAAGCAAATGTTCTAAATAATCGCAATAAACAATATTCTCTGCTAATTGCCATTCAAAAGGATTTTTCATAGCATATTCTTTATCAGATAATCTAATTGCGTGGTCTTCATATTTATGATGAGCGAATAATCCATCCTTTGTACGTGAACACTTTGGATTTGCACTCCAAGATTGCGTCATATAATCACATAAGCCAATACCATATTTTTGTTGCAAATAATCGCAATACTCTAAATATGTAAGCTCCTTAACTTTTTCATACTCTTCAATATTCATAAAAACCTCTTTTTATATTATTAAAGATATTATAACATAGAAAGTAACGCAGTTCAAGGCAATTTTGGGACAAACCTAAAATGGCACTATGGCGGGTGCTTGATATATAACAAGTGTGCCGCTGCGCAGCTTTAGTCATGCACCCGCCGCAACAAACCGAGCGAACGTAACCGAAACGCCGAGCGGACAAAGGCGTTGCCAGCTCGCTTGGCAATCGCCTTTGTTGATCCGCTCGTCGGCGCGTGTTCGGATATTTTCGTAAACGCCTTGCTTTTTGCTACATATGCTTGACTTGATACACTTTAACGCATTTTCGCTGTTAGACTAACACACTCCGTTCTCACGGCAAGCAGATTTCGTGACATAAACCGCCGCTAAAATGCTTGACAAACTATTGTGGTTATGATATTATATCCAAAAATATTAGGGAGACGTATATGAACACACTTTTTGACAAGATAATCGCAGCATTAAAAATAGCAGAGTCCAATGGTTCAAACGAAACTGTAATTAAAGAATTAGCCAAGCAGGGTGTTAAAAATCAAAATTTTCCGATTTTTCACGAAAACAATTTAATTGCAATTATTGAAGAAGCAAACAATTTAGAACAACTCATTTTAGGCATTACGGGATATATTCAAGCTAACAGTTAAAATAAGAACCTAAAACGCTTCTTTTAGTGGTTCGTTATAGGTTCTTACTGGCGGAGGCGGAGGGATTCGAACCCCCGTGGGCTTTCACCCAAACGGTTTTCAAGACCGCCTCGTTGTGACCGCTTCGATACGCCTCCGTGTTTGTTTAATATATCATTTTTCGACGGTAATGTAAAGCGTTTACTTGCTTCTTTTGAAAATCTTATTGCCGTTTGTTTTTCTTGCTTGATTTCTTTGTTTAGCATTATTATTTTAATTATTTAATGGCGCGAAAAACATTTTTATTGTTTGATTATACAATATCTGTTTTTTCCGGAATTTTGCCTGAAATATAGTTTTTGCCCGTTTTCGGCAGTTTTTCGGGGGTGTATGTTTTTACCGTTTTGAGCATAAAGTGGCTTAGAACGCAAATTACGGCCTAATTTGAGAGTCTTGTCATTTTTTGTCGGTCCGGTTTTCCGACTTAGCGCGGGTCACAGAAAATTCGGAATTTTATTTTTGCACATAATTTAATTGATAAATAATATTAAATTAAATGAATTCGACAAATAATTTAATTTATTTTGTTTAAAATTTATTTTATTTTTTGCGAAATATTTTTTCTTGTATGATATTTAAAGAATGATAGAAAATATTACACACCCCCTCAGTCACTCGTTCCTCGTGACAGCTCCCCTTATTAAGGGGAGCCTAATGAAGTAACGTAATTCGTCGGGATATATACATCAAACATTCGAAAAGTAAGAACATGAGGGAAGTCAGGCTATGCCTGCTGTGCTGTTGACAGGGAGTGAAAAAAGTTTTAAACTATAATTACAGATTTTTGCTTTGGATATAGTAGTATATGATAATCGACAAAATCGACAAGCTATTGAACGACGCTGAAATCAATTACCTGTGCGATCTGTTTTTGGCAAACCTCGGGTTTGACCGCGTTTCGCCACATTATCGGCATTTTCGGAACGCCGTCATTCTCGCCTCGCGCGGGTTTTTGCGCCCCGCGGAAATGTACACCCTACTCGCAGAGTGCGCCGGAATCGACCGCGCCGAATACGTGAAACATCTCAAGTCCGCGCTCGCGACTTTGCCCGTTCCCGTTCATGACGCATACAATTCCGCCTATGCTTCCGAAAGCGGGCTTGATACGCCAATCATGCGCGAGGGCGATCTCGACTCCGCCGTTCTTTTTCTCGGCACCGTCTTTATGTACATAATCGTCAGCAATTATCCCAAGTACGGTCTCGTCACTCTAAACAATCAACAAAAGTAATTCCCGCACGAGTGCAACGCCCTACGCAGTAATGCACGAAAATCTTAGTATTTATTGTGTTTGTGATAGAGAGCCGTAAGCCCAACAATTGCTTTCGCCTTACGGAAAATGCGGCGCAAGCGCTTAGTTCACTCGACTGCGCTCGGGATGATGGAAGAACGACCGTATCACACTTCCCGTCATTTCGACCGTAACGAAAAAGTCCGGGTGATGGCCGCACAACAAAGTAATGAAAATATAGAATTGCTCACTACACTTCGTTTCCGAAATGCAGTGAGCTTTTTTTTGCCACAGATGTTCTTTTCTTAGCGCACCGATTCGGCGCACTTTGTTTTTGCTTGATTTTCAAATCTTTCGTTTGTGCTCGGGATGACACAGTAATATAAGACGTTATTCTGAGCGAAGCGACAGCGGAATCTATGAATCTATTTGTTGATAGTTCCAAAATCGCTAAAATCGGCAGGTCTTACACAGGGGCTCTAAATATATAAGCGCGAGTGTAATTGCTCGCGCTTGCGTGTCGGTTATTTCTCTTTGTACTTTGTTCCCTGCTCTGCGGCTTCCTCGGCGATGGGATCCGCTTCAGGCTCACGCTCGACCGTCGGTTCAATTTCCGGCTTCGCTTCGGCTTCCGACTCTTGCTCGGATGTATGTTCGGAAACCGCTTCTTCCTTGGACTCGGCGTTATCGTCCGCCTCGCTCTCTGCAGTTTCGCTCGGCGGCGTGTCGTCATTTTCTTGCTCGCCCGAATTTTTTGCTGTGAGCTTTTTGGATATCAAAAAGTACGCGACGAGCGCACCGATAAGCAACACCAAAAATATTACGCCCACGACGTAGTACCAAGGATTGTCGGGATTTGTAAATACGTCGTTGCCGGATAGTAAATATTTCGTCATGTTTGACTCCTCGTTTGTTGCCAACAATAATGTCTGCCAAAATTATACTAAATATCCCGCGCTCTGTCAAGCGCCGCTCAAAATATGCTCGCCGATTGCTTGCGGGCGAGTTTTTTATTCTTTGAAAATTTCGAAAAATCTTGATTTACTAAACCGTCGGTTTAGTTGCACGGTAGCCCCGCCGAAAATATCCCTCTTTCTTGAAAATTCTGTCTCAGCGCGTCTGAATTTAAGCCATTCGGCAGCCTAACGGCGGCAGTTCCGTTTGCCAATGGGAGTTACATCCCATCACAGTATGCGGCGGAACTCAACTTATTTAATGGAGCGCGGTAGAAAGATTAAGATTTAAGAGCGTGCGGCGCGGGGCGCCTTGATCCCTCGAACGCTGACGCGCCACCGCTTGGCACAGCCTCGCTCGGCTCTCGCGGCAAACAGTCCACAGGACTGTTCGCTATTCGCTCGATTGGTCGGGATGATGGCAGTATATACGTATCGTTTCGAAAAGAGCGGTGAGGTCAATTTATAAGCGCGGGCACATGTATCCCGCGCTTCAATAATTATTATCTATTCATTTAGCCACGTCGCGCGCTGTTTTCACATCCCCTCGGTCAGCTTCGATGACAGCTCCCCATGTTAAGTGAAGCTTGTCATTGTTCGACGCGGCTTTCTTCTCTTGTCTGCGGGACTATGCCTCTTGCGGTCTTATTATTATGATTTTATAATATAATCGTGAACGGCGCCATCGCTTCCGCCGATATTTTTCGTTTTTCCGTTTAATCGTCTTCCCTGTTGACAATAATTCACTCGGCGGGAATAAGTCCCGAAACGGAGGTAAATCAATGAACCCATTTTTCGAAAAAACGTGCAAGATTGATAAATGCGTCGACGATTGGAAAAAGCTGTATCCCACGGCTTACGATAAGAACGCGACCGACGCATACACCAAGGTGCGCACCATTCTTCTGAACGGCGCCGAGTTCGAGGAACAATGGTTTATGCATCAACTCGCGCGACACACTCTTGACAACGACCTGCGACGCGACGTTGCCGTTCTCCGCAACCTCGAACAGCAACAACAAAAGCGCATTTCTTATTTCAAACCGAAAGACGAGACCGTTCTCGAAACGACCATTTCGTACGAACAGCTCGCAGTCGATTTGACTGCGGTCCTCGCGCAAACCGAAAAGGACAAGTACGTCAAAGCCGCCCTCGACTTCGCGCTTCTCGAGGACTTCGATCACCTTTACCGCTTCAGCGACCTCTTGGAAATGGAGCACGGCATAGCCGGCGAGAAGCTTGTCGGCAGCTACACCGAAATAATGCCCGGTCGCCCCACGATAGCCGAGCACCGTTATCCGTTCGATAACGTTCGCCGCCCGATAAAGCACACCGCGTCGCTCGCAACCAAGCTGCACACAATGACAATCACCGCCGCCGAACAGCAGACAATGAATTTTTATATGAATGCGGGAACGTTCTATCCGACGTCCGATCTCGGCCGCAAGCTGTTCCTCGAAATAGGCATGGTCGAAGAAATGCACGTCACGCAGTACGAGTCTCTCATGGACCCGACGACGACCTGGCTCGAATGCCTGCTCATGCACGAGTATGCCGAGTGCTATCTTTATTACTCGGCGATGAACGAGGAGACCAACGAGGTGGCGAAAAAGATATGGACCGTACACTTCGAGCAAGAGCTCTCGCACCTACACTACGCCGCAGAGCTTCTCAAAAAGTACGAGAAGAAGGAATGGCAGCAGGTCATACCCGACGCCGAGTTTCCGCCGCTTCTGTCCTTTAACGACAACTGCGAAAAGAACAAACACTATATCCGCAATATCCTCAAAAATACCGTCAACAATACCGCCGTGCTCGAGGACTACGCCGACCTCAACAATGTACCCGACAACTACGAGTACTTTAAGTATAACAACGCAGTAAACAAAACCCCTTCGTCCGTGGCAAGCCACAAGGTTATCGACAGCTATATAAACGAGTTCGGCGAGGACTACCGCTTTACTATTGCGGAACACCCTGTCAAGGATCTCAGAAGCCGCAAAACCGACAACGTCGACCTCGGTAGGCGAAAGAAGGTGTAATAAAGCTTCTTAGCAAAATGTTTCACGTGGAACATTTTTCGTCGCTTTGTCGGCTGTAAATATGCACAAATCGGCAATTAAGGCAACAAAATGTTTCACGTGAAACAAAAACGGCTGTGCGCTTTTGACGCACAGCCGTTTAACAGTGTATCTAATCACTTATAATTCTCTTCGAGATGGGCGAGCATCTTTTCGAGCCGCGCAAGGTCGTCGGGGGTGTAGTAGTCGATAAATATGCGGCCTTTGTTGTCGTTGCCGAGGAGGGAAACCTTTGTACCGAGAGTGCGCTGCATTCTCACAATAAAGTCCTTGAGCTCGAGGCTCTGCGCAGGGGCGTCGACCTTCTTCTTGGGGCTAAGCGCTTGCTTAACAGTCTTTTCGAAGTCGCGGACACTCATTTTGCCGTCGCAGCCTTTATGGGCGAGCTCGGCTTGGAGCGCGGGATCTGAAACGACGACGAGGCAGCGTGCATGACCCGCGGAGAGCTTGCCGCTTTCTATGAGCGCTTTGACGTCGTCGGTAAGGTCCAAAAGGCGCAATAGATTGGCGACTGTGGAGCGCGCCTGTCCGATACGCTCGGCGACCTTTTCCTGCGTGTAGCCGTAATCGTCCATCAGCTTTCGAATAGCCTGCGCGACTTCTATGGGGTTGAGGTCCTCGCGCTGAATATTCTCTATTAGCGAGAGCTCGTCAATCTGCTCGGGCGTGCATTCCCTGATAACGGCGGGAACGGAGAACAGCCCCGCTGCGGTCGCCGCGCGGTAACGGCGCTCACCGGCAATTATCATGTACTTGCCGTTAGGGCGGGGGGTGACGACTATAGGGGTGATGACGCCGTGCTTTTTGATGCTCTCCGTAAGGACGGCGAGCGCTTCCTTGTCGAAGTTTTTGCGCGGCTGATTGGCGTTGGGCTCGATGTCCGCGAGCAGGAGCGTATTTGTTTTGTCCGCACTACCTATTATCGATTCTTCCTCAATGTCGCCGAGGAGCGCGCCGAGACCCTTGCCGAGTCCGCCTTTCCTTATCGCTGTCATATTCTATTCTCCCGTTTTTTCAGTATTATAATAGAGCGTATGCCATTTGTCAAGTTTTTGATGCCGTGTGTGTGCTACTGTTATTCGTTTGAGGTTGCGCCCGAAGAGTTTTGTGTAGTTAGAAACATCTCGACGCTATTCCGTTGGCAGGCGAGTAGGGAAACGGCTGCGACGGAAACTACATTGAAACTGTCCTATAATTAGTATAGTTGCAAAAAACCGATTTTAGCATTTTTAGGGCCAATTCCGCGTTTTTGGCGGTTATTATGGTAATATAATAACGTAAAATCGGCGATTTTCGAGGCGGAAAACGGGTAGCGCTATGCAAAAATTACCCGACTTTTGCGCAAAAACAAGTGCAAGCAAAAATCTATGAAATATTGCCCATTTGCGAAAATCTGCACTTGAACGGCTGAAACCATGTGTATATACGCTTTTCGAGCAAGCCCACATCGAAACATTCACATCCCCTCGGCTCCCCTTGGTAACGACACGCAATTCGTCGGGCGAAACGCCGTTCCACCGTTGCAGCCCATACACGACACTGAAGTTTTCTTGCTTACTTCTTTTTCAAAAGAAGTAAGTTGACAAATGGGGAGAAAAGGTTTATAATATATGCAACTTTTTTAAGGGTGGCGGAAAGCATTGGAAATCACGAGTCCCAACAGTCTATGGAAAGACTATGACGTAACGGCGCTGCCGCTCAATCCGTCCGAACTATCGGAAAAAACGGAGGACGGCATAAAGGTACGCGAGCTGTACTTTGACGGGTTTATCAACGTCGACGGCAGGGCGCGCGCCTTTGTCCGCATACACGAAAACCCGAATGCAAAGGGCGTAATCCTTTACATTCCCGACATATCGTCGCCTACCGACACGGTGCGGCAAGAGTTCTACGAGCACGGATACACGGTAATGACGCTCGACTATGCCGGCAAGACTGACGAGCGAGCACGGTTCACGCTGTATCCGCGGTCGCTCAACGGCTGCAACTACGACAAAGACAAAATCCGCGAGGCGCCGGAGGACGCGCTTACGAGCTGCTGGTTCGTGTGGACGTGCATAGCGCGCCGTGCGGTGCTGTTGGCAAGAGAAATGTACCCCGAGCTCAAGGCGTTCGCAATCGGCAGGGGGCTCGGCGGCAGTATAGCGTACAAGCTGTGCGCGTTCAACGACGGTCTGACAGCGTGCACGACGCTGCTGAATATAATTCCCGACGTAACGGGTCAGGGCAACCGCATAATAAACTACCGCGCCGCGCTCGACAACAGCGCATACGCGTCGATACTCAAAACACCCATTTTCATAGCGGTATGCTCCAATGCCGAGGACGGCTCGCTCGACAAAATGGCCGAGCTCGCTCACACTACCGCGTCGCTCAAATGCTTCCGCATCCTCGAACGCGCATTCTCGGACAGCATCAAAGTCTCGTTCGATCAAGTCGATCGCTTTTTCACCGAATACCTAAACGGCACGATCAAACCGAGCGCAATCACAGTCAAACCGACCAATTCCGAAAATAAGTTATATTTTAATATCAACATCGGCGGTGAGAACGACGAGGAAAAGCGAGAAGTGGAGCTTTTTGCGGCGTTCTGCATAACCAACCCGACCTTCCGAAATTGGACGTCTATAAAGACGGTACGACTTGGCGGAACGGAATATTACGCGCGCGTGGACGTTTTTCAGAACGAGCAGCCGGTGTACGCGTTTGTAAACATCACCGACGGGGCGGGCAACGTGACGACGTCGCCGCTATTGACGGTAATACCCAAATCTCTTTCCATCCCCGCGCAGACCGCGGTGCCGCGTCGGCTTATTTACGACGGAAGCATGGGAAAAGACGTGTGGCTCTCGCCGCGCGGCGGAAAAGCTCGCGTCGAGACAGGTCCGTTCGGCATAAACGGCGTAGTTTGCGATGAAAATACGATGGTCACGTTCAAACCGGGCGATTTTCTGTACCACGCATCGCGCGACGCGCTTTTGCAGATAATCGTGAACGGCAAGTGTACGACAATGACGGTTACGGTCAGCGACGGCAAAGAGCGGTACATGAGCACCGTTAAGATATCGAACAGCGAGGAATGGCACAAGTTCACGCTGTCGCACAACGATTTCAAGAGCAAGATCGGCCCGCTTGCCGACTGGTCAAAGATAATACTGTTCAAGCTCGAAGCGGACGACACGTTTATTATCAGCTCAGTGCTGTGGGTGTAAGATGGACGACGAATTGGCGTTCGGCGAGCTGCTGTTCGAAAGAAAAAAAATCAATTATTCGTCAATTTTAATGTATGTCGTCGTCGCCATACTTATTGTCCTTATTTTCTTTTACTACTTTTTCGGCTGTGCCGTCGTCCTGGGGCAGAGCATGGAAAACACGCTAAAGAACGGTCAACGCTGCGTGCTCCTGAAGCACGGCTACACCGTTGAGCGCGGCGACATAGTCACGATAGAGCATCCAAACCCAAAAAAAGACGGTGAAATGCTGATAAAGCGCGTGATCGCGCTCGGCGGCGACAAGATTTTGTACGTTCGAAGCGACGGAAACAAGTACGTCGACATGTACGTCTGTAAGTCGGGCGAAACGCATTTCAAGCTCGCAAACGAAAAATACCTCAAAGAAGAGCGAATGAACTACGACGTCGGCGAGCTCAATTCCAAGTTCAAGGACAAGAACGGGAACATCATTCCTACCGCCATGTATCACGCGCAGGAAGTAATCGAAAGCATCGGTATTGACGGCGAAAACCTCGACTACGACCAAAAGCTAATTCTCGACTGCGTCATTACCGTGCCTAAAGGCTACATCTACTACTTGGGCGACAACCGCAACCACTCCTCGGATTCGCGCTATTACGGCCCGTGCAAGACGAGTGCCGTCACCGGAAAGATAATCGAAATATCCGAAAAGGGCAGCATGCTCGAGGATTTTCTCAACTTCATGTTTTCAACGTAATAAACAACGACTATGAGAGAACAGCCCGCAGACATTAAAAGCGAAATAGAAAAATCGAACGGCCGCAAAATTTTTATTGATTTCTTGCGCACTCAATTCGACAATACAGACGAACTTATCGAAAAGTTCGACAAGCTGACCGAAATGTACTTCGAGGTCAACTCGGTAATAAACATTTCGGCGCTGCGCACAGTCGACGACGTATACATAAAACACTATTTGGACAGCATTTATCCGCACGAATACTTTTCGGGCTGTGTGTGCGACGTCGGGTGCGGCGGCGGATTTCCCACGATTCCGCTCGCGATTGCGACAAACCTTCCGATTACCGGCGTGGACAGCGTAGGAAAAAAACTTCTTCTCATCAAACGCTGTCAATCGGAGCTGCAGCTCAAAAACCTAAAATCGGACTATGCGCGGTCGGAAGAACTTACAAAGCTCCACCGAGAATACGACACGGTCTGCGCGAGAGCGCTCGCCGACATAGATAAAGCTGTTACACTGTGTTCGCCTCTCGCTAAAAAAGACGGAAAGATCGTCCTTTACAGGTCGCAAAGCGACGAGCCGGCTAAAAAGTCGACAACCGAAAAGCATGGAGTAATACTTTCGGAAGGAATCGACTACTTCCTGCCGGGGACGGATATAAAAAGGCGCATCTATATATATCGAAAAAGAGTGTGACGCGTCGTACTGTGTTGTGTTTATATTATTCTTTTAATAGTAAAGATTATAATAAGGTGTGTTTAAATGTTTACATTTACGAAAATAACAATATAGAGTGTGTAGAAGCGATAAAAAACCACAATAGAAGCTCAAATATATAAAAACAAACATTCACAGCTTTGAATAAACATTGAGCAAAAAGAGTGAATAACTCGAAGATATGCACAGTTAAAACGTAAAAGAATAAAAAATTCAAAATGAAAAGAAGTAAAAACAGACGGAAAAAACACAGTTGTGAACAGATTGTCTAAATCTTATGAACAAATACACTTTTAAAAAAGACTGCATAGTCGCTTTGGCGTCGCCTTACGGGCGGTCGGCGATAGCGGTTATACGAATAACGGGAAAGGGCTGTATCGAAAGGGTAAGCAAGTACCTTAAAAAGCCGCTTTCCGAAAAGCTTTCCGTAAATGTGTTTTCTGCGGAGAGTTTTACCGAGCGGCTGACGGCGGTTTGTTTTGTCGCGCCGCGGTCGTATACCGGCGAGGACAGTGTGGAGCTGTTTCCGCACGGCAATATGACGGTGTGCGACGGAATAATAAAGACGCTGATAGACGGCGGCATGCGGGCGGCGGAGCGCGGCGAATTCACCAAGCGCGCGTTTATAAACGGAAAACTCGACCTCATGCAGTGCGAGGCGCTCGCCGACATCATCGACGCGCAGACGGCGGAACAGCTTAAGTACGGAAATATGCGGTACGACGGCGGATTCAAGGCGCTCGGCATGGCGGAAAAGGCGCTGAAAGACGCGCTTTCGACGGTGGAGGCGGTGTTGCACTACTCGGACGAATTGGAGAGCGGAGAACAGGACGAGCGGCTGAGCGACGACGTTTACGGCATGATCGACGGAGTAATCGACAGTCTTAAGACGGAAATCGACGGCTATGCCGGCGGACGAATAATAAAAGACGGGTTCAAGATCGCGCTTATCGGTGCGCCGAATGTGGGTAAATCGACTATTTTGAACGCTCTGACGGACAGCGACAGGGCGATTGTAACCCCGATAGCGGGGACGACGCGCGACACGATAGACGGCGAGTACGTATTTAAGGGCAGAAAGTTTATCGTCATCGACACAGCTGGACTCACCGAAACGAGCGACGTCGTCGAAAAGATAGGTGTTGAGCGCGCCAAAAAGGCGGCGGAGGACGCCGACGCGGTGGTTTTCGTGACAGACGGAAGCGTAACGGAGCATGAAATAGCCAAAAAAGCGGCGCTCGTCGTCATAAACAAACAGGACGGTGTCGCGGACGTCGGCGAGGCTTATGACAAGGCAACGGAGCGCGGAATGCTCAAAATAAGCGCTAAGTTCGGCAAGAACATAGTAGCGCTCAAGAACAAACTGTACGATTTGTGTCCCAAAACGGCGGGCGGTATATGCAATCACAGGCAGTACGACTGCGTGGTAAGGGCACTTTCGGCGTGCGAGGCGGCAAAAGCGGAGAGCAAAAAGGCGCAGGGGCTGGAAATCGTGGCGGCGGCGCTGTACGACGCGTATTCCGCTATCCAAGAGCTGTACGGCGAGGGCGATCGCGCCGACGAAAAGGTCATAACCGCCGTGTTCGAGCGGTTTTGCGTAGGTAAGTAAAGTGAAAAACAAGGTAGAAAGAAAAAAAGCGGCTGTAAAAAAGCAGGAAAACAAGACGGTCGCGGTCAATAAAAAGGCGGCGTTCGACTATTTCTTTATAGAAACGTTCGAAGCGGGCATTGCGCTCGAAGGCGCCGAGGTCAAGTCTGTCAAAAAGGGCGACGTGTCGCTGCGCGACAGCTTTTGCCATGCCGAAAACGGCAACCTCGAGCTCAAAAACTGCCGAATCACGCCGTACGCCAACGTCGGAGCGTTCGCGCCCGATCCCACGCGTTCGAGGCGACTGCTTTTGCATAAGACACAGCTAAAACGCCTGCTCGGCAAAGCCGCCGAAAAGGGATTTACGATTGTTCCCGTCAAAATGTACTTTAAAGGTCGGTTTGTCAAGGTCGAGATCGCGCTCGCCAAGGGCAAGAAGAACTATGAAAAGAAGGAAGTAATAAAAGAGCGCGACGTCAAGCGCACCGCCGAGCGTGAGATAAGTCGGTATACAGGAAAGTAGCACTGCACATAATAATAGCAAAATCAAGAAGCGAAAACGCGGAAATGTTCTTCCGCGTTTTTTCGTGCGCTTTTATTCCGATTTCAATGGCGTTCTCAGACAGAATTTACAAGAAGGAGCGGAATTTTCGGCGGGGCTACCGTGTAACTAAACCGACGGTTTAGCAAATCAAGATTTTTCGGATTTTTTGCGGCGGCAAAATATATGCGCGCGCACAAAAAAACGCAATGGTGTATATATGACGGATAACAGAACAAACTAAAAGCGGGAAGTGAGCTCAAATCGTATTTGTTCGGGCTGACTGCCCGCAAATACGATAAGGGGGAAGAAAAATGGCAACGCAAAGCAAAAAGACCACCGCCGCCAAGACGACCGCGAAAGCGACGAGCGCAAAGGCTACGAGCTCCAAGTCGGCAAGCACGACGGCGTGCGGCACTAAGTCGTGCAGCTCCAAGGCTACGAAGTCTTCTAAGACCACGAGCAAGAAGAACTAAACCGAATACATTTACTGTCAATAGAACGGTTTAATGTAAAGAGCGACGTGAAAGCGCCGCTCTTTGCTTGTTACGGCGCGGCGTCGGAGAAGCTGTTTGTTGACAGTCCATCAGTCTCCTGCGGCAATAACTTACTTAAATTTAAGTGGAGCCTAATAAAGTGTAAGCGCGGGATAGATGCCCGCGCTTTTGCGTGCGCCTTCGCCCGGTCCACTCCATTACACACTTCGTGACGCTAACGCGCCACCGCTCGGCTTTAGCCTCGCTCGGTGCTTCGCTACAAACAGCCCACCGAGCTGTTAGCCTAACGCTCGTATGGTCGGGAAGACGGAAAAGGGGCATGGCGCGTCGGATATAGGGGTGTCGAACGCAAGCGCGAAAAAGAGCGGCGCAGTCATTCCCTCCGCCATCATCCCGAACATCGTCGATGGATCGGGCGCTCCGCGCCGCACTCTCTAAATTTTGACTGTATTAGTCCCCCATTAATAAGGGGAGCTGTCACGAGGAACGAGTGACTGAGGGGAGGTGATTAGCCGCGAAGCGGCGTTTTGCGATTCTGTTTCTCGCTCGCTCGGAAACTATTAAACTTACGGTTTATCAAAATTTTCGATAGAGTGGTGCCGCGCAACTATTACCGCAAGAAAGTTAGTTTGGAGGTATAGTAGTCTATTTCGGCGGCACGCGACTAATCTTCCTCATCAATGGGCGGCTCGTGCGTCGCTTTGTAATCTTCGGCAATTTTCTTTACTTCAGCGGGAACATTTACTTTTGTTTTGCCGAAGTCCGAACTCACCGCCGTTAAAGAAAAAGGTTCTGTTTTCCTTGTCAGTGTATATGCGTAAAAATGCTTTTTCGAAAAATACAGCTTATATGAATCCTGAGGAGTTTCATAAATATACGTTTTATCGGTTTCGCTATATGTGCTTCTGGATATATGATCCATATCAACCGCACAACCGACAGTCGTTGCAACTCGCTTTCCTATCGCCCGCTTTGTGCTATTTAATGTGTGCATTAAAGAACTTGTCACTTCCCATTGTTTGGAATAGTTGTTTATAATGATGCACCAATAGTAATCAACTCGCCCCTCATCTGCGGGATAAAAGAACCAGTACACCATACGGTTCGTTAATTTATCATCAATAGACAACAAATAATTATCAATATTGTATTTAATAACCGTATGGGCGGTAAGTTTTCCGTTCTCGCCGTACTCTTTGGAGGTGTCAGTATAATTCTTTGCCAGATATGTTGCCATATAGTAGTCTTCTTTCTGTTGTGCCGTAATTTTTTCGCTGCTGAGTTCTCCGTTGCCGTTGTCGTCAACGCAAGCCAAAAGCGGTATAGCGCACAAGGCGGTTGCGGTCGCGGCGCAAATAATTTTGCCGATATAGCTCGATTTTTTCATGATGTATTGTCTCCTTTTTATTTAACAGCAATTTGCTGTATTAAAACCATTATACAGCAAAATGCTGTATAATGCAAGTGTAATTGAGTAAGAAATGGAAATCTTTTCTAAACGCTTAAAAGAGCTGCGCATAGCGGCGGGATATACTCAACAGCAAATGGCTGACAAGTTGTGCATAAGGCAACAGTCATACACCCGTTACGAAAATAATGCGGGCGAGCCGAATTTGTCTACCGTTGTGACGATAAGCAAAATATTCGATGTGTCATGCGACTATTTGCTCGGCGTTACGGAATATTGAAAGATTTAAATAAAAAGTAAAATCGGGGTAAAAGCCGATTTTTTTGTTTAAAGTTAGGTAAGTTAATAACGAACCTAATACTTCGAAGTTTGTGGCGTTTACCCGATACTCCACAAACAACAGAAAAAGTAAAGCAAAAGAAAGCCGAATTATCGAAACGCAAAAACGAGTGGCGCTGAGTAATTTCCACCGTTCCGCAACTCCTCGGGCGCAACCTCAAACAAACAAGGGCAGTCCACACACGACAAATAATAAAAGCGAGTGGCGTCGAGTAATTTCCACCGTTCCGTAACTCCTCGGGTGCACCCTCAAACAAATAACTGCAGTCCACACACGACAAAAATCAGGCTGTGCCTGTGGTTGACATTATTATAATAATGTCGTATAATGGGGAAGGACAAGAGGAGCTACAGTGGGAAACTCGGTTTTAGAAAACGTACTTTTGCTCATAGCCGGCATAGGCATATTCATCTTCGGCATGAAGTTCATGTCGGACGGACTCGAGCGCAGTGCGGGTCCGGGCATGCGCAAGCTCCTCGGCAAGATAACGAACAATCGGTTCGCGGGCGCGGGCGTAGGCGCACTTGTTACGGGCGTGATACAGAGCTCGGCGGCTACGACAATCATGGTCATGGGCTTTGTCAATGCGGGGCTTATGACGCTGTTCCAAGCGACGGCGATAATCATGGGCGCGAACGTCGGCACGACGGTTACCGGCATACTCGCGGCGCTTTCTGGCTTTAACGTAACACCGTTTTTCGGCGTGCTGGCGCTTGTCGGAGCGCTGATTGTCATGTTCGGAAAAAAGGAAAAGTATCAGCGCATAGGCTACATCCTCGGCGGTCTCGGCATGATATTTGTCGGGCTTGCGATCATGGGCTCGACCTTCAAGTACGAAGCAATACGCTCGAGCGTCGAGAGCATGCTGTCGAGCATAAGCTTCCCGCTGCTGTTGATCCTCGTCGGTCTGTTGATAACTGCGCTCATGCAGAGCTCGTCGGCGGTGACGGGCGTGCTCGTAACAATGATCGGCGCGGGCGCGCTCAAGCTCGAGGTCGCGATGTTTATCGTGCTCGGCAGCAATATCGGCACGTGCGTCACGGCGTGGATAGCGTCGATAGGCGCGAGCACGGACGCAAAGCGCGTCGCCGTCATTCACCTTACGAACAAGCTCGTCGGTACGATCATATTCACCGCGATTATATGGCCGCTTACTACGCAGGTCGCGGACGTACTTAGGGTATGCTTTCCGCGCCCGGAGTTCCAGGTCGCAATGTTCCACTTCTTCTTCAACCTGTTCACGACGATAATATTATTGCCGTTCATCAAGTGGGTGGTCAAGATAGCCGAGCTCGTCGTCCGCGAAAAGCGCGGCGGCAAGGACGAAGCCCCGCACATGTACTATATCGACGAGCGCTTTCTCAAAACCCCCGCGATTGCGGTTGCGCAGGTCAAGAGCGAGGTCGACCACATGGGCGACATGGCAAAGGTCAACCTCAAGCGCGCAATGACGGCGGTGCTTACGCTCGATCTCAGCGAAAAGGACGAGGTGGAGCGCGACGAGCAGCGCATCAACTATATAAACAAGGGCGTCGCCAAATACCTCATCAACCTGTCGTCGCAATCGCTGTCGCGCTCGGACGAGAAGTTCGTCGGCTCGCTGTACCACGTCATAGACGACATAGAGCGCATAGCCGACCACGCGCAAAACTTCATGGAAGACGCGCAGGAAATGTACGAAACGGACTGCTCGTTCACGCCCGACGCGCTCGACGAGCTCGAGGACATGTACGACAAGGTAATGGCAATGTTCGACGAGGCGATGTTCATATTCGAAAACAACGCCGTCGGCAAACTCAAGGAATTCTCGGAGCGCGAGCAGGATATCGACATGACAAAGCGCCTGCTCGCAAACAACCATATAGCAAGGCTAAACGCCGGAGGCTGCTCGGTCGAGAGCGGCACGCATTTCTATTCTATTATAAGCGCGCTCGAGCGAATCGCCGACCACCTCACAAACATAGCGTTCTCTATCAAGTCGCCGTCGGGCTCGCAGCGCGAGGCGATGGAAAAGATCGCGCAGGAACAAAAACGCCGCTCGCGCGAAAAACGCAGGAGCGGTACAAGCCTTCGCTCTGCCGAAAACGCGCATGAAACAACAACGGAAATCGAAGCGGCGGCGGACACGGACGCCGAAAAAGAACAAGCAGAAGATACGATAAAGGACACGACGGATTAAACATACTCCATGTCGTGGACAATCCCCTCAGTCAGCCGTTCGGCTGACAGCTCCCATTATTAACGAAAGCCGAAAAAAATGAAGGACGGTGCGGCAGAATGATTTACGTTCTCGGCAGTATCAACAACGATATTTCGGTAGAGGTCGATCGCATACCGAACAAGGGCGAGACCGTTCTCGCCGACAATTACAGCATGGGCCTCGGCGGCAAGGGCGCAAACCAGGCAGTCGCCATTGCCAAGCTGACGTATCGGCCCAAGGAGAGCGGCCCCGCGGTCAAGCTTATCGGCCGCGTCGGCAACGACGCCACGGGCGCGGAGCTCGTGCGCCAACTGAACGCGCACGGCGTAGACACCGAGTTTGTCAGGAGCGTCAACCGCGCGACGGGCACGGCGCTTGTCGCGGTTACGCCCAAGGACAACAGGATAATCGTGTACAGCGGCGCCAACTACGGAATCACCAAGTCGGACGTCGACGAGGCGTTGGAGCACGCGACGAGCAAAGACACGCTGCTGTGCCAGCTCGAAGTGCCGCTGTATATAGTCGATTATGCGCTGAGAAAGGCGCACTCTATCGGCATGTCTACTATATTAAATCCCGCTCCCGCCGTCGGCAAACTGCCCGACGACGTGTACTATAACGTCGACATGATCGTCCCCAACGAGACCGAAACTCAGATCTTGACGGGAATAAACCCGCAGGACGCACAATCTGAAGCGGCGGCTATCCGCGCCTTCCACGCGCACGGCGTGCAGTTCGTGGTGCTGACGCTCGGCGCGCGCGGCGTGGCTATATCGGACGCGTCGAGCCTTTCCGCGCATATACCCGCGCGCAAGGTCAAAGCGGTAGACACGACAGGCGCGGGCGATACCTTTGTCGGCGCGCTCGCCGTCGCATACCCGCACGTCGGCATGTATTCGTTTAAGGAAGCGTGCAAGTTCGCATCCCGCGCGGCGTCGATAACCGTCTCCCGTCGCGGCGCCGCCGAAAGCATTCCCACCGCAAAAGAGGTTTACGAGCTGTACTGCAACGAGATCCCGAAGCAGAAGAAAGAAAAAAACGATTAGCGAACAGCGCCGCCACGGCTAAGCAAAAGGCTAAGAAATAAAAATTATTGAAGCGCGAGACTGAGATGTGCCCGCGCTTTTTTGATTTTTCGCGGGGCTCAGGCTGACCTGCGGCTAAAATAATAGATAAGAGATAAGAGGGACAGTCCCTCAGTCGCCTAAAGGCGACAGGTCTTGCACAGGGGAGCCGAATAGTGGTCGCGCGGAGCGCGAGAATTAAATAATGCGGCGAAGCCGCGACCGCAATTATTCATTCTTATCTATTCAATATTCATTTATTTCACATCCCCTCAGTCTCGCTACGCTCGACAGCTCCCCTTATTAAGGGGAGCCTGAGAGTGGCGAGCGGCGCACTTCGCTTACCGTAACGTCTTGCTATCTCCTTTTAAGGCTGAAGCATTAAAAGGGGGTAGCGGGAGCGCAGAAAGGGGTTTTCTCTTCGCACAGAATAGGTTTTAATAAAACATTATTTCTATGGAAAAAACACATTATCGTTGCTTTTTCGTTTTTGATATTCTATAATGATTATGCGACAAACGGTAAATTATAGGAGAAATGGAAATGAATGAAGTTAAGATTGAAAAATGCCAATATTGCGGCGGAGAAAATTTTATCGAGGGGCGGATAACTGCTTACGGAAGAGACGTTTCGGTTCCGACAGGCGTATTTAGCAACGTAAAGCTTTATGCGTCAATTTGTTGTGATTGCGGCAGCGTTGTTCGCACATTTTGTAAAACGCCGGAAAAATTGAGTTCTAAAAAGAAAACCGAGAGCGAATAGTAAACATCATTTATAGGAAAATAATATTGGAACTATCATATCAACAATTTATAGACGGTATAAACAGCGGCAAAATAAAAAGGGCGGTGTTTTCTGTTGAGAACTATGCGCACTATAATAATTGCTTGATTGAGCAAGTGACAGATAATATTAGCCTTGGAAAAGATACCGTTCATATTGATTATATTTCGGTCAAATTGACAAAGGATTCGGAGCATTTTTCATTTTTAAACAAGTTTAATGAAAAACTAAAGCTATTCGATATGAAGCGAAAAGGTAAATTTACATTAAAGCAAATGTGGGATAGAATAATATTCATTTCCACAGATTACGCCGAAAACGATTAAAACAAAAAGCGCCGAAGGTCGGCGCTTTTATAATTGCGGTTTCTTTTTAATTATTCTTCGTTTGCCGACGCCATTGCCGCAAGAACCGCGTTTTCAAGGGTTTGCCCCGCGACTCTGCCGTCGAATGTGGCGGTTATTATTCCGTCGGCGTTTATGACAACTGTTCTCGGGTAGACGTTGCCCCTGCCGCCGAGCATGGCGAACACGTCGCTCTTTTCGACGGTGCCGGTGTCCTGAGCGAAGATGATGCCCCACTCGTTCCAGCCCTTGGAGTTGAGGAAGTTGGGCACTATCGAGCCGCCCGAGCCGTACTTGCTGTGTATGGCGATCATTTCGACGCGGTCGCTGTACTTTTCGCGCACTTCCTCAAACTCGGGAAGCTCTGCGACGCACGGTCCGCACCAAGTGCCCCAGAAGTTGACTACGACGACCTTGCCGACCGCGCCCGTCTCTTCGTTGTTAAAGAATTCGGACAGCGTGACAGGGTCTCTGCCGTTGTAGCAGTTGAGCGTAAAGTCGTAGCAGACGGATCCGACCGTGTTGCCGAAACCGTCGGGCTGTTTGAGCGACAGCTCGAACGTGTCGCCGTCCACTTGATAGTCGTACAGCGAGTATTCTTTGCCGGCAAGCACGTACGAAATCTTGATGTCCAGCTTGTTGGGAGTTTCGGAATAAATAGTATACTTCTTTGCCGTGCTCGTCTTGAACTTGTAATATGTGTAATCCTTGCCCGCGGTCGGGACGTCCCACCTGCCGCTTATCGATTTGACGACGAACGGATCGTCCTTTGTGCCCGAGCCCTTGCCCGACATGGACGAGTACTTGTCGCCGCTGCCGATGCGGAAGGACAAAAGCCCGACGCTGTCGTCTTCCGCTTTGATAGCAATAAGATACTCGGCGGACGGCGTGTCGTCGGCGACCGCAAAGAAGTTTACATAGGTGAACACGCCGAAAAACAGCACGGCGGCAAGCGCTATCGCAATCACCTTTACCCAAAACGCGCGGTCGCGTTTTTTCACCGGTGCTACGCTCGTGCGTTCGGCGGGAGCCTCATTGCCGCCGCCCGAAGAGAACGAAGCGGAAGCTTGGGCGAGCGAGAGAGTGGGCGAGGCGCCTACGGCAGGCGCGTCCATGGCGGGCGCCGTCACGAGCTCGTCGTCGACGTTTTTCATAAATATTTTACTGCCCTTCCACCTAATCGCCTTGGTCGGGCAAACGCCTATACACTCGCCGCAGTTGATGCATTCGTGGTCGCCCACCTTTTTGACGTCCATCTTGCAATGCTTGACGCACTTGTCGCAGTGCGTGCACTTGCTGTTGTCGACCTTTATGCCGAGCAGGGCGAACTTGTTGAACAGTCCGTATATCGCGCCGAGCGGACACAGGAAGCGGCAGAAAAATCTGTAAATGAATATGCTGCCGACGAGCACGCACACGAGCACGACAGTTTTCCAACTGAACAGCCCGCCGAGCATTGCGTACAGCGAGTCGTTTGACGGATTGACGAGCAGCATGAACGCGCCCTCAAAAGTCCCCACCGGGCAGATGTACTTGCAAAAGCCGGGTACCGCCGTTTGGTCTATCGCATAAATAACGGGAATGCCGATTACGAGCACGGCGAGCAGCACGTATTTAAAATACGATAGTATTCGCGTAACCTTGTTCTTTTGGAGCTTGGGCGTTTTAATCTTGTACATAAGCTCCTGTCCGAGCCCCGCGGGGCACAAAAACCCGCAGATCGTCCGACCGAAAATCAGCCCGTACAGCAAGAGTATGCCGAGCGCGTAATACAGTCCGCCGTGACCCGTGCCCGTCAGAGCGTTTTGCAGCGCGCCGAGCGGACACGCCGCGACCGCGCCCGGACAGGAATAGCAGTTGAGCCCCGGCACGCACGCGTTTTTGGTTATGCCCGTAAATATCTCGCCCTTGATAAACCCGCGCATGTACGCGTTGTACAAGAGCAGCGAATAAATCTGTATCAGCCGCCGCTTCGTCGGCTTGTGCCGCGCCCACCAGGCTCTAAGCCCCTTTTCTTTCTTGGGTGGTAACGGTTGCTCCGAAGCGTTTTCCGCTTGTTCTTGCGTTTCGGAAGAAACAGCCGCTTGCGTTTCTGCCGCGTCCACCGCCGCCGTGGTTTCCTGCGCGGGGTCGACCGCAGCAGCGGCTTCGGCGGCTACGCTTTCCGTCGCGACAGGCGTTTCGTTTTCGTCGGGCGTTTCAACGGTATTCAGTTGCTTTTCTTTTTCTTCCATACCGTTTAGCCCAGCCCTATACATTCGGTGCAGATAGCAACCGCTTTTCCGAGAACGTCGCCCATGCCGCCGTCCCACATGCCGACGCCGATAAACACCAGCGCGACGAGAGCGACCGCTATGCGAAGCCCCATAACGATATAATCTTCTTTTTCGACTGCCGCCGCCTTCAATGCGTCAAGCCTCGCGGCGAGCGGCGAGCGCGAAATGGATACGCCCTTGCACGCTACGAGAAGCCCCGTCATGCGGTTTAGCTGCGGCCGAGCTACGACGCGTTCGTAGACGACGACGGCTATAAACAGAACAAAGCTCGCGACAATCCACGGGAACACGTTTTTGACAAAGCCCAAAACGTCGACGTTAATAGACTCCGACGAGAAATTGCCTTTATTGCACAGATAGACGAGCGCATAAATCGCAATGCCGAGCGCAAACGCAGAAGCAATGCCGTACGCAATATAACGCCAGAGCTCCATCGTCGCGTACTGCTTGTGCTCGGCGTTTATGTATTTGCCGTCTGTGTCGCGGCGGGCGGGAATGCGCTTTCTGTTTCGCGCGACGCGTTCCGCAGCGGAGACGGGCTTTGCTTTTTTCGCCTCGTCGGGGAATAGCACAGACAAAACGAAGCAGCCGATTATCATGAGCGCCCAAACGACGAGCGGCGCAATCAAATACTTGAGCTTGCCCCAAACGATTGCGCGGCTGTAAACGGGCTCGCCGCCCGCGTAGTAAATCTGCGCGACGAAGGTTATGAACAGTACCGCGAGGACAGCCGAAAATACGCTCAGCGCGATTTCGCACCAAAGCCGTATATTGTGCATTCGCGTTTTCGCCATAATCCCTCGCTCTGTAAGTGTTACCGATAATTATACCGCATACATGCGATTTTGTCAAGTGTATGTACTTGCGCGTCGGTACGGCGGCGGTTCGCTCCTTAAAATAGACACAATAAAACCGACTGTGCGGCGGCGAATATTATAATACGGTTGAAAAAAACATATTTTCGTGTTACAATTAAAGATAAGCGAAAAGCCGCGTTTTTGGGCGAAATAGGAGGGCGGAAATGAAACTTAAAGTTGTCGGATGGACTAGCTACAGCACGGATTTGGAATGCGGCGTGAACGGCTGGGCGGCGCGCAACGCCATCATCGACGAAATCAAAAAGAAAGGCTATTTGTTTTCGGGCTGGGTGCATCAGGAAGGGTATTGCTGCGCGCCCGTTTTAAACGACGGCAAGGTGCGCTGTTATTCGCAGCGCGGCTGGGGCGGCATTATGGCGGAAGCGCACGGCAAAACGGGCAGAATGGCTTACGTTTCGTATTCCTTTATTAGCGACGCCGCAAAAGAGATTAGGCCCGACGATTCGTTTGACGAGGACAAATATATTCCCGAGCCGGACTTAAGCGAGCGGTTTGAGGTGAGCGTTTCGCGGGACAAGCTCGAAGCGTCGCGCAACAAGCGCAAGATCAAGCTGGACGATTTGCCCGAACTGCGCTATATGGACGCTGGCGACACGCTCGCGCTCTTAGCGGACGGCGAGGTTTTGGAGTTCGCCGTCGTCGACGTCGACCGCCAAAGGGATTTTTCGCCCGCAAAGCTTTTGCGGCTGGAAATGGATTTTTACGACAGCGATACGCAAAAATCGAAGCGCGCCGAGGAAGAATTTAACAACGGAAAAATAATTATTGTCGCAACGGTCAAAAAACCGCGACCGCAAAAGAAATAAAAACAAAAAGCGAGGAAAAATGCATGTGCACGGCAGCTACATATAAGACAAAAGACCATTATTTCGGGCGCAACCTCGATTACGAGTTTTCGTACAGCGAAACGGTGACGGTGACGCCGCGAAACTATAAATTCGATTTTCGGGCGGCGGGAAGCGTAAAAACCCATTACGCGATGATCGGCATGGCGTTTGTGCAACAGAACTACCCGCTATACTACGACGCGACCAACGAAAAGGGGCTCAGCATGGCGGGGCTGAATTTTCCGGGCAACGCCGTATATTTGCCGAAGGCGGCGGGCAAGGACAACATAACGCCTTTCGAGTTTATTCCGTGGATTTTGGGACAGTGCGCGACGGTGCGCGAGGCGAGGGAAAAGCTGAAGAAAATCAATCTACTGAACGAGGATTTCACTCCCGAACTAAAATTATCGCCGCTGCATTGGATGATTTCCGACCGCGACGAGAGCATAGTCGTCGAGCCGCTCGAAGGCGGAGTTAAGGTGTATGACAATCCCGTCGGCGTAATGACCAACAACCCGACGTTCGACTTTCACCTCACAAACCTCGCGAACTACATGGGGCTCACGCGCGACGAGCCCGTCAGCAGGTTTTCGCAAGAGCTCACGCTAAAGCCGTACAGCCGCGGCATGGGCGCAATCGGACTGCCCGGCGATCTGTCGTCGGCGTCGCGGTTTGTAAAGGCGGCGTTCACCAAGCTCAACTCGATTTCGGGCGAATCGGAAAGCGAGAGCGTCAGTCAGTTCTTTCACATATTGAATTCGGTCGCGCAGCAAAGGGGTTGCTGCAAGGTCGAGCACGGCTTTGAGTACACCATATATTCGTCGTGCTGCAACACCGACAAAGGCATTTACTACTACACTACTTACGAAAACAGCCGAATAACGGGCGTCGATATGCACAAGGAAAATTTGGACGGCAAGGAGCTCGTCAGCTATCCGCTCGAAAAAGGTCAAACGATTAAAATGCAAAACTGAAAGCCGCCCTGCATTGTATTGCTTTTTTTGCGGGCGTGTTATACAATAAAAGAAGAACGAAATTTATCGGGAGTTTATGATGAAACGGAGAGCGAGATTTTTAATGTGTATATTGGCGATTGCTACGGCGGTCGTGTTCTGTTTTTCGGGCTGCTCGAAAGACGGCGGGACAAAACCTAAAGGCGACGAGCCGCCGACCGACGTGCGCACGGTGTACCTTAGGGTGAACGGCGGTACTGCCGTCGCCATGAAAAACGAGACCGCTTCCGCGAAAGAGGAAGTTTACACCGCGACGGTTGAGCTGTCCGTCGGCGACAAGGTCGTCATTTACGACAATTACGAAAACGTCTATCAAAACTACGTCGGCGGCGATTTCGTCGGCACGGCAAAAATCGCGGGCGAGTACAAGTTCGAGCTTCGAATATCCGACACCTACGCCGTCTACGTTACGGCGCCGCAAGGCTCGCCCGACAACCCCGACAACCCCGACAACCCCGACAACCCCGACAACCCCGACAATCCCGATAATCCCGACAATCCCGACAACCCCGACAACCCGGACGACCCCGTCGTTCCGACGCCGACGACAAAGACTACCGTTTATTACACGGACAGCAACGGGTGGGGAAGCGTTTATGCCTATGTGTGGAATTATGCGTCAAACACGCCCAAGGCTTCGTGGCCGGGCGAGAGGCTGACGGCGTTCGAAACGTCGGGCTACGGCGAAAAACAGTACAAAATCGAGATAGATTACTCCAAGTACGACAGGATAATCTTCAACAACGGCGGCGGCAAGCAGACGCGCGACCTCGTCGTCGGCAAAGCTACGAGCGGATATTTTGGGGAGGATGAGATGTTTACTTACGGCACGGACGACTACGGCAAGGTGGAATACTTCACGCTTTCCGATGCGAAAAACTTGAGCTACACGGCGAAAAAAAGCAAAAAGATTTCGGTGTACACGCCGCGCGGCTACACGCCTACAAAGAAATACGGCGTGCTGTATATGTTCGACAGCCAAAACCTGTATATAGCGGCGAGCGGCGCCGAAAAATCGCACGACAGCTACGGCTCGTGGGCGGTGGACGTCGCCGTCAACAACCTCGTCGCAGGCGGCGGGGACGGCGTGATTATCGTCGCTATAGACAACACCGACGGCTACCGCGACAAGGAGCTTACCATGAGTCAAGACTTCGGCAAGATAACCGACCTCGCGGACAACGACGACTTTTACGACGGCAAGCTTGACGAGCTCGGCAATTTTATGAGAGAAACGCTCATGCCGTGGGTGAAAGAGCATTATTCGGTCGACACGAGCTTAGCAAAAACGGGCATTGCGGGTTCGTCGTCGGGCGGACTTGCCGCGTACTATCTCGGACTGCGCGACAACGATTTGTACGGATATATCGGCGCGTTCTCTCCGGCAAACGGGCTGTTCACCCAAAGCGATTGGAATAAGTTTTATCAAAAGAAGAATTTTGCGGCGAGCGGCGCGAATAAGCCCAAGGTTTACGTCTACTGCGGCGAAAAGGGCGACGGGCTGGAGGCGATGCTCGTTCCCGCCGCCAAGCAGATAAAGAATTTGACCTCGTACGGCTTCGCCGCCGCCGACATAATCGAAAACTACGTCGAAAAGGGCACGCACAGCGAAAACTATTGGCGCATAGCGTTTTCGGAATTTTTGAGTAAAATGATGTAACGGCACGCCACACAAAAAACCAAATCGGCACGGCAAAACGCTTTGCCGATTTTTTATGCGGAAAATTCGGCATTTCGGTTGACAAAGCGGCTACGGCGAATTATAATATCCTCGAAGCTAATTCATACTAAATCAATAGGAGTTAGAATTGTGAAAGCCGCTTCGGAAAAGAAAACCATATATGTAGACAACGCCGCGACCACGGCTATGAGCGAGCGCGCGATAAAGGCGGCAACGCCGTACCTTCGCGAGGTGTACGGCAATCCGTCGTCCCTCCACTCGGTGGGGCAGATCGCAAAGGAAGCGCTCGAGGATGCGCGTGCGAGGATTGCAAAGCGACTTAACTGCGAGCCGCGCGAGATCTACTTTACTTCGGGCGGGAGCGAAGCGGACAATCAGGCTATTCGCTCGGCGGCGGAGACGGGCGCAAAGCGCGGGAAAAAGCACATAATATCGACGGCGTTCGAGCATCACGCCGTTTTGCACACGCTCAAAAAGCTCGAGGGCGAGGGGTTTGAAGTTACGTACTTGCCCGTAGGACCCCTCGGCGTAGTAACCGCGGAGCAGGTCGCGTCCGCGATACGCGAGGACACCGCGCTCGTCACGGTCATGTTTGCAAACAACGAGATAGGCACTGTTCAGCCGATTGCGGAAATCGGCGAGGTGTGCAGGGCGAAAAAGGTGCCCTTCCACACCGACGCGGTGCAGGCGGTGGGACACGTTCCCGTCGACGTAAAGGCGATGAATATAGACATGCTGTCGCTGTCCGGGCACAAGTTCCACGGCCCCAAGGGCGTGGGCGCGCTGTACTGTCGGCGCGGGCTGCCGCTTGCGACTTTTATCGAGGGCGGCGCGCAGGAGCGCGGGCGGCGCGGCGGTACCGAAAACCTGCCTTGGATAGTCGCCATGGCGGAAGCTTTGGACGAATCGTGCGAAGCTATGCAAAAAACGGCGGAAAAGGAGAAAAAACTTTGCGACAGGCTTATCGAAGGGCTGTCGAAAATACCGCACTCCAAGCTGAACGGCGACAGGGTTAAACGCCTGCCGTCGATAGTCAATATGTGCTTCGAGGGAATCGAGGGCGAGGGGCTGCTGCTCCTTCTCGACGACGAGGGCGTTTGCGCGTCGTCGGGCTCGGCGTGCACGTCGGGCTCGCTCGACCCGTCGCACGTCCTTTTGGCTTTGGGGCTTCCTCACGAGGTGGCGCACGGCTCGCTTCGTCTCAGCCTTTCGGAAGCGACGACAGATAAAGACGTCGACGTCATACTCGCCGCCGTTCCCAAGGTGGTGGCGCGGCTTCGCGACATGTCGCCCGTGTGGGAAGCGCTCGAAAAGGGCGAAAAGCCGCATTTGATATAAAACAACGACACAAAAATAATAACGGAAAACACAAGGAGCAAAAAAAATGGCACTTTACAGTGAAAAAGTTATGGATCACTTCAGAAACCCGCGCAACGTCGGCAAGCTCGACGACGCTGACGGAATCGGCGAGGTGGGCAACGCGCGCTGCGGCGACATCATGAAAATATATATCAAGGTGAAGGACGGAATAATAACCGACGTCAAGTTCAACACGTTCGGGTGCGGAAGCGCTATTGCCTCGTCGTCAATGGCGACCGAGCTTATCAAGGGCAAGCCTTTATCTGAGGCGCTTGAGCTTACCAACAAGGCGGTCGCCGAAGCTCTTGACGGACTGCCCGCGCACAAGCTTCACTGCTCGGTGCTCGCCGAGGAAGCTATCCGCGCCGCAATCAAGGACTACTACGACAAGAACGGAATCGAGTACGATCCCGAAATGTTCCCCGAGCCGCACGAGGAAGACTAAGCGGTGCAAAGCGGAGCTTTGCACCTAAGATAAGAGATATTCACATCCCCTCAGTCTGCCGCAAGCGGCAGACAGCTCCCCTTATTAAGGGGAGCCCAATAAAAAGGAAGCGCGAGATAGAATGCTCGCGCTTTTGTATGTAAAAGCGCCGGCGTTTAAATCCGGCGCTTCGATAATTCTTATCTATTCATTTAGCTGCTTGCGGCGCAAGGCGGCGGCCAAACTCGTACGCCATCGCCACGTACTGCGACCTTGCCGTTATCTGCGGCGAGTTGCAGCCTGCGCCCAAAATCATGCCGACGTCGGTCAGGTTGAGATACCGACAGAACGCCCGATAATGCGCTACGAGCACGTCGAACGTCGCGAGGTCGGTGTTTGCCGCGACCGAAAACAGCGCCGACTTCATGTGCTTGGTTTGGAGGGTGCCGCTAAGTGCGCACAACCTGTCCACCAACGTTTTCATCTGCGCGGTCATGTCGTAGTAGTAGAGCGGCGTCACGAATACGAGCATGTCGGCGCCGAGCAGTTGCGGACGCACCTTTTCCATGTCGTCCTTTTGCGCGCACGGGCCGTTATAGCCGCAACGCATACACCCCATGCAGGGACGGACGTTTATGTGTGCGGTGTCGATAATGCACACGGCGTTGCCCGCTTCCCGCGCGCCCTTTATGAACTGCCCGGCAAGCAGATTGGACGAGCCGTTCGGATTGGGGCTCCCCGTTATTACCGCGATATTCATAATACCTCCTTACGGGCTCTAACCGTGACGAATAGAGTCTGCCGCGCAAAAATGCACTTCGTCCGCACAAACCGTATGCTTTAATATAATACGATTTCGCTTTTCCGTCAAGTGTTTCCGTAAAAGTTGTCGATAAATGTGTCGAGGCGTACTGCAAATCAACCCCTTTCGGCGTTCCGTGCCCCGCAAGCGCCGCTTGTCGCATTCGCTTGACAAAAAGCTATATATATAGTAAAATAGCAACACTTATACGGAAAACGCATTCTATGACAATCAACGGGGATTGAAAAGCGGTTGGTTGTCTTGTGTTTTTAGAGTAAGCGCAAATATTCCCCGATAGGAGGAAAAACATGAAAAAATTATCAAGGGTGTTTGTCGTTGTCGCATTGGCGCTTTCGCTGTGTTTTGCGGCGGCGTGCGAGGACGCAAACATTCCTCAAAACACCTTAAAACCGCAGACGTACACCGTCACGTACGACATAGGCGAGGGGGCGACGGGCACGGCGCCCGTCGACGGCAACAAGTACGAAGCCGGCGACCCGGTAAAGCTTGCGGCGGCGACGGATTTTTCGCGAGAGGGTTATAATTTCGACGGTTGGCACGACGGCGCGAACAAGTACGCGTCCGAATACAGCCTTTACATAATGCCCAAGCATGACGTGAAATTCACGGCGGTGTGGGTGTCGGCAGGCGGCGAGGACGACGACAAAACGCCCAAGTACGCCGTCACTTACGACATAGGCGCGGGCGCGACGGGAACGGCTCCCGTAGACAACAACAAGTACGAGGCGGGGCAAACCGTAACGCTCGCGCCGTCGACAGGTTTTTCCAAGACAGGCTACGCATTCGACGGTTGGCACGACGGAAATAAGACGTACGGCGCGGGAACGGGCTACACAATGCCGTCGGACAACGTAAAGTTCACCGCGGTATGGACGGCGGTCGGCGACCAAACGCCCAAGTACACCGTCTCATATGTTCTCGGCAACGGCGTTACGGGCACCGCGCCCAAGGGTGGCTCGTACAAGGCCGGCGAAAAAATAAACCTCGCGGCGGCGACAGGGTTTTCGAGGGCTAACTACACGTTCGACGGCTGGCACGACGGCAGAGGAGTGTATGCCGCGGGCTTTGTCGGCTACGTCATGCCCGAGGACAACGTGACGTTTACCGCGATATGGCTTCCCGACGGCGGCGCGGTAAGCCTTCTCGAATACGAGGGCGACTGCGAGCTGCCCGGCATGAAGGACATGCACGGCGACCTTTTTCCCTCGGCAGAGGTTGTGGGGATAAAGGTAGACAGCGCGGAGCAAAAGGTGTACTACAAGCTCGACGGCGAGGACGGCTGGACAAAGAGCCTCATGTCGTACATAGATTACAGCGGCGAGAGTTTTATGCCCCAAAAGTACGGCGCCGACGCGTTCTATTACTATACGCAGATAGCGAATATCGCGTGCAATCTGCTCATCAAGTCGGACTATTCCGAGCTCTGGCTGTGCGACTATGACGACGAACCGCTCGAAAACGGCAGGTTCACTCTTGTCGAAGGTCAGGGCGGCATGGCTATCGTCACCGTCACCTTCGATTTGGGCTACTACGGCTACGGCGCAGAAAACCCCGCGCCGCAGAAGTTTGCGGCGGGCGGCTTTGCGACGGAGCCCCCGACGCCCGCGGAACGCGCGCTCTTCACCTTCGACGGCTGGCACGTCGGAAGCGCGGACGGGCCGCTGTTTGTGTTCACGACGCCGGTGACGGCAGACCTCACGCTCGTCGCGAAGTGGATTCCCAAGAGCGGCAGTTACACGCTGACCTTTACGGCGCCGCAAGGCGCTACGGGCACCGCCCCCGCGGCAATCACGGGTAAGAGCGCGGGCGAGCAGGTGACGCTACCCGCAAATACGTTCACCAAGTCGGGCTGGAATTTCTATTATTGGAAGAACAAGACGACGGGCAGCTACGCCAAGAACGGCACCTACACGGTGACGGGCAACGTCGAGTTTGTGGCGGTTTTCCACAAGCTGTACAGCTACGTCGACACCTCTGACGAGTCGTACGGCGATTTGAGAATAGACCTTCTCGACGACGGTTATCTCATTTTGAAGAGCGGCGGCTACGACAGCGAGCCCATGGCATATACGCAGTCGGACGGGCTCGTCAAGTTTAACGACGGCGGCTATGATTGGACGGTGCGGCTGAACGACGTCACCCTGAGGTACGAGGTCGTGCAGGACGACGACAACGATCCCTCGACGGGCGGCGGCGGACAGAATCCCGAAGCGCCGACGAAGTTCGCCGATTACGTCGGAACGTACGGCTATGAAAGCGCCGAGGCGGCGGGCGACGACACCGTCGCATACAGGACCTACGCGATATATAAGTTCGAGATGGTCTATAACGCCAATTTCGGATACAGGGTGACGCTCTATTACGCGACGGGAACACAGGCTTTTACGGTGCAGTATCTTGACACGACCGCCAAGGAACCCTCGTATGAAAATTTGCCGCAAAACGCCGACAACCAAACGGTGTATATAGGTTCGGGCAGTTACGGCAGATTACGGCTTAATTTCACAGTCGACCAAAACGGAAAATTGATCGTCAACATATTGTCTACCGACGGAACAAAGACCACCGCTTGGTCGAAGATATAATAAGTTGCAACAAAAAGAGCCGCAGGACCGCGGCTCTTTTATGTTGGGATTTAAAAAGAGTGCGGAGCGAAGCGCCGCACTCTCTAAAATATAAACCTAAATTATTCACTATTCAATCTTATTTATTATCTCTTATCTTAGGCGCGTTAGCGCCGCTTTGCGCCGCTTTGTGGCGCATTACTGCGGCTTGAAGCGCACGTCTGCGACCTTGAGCTTACCGCCGCAGTCGGGGCAGGGCGCTCTTGCGGTCAGACCTTCAAACAGGTAGCCCATATTGGCGTCGTTTACGAGTGCGAGCTCGCTGTTGCAGGTCTTGCACTTGGGGGTGTAGAGGTAGACGCGCTCCTTTTTGTCCTCGATCGAGCGGACCTTGAGGAACATGCCCTGCGTAAGCTTTTTGCACTTGCGGCAGTAGAATATCGCGTCGAACGCGATAAAGCCCTCGCTCCTGACCGCGTCCTCCCACATCGCCATGCTCGCGTTGAGCTTTTCGATCTGCTGAGGGTTGTAGGTCGCGAACGCGCGCTTGATGTCCTCTATCTCGAACAGGCTGAGCGACGTGCCGCACACGTCGTAGTTGACCATTGACAGGGTGTCGGCGTTGTTCATCATGAACGCCGTGCGCTGAGATTCGGTCTTGTTCATCAGCATGCGGTTGACCGCGTCCAAAAGTTTGTCCGCGTCGCGCTCCGGAATCTTGTCGATGGCGTCCTGTAACATCGCCATATCGGGCGTGCCTATGTAGTAGGTGTGATCGTGCCCGCATTTTTCGCATTTCAAAACGATAGTCTTAACCATAGTTCACTAAGCCTCTACCGATAATTATAGCACGACCGAATGAGGATTTCAAGCGTTTTTCTATTTTTCTTTGCGCGAATGTTTTTGATCAAGGCATGTAAAAATGATTGACAAAGGTCAAAACTTATTATATAATCAAGGTTAGCGCCCAAAAGGGCGTTATGTAATCGTAAGAAGCCCTTGCGGTTACGGTGCTTCTTCTTCGATTGGGGCATTTGCGTGAGCGTAAGCTCATGCGGCTGTTCCGTAACTTCGAAGCGGGGGCGGCAATACTACTAAAAGGAGGTAGAGTAACAATGCCTACGATCAACCAGCTCGTAAGG
The DNA here is from genome assembly GCA_022508505.1 of Clostridiales bacterium. Taxonomy (GTDB): domain Bacteria; phylum Bacillota; class Clostridia; order Christensenellales; family Pumilibacteraceae; genus Anaerocaecibacter. The sequence continues at coordinate 35,552 of JAFLVC010000001.1, read as the reverse complement.
AAGGGTCGCGAAAAGGTCGAGCACAAATCGCTCAGCCCTATTCTCGACAACAACCCGCAAAAGCGCGGCGTTTGCCTGTCGGTGACGACGACCACTCCCAAAAAGCCTAACTCCGCTTTGCGCAAGATCGCTCGTGTGCGTCTTGTCAACAAGATGGAAGGTACGGTCTACATTCCCGGCATCGGCCACAACCTGCAGGAACACTCGGTTGTGCTCGTCCGTGGTGGCAGAGTGAAGGATTTGCCCGGTGTGAGGTATCACATTATCCGCGGTGCGTTAGACACTGCGGGTGTTGCCAAACGCAAGCAAGCTCGCTCGAAGTACGGCGCAAAACGTGCAAAATAATTGACCGCTGTTTGTCAATTTCGCGCGTTTGAAAACCCGCCGCTTCCGAGTAAATCCCAAAGCGACGGCACCCCAAAATAATCGAAAAAGGAGAGGCACATCATGCCGAGAAGAAGCGGGGTCCCGAAAAGGGACGTTTTACCCGACCCTATATACAACAGCAAGGTCGTGACCAAGCTCGTCAATCAGATAATGCTTGACGGCAAAAAGGGCACGGCACAAGCAATAGTTTACGACGCTTTTGACATAATAAAGGAAAAGACGTCGTTGGAACCTTTGACCGTATTCGAGCAGGCGCTTGCAAACGTCAAGCCGCAGCTCGAAGTCAAGGCGAGGCGCGTCGGCGGCTCGACCTATCAGGTTCCGCTCGAAATCCGCGCGGAGCGTCAGCAGACGCTCGCCATTCGTTGGATTGTCATGTTCTCGCGCAAGCGCGGCGAAAAGACGATGAACGAGCGGCTCGCGGCAGAGCTTTTGGACGCTTACAACAACACCGGCGCGGCGGTCAAGCGCAAGGAAGAAATGCACAGAACCGCGGAAGCCAACAAGGCTTTTGCTCATTTCCGTTGGTAGAGGAAAAGAATTATGGCAAGACAATTTAAACTCGAAAACACGCGTAACATAGGCATTATGGCGCACATCGACGCCGGCAAAACGACGACGTCCGAGCGTATCTTGTTCTACACCGGCAAGGTTCACAAGATAGGCGAGGTTCACGACGGCGGCGCTACCATGGACTGGATGGTTCAGGAGCAGGAGCGCGGCATCACCATTACGTCGGCGGCTACGACCACGCAGTGGCGCACCGGACCCGATCAGCCCATGACGCGCATAAACCTCATCGACACCCCGGGGCACGTCGACTTTACTGTCGAGGTCGAGCGTTCGCTTAAAGTCCTCGACGGTGCGGTCGCGGTTTTCTGCGCCAAGGGCGGCGTCGAGCCTCAGTCCGAGACGGTCTGGCGCCAGGCGGATAAGTACCAGGTTCCGCGCATAGCCTACGTCAACAAGATGGACATCAACGGCGCAAACTTCTTCAACGTGCTCGACATGATGAAGACGCGTTTGCACGCTCATCCCGTAGCTATCCAGCTCCCTATCGGCAAGGAAGACACCTTCCAGGGCATGATCGACCTCGTCACGATGAAGGCGGAGATCTATAAGGACGACCTCGGCAACGTTATCGAGGAAACCGAAATCCCCGACGAGTACAAAAAGCAGGCCGAAGAGTACCGCGGCATCCTCATGGAAGCGGTCGCAGAGACCGACGACGCCATGATGGAGCGCTATTTCGCGGGCGAAGAGTTCACCGTCGACGAGATTCGCGCGGCTATCCGCAAGGCGACGCTCAACATGACGATGAACCCCGTTTGCTGCGGCTCGTCGTACAAGAACAAGGGCGTGCAGAAGCTGCTCGACGCAGTCGTTTACTATCTGCCCAGCCCCGTCGACATCGCGCACGTCAAGGGCACCCTTCCCGACAGCGACAAGGAAGAGGAGAGAAAGACGGACGACAACGAGCCGTTCTCCGGCCTCGCGTTCAAGATTGCGGCAGACCCGTTCGTCGGCAAGCTCGCATTCTTCCGCTGCTACAGCGGCGTACTGCCCGCGGGCTCGTACGTTCTCAACTCGACCAAGGGCAAGAAGGAGCGCGTCGGCCGTGTTCTTTTGATGCACGCCAATTCGCGTACCGATATCGAGGAGATTCGCGCGGGCGACATCGTCGCAATTGTCGGACTTAAGGACACGACGACGGGCGACACGCTGTGCGATCCCTCGCACCCGATTGTTCTTGAGACCATGGAGTTCCCCGAGCCCGTTATCAACGTCGCTATCGAGCCCAAGACCAAGGCCGGTCAGGAAAAGATGACCATGGCGCTCATCAAGCTCGCCGAGGAAGACCCCACGTTCAGAACGTACACCGACCAAGAAACGGGCCAGACCATTATCGCAGGTATGGGCGAGCTTCACCTCGACATCATCGTCGACCGCTTGCTCCGCGAATTTAAGGTCGAGGCAAACGTCGGCAAGCCGCAGGTCGCTTACCGCGAGACAATCCGCAAGAAAATCGAGGCGGAAGGCAAGTATATCCGTCAGTCGGGCGGTAAGGGTCAGTACGGCCACGCCAAGATCATCATGGAACCGCTCGAACAGGGCGCGGGCTATGTGTTCGAGGATAAGACCGTCGGCGGCTCCGTTCCCAAGGAATATATCCCCGCCGTCGACAACGGCATTCAGGAAGCGCGCATGAGCGGCATTCTCGCCGGCTATGAGTGCGTAGACTTCAAGGTTACGCTGTACGACGGAAGCTACCACGAGGTCGACTCGTCCGAAATGGCGTTCAAGATCGCGGGCTCCATGGCGTTCAAGGACGGCATGAAAAAGGGCGACGCGTACCTGCTCGAGCCTATCATGAAGGTCGACATAACGCTTCCCGACGAGTACCTCGGCGACGTTATGGGCAACGTAAGCTCACGCCGCGGCAACCTCATGGGCACAGACCTTGTCAACGGCAGCCAAACCATTCACGCGGAAATCCCGCTTAGCGAAATGTTCGGTTATGCGACCGACCTCCGCTCGCGCACGCAAGGCCGCGGCAACTACACCATGCAGTTCGACCATTATGCCGAAGTTCCGAGGAACATCGCAGAAAAGATAATAGGCGAGCGCGCAAGAAACAACAACTAAAATAACCAATCGGCCGCTCGTCTCGGTCGAAAAATCCTCCGACAAACTTCGTTAAAACGGTTGAGATTTTTCGGAAGATGTATTATAATTAAGACGAACCTAAATTAAGTAATTTTTTTGGAGGACCATAAATAATGGCAAAGGCAAAATTCGACAGAAGCAAGCCGCATGTAAACATCGGCACGATCGGACACGTCGACCACGGCAAAACCACCCTTACCGCGGCAATCACCATGGTGCTTGCCTCCAAGGGCCTCGCTGAGCAGATGCGTTACGACCAGATCGATAAGGCGCCCGAAGAAAAGGCGCGCGGCATCACCATCAACACCGCACACGTTGAGTATCAGACGGCTAACCGCCACTATGCTCACGTCGACTGCCCGGGGCACGCCGACTATGTTAAAAACATGATTACCGGTGCGGCCCAGATGGACGGCGCAATCCTCGTCGTCGCATCGACCGACGGCGCCATGCCTCAGACCCGTGAGCACATCCTGCTCGCCCGTCAGGTTGGCGTTCCCAAGATCGTTGTCTTCATGAACAAGACCGACCAAGTGGACGATCCCGAAATGCTCGACCTCGTCGAGATGGAAATTCGCGAGCTCCTCTCGAGCTATAACTTCGACGGCGACAACGTTCCCGTTGTTCGCGGCAGCGCGCTCAAGGCTCTCGAAGCCGCGCAGAGCGGCAAGGCCGACGACAAGGCTTGCGACTGCATCATGGAACTCATGGACGCAGTTGACTCCTACATTCCCACGCCCGCACGCGACGTCGACAAGCCCTTCCTTATGCCTGTCGAGGACATCTTCACAATCACCGGCCGCGGCACCGTCGCTACCGGCCGTGTAGAGCGCGGTCAGATCAAGGTCGGCGATCCCGTCGAAATCGTCGGTATCCGTGCAACGAAGAACTCGGTTGTCACCGGTATCGAAATGTTCCGCAAGTCGCTTGACGCTGCTATGAGCGGCGACAACGCCGGTATCCTTCTCCGCGGCGTAGACCGTAAGGACATCGAGCGCGGACAGGTTATCGCCAAGCCCGGCACGATCACCCCTCACACCGAGTTTAAGGCAGAGGTTTACGTATTGAAGAAAGAGGAGGGCGGCCGCCACACCCCGTTCTTCGACGGCTACCGTCCGCAGTTCTACTTCCGTACGACCGACGTTACCGGCTCGATCAAGCTTCCCGACGGCGTCGAGATGGTTACCCCGGGCGACAACGTCACGATGACCGTTACGCTTATCCACCCGATCGCAGCCGAAAAGGGTCTCCGCTTCGCTATCCGCGAGGGCGGCAGAACGGTCGGCTCCGGTGTCGTAACCGAGATCATCAAATAATTTCGAAATAAATAATAATGCAAAGCACAAAAGCGCCGATAAACGTCGGCGCTTTTGCTTTTGCAAAAAACAGAGGAAAAGAAAGTACCCGAAATATCCTTGCCTTTTGAGCGGTTTTGTGCTAATATGATATGGCATAATCGAGCGTTGATTTTTGCATAAAATAAAATAGTCCGCGCCCGTAGCTCAGCTGTCAGTGTCAGTTCCGATTGTGCTCAAACGATTTTAAAAAGCGAAAAATAAAAATAAGCGCCCGTAGCTCAGCTGGATAGAGTATCAGATTCCGATTCTGAGGGTCGCAAGTTCGAATCTTGTCGGGCGTACCAAGTTTGAATAGCTTGAACTTCTTTACAGTCAAAAAGACGTTCGGGCTATTTTGTTTTATCGATGAGATAAATTGAATTATTTTCAAATATGAACTATGAATATTTATAACTGTTATGTAAATAATTTAAAAAAAGTATATTATAGTGTTGAAATTTTTTTCATGAGATGCTATAATGAAGGAGTATAAGTTGATATATAAAAATTATAATGGAGAACGACTGAAGATGAAAGTTTTTATAAGTTGGTCAGGAGAAACAAGTAAAAAGATTGCAACTATATTTAGGGATTGGTTACCTACTGTAATCCAATCTATTGATCCGTTTGTTTCGTCTGAAGATATAGAAAAGGGGTCAAGATGGAATACTGAAATTGCTCAGGAGCTGAAAGATTCTACTTTTGGCTTAATATGTGTTACAAAAGACAATTTAAATGCGCCATGGCTAAATTTTGAAGCAGGGGCATTATCGAAAACTATAAATAATAGTTATGTAGCACCTCTCTTATTCGATGTTAAACCTTCTGAATTAAAAGGATCTCCTATTTCTCAATTTCAATCAACTTCTTTTATTAGAGATGATATGAAAAGGCTTGTAGAAACTTTAAACAAGGCTACAGGTAGTTCTTTAACTTCTGCTAGAATAGATAAAGCTTTTAATCTATGTTATCCAGATTTGGAAAAAAGCATTACTGAGTTAAAAACTGAGAAGAATAGTGATAAAAAGTTAGAAGAAGTTAAGAAGAACGATAGTGGTTTTGATTCAAACATATTAGAAGAATTGTTAGAAATGACAAGAAACACTCAACGATTAATAGGAAATTCTGATTCACGGTTGTATAGTAATTTGGATTCTTTACAAGAAAAGCTTGATTTATTTATTCGTAAAATTGACCGCAACCATGACATCGAGTTCAGAAAAAAGGGCTTTGCTAGAATATCTCCAATGATGTTGGAAGAATTGTTAATGCCCCCTAGGATTAATGATGAAGAAAATGTGTTCCCATATAATATTTTGATTATTTTCTCTTTTTATAAAGATGAAATGCCTTGGCTCTATGATGCCTGTAATGAAATGGCAAAAGTTCTAACTTCCAATTCCTCTAAGAGTGCAAAAAGGACAGCTATAATAAAATTCAGAGACATTATTGATTACACATTAACAAATCCAATTATCCGAGATAGGATTGACTCTAGAAAAGAGTTAACAATGATTCTGCATGAAATCCCTATGCTGCTGATGTCGCAAATAGATAAAGATTATTAATAATATAAAAGGCAGGCAGAGTTTTATGGCTCTGCCTGCCTTTGCCGTTTATAACCTTTATGTACGGCGTCCCTTATTTGGGTAATTTCTATTTATATACCGCTCGACCTTAGGCGGTTTACTTAATCCGCTCTTATAGCGGCTGTCCCTATATGCTTTAATGGGATTCAAATTTATAAAGTTTTTTATTCAATTGTAGTTGTTGCCATTCGGCGTAATCTTTTTGACCTTGCTCGGACGACAGATATTCCCGAATAAACGGCAGCAATACTCTTGCAAGAGATTCAAGCTGATAATCGGGAATATCAAAGTCGGATTTGGGCTGTTTCCTTCTTGACATTTAACTTCCGGTGTTTTCCTCCTTATAATACTCCGTCACTTAGTCCACAAATTTCGTTTTGCGGAATTAGACGATTTCCGTTCGGTTTCAAAGAGTGCATTATAAGCCGCAGGGTTTTCGCGCTCTAACTTTGCAAGAAGTTCGAGCGCCTTTGCCGCTTTGACCTTGTACTCTTTGAGTTCTTTGTTCTCTTTGTCGATGTCAAGTGTTTCTTGCATTGACCTTGACAACCGCTTTTTAAGATCGGCGTTGTCTGCGGTTACCGCTACTATCTGCTTTCGCATTCCGCTCTTGCTGTGGGCAATCTCTCCCTGCTCGGCTTGCTGTAACGCTTCCGAATATTCTTCGGTTTCAGCACGCTTTTGCTCGGCGGATTCCAAAATCTTTTTCGCTTAGTATTCCGCCGTATCTATATGTACCGCTTGACTGTTGGGATTGCCTCTGTCAAGTCCGTACCGTACTCCGACAGCTTTCCAAATCTCCGTTTGGAGTGCGGATAGCTTTCCGTCGAACAAGTCCTTTGCACATAATTTACCGTATGTTATTGGAATAAGATTTAAGTGCAAGTGCGGAGTTGTTTCGTCCATGTGGACGATAGCAGACAATACATTTTCTTCGCCGTACTTGCCTTGAATAAACCTCACGCAATCCCGAAAGAAAGCTCTTTGTTTTTCGGGAGTGGACACCTTAAAAAATTCAGGGCTTGCACCGAGAACAAATGTAGCAAGATAAACTGCGTCCGACCGCACCTTGCGTTTAAGATTCAATCCGGCAATTCGTTCCTCGATAACATCCATATACCTTCCCAAAGGAGTATCAAGATGGTAGTTACGATTCGTCCTTGAACTGTCTATCTGTGGATTAGTCGCCTCATAATTTTCGTTGCGCTCGTTTTCTTCTTCAACATCGACAACGTCGTCTTTGCCTAACTTCTTTAAGTTACAAATGATATAAATAGTTTCGTCCTCCTAATGACTTTACTCGTAAAGTGTAGCTCACTACACTTATTTCGCTTCGCTACATAAGTTGCGTTCGCCCTGCGGGCTTTTCGTCCACAGAGCGATATAGCTTTGTTTGACATTTGCTTACTCTTTGCTTGCCGATTAAGGCGGTCTGATCTTCATTAAAATACCTCCGAAAATAAATTTATATCGACCACTCAATAGAGCAGTTAATACCGAAAAAATGAAACAAAAAAGCCGTTGATACCTTCCAGTAATCACCGACTTAAACCTTATTTAGCAACGCTTTATTGCTCTATGGTGGTTAGCCATTCTATGTAGTTGTGAGTAGTTTGCTTAGTTCAAAAGACACCTCTTAAAGAAGAAAATTTGTAACACAAAATAGACCATCATCGCTATCCGATTTTCGCACTCTCCAAGAGATCTCGGATAACTTCGGTAAACTCCTTGTTGCTGTAAAAATTGTACAACAACAAAAGCCTATCTCGGCTCACGATTTTTGCGTACAATTATAAAACCTACGCGCTTTCGCAAGCTAAGGCCTGGCGGTTACACCGCCTACACTACCATAACAGAATAGCCCTTTTCTATTACGATAGAGGTGAACTATATCATATAAATTTTTAATTGCAACACCTTCATGTACTATAAACGGTACAAAGTCAAGGTTTATATAACAATTTTGTGACTCATAGTCCGTTGCAATATAATCAACAAAACAGTATAATCAATAAATAATGAGGTGTAATAATGGATATTAAAATAGCAATCGGTAAGCGCATTAAATTGTTGCGAAACGAAATAGGGATCAGTCAAGAGGAGCTTGCGGATCGAGCCGGGATTGACCGTACATACATAACCAGCGTAGAGTGCGGCAGAAGAAATATATCAATAGTCAATATTGAAAAGATAGCTAAAGCGTTGGATGTTACGCTTTCTAGGCTGTTTGATTTCAGTATAGAATAAATTTGGAGGATTATTATGACGCAAGAAGAAATTATCAAAGAGTATTTTATTACGCATCCCAACAAAGATATTGCGCATCCCGAAGTTGTTGATTGGGTAACCGAGGAGTACAAAAAACGCACAGGTAGCGTGTTGCGCGACCCAGATAGAGCAATTCGCAAGATGGCTCAAAGTGGTTTTTTAATTAAGGTTGCGAAGGGTGTTTACAGATATGATCCTGATCATGTCGTAAAAAGAGACCTTGAGGACTTTACAGAAGCGCAAAAAGAAGAAATTAAAAAGCGTGACGGATATAAATGCGTTATTTGTGGTCTGGGCCCTGCGAACGGCGTTGAGATTCAGGTAGACCATGTTCGTCCAAAAGACTTGGGAGGAAGAGCAGAGATTGATAACGGTCAAACACTTTGTGCTAAACATAACTTTAGAAAGAAAAACTATGGGCAAACGGAAATGAGCAAAAAGATGTTTGTTAATATGTACAGTTCTGCAAAAAAGATTGGCGATACGGAAACATTGGATTTTTGTGCTGAAATACTATCTGTTTATGAGAAACGGCATATTGATGATCATATTATTTGGAAAAAATAAGTTATTTTTGTTGACTATAAGTAACTTAAGGGATATAATGTAAGTATGCACAGAGTTTTTTTTCAAGAGCAAAATGCGAAAATAATTTATGGTAACACATTAACCACTACTCTTATTGAGCCAGAAAGTATAGATTTAATAGTCACTTCGCCACCGTATAATTTAGATATCAAATACACATCGAGTACAGATAAACTACCATATGAAGAGTATTTATCTTTTACGAAGCAGTGGTTAAAAAGAGCTTATCAATGGCTTAAATCTGACGGGAGAATGTGTTTAAATATACCCTTAGACAAAAATAAAGGTGGACATCAAAGCGTAGGAGCAGATATTACAGAGCTTGCTAAAAAGGTTGGTTTTAAATATCACGCCACTATTATTTGGAACGAAGGCAATATATCTAAATCATCCGCGTGGGGATCATGGTTGAGTGCGTCCTGCCCTTATGTGATAGCACCGGTAGAGTTGATAGTTGTACTTTACAAAGAAAGTTGGAAGAAAACAAGTGGGTCAAGAAAATCCGACATAGTAAAAGATGAGTTCGTGGAATGGACACAGGGCGTATGGACATTCAGCGGCGAAAAGAAATCTAAGATAGGACATCCCGCGCCATTCCCTGTTGAATTACCCAAACGCTGCATAAAGCTTTTTAGCTTTGTGGACGACATAGTGTTAGATCCTTTTATGGGTAGCGGGACAACGGTAGTTGCCTCTAAGCAAAACAATCGAAAAGGGATTGGTATTGATATTGACCAGAGTTATTGCACTTTGGCTATGAATAGAATTCTAAGTGAGACGTAATTATGAAAAAATATACTTATATAGATCTATTTTCAGGCCCGGGCGGGCTATGCACAGGGTTTATTAGTGAAGGATTTATCCCACGTATTGCTGTTGAGTGGAGTGATACGACGGTTGTAACATACGCTAAATCTCACGATGCTGAAATTTATGAATTAAAGTCATTGCTTGACAACATTGGTCATTTAGAAGATGTCTTATTGAAAACTGATAAAACTTGCGTTATTCATGGTGATATAAATAAGGTTTCAAACGCAATGATACAGGAAATTCTTCAAAAAAAGTTTTGTGAATCAACGGTAGATGTAGTAACCGGTGGTGCGCCTTGTGAAAGCTTTTCAATGGCGGGTAAGCGATTAGAAGATGATGATAGAAACGATCTGTTTTCTAATATTTTAAGAATAGCTCACGCGATTGAATCTAAGTATGTTTTATTTGAAAATGTACCGGGACTTTTAACTAAAAAGCGAAACGGTAAAAAAGGCGGACAAATCGAATATGTTTTCCAAGAGTTTGAAAGAAAGGATGCAACTACGGGTTGTTTTTATAAGGTCGCTTCGAAAGATGTAGATGTATTCAAGTGTCTTGCCGCGGATTATGGCACTCCACAAAAGCGAGAAAGAATTTTCATCGTAGGGTGCAATAGCAAATATGGTGCGAATCAATTTGTTTATCCTGAAAAAACGCATGGGCCTGGGCGACGTTTCCCTTATGTGACAGTTGAAGACGCTTTCCGCTATTTGCCTGAAATTCATAGCGGAGAGGGCGATGAAAACATGCCATATGCTCCTGAGTATGAAGAAGATTATCAAAATGGTAAAATCTCAGAGGCGGCATATCTATACTATCAATTTATATTTGATAGTCATCATTGTGGCAACCAAGAGTACAACCCCAAGCTTGTTTCGTTTCACAAAGCATTAAATCATAATCCGAAAATGGTTAAAAGATTGCATGAGATTAGACAGGGGGAAGGAATGCAATCAGCCGCTGAAAGGCTCATATCGGAAGGCAAGGAAGACATAGTAAAAGAATATTTCCCTAGAAAACTCTATTCGTCTCGCAATAGACGGCTCAAATCTGATGAACCAAGCTACACTGTTACATCTCATTGTCTTGATGAGATGATTCATCCAATATATGATAGACAGCCTACTCCGCGTGAAGTGGCACGCCTACAAGCGTTCCCGGATTGGTATCATTTAAATGGACCGTATGTTAAGTTTCATAGCGATCCAGAGCAAGATAAATATGAACAAGTAGGGGATGCTATACCGGTCTTAATGGCAAAAGCTCTTGCAAAAAGCATACGCGAAGCTTTAGATAAAATTTTATAAATTAAAGAGGTGCACAATGGAAAATTGGTATGAAGAAGAAAACAATTTTGAAGAAGATGATTACAGTGTTGTTGATTACAATATTACGTCGTCCCCGAATGATTTTAATATTATGACGCTTTGCAATTTTATTGATGCAGGTATTGTAAAAATACCGGCCTTTCAACGAAATTATGTTTGGGACATCAAAAGTGCATCTAAACTTATTGAATCGATTATTATAGGGTTGCCAATACCGCAATTATTTCTTTACGAAAAAGAAAAGAATAAATTTTTAGTTATTGACGGTCAGCAAAGGTTATTGTCTATTTATTTCTTTGTTAAGCAGAAATTTCCTACTGATCTGGGGAAAAGAAAACTTAGGGAAATTCTAACCTCTGAGGATAATTTTTCTGATGCTTTTTTCTCTGATGATAAGTATTTTTCAGACTTTAGATTAAAACTTCCTTCATTGATTGGCAATAATAATAAATCGCTCAATGGGTTGAAGTATCAAACTTTGGGCGAACATAAAAATATTTTTGAATACATTAGAATAATTCGTTGTATAGTTATCAAACAGAATGATCCAAAAGATGACGAAAGCTCAATGTATGAAATATTTAACAGGCTAAATTCCGGGGGACAGCATTTAACCCCTCAGGAAATCAGGATGAGTTTATTCTATAGCAAATTCTACGATCAACTTATTGAACTTAATAAAAATCCTATTTGGAGAACGCTGCTCAATAACCCCGAAACCGAAGTTCATTTTAAAGATGTTGAAATAATTCTTAGAGGCTATGCATTACTAGTTCATCACGATAAATATAAATCGCCTATGAACAAATTCCTCAATTCGTTCTCAAGAGAATCCACATGTTTTGAGGAAGAAACAGTAACATACTTTAATAGGTTATTTATAGCCTTTTTGAATACTTGTAAGGCGCTAAATCCCAGCGCTTTTTTAACCAAAAGTGGGAAATTTTCGATTTCTGTTTTTGATTCTATCTTTGTTGCGATGTGCGATAATGCTTTTAAAAATAAAAATCTAGAAGTTGCTACAATAACAAATGATAAGATTGAAGCAATAAAAAGCAACTCGGATTTTATTAAAAGCACACAGGAGAGCGTCGCCTCTGTCGCAAGTGTAACAACACGTATTCGTGTAGCAAAGGAAATTCTTTATAAATAATGGATAGCCGAATTTTAGGATTGATAAATGGGTATCATGAAATTCATAAGTACCTAATAGAAAATGGACAAGTTTCTTTCGCTAATGATGTCGATTCGTATTATAAAAAAATATTGGTTTTTTCTTGTGCAAGTTTGTTTGAAAATTTAATATGTAATTCTATATATGAAAAAGCGAAAATAGTTTGCCCTGCCCCCATTGCGGAGTTTATAAGGAACAAAGCTATTGAACGCCAATATCATACATATTTTCAATGGAAGGAACCTAAAACATCCTCAATTAATGTATTTTTGGGGTTGTGGGGAGATGATTTTAAAACATCGTTCTTAAATGTTATAAAGAATGACGAAAAGCTATCTGATGGCGTTAAAGCCTTCCTGATTTTAGGAAACGAGAGAAATTTGATGGCACATGAAAACTTCATTGAATATAATCCCATAAGCACATTCAATGAAATAAAAGTGCTTTATGAGCAAGCAGATTACTTCGTAAACACATTATTATCGAAAATAGAAGCTATAGAATAGTTTGTTTGGTTGATGTTTAAAGAGTGTCCCGATATATAGTTATGTTGAGGAGAATAATGAATGAGAGCAGTGATTTACGCAAGATATAGTTCGGATAACCAAAGAGAAGAAAGCATCGAGGGGCAGCTTCGGGAATGTTTGGAGTACGCGGACTATAACGATATTCAAGTTGTTGGAAATTACATAGATAGGGCGTTGTCAGCTAAAACCGACAATCGTCCAGAATTTCAGCGTATGATAAAGGACAGCTACAAGCACGCTTTCGACTGTATCATCGTTTGGAAGTTAGACCGCTTTTCGCGCAACCGCTATGACAGCGCACATTATAAAGCGTTGCTCCGCAAGAACGGCGTTAAGGTTATATCTGCAAAGGAAACGATTGCCGAAGTCTCGGAAGGAATACTTCTTGAATCTGTCCTCGAAGGAATGGCGGAATACTATTCAGCCGAGCTTGCCGAGAAAGTAACTCGCGGAAAGAAAGAGAATGCCTTAAAAGGATTATGGAACGGCGGCAACACTCCGTTTGGCTATGTAATCAACAAAGAGCATAAGTTGGACATAGATCCGCAAGCTGCACCTATCGTTCAAGAGATATTCAAGCTGTGCAACGACGGAAAGACGGTAAAAGAAATTTATAACATAATGTCCGAGCGAAAGGTTACGCGTTCGAACGGTAAACCGCTGAAATACAATGCTGTAAGGTACATTTTATCGAACAGAGTTTACATTGGTGAATACAATCACATGGGCGTTGTAATCGAAAACAGCGTACCGCCGATTATATCGGAAGAACTGTTTAAAGCTGTACAGCTGGAGCTTGCTAAAAACTCCAAAGCGCCGGCGAGGCATACGGCATACGAAGATTATTTATTGACGACAAAACTATTCTGCGGAAAGTGCGGCGCTATGATGGTGGCGGCCTCGGGAACGAGCGCAACGAACGCAGTCGTTTATAAGTATTACGCTTGCGTTAGACAGAAAAAACACGAGTGCGACAAAAAGACTATAAGTAAAACAAAGTTGGAAAATTTTGTCGTCCACAAGACAATGCAATTTCTAAAAGACGACGGCGTGATAGAAAGGCTTTCCGAAAAGTTGTACGAACTGCAATACGCCGAAAGCACCTTACTTCCGAAGTTGCAAGAGCAGTTAAAGCAGAAAGCAAAAGAGATTGAGAATATCTTAACTGCCGTTCAGAAAGGTTATGCGACTGACATTTTGTTAAAGAGGCTGTCTGATCTCGAAAAGGAACAAAAAGAGATAACCGACGCGATAGCGAAGGAGCAGTTTAAAGCCCCGATATTCACGCAAGATCACATTCGAATGTCGCTATATAACTTCCGCAAGATAGATGTTTCTACAGATGAAGGCAAGCGGAAGATAATCGATACATTCATAAATTCGATTTACTTATACGACGACAAGCTTATAATCATCTATAATGCTAACGGTAAAGAGGAAGTTATATCGCTTGAAGAGCTTCAAAGTTCAATCTTGTTTTCAGATGGTGTACCAAAAAAGTCGACATTTTAGTCTGAAAGTGCCGACTTTTTCTTGTTTTTGCTATGATTTTTAACATGCATTTCATTATATAAGGCTCGATATGGTTTTATGGATGGACCAAAATATTTACAGCATTACGGGCGAATATTTTTGTATTTAGTAGCGCTTTTTTATGTTTTTTGTTATAATAATTCAAGAAAAAATTGTTAGGTATGACATTGTGTGTATGGAGATGGGATATGCAAATATAATTTTTACTATCTAGCGATATGAATTAAGGAGGGAATTGTGAATGAATAAAATCTGTAAAGAAATATTCAAGGCCATTCATGAAGGCAAATGGCTTAGTATTGAATATAAGAATCAGGAAGAGAAAGTTACAAGATATTGGATTGGAATTAAAAATATTGATATTGAAAGGCGGGTTTTATTAGTAGATGGGTTGCATCTTGCTAATTACACAGTAAAAGAATTAAGCATATTTATAGACTCTATAATTTCCGCATCTTTGATAGAAGGATCATATTGTTCTGTAAATGATAAACTTATAGAAGATATACAAACAAATCCGAAAAAATATAAGGCGCTCTTTTCTAATGTTGTCAATGTAAAAATACTTAATTATCTCGCAGACTGCAATCGTATGGACACCACTCCGTATTGTAGCGATTATTCTTTGTTGGAACATTTCGATGAAGATTGCTTGATAACGGGCGCATACAAATTATCCGATGAGCAATTTGGGGCAATTGTTCAAGAGTTTCAATATAAAGCGACGGTAAAGAAATCAATAAAAACCATAAAGCAACTATGCATAAATGTTTTGAGCGTTAATACAAAAAAGGGATTGTATGTTCTTGCGTATCGAAAGCTGAATTTAGATGTTGTATCGCACGAATTGATTCCCGACGCCAATGTAACGATATGCAAAGAGTTTACTATAGACGGCGAAAAGCAAAGCATTCGCATGTTTTTGGATGCGGACGACGCCGGGCTTTTAGACGATTTCGACGCAAACAGAGAAGAGATTAAAGATAAAATAATAGAAAACAATCCGAACATGCAAGGCTGCGTTGACGATAATCCGTATTTGATGGCGGTTGAAACGAGAATAACCGTTGACCTGTTTAGAGAGTATTCGGCAATTATCGAAATGCATGAGCGTGGAGAATTGACAAAGCCGCTACAGGCGTTTTTCGGGAATTTAATAGAACTGCCCAAAAACCGAAAAACATATCCGCTCGCTTTAATCAACAACAAAATAAACATAGATCAGCTGTTGGCTATCCATAATGCTATGAAATATCCTTTAGCCTATATTCAAGGTCCGCCGGGAACAGGAAAAACCAACACCATAGTCAATACAATTTCAACGGCGTTTTTCAACGGGAAGACTGTTTTATTCGCTTCGTACAATAATCACCCGATAGACGGAGTATTTCGTACGCTTAGTACGTTAAAGTATCGCAACTATACAATTCCGTTTCCGATAATTCGTTTGGGCAACAACGATAAGATAAAAGAGACGATAGGGTATATAAAGGAACTGTACAATCAAGTACAGAGTATAACAATATATGAAGCCACATTGGAAAAGAAAAAGGGAAGAAAAATAGAAGACACTAAGCTATTATCGGAGCTACTGAAAAAGCACGAGGAAATTCTTGATTTGAAAGAGCGTAAAAAAGTAATCGAGAAGCTTTTAGCGTCATCTACCGATATGGGTTTTGTAGTTGAATTACAGAGCAGACAGCTACACGAACTTCGTCAAAAACTAGATAAAATCGGCAGTGTCAGCGATGATGCTGCGCGAGCCTTGGTTACGGATGATTTGGCGGAGTATGCGAAATATCTTTACTATACGTCGGCAAAGTTCATAAAAAAACTTGGGAAACCGCGCTATAAAGATTTGTGGAACATTCTGAATGATGACGACGAAGATCGGCAAGTTGTAAATATGAATAAATATCTTGCCGATGATGAAAAATTTCGAGATTTTTTGGAAGTGTTTCCAATTGTAGTAACGACTTGCATATCGGCGCATAAGCTCGGTGAGCCCAAACAGTATTTCGATATGACTGTTTTAGATGAGGCAAGTCAATGTAATACGGCCATTTCTTTGTTGCCGATTTTGCGCGGTAATAATCTTATGCTTGTGGGAGACCCACAGCAGCTGCGCCCCGTGATATTGTTAGACAGTAACACAAATGATTTGTTGCGGAAAAAGTATTCGGTAGGAGAAGAATACGATTATATAGAAAATTCCATATATAAAACATTTCTGTCTTGCGATGCGGTAAGCGACGAGGTGCTTTTAAGGTATCATTATCGGTGCAACAAAAAAATAATCGAATTCAACAATAAAAAGTATTATAATAATAAATTAGAAATCAAAAGCGACGACGACGAGCCAACCCCGCTTGTTTACGTCGACGTTAAAAATAATGATACGCGCTATAAAAACACTTCTCCCGAAGAATGTGAGCAAATTGTAAAATACGTTATGGCAAATCGGGATAAAAGTATCGGAGTTATTACGCCTTTTGTAAACCAAAAGAATTTAATTAACGAAGAACTTAAACAAGCCGGAATTGAAGATGTTTCTTGCGGCACCGTGCATGCTTTTCAGGGTGACGAGAAAGACGTGATTCTGTTTTCTTTGGCGCTAACGGATAAAACACATCAAAAAACATATGATTGGCTAAAAGGGAATAAAGAGCTTATTAACGTTGCCGTGTCGCGTGCAAAAAATAAGCTTATTCTGTTATCGAGCACAGAAAACTTAGAGCGGCTACATACTGAAAACGACGTTGACGATTTATATGAATTGGCGGAATACGTAAGAAGTAACGGCGAATCAAAAGTAACCGGCGTGCATACGAACTCACGCGCTTTAGGGATAAAGCCTTTCAGTACCGAAACGGAAGAAGCTTTTTTACAAAGCTTAAATCATGCGCTTGGGAATGTGCATCTTGGTCGACGGCAATATAAAATCGGAGAACAGGTGGCAATTTCTTCGATTTTTAATGCAGAACCGTACGTAAACGATTTATTTTATACGGGTGTGTTTGATTTCGTTATTATGAGAAAATCGGACAATACGCCGGTATTTGCTATAGAATTAGACGGAAAAGAACACTATAACGATGAAACAGTAAAGCGCCGCGACGCAAAGAAACAGGAATTTTGTCGTAAACGCAATTTCGACTTGATTCGTGTACCAAATACTTATGCTCGTCGGTATGCCTATATTAAGCAGATACTGTCGCGGTACTTTGAAAAAGTATAAATTGATAAAACTAAAGCAGTGAAATGCCAATATTGCAAACAATTCGACATTGTGTAAATTGGTAAGGCACTTTCGTCCTCTAAACACAAACTTTAATAGCCTGAACTTATTTACAATCAAAAAGACGTTCGGGCTGTTTGTTTTTTGAAAGAATTAATAAAGCTTTTAAATAATAACACCGCCTTTGAGGCGGCTAAACATCTCTTTGAACTTCAGCAAACGACAAAGATAGAATAGTGCGAATTCCGTGTCTTTTGAGTCTGAGTTTCGGCAAGATTTTATATTGTTTGAAAAAATGTCAGCGTTTTTGATAAAACTATTGAATTTGCCGTTGGCGTTTGATATAATAAAAGCACTAATATTCCACAAAAAACGACGAAAAATGTACAGAAAAGCACAAAAGAAAAGAACAAAATTATCCTTTGTTTTAAGTTTTACTGCATTTATTTTTCTCTTTATCTTTGCGTGTGTCACATTTGTCGGTTGCGCGGAAAACGACGGAGATGATGACAAAAAGGATGCCGAGCTTCCGAAAATAACGGGGATTGTTGTTATTCATGATAGCTTTGTGTACGACGGCGAGGCGCACGGAATAGTGCTCGGCGGCGTTCTTTCTTCTGACAAAATATATTATTCCGTCGACGGCCAAGCGTGGCAAGAGTCGGTTTTGCGCGTCGAGCCGGGCGAATATACCGTTTATTACAAGATCGTGCGAAGAGGGTACGCCGATTATATAGGCAAGACTACGCTCGTTATTTTGATTTCGAACATAACGGACGTCGTTGCAAACGATATTATTTGTGTTCTCGGGAAAGAGGTTGTCGTCGATTTCGTCGGGCTGAAAGACGGCGACCGATTGAAGTATTCGGTGGACGGCGGGGAATATTCGGATAGGCTCGAGGTCGAAAGCGTCGGGATATATACCGTGTCGTACACGCTGACGCGCCTCGGCGTGGGGAGCGCTACCGGGACGTTTATGCTTACCGTGCTACCCGACATTGACGGTACTTACGTGGGTGGCGGCAAGCGCATTGTTTTTGAGGGCGCTGTTGCCGTAATCGATGGCGTCGAATACGATATGACTTACGGCGTCGACGGAAGAGGGCATATCGAAGTTGGTGACGGGTCGGTAGATTTTGCGGTCGACGGCGGCGTTCTCGAAATGGGCGGCGTGCGATACAGGAAAATCGAAGGCGACGTGCGGCTTGTCGAGCTCAATATAAACGGCGACGCGTATTATGCGGCGGCTGCCGACGACGACGTTTTCGAAATAGCGTTTGACGATAATTGCGCGGCTGTGAGCTGCGGCGGCGAGGTTTTGACGCGGCTTGACGGCTTTAACTATTGCGAAAGCGTGCTCGGCGCGAACGAGCTGCGGCGTAAGTATATCGAGGGAACGGTCGAGTTTTCCGCAGTGGTGGGGTTTGTGGAGATAACGCTGTCGCTACGGGCGGACGAAGAGATCGAGCCGGTTGAGCAGTTTGTGATGTACGACGGGAAGCCCCACGCGCTTGCTGTCGAGTTTGACGACGTTTTGTACTATAACGACGGGGCGTACGAAAAGGCGCCGACGGCGTATGCCGAGGTCGGGCAGTACGACTACACGCTGATCGTGCTGCGCGACGGGTATCTGCCGCGCAAGGTCGACGGACGGCTTACGATTTTGCCCGATTTGAGCGGCGTGTATGTTGCGGAAAATGTAGGCGTACTTGAAATAAACGGGATGGAAGCAAGGCTGAACGACTGTGCCGTAGCGTTTGAGGTGAGTCTGAACGGTTTTACGGTGGACGGTAAGGCGGGCGAGTTCGCCGACGGAACGGTGACGGTGGGTGAAACTGTTTATCGCCTAACGGATAAAAACCTGATGGCGTTTAAAGTCTGCGGGACGGTAAAGGTCATCGAGAGAAGCAAGGATATTATGCTGAGGCTGTCCGAAAAAGACGGCAAGACGAATCTGCTTGTGACCGACGCCGCGAAAGGGACCGAGCTTCTTGCAATCGAAGTGCCGGAAAAGGTGACGGCTGTGAAGCTCGGAGCCGAGCCGATGGCGATATGGTCGGACTCGGACGGCAGGTTTTGTCTGATTCTCGAGGCCGACTTGGTTGGGCGCGTTGCCTGGATTACGATTGAATCGACCGCATTTGACGAAGGCGGGGCAAACGCATAAACAGTTTTCGGCACCGAGGTTTATTCGCTTGACAAAAAGTCAATGCGAGTGTATAATCGACGTGTCAATATATTTGGAGCGGTATCGAAGTGGTCATAACGGGCCTGACTCGAAATCAGGTAGCCCGCAAGGGCTCGTGGGTTCGAATCCCACCCGCTCCGCCAAGTGGTACCCAACTGAACACCTAAAAGGTTCAGATGGGTATTTTTTGTGCCCAAAAAGCGGCTTTTACACCAATAAATCTATCTGAAATGTCAAAGTAACAATAGGGCAATCGTATTTTCGTTGGTCTATCTCAAATGATTTTGTGCAAGAGTAAAAAATAAAATCCCGACGGTCGTCTGTTACGTCGGGACTCGGTTTGTTTACATAGTTGTAGTATATTTCTATCTTGTCGTTGTATAACACGACTTGTTTTATCAGGGCGTCTGTCATTGGTCGTGGGTCTTTCTTTAACGCTGTCGAAATGAATTTAATAATGTCTGCTTTGGTTAGGGATAGCCTGTCCTTGGATTTTTCTAGCTCTAACTTTTCGCAAAGCTCCGTTTTCTTCTGCTCTAATTGTTCCAAGCGCTCTTTTGTAGAGTTTGTAAATACGCCTTGCTCCATGGCCGACAGAATGTTGTTTATAGCTCGTTCCGTTTCGGTGTATTCGCTTTTCAATAGATTCAATATTGACGTGTCGTTTTCTTTTTTCTTGTGCAGTTCGATTATTCTATCGGCGAGCAAGGAAATACTTTCATTTGACGCCAACGCCTCGTATGTAGTATCGACAATGATTTGTTCTAAAAGTTCTTTGCGTATAGGATTACAAGGACAGTTCTTGTTTGCTCGTTTTCCGGAGCATTTATAATACCGTCGGATCTCACCGCTCTTTGAAGTCCCGGCATCGGAATTGACGGGCTTACCACAATAGCCGCAGATCATCTTGTTCCGCAGTAAATAGTGAACAAACGGCTTGTGTTTTCCGCACTTGTTTCGCGCTATTTTAGCCGCCACAATCGAGAAAACATCATCGGAAACAATTCGCGGATAAATGTTTGTAAACACTTCGTCACCGTGTCTGTAAATGCCGGCGTACTTTTCATTGGCAAGCATGTGGTAAACGGTGTTTCTTGCGAACGGCTTGCCGCGATTGAGTATGCCCTTTTCGCGCAGCTCCTCTATTATGGTCTTAACCAGTTTACCCGACGCGCAATCTGCGAATATCTGTCTGACTACCTGCGCTTCGTCCTCGTAGATAACGATTTTCTTATTTTCGACTCGGTATCCGAATAACAGGAACCCGCCGGTAAAGTTGCCCTTACTGCGCGACTCTCTCATTCCACGCTTTACCTTTTGACTAAGCTCTGCGGAATAGTATTCGGCCATGCCTTCGAGCAGGCTTTCGAGGATAATTCCTTCGGGCCCATCGGGGATGTTTTCTTTAACGGATATGAGCTTGATGCCGTTCACTTTCAGAACGTGCTTATTCATGGCAATCTCATACTTATTCCGCCCGAAACGATCTGTTTTCCAAACAAGTACATAATCCCAAGCCCGTTTAGCGCTATCCTTGAGCATAAGCTGGAAGTTAGTTCGTTTATCGTTCGTGCCGGTCATAGCGCGGTCTATATATGCATCCACTATTAAGATACCGTTCCGCTCTGCGTACTCGTTGCAATCGCGGAGTTGACCTTCTATTGACTGCTCCGTTTGCCTTTCGCTTGAATATCTTGCGTAAATCACAGCTGTCTTCATAACATTACCTCACGCATACAGCTTACACCGTAAAACTGCAAAGCGTCACAATGTCCGCTCTTGCAAAACCCAATGTCGATAGGGCAATACCCTAACACAGCACTAACTGACTCTAACATAACTGAATATCTCCTTTGCCGAATTTCTCTTTCGACAAACAGAGAAAAAGCCCGAAAAGGCCTTTGTTAAATGAATATGATTTCAAGTAAAAATAAACCGTCAAGGAAACAGTAGAAAATATTACGTTAGAGTTTTTACTCTCAATGGTTTAAGTAATATTTTCTACCCTTGACGGCAAAGGACTTATTCGGGCACAGCCGCTATCGAAAGAGAAATCGGCAATAGCTGTATTGAAGATATTTGGTCGATATTCGGTTAGATAGTGAACAGCAAGAGTAGCATTCGGAACTTATAGAATGAATATATGGGCGAAAACCGAAATTATGGTGTACGCTGTTGTCATGGAGGCGCTTATGGAAAAAGTAGAAATAGTAAACGACTTAGGACTTACAGTATTCATTAACGGCAAGCCAAGCTTGGCTCTGATGCCGCAAGATGTGATAGATGTGCTATGTTCGTCGATCTTGACTTTAATGGGGGAAGAGATGAGAAATAGTGGTGCAGATGCAAGGTGAAAAGCAAAGAAGAATTATAGCGATTACTTTGGGAGCGATAAGAGTTATTTGTGCGCTTTGCAGATTTCTAAAAAGTGTTGATTTATCGAATATAAAATGCTATAATAAATGTAAGAATGTTTGCGGCGGGGCGTATACGTCTTTGCTTCGATTTTTATTTGGGTTCCCCAAATAAAAACAGTAGAGCCTTTACATGCTCTACTGTAAAACAGTTAATCACTTACACTACAGCAGAAAAAAGGGAGAAGATTCATGCTGAATGTAGCGATTGTAGAGGATGAGGAAAAGGCGGCGCAGGACTTGGCCGACGCCCTTAATAAGTATTGCGATGAGAAGGGCGAGTCAATCAAGACAAAGGTCTTTCCTTATGCCGAGGCTTTTTTGGAAAATTATAAGCCGCAGTACGACATTGTCTTTATGGACATCAACTTAAAAGGCATGGACGGCATGAAAGCGGCGCATATGCTGCGCGAGAAGGACGGCGGGGTTGCGCTCATTTTTATCACGTCCATGGCACAGTTCGCGATAGAAGGATACAGCGTCAATGCCGTCGATTATATTGTAAAACCTTTTGAGTATTATGACTTAAAACTGAGAATGGATAGGGTTTGCCGCGGGCTTTCCAAAAAGACGGAAGAATATATCAACCTGTTCGTAAAAGGCGGGTTCAAAAAGGTCGGCGTTCAAGACATTTATTTTGTGGAATCGAGAGGGCACCAGTTGAATTACAATACAGCCGAGGGCGAGTTTTCTTCCTACACCAAGACGATGAAGGAGCTGGTGTCGGAGCTGTCCGCATGCGGCTTTTTAAGGTGCAGTGTTTCCACGCTGGTCAATGTAAACCATATCAAAGAAATAGTGGGCAATCAAGTGACGGTCGGCAAGTCTGCGGTTTTTATGACGCGCGGTTATAAAAAGGAGTTTTTGTCGGGGCTCAAAGCGATAAATCCGTCATTTAACGAAAAGGGCGTGTGGAGTACTTGATGAACGGAAAATTAAGCGCCGCGATTATGTCAGGGACGAGCACTTTACAGGATTTTCTAAGTGCGGTTGCATATTGCATAACGGTAATAATCGCAGTTTTGATGATTGCAGGCTTTTCGCCCAAGAGGAAGCGTTATGCAGTGCGGTTGTCGCTTTCGATTTTTGTCATCTTTGCCGTCTATCTGGCATTTACGGCGTACTTTTCTTTCACCCCGTATTATGAGATTGACATCTTCCTCCAATCGCTGAAATTTTTGACTGTATTTGTACTTTCCGGCGTTATGGGATATTGCTGTTTTGCCATATCGGCATGGGAAGCGGTGTTTTTTGCCGTTGCCGGCTATTGTATGCAGCACATTGGGGCGCGCGTATGGGATTTGATTGCGCTCGCCGTTCCGTCTTTGCCTTACGGATGGGGACTTGCGCTTAATCTGTTGCTTTCGGCCGGCATTTATGCCGCATTTTATTTCGGGTATATTCGAAGAAAGCTTGCTAATATGCGGCCACGCATTCACAGAAGAATGCAGCTTGTGGCGTCGCTATTTGTCGTAGCCGTATCGATTGTTTATAATACGTTCGGAATATCTTACGCAAACAGCGCGATTATTATATTCGATATGAACGGAATCGACAGTATGGCGGGGATAGGTTCGCTGGTTTACGTCTATTTGTCCACGTCTATCATCGCGTTCATTGCTTTCTTGCTCAGCTTCAGCTCCAACTATCTCCAATCTATGACGGAAGAGAACGAGCTACTCGACTTCATTTTGGAGGAGCGCAGAAAGCAGTACGAGGAAGAGTCCGAGAGCGTGCGGGCGCTCAACACGCGCTTGCACGACATTAAGCATTTCATTTCGGCGATAGGGACGGAAGACGAAAAGCAAGAGGTGTTGAAGGAAATAAACACCTGCGACGCCGAGTTCAAGACGGGGAACGACGCGCTGGACACATTGTTCACTTCCAAATATCTTTTATGTATGCAAAAACAGATACGGTTTAATTGCATGATAGACGGGAAGAGATTGGGATTTATCCCTAAGTTTGAGCTGTACTCGCTGTTTGCGAATGCGATAGATAACGCCATCGACTGCGTGCAAGATCTCCCGCCCGAAAAGCGCATAATAAGCGTCAGCCAAACCGCCGCCGAAAAAGAGTTTGCCGTAATCTTCGAAAACTTTTTCGAGCGCGAGATCAAGTTCTCGGGAGGGCTTCCTCAAACGGATAAGGACAAGAGGATGCACGGACTTGGCATTAAAAGCATGAAGAGCATTGCGGAAAAGTACGGCGGCACGCTGTCCGCAGAAACATACGACGACGTGTTTTCATTAAAGCTTGTGTTTCCGCAATAAATAGAGCCAGTACAATATTACCACGGACGCTTCCGAGACTTTACTCGGAAGCGTTTTTTGTGCAAAGTATGCGTAAATAGCTGTCAAATTTGAACTGTGTCTTGTCAAACAATATATTTAATGGTTATCATGATGCCAAGTAAACAAAAATCATAGGAGGAATGATTGTGAAAAAAGGCAAAAAAAGGTTAGCTCTAACCTCTCTGATGCTTTGCGGCGTCATGGCGTTGACGGCTTGCGGCGGTGCCGGCGGCAGTTCGACCGGAGGCAACGGCGGTGGCAACTACCTCACGGAAGGCACTGTGTCTACGACCGACGTAACTTCGGGTTACACCGAAGAAAAGGGCAAGTTCTATGCCGACTACAACACGCTTGATGACGCGCACGAAGCAGGCAGGGACATCAACGTCCGTCTCGCGGAGGAGGGCATGGTTCTTCTCAAAAACGAGAACGGCGCACTCCCCTTGACGAGAGACGAGCGTTATGTAACGCTTCTGGGCGTGAAGTCGGTCGACATCCAGACGGGCGGCGGCGGTTCGGGTAACGGTAACCCCGGCGATTCGAGCAACAAGGCTCCCAATTCCTACAAAATAGATCCCACCACGCTCGAGGGCAGCATGAAGGCGGCGGGATTTAAGCTCAACGAAAAGGTGTTGGATTTGTACAAAACCAACATCGGCGATATGAGTTATGAAGAATTCTCGCCCGGAAGCGGCAGCTCGCAGACGCTCACGCACGAGCTTCCTCTAAGCTACTACAACGACATGATCACAAAAACATACCGTTCGTACGGCGACGCGGCGATCATCACATTCTCTCGTTCGGGCGCGGAAGGCCTTGACGAGATTGCGCACGAGGACTATCACGTATTGCAGCTTACCGAGGACGAGATTGCGCTCGTAAAGCACGCAAAGGCCAACTTCAAAAAGGTCATCGTTCTCGTCAACACCGGTAACGTCATCGAGCTCGGCGAGCTCAATGCTCCCAAGACGGCGGACAACCTCGGCGTCGACGCCATACTTTATGTCGGTCATGTCGGTAACGACGGCGCGGCAGCTATCGGCGAGATTTTGAACGGTACCGTCAACCCCTCCGGCCACACGGTAGACCTCTGGTCGGCGGACATAACCAAGGATCCTTCCTATACCAACTTCGGCGATATGTCGCAGAACGGCGAAGGGTACGACAACTATTTCTATAACGGCGACAGCAAGACGAGATATCACAGCGTCGAATACCGCGAGGATATCTATGTCGGCTACCGTTACTACGAGACGGTCGCCGCCGATATGAATGCGGCGAAGAAAGGCACGGGCGACGAATGGTACGCCGAGAATGTCGTATATCCTTTTGGACACGGCCTCTCTTACACGACGTTCAAGTGGGAGCTCGGAAACGACGTCGCTCCCTCGGCCAAGATTTCCGCGGCGAACCAGACCGTCACCATGAAGGTCAAGGTTACAAATACCGGCGATATGACCGGCAAGGATGTCGTTCAAATCTATGTCAAGCAGCCGTACAAGAAGGGCGGCATCGAAAAAGCGGAAAGAGTGCTTGTCACTTACGGCAAGACCAAGCTCTTGAAGCCCGGGCAGAGCGAGACGCTCACGCTCAAGTTTGCGGCGCAGGATATGGCGTCCTTTGACTGGAGCGACAAAAACGGCAACGACTTCTACGGCTACGAGATCGAGTCGGGCAACTACGAGATTATCGCCGCGCGCGATTCGCATACGCCCGTGCTCTCCGTAAAGAGAACGGTCGACAAGACGATCAAGAGCGAGACCGACCTCGATACAGGCAAGGAAATCACCGCTGTATTCAGCCAGACGGACGGCGACTATGCGGAGTACAACACGACTAACGAGTCGCTCATAAACCACTTGATTTCCCGCGCGGACGGACTTAAGCAGCCCGAACCCGCTACCAAGGAAGACAGGACGGTCAACCAGGCGTGGGTCGACATGATGACGGCGTACGACACTTACAGTCCCGTCACCGACGACGCGGACAATCCGCTTTGGAACATCAACTCCGTGCCTTCCGGCTGGAAGCAGGCGGCAAGCCACAGCGAAGATTACAGCGACGTTAAAATCAAAATCGGCGAAATGTCCGGCGTTGATTACACCAACTTCACTGTCAAGAACGGCACGCTCGTTCAGGGTACCGATGACGGCAGCAAGAAGTGGGAAGAGTTTATGAACCAGCTCACTTGGGAAGAGCTTTGCCAGCTCGCTTCGCAGGGTTCGTACGGCAGACCTTCGGTCATGTCCGTCAACATGCCCTTCCAGCTCGACATAGACGGCCCCAGCCAATTGGCTTGGTACGGCAATAATCAGGGAAAAAACTACTACGGCAAAGTCTCGGAAGAAGAGGCCGCAATGATAGCCGAAACCGCAAACGGCATGGGCACCTTCTGGGTGGGCGCAGTTCTCATCGCTTCCACTTGGAACGACGAGCTCGCCGAAGAGCAGGGTGTTATGGTTGGCAACGAGTCGCTTCTCACCAACACCCCCGGCTGGTACGGTCCTGCGTGCAACACGCACCGTTCGGCGCTCGGCGGCCGTAACTTCGAGTACTACTCCGAGGACGGCGTGCTCGGCGGAAAAATCGTTGCTGCGGTCATTCGCGGCGCGACCTCCAAGGGAACCGTTTGTTTCCTTAAACATATGTTCCTTAATGACCAAGAAACCGACCGTGGCGGCATCTGCACATACGCAACCGAGCAGGCAATTCGCGAGATCTATCTCAAACCGTATGAAATCGCATTGAAGCAAGGTCGTTCGCTTGGCACGATGGGCGGCGGCAACAGAATAGGCAACCGCAGAGTTTACAACAGCTATGCTCTTTACAACGGCATTCTCCGTGGGGAATGGGACTTTAAGGGCATGAATATCACCGACTCGGTCGCAGGTGGCGGACATCCCGATATGGACATGATGCTTCGCGCAGGCATCGATACGCCTCTCGGCGCAGGCACGCCCACGGCGTCCCGTCCCGAGGCAAGGGCAAACGATCTCGAAGTAGGCGTTTACGATGCGGGTGCTAACATGGTCAAGATTGACGGTACGGCATCTCCCACGCAGTGGTATATCGTCCGTCAAGCAGCTCTCCACAACCTGTATGCTACGGCAAACTCCAACGGCATTGACAACGGCACGACCGTAACCGATCAGACTGTCGAGTTTAACGGTGGTATGGTAAACACATTCCTCGTCACACCCGAAACATTCAACTGCGTCGCATTCTCCGATGTGAAAGTTGTAGAAGGCGAGCTTCCCGAAGAGGTTTCTCTCAGCCCTGAAGGAGTCATTTCAGGCGTATTCCACGAGTCAAACGAATATAACATAAAGGTTTCCATGCTCGTAGACGGGTGGATTTCAAAGACATTCAATGTTAAGGTTGTAGTTAAGGACAGCATCTCGTACAGCGGCTCGCTGAATGCGACTGCGGGCGCGGCAGTTAACGGAAGCTTCACTACGACAGCCTTCAAAGTCGGCGAAACTATCTGGAAGGATAACGTTGACATCGGCGCAGGCATCGGTATGCCCGGAATGCTCATCGGCACCGTTACCGGAGACTGCACCGCGATAACCTACACGAGCGAGAACCTTCCCGAAGGCCTTACGCTGAATGCGGACGGCACGCTCAGCGGCAGCATCGCTTCGGCAGGAACTTACATATTTAACGTTACTGCCAATGCGGCGGCGCTCTATGTGTACATGGGCTTTGTCAGAGTCAACTTCACGCAGACCTTCACGCAGAGCTTCACTATCACGGTTGCTTAATCGTAAACACACAGACTTGTATTCGGTTGCGGCGTAAGCGCCGCAACCGAAATACTATTTATCATCAAGGAGAATAAAAATGAAAAAGAAATTACTCGTACTCATTCTTTCCTTACTAATGATCGCAACGTGCGGCACGGCGTTTGTCGCTTGCGGCGACGGATCCGGCGGCGACGGCGACAAGGCGGTTTCCAAAATCGAAGTAACCACTCTGCCCACCAAGACGCAATACTATGTCGGCGAGGAGTTCTCCGCAGAGGGCGGCGAGCTCACCGTAACATATTCGGACAAGACAACCGGCAAGGTTGCGCTTACGGCAAATGGAGTGGAACTTTCCCAGCCCGACATGAGCAGAACAGGCAACAAGACAATAACCGTCACTTACAAAAAAGCTCGTGCGAGGTTTAGCATCTCGGTACAAAATCAGGGCTTTAAGCTTACCTACGATTACAACTACGAAGGTTCGTCGCCCACGACGCAGGATATCGTAAAGGGCAATGCCGCGAAGAAGCCGACCGATCCAACAAGAGACGGACACACCTTCTATGCGTGGTACGCCAACAAGGATTGCACAATTCCTTACGACTTCAATCTTCCCGTGCTTGCAGACACGACGATTTATGCGGCATGGAAGGAGAACGGCACAACCTATTACGAGGTTACTTACGATCTCAACTACTACGGCATAAAGCCCTCGTCCTACACGCAAATCGTAGCGAGCGGTGAAACGGCTAAGGCGCTCGGCATTACTCCGACCAGAAAAGAATACAGCTTTGACGGCTGGTACAACGAGGCGGGCGACGCCGAATATGTCATGACCGCGCCTGTTGCTGCGGATACCAAAATTTGCGCCAAGTGGACGAAGACAAAGTCGGGCAGCTCGACTTACACCTTCGAGGCTGAAAACACCGACCTCACCGGCAAGACCGGCCCCGGATTCTCGGGCTCGGCGCAAGAGGGTAGCATGGTCATTATGAACTCCTCGGCAAGCAACGGCAAGGCGGTTTCGTATATGTATCAGAACGGCAATTCGCTCGAATTCTACATTGCAAGCGACGTTGCGGTAGACGATGCAAAGCTCGTGCTTTCGCTCGGCGCAGAGATGGACAATATCAGCTTTAACTCGACCGAGTTCCAAGTGGTTGTCAACGATACCGCTCTCTCTTACACTAATGTTTCTCTCCAGAACAACAACAAGTTCTCAGATGCAATCACCATCGAGGGCGTTAATCTCAAAGCAGGTGCAAACCTCATCGTTTTGAAGGTCAACAACTCGCGCCGGCCCATGGGCGACGCCAGCACCTATGCCGCGACCGCGCCTATGATCGACTGCATAAAGATTACGACTACGGCAGTGCTCTTTTGGGACGCCAACTACGGTTTGCCCGTAGAGTGGTAAGGAGCTTTCCATGAAGAAAGACAAGAAAAAGGGCGTCAAAAAGGCAGGCGTCATAGTCTGGGGCTCGGTAACGACATTTTTTGTAGTATTGCTTATCGTTGTAAGCGTACTCACCATGAGCACATTTTACGACATTATCTGCATTGTTCTCGGCGGGCCGAAGGCGGATTACAGCCTCAGAAAAGACGCGTCATATATTGCCGATTACGAGAGCAAAGACGACGTTCTCAAGGCCGCAAACGACTTGAACACAGAGGTTTGCGAAGAGGGCATCGTTCTTTTGAAGAACGAGAATAACGCCCTGCCTTTGCGCACACCCGAAAGCAAGCAGGACAAGGCTTCCCAAAAGCCGCGCGTCAGCGTGTTCGGCAAAAACTCCGTAGACCTCGTTTACGGCGGCTCGGGCTCTGGCGGGAGCGATTCGAGCAAAGCAAAGACCATTTACGACAGCTTGAAAAAAGCGGGCTACGAAACCAATCCCGAGCTTCAAAAGTTTTACAAGAACAGCAGTCGTTCGGGCGCAAAGCGCAAGCAGAGCGGCGACGACCTCGACAGCGGCGACACCGTCGTGCTTTCTACGGGCGAAACTCCGCAGAGCAAGTACGACAGCGCCGTCAAAAAGAGCTATGCTTCCTACAACGACGCGGCAATCGTGGTGTTCTCGCGCGTGGGCGGTGAGGGCTTCGACCTTCCTCGCTCCATGAAAGGGGCAACCGGTGCGCGTCAAGCGACCGACCACTATTTGCAGCTCGACCAAAACGAAACCGACCTTTTGGCGGCCGTGTGTAACGGCGATTTCAAAAAGGTCATAGTCGTTCTGAACACGGGCTCGCAAATGGAGCTCGGCTTCTTGACCGATCCGGCATACTATGCCTATCAGGAAAAGATTGACGCGGCGCTTTGGATGGGCTTCCCCGGCGGTTCGGGCGTCATGGCGCTCGGCAGCGTTCTCAACGGCAATGTCAATCCTTCGGGAAGGACGGTCGACACATATGCCGCCGACCTCAAAAAGGACCCGACATGGAACAATTTCGGCGACAACCTCATCACCGGCAACATGAACAAAAAGGTGCAGGGCGGCGACCAGTACAATCTCGGTAATGCTTTGCAGCTGTTCTACTTTGTCGATTACGAGGAGGGCGTCTATGTCGGCTACAAGTACTACGAAACGCGCGGCGTAACCGACGGCGAGGATTGGTACAAAAAGAATGTTGTCTATCCTTTCGGCTACGGGCTTTCGTACACCGACTTCACTTGGACGATTGAGGACAAGAGCTCTATCGAAAATGTGACGATTTCCAAGGACGGCAAGTATACCGTAAGCGTAAGAGTTACCAACAACGGCTCTGTCGCGGGCAAGGATGTAGTTCAGCTTTACGGGCACGCGCCGTACACGACGGGCGGCATCGAAAAGCCCGAAGAGGTTTTGCTCGATTTTGCCAAGACGCCGCTCATTCAGCCGGGCGACAGCAAGGTCGTAACGCTGACCTTCGATCCGTACTATCTCGCGTCCTACGATTATAAGGACAGAAACGGAAACCTTTATAAAGGCTACGAGCTCGACGCCGGCGACAACTACGCACTGTATGTAAGCAAAAACGCTCACGATAAGGCGTTCACAATTCCGTTCAAGAGCGGAAACATAAGGTATGAGTACTCCACCGTCAACCCCGATGTCAAGGTGGAAAACCTCTATACCGACCAAGAGCAGTACTTCAATTCGGACGAACAGCTTTCCACAGTTTTGTCTCGCGCCGATTGGGAAGGAACATGGCCGACGGCGCCTACGGCTGAAGAGAGGTCAGTCGATTCCGACTTCATCAAGGCGCTCAAGGACACTACGCACAACAACCCTCATGTCGACGAGTACTACGAAATGGAAATGCCGTGGTTCGATGTCGACCACGGGCTGACTTTCCGCTCGGTGCTCGAAAAGGACGAAAACGGCAAATACTTCGCCGATTACGACAACCCCATTTGGTATGACCTTCTCGAGCAGTGCAGCGTCGAAGACCTTATAAAGCTTTGCGACGCGGGCGGGTTCCAGACTGCGCGTATTGACTCCATTAAAAAGGCGCCGACCAACGACACCGACGGCCCTGCCGGCTTTACCAACTTTATGAGCCAAGACGGTACCTACTACGGCACTTGCCACTATTGCAGCGAGACCGTCATGTCGTCCACCTGGAACGTCGAGCTTATCGAAGAGCTCGGCAAGATGGTCGGCAACGAAGGCCTTATCGGCGCGACCGAGGGCGAGGGTAACGGCTTGCCTTATACGGGCTGGTACGCTCCCGGCGTCAACATTCACAGAAGCGCGTTCGGCGGCAGAAACTTCGAGTATTTCTCCGAGGACGGCGTTCTCAACGGCAAGATGGCGGCGGCGGAAATCAAAGGCTGCCAGAGCAAGGGCGTGTATTGCTATGTCAAGCACTTCGCGCTCAACGAGCAGGAAACGCACCGCTCTATCGGCGGCGACTGCTCTTGGGTAACCGAGCAGGCAATGCGCGAGATATTCCTGAGGCCGTTTGAGCTTGCAGTCAAGGAAGGCGGTACGCGTGCGATGATGTCTTCGTTCAACCGTATCGGCACGCGCTGGACGGGCGGCGACTACCGCTTGCTTACGCAGATTCTGCGCGAGGAGTGGGGCTTTAAGGGTATGGTCATTACCGACTTCAACACCATCGACTATATGAATACCCGTCAGATGGCGTATGCGGGCGGCGACCTCAACCTCATCGCTCTCACCGGAACCAAGCTCTGGGCGGACGAAGGAGATACCGCGGACATGATCGTCCTCACGCGGAACGCCAAGAACATTCTCTACACCGTCGCAAACTCCAACTACATGAACGGCGACGTCAACGGCTACACGATGCCGTGGTGGCAGATACTCATCATCGTTCTGGATTGCGTCATTCCCGTAGGTATGGCCGTGTGGGGCTTCTTCGCTATCCGCAAGTACATCAAGAGGCGCAAGGCGTTTAAGGCAGCCGCTGCCACGCAAGGCGTCGACGGCGGGGAAAATGTCTCTGGCGTCGAAATCAACGAAAGCGTGCAGACGGACGGCGCGGAAGTCATCGACATTGACGCCGACGGCTTGCAGCCCGAAACGGCTCCCGCCGACGGAGCGGAGCAGGGCGGCGAGCAGCTCGAAGTAACGCAGACAGACGACGGCGAAGAAAAAGGCGACGGCATAAATTAGCTTTCTTCATCACTTCCTCCTTTTTGTGTAAGAACGCCTGCGGTCGCCGTGGGCGTTCTTATCAAAAGGACGGAGAAAAACAAAAGTCATAGGAGTGCAATCAATGAGCGACGAGAAAGTCGAATTAAACAATGAATCGGTTGAGGTGAGCGAGGCAACCGTCGTTCCGGAAGAGCCCGCCACCACTACACAGTACACCGACGACGATTTGCGCGCGCAGATCAAGCCGCTGTCAAATAACGGATTTGTCAGGTGCTTCCAAAAGCTGTACCGCAAGTGGCTTGGCGCCTGGTACAGATTCCGCGACAATCACAAAAAGCTTGCCGATCTTATTTACATGGTGTTCTTCTTCGTGGTGTTCTCCATGGGCGTCACGATATGGCAGTTTATAGTAATGGCGGTTATCCCGCAGTTCTTGCCCAAGACGGGAGAGGTAGGCTGGCCTATGGTGGCTATACCGGCGGCAGGCGGAAATTCTTTCACTATATTCGGCGACGCCGAAGGTTGGGCGACGTTCATATGCTTTGAGATAGCGGTGTTTACCGCGCAGTGCATCAACTTCCCGTTGCAGAGGAATATTACATACCGCTCGCACGGAAACCCGTGGTGGCAGGCAATGTGGTACTTCATAGGCTGGGTGCTCGTGTCGGTGGCGACAAACGCGATATGGGGAATATGCAACCCGTTCCTTATCTACTGGGGAGTTCCCTCGCTCGTCAACGGACTGTTAAAGACGGTTCTTACGGGCGGCGTGTCGATGGTGGTATTCTTCTTCGTGTTCATGATAATCTTCCCCAACAACGTAGCTGTAGCGAAGAAGGCTAAGAAAAAGTACGACAACCTGATTGCCGATATAAATGTCGCCGATCCCGAAAAGATCAAGTCCGCGAAGGCGAAGTGGGAAGCGGCTCAGGACCGCGCCAACAAGTCGACCGCGGAGAAGGAGCTTGCAATAGCATCGGCGCAGGCGAGCGGCAGAGCAATGCAGTACTTCGCGCTGATTGAGAAGAAAGAAAAGGCCGAGAGCGCGGAAGAGAAGGCGAAGCTCACCGAGAGCATCGCGAAGGCGCTCGAGGACGCCGGCAAGGCCATAGACAACAAGAAGGAAAAACAGGCCGAATACGACAAGGCTTTCGGCGTAGCGTAAACGGTATAGCCTAATAACGCCGACAAAACACAGTTTCTCATCATTCTCCCATATATTGCCGAAGCGAGCACCCGACTTTCGAGCGCTCGCTTCGGCGTTTATTTTGAAAATTTTAATTCTTCCCACCTTAACGCTTTTAGTTCAAATAGCTTAGCGTTGTATTCATTGTGAAACCGGAAGCAGGAGAGTAGTGCTAACTTATAGTCTAAGCTGTCTGTGTTATTGTTTGTGAGAATATATCGTCCTTTATGTTCTTTGAGTAACCGTTGTATGAACGGGGACATTAACGTAAAGTCTTTGACATAGCGATTGACACAGCACCCTTGTCGTAAATGCTTCAGTTTGATTGTCGTAACAAACTTTGTGGCTTTGTCATAATAGAGGCGCCGCTCGTCTTTATCGGTAATATCGGGAATAGTGCTGAAGAAGTCTGGTGTTACTTCAACTTCAACAATATTACGAAAGATGGTATATAGTTCTTTCAAGTATTCATATAGCCCATGCTTATAGTGATAAATATCATCCGCATAATTTGTATCGCTATCGCTGTATTTGGGCGCTTCATAGAACATGAGGTCTATTTTATCTCTGTAGAGTTCAAAGCATATATCGTCGTATGCTAAATCTTTTATTCGACCTTGTTCTATCATCGGACCGTCCATTTGGTCTATATCTATGTAACGGACTATTGACTGTAAATCTAAATCCTTTATGTAAGAATAAAACGGCAGTTGTTCATTTGATTGGATTTGCTTAAATACTACATTCTCGGACACGTATGAGTTCATTAAGATTTGCGCCTGCATACAACATAGCGCTTTAATCATTTTTTCTTGCAGTTGTTCATCGGCTTCACAGTTTTGCATGAGTATATCCTAAGACGGGTTTTATTCGAAGTAGGAGCATGCAATTTCCGCTATAAAAAGAAGTGCCGCCCCGAAGGAACGGCACCCCGTAGAATACCGTTCCATGGTTGCGACTCCATATAAACTCCTTTCTTGTGGAAAACAGTTCGGAACAGGTATTACTACCGATGTGTTTTTACTGTTTACCACGTAAAAATGTAGACTAATCCCTCTGGGGGGAGAAATTAGGAGTTTAATACATATGAAGTCGCATAAGCATTATAGCACGATTGTCGTGAAATATCAACAATAAAGATTAAAAGATTTGTAACACGAAATCGGCGATAATTAAGAAAATAAATATTTTTTCAAAAAAGGGCTTGACAACCTCTCAAACAAATAGTATAATACGTATATGTTACAAGCTGTAACATATAGAAAATTGCGGGAGCGGTTATGCGCACTAAAGACGAGAGCTTGATGGAAAGTATAAAGTCTGAGATAGATTCCTTCTATTCGCGGAGCGGTCGAGCGCCGTCCACGAGAGAATTGGCAGATATTTTGCCGTTGAGTCATAACAGTATAGCTCGGTATTTGCGAGAGATGAACGAGAAGGGGATGCTCGAATACGACAATGGCAGAATCGTTACGGCAATGATGTCAAAGATCAAACCGGAAAGCGTAACTGTTCCCATTCTCGGCAGCATATCTTGCGGAATACTTCTCACTGAAGAAGAGAATGTCGAGTCGTATGTCAGATTGCCCATAGAGCTTGTCGGGCGCGGCGATTTCTTCTTCCTCAAAGCCAACGGCGACAGCATGATTGAAGCAGGTATTGACGATGGGG